>CAZUXB010000076.1:0-1630 GCA_964624555.1 uncultured Rickettsiales bacterium | reverse complement strand
GCTTTACCACGCGCGACTGGAAAGGCGGCCAGTCCGCCCGGCAGTGGATGCGCGATGGCAAGCCGCGCGATCCGGGGCGGCTGAATGATTTGCGTCATATCGTTTATAAATCCGCCGACCAGCCGTGGCGCAAGGCGCAGAAATCGCTGGGTGTGATGCTGAAGGATGGGCTGCTGAAGGAAAACATCGACGGCGAAGCCATTCTCTGGGCATGTGACCGACTGGTGAAGCGGCCCGAGCAGCGCCGCATATTGATGGTGATCTCTGACGGCGCGCCGGTGGACGACAGCACCCTCTCCGCCAACAGCGGCAGCTACCTGGACCAGCATTTGCGCGAGGTAATCGCCTATGTGGAGGATGAACTGCCGGTGGAGTTGCTGGCCATCGGTATCGGCCATGACGTGACGCGCTATTACAAGCGCGCGGTGACGATTGCGAACGTGGAGAAACTACCGGAGATCATGGCGAAGGAGCTGACGGAGCTGTTTAAAGCAACGCGTGTGTGAGCGGGGTTGGTATAAGAATACGGATTCCCTAAAGCCATGCTTTTTAACCATGCCGTATGTTATTGCTTTTTATATTAATTTATTAATTATACAGTGGAAAGCTGGTCGCAATGCAAGTCAATGTTATAAGTCCATTGCCTTAAGTAAAACTTTCCTGCTATAAGCACCCTTCCCGGGCGGTTAGCTCAGCTGGTTAGAGCGCCACGTTGACATCGTGGAGGTCGGTGGTTCGAGTACCTTCACACGGTAGAAGCCACAGGTTCGATCCCTGTACCGCCCACCAGATATGAGTGATATCATGTATAATCCACAGATTCTGGCTAAAAAATTGATTATATGAATGCACGAGACTTACTTTCTCAAAAAGCGCGCAAGTTAACCAAAATATGCGGTTTAGCGTTTGTCTTTACACTGGTTAGTTTTTTTGCCACAGCACGCTTTCCAGATTACCAGTGGATTCCGTTCATAGGATTTATAACTGCCATTACATCTTTTCTTTTTATGCATTATCGGCTCCGTTGCCCAAGATGTAATTACTCGCTTGCTTTTGCTTTTACTTCGGGGAGAGGCTATGGCTCCAAATGGAACCCTAAAGTTCATTTCTGCCCTTGCTGTGGACTGAATCTGGATAAAAACATCGAGGTTGCTACAGGAAATGAAACTTTATTACAAAAAGATGCTAACTAAACGATAGGTATAATTCACAGAATACAGGCGCGTTACTGCGTTCACATTATAAATGCAGGTTTGCTTATCCCGCCTGCCTGCCAAACTTTACATCGTAAAAGCGGAACAGGAACGGGTTGGCGACGATGGAGAGCATGGAGCCGGCGAGGATTAGGTCGTACATTTCACGCGGCAGCAGGCCGTCGGCTAGTGCGAGGCCGCTCAGAATGAAGGAAAACTCACCGATCTGCGCCAGACCGATGGCGACCGTATAGCCGGTTTGCCTAGTTTGCTTGAACCAGTGGGCAATGGCAAGGGCTGCAGCGCCCTTAGCCACCACGATAATCAGGAAAGTCAGCAGCACCGGCACCGGATAGGTAATCAGCGTTGCGGGTGTGAACAACATGCCTACGGATACGAAGAACAGCACGGAAAACGCATCGCGCATGGGCAAGGTG
>CAZUXB010000075.1:0-2040 GCA_964624555.1 uncultured Rickettsiales bacterium | reverse complement strand
AATTATGCAAGAGCAAACTGACCCTGGCCGCGCTGGGACCTATCCGGGGATTGCCGAAATATGAGGCGGTTAGTCGGGCATTGAAAGGTTGAGGCAGTGTTGTCATAAAAGTTTCACACACCAGCAGCAATGAAAATGGTTAAATATTGTCGTGAAATAAACCATTTAGCCTGATTGATGAAACATTATCGCGTAACCTCATGTGGAAAACCTCTGCATCTCCTCGCCGATGAAAAAGACGGCGTGCTGGTCTGGCCGCGCACGCGCATCCCGCTTATCGACCGGCACAAGCTGGCGCTGCGCTCAGATGCTGCAGCAATCAATGCGCTCCTGCGCAAAGCGGAGTTTTCCGCGGCCACGCAGGAAAAACTGTGGGAGCATCCCCTTATTATGCAGCTGGCCTTCCGTGTGCCGGAGAGCGAGGCGTGATGATTCCAGACGAATATCAGTTCAAAAAAATTAAACCAGGAAATAATACATCGGCACCAGAATATGAAACAGAGTTTGTGATTGCATGCCGTAAAGGTGATATGCAGATGCTTAAGCAGTTGCTGGATAAAGGATATGCATTAATAGATTTTGATTTTCGTGAAGGAATACCAGTAGCGGCGGAATGTGGCCATCTGCCTGTAGTGCAGTTTATTATTGAGCAAGGCTTATACAAAGAAAAGAATGGCATAGCAAAAGCAGCTATTGAAGGCTTCGATCAAGCGATGTGCAGTTGTCGCCCTGAAATTGCAGATTATCTGCGCAAGCAATTCCCGTATGTAGTAGATCGTTGTGACTTAAGTAACAAGGATGCGGATACTTTATACGGTTTTGGGGGAGTGCGACTACTTGATATTTATGACACTTCTCTGAAGCTTGGATTGGTGGACCGTTTTTTCCCCCCAGAAGTGGTACGACATATTACCAATGTTCCGAAACATCTTCTGGCACAGGAATGCGCTCCTGTAAATGATGACTGGAAGGACATTGCAGGGCTAGAGCCTCCTAAATACCTGGAAATGGAATCTCCATATGGGTTTAGCCCAAAAGCTTATGAACAATTATTTCCCTATTTATCCGCGCGTGCACGGGTAGAGGGCACCATTGATGCGCATGTCTGCACGCAAGCCTATAAGCTCTCTGTTCTCTTTGGTTCAGAGAATGAGGCGCTTCGCTACCTAAATACATGGGCTAAACCGGTGGACCGGGAATCAGACCGTAAGAAACGACTGTCTTCGTATGTCCGTGACGAAATCAACGGTGAACAATACTTGGAGCTGATGGATCGCAAACCCGTGCAGGAAGCCTGCCGGTTTGATCCGCCGCAGCAAGGGGTGTGGGATATTGCCGCCTGGCGCGGCATGGCGCAAAAGTTCGGCCCTGCGCTGGTGAAATATATTCAGGTGGCTCCGCAGATAGAAAAAGAGTTGGGGCGTTCGCCAAAGAATCTTTCGGAAGTGCGAACTCTCGCCGGGCAGTTCATGTATAAGTGTGGTAAGGAGCATCCAGTACTGGCGAATATATGCCATGAACTGGGGCTGGAGCCGGAAATCTTTGACGCTGCCTTAAGAGCCAGTAAAGACATGGGCAAAGAAGGTGAACGCTTGCCCGATATTTATGTGGACGGCGCCGAGTTCGGCAAACTGGGCTACTATATGGCGAAATTAAGCGCCGCCGATCCGCGCGGACTGGTACTGGGAGATATCACCAATTGCTGCCAGTCGGTGCGTAACGCCGGAGAAGAAGAAGCGCTGCATGGGTATAGCTCTCCCAACGGGGGATTTTATGTGGTGATGAGACGGAAAAAAGACTCTGAACGCCCAGAAATTGTCGCCCAAACTTATGCATGGGTAAAAGATAAGGCGCTGGTGTTTGATTCATGGGAACGCCTCAGTGATACATATGATCATCTCTGCGAGCCATTTTTGTCGCGGGCGGCGGTGCAGGCAAAAGAACAGGGATTTGCCAAGGTCAATTTGGGCAAAGGCGGCAATACACCGAAGCTTAAGCTTCCCACCGACAAAGATCCCCCAAAAGGGCCGGACGATTTCC
>CAZUXB010000074.1:0-2737 GCA_964624555.1 uncultured Rickettsiales bacterium | reverse complement strand
GAAGCGCAAGGATTGACAGCGCCCTCTGCGAAAGCCGTTGAACAGCGGTTTTTCTATGAATTGATGGCTGGCCCAAAAAGTAAAATCTGGAGCGCGTAATGCCTGTTTTCCCAACCATAGAAGGGGCAACACCTATTGACGATGCTTCCGGTCTAAAGCTGAACATTGTTACCATTGAAGCACTTTATGTGGCAGAAGCTGAAAATATTGCCAAAGCCGTGCTAAAATATCTGGCAGGCAAGCCTTCTAAACGATCTGCTCCCTTTACAGTCGATTGGATAATCCGTCTGCATAAAGAAATGTATGGCAATGTGTGGACATGGGCCGGACAAATTAGAACCAGCGGGAACCCCAATATTGGCGTTCCGGCATATATGATTCCAGAAGAATTGCGTAAGCTGATCGATGATTTGCACTGCTGGGAAAGCACCGGCATGGAATTGATTGAACAGGTGGTGCGTCTGCATCATCGCGCTGTGTGGATTCATCCTTTCCCTAATGGTAATGGCCGCTGGTCACGCATGTTGTCAGATATTTGGCTTAAACAACATGGTAAGGCTCTGCCAATCTGGCCTGCGGAAATGAACCGGGAAAGTCCTATACGCTCAGATTATATTCGAGCGGTTAAAGAAGCGGATCGTGGGAATTTTGAGCCGTTATTGGCGTTGCAGCGCCGGTATATGGCGGCATAAGTTTTCTCTTAATGGTGTGGAATTGGTGTGCCAGAAACAAGAGACAATCATTATGTACCCGAATGGTATCAACGAGGTTTCCTTTTCGATGAAAAGAAAGGACAGCTACGTTACCTCGATTTTGAGCCATATAGAATATTATTGCCGGATGGCTCAACTAAAGAATTAAATGCACCGCGCTGGAAGTCACCTTCTCAATGCTTCTTTCAGACCGATCTCTACACCACCTTCTTTGGCAACTACGTCAATGATGAGATTGAACGTTACCTGTTTGGGGACATCGATACAAAGGGTTCACGTGCAGTAAGAGCGTTCGTAGGGGATGATTATTCTGAGTGGCATCATTGTTTTGAAAACTTCTTTTCATACATTGATGCGCAAAAAATCAGGACACCCAAGGGGCTGCAATGGATTCAAGAACATTATCCAAGGCTTGACCAACTTGCCTTAATGCTTGAGATGCAGGCGATACGGACAATGCACTGCACATTATGGGCTGAAGGTGTGAGAGAAATTGTTTCCGCTAAAAATTCTGAAACAAAATTTATCGTCACCGATCATCCCGTTACCCTCTACAATCCGGCGTATTCGCCAGACAGCGTTGTGTGCGCATATCCCAACGATCCATCTATAGCACTAAAGGGAACCCAGACTATTTTTCCGTTGGATAAAGATCACTGCCTTATTTTGACAAATTACGAATACGCAAAAGCTCCCAATACCGAGAACCCAACTGAAAAACGTACAAATGCTCGTAATTTTAGAAATAGCTTAGTGCGCATAGACGCCTTCATTAAATCCCGTGCGCTGAGTGAAGAAGAAGTTATTAAAATTAATTACCTACTCAAAAGGAGAGCCCACCGATTTATCGGAGCTGCCAAAGAAGAATGGCTTTATCCTGAGCGCAAGATTCACCCATCATGGGCTGAGATAGGTAAAGTTCTGCTTCCTCCGGCTGATGAGCTATGGGGCTTTGGTGGGGAAATGTATGTTGGATACAAGGATGGAAGTAGCCATTACCAAGATGCATTTGGCCGCACTCAGCCAGAAAACAAATATTTGAAAAAACCAAAGACAACTCTGGAGCCTGGCCGAAACGATCCGTGCGGCTGCGGTAGTGCTCACAAATACAAAAAATGCTGTTTAAATAAACCACTTTCTCAGCGCACCACATGGGAGGAACTGAGCATTCGTGAGAGAAACATCATTCTCGCCAATGGGATTACTAAAATCCTTGGTTTGGCCGATAATAAAACGTGGGAAGATGTGCGCCGCGAATTGAGTAGCGAACAGGTTAAAGAAATTCATGAGCTTTACGGCTATCTTTGGCCCCTCGAAACCGATCCGCTCAAACTTTTGCCGAAACCAGATGGAAATTTGAGAGCTTTATATACTGGCATTATTGACCCAAGAACCATTGGCGGCTCTGTAACTAGCCTCGTTCCCTATTTCGATGAAATTTTGGTTCAAAACCCATTCCTGAACCCGTGGTCGGTAAGGAAAGAATATAGCCCTACAGATAATCCTCATCAGTACAAACTCCAGACACTGAAGAATACTGCCTTATTCCTATCTCTTATGCCCTTCATTGATGCGGGATATATCAATTTGTTTCCCGATCCATGTGCCTTTGATTATCATTTACATAAGCAAATGCTTGATAGGGCACAAGAACGCACCCGACATCGTCCTATTGCTAATAAGGATAAAGGGATGATGGAGCAGCTGAATAAAGATGAATTTGAACGTACCATCTGGATGATTCCTAAGGATAAGCAGAAACAGCAAATCCAACGAGCTCTTCCGCATCTCACCGGCGAGGAAATAGAAAAAACGCTCGAATATATTGAGCGCAAACGGCAAGCCGACCAACTCAGCCTATTGCAGGACGATGTCATTTACGGTAGCGAAGGCGGGCAATTATTGATGTCGAACATGACACCTAATTTCGAGATGTCGCTGTATATCGCACAAGCTACGGGCTCTCTCATCGTCACTGATAGTCAGTATCGTTGGGAGGAAATCAACGATGCGCAAAATAGAAA
>CAZUXB010000073.1:0-2797 GCA_964624555.1 uncultured Rickettsiales bacterium | reverse complement strand
GAAAGTGTGTATAGGGGTGACTCTATCGCGGGTTCGAATCCCGCCCTGTCCGCCATTTTACAGCCAGTGAATTTCAAACTGGCGCAGTTCCTCACATTTTAGAAGTTCGCAAACACGCTTTATTTGCACCGCAATTTGTTATAATATTGATATGCAAAGCATTTTCAGGTTCGAATCTCGAATGCGTTTTTATCTCACTACCATATAGCGAGGATTTATGGAATCAGAACAGAAACACGAGCCAACCGCTTATGAAACGCTCTGCGACAAATTGCGGACGCTAGCAAAATCAGAAGGGCGCATCATGTCCGATGCTGAAATACACAAGAGCGCACGCAACCTGATGGGTTACGTCGAGTTTGTGCTTGAGCACAATCCTGCTGATTAAGTGCTTGAACTCGAATGAAATCACCTGTAAAAAGGTGACGCTGTAGTGCGAATGGCTGAAATTTCGAATCTCGATTTGTTTTGTCGTAAAGCTACAGCACCAGGCTGTGAACCTATTCATTTAGGGTTTTGTTCCTTGTGCCTGCTTTGATGCAAACGAAAAACAGGCATGCGGGTAAGACCTCCCCTGTGTATTGTGATACTTGGAGCAAAACCCACCTTAATAACTGATAAGAGGGCGTTATGAATTTTGAAGCTGTATTGTTACTTGTAACGCTGGTCGCCGCGCTTTATTGCTGGGTACGTTTCTTTGCCGCCGTGACAATCTATGATTTTCAAAAAGGGCTGCTTTATAAAAAAGGCTCTTTCGTAAAAACATTGAGCGCAGGCAAATATTATTACCTCAAATCAAATTCTGCGATTCAGGTTATTGATACCCGTAAAACCTTGGTGACGCTACCTGGTCAAGAAATTCTCACCAAAGACAATGTAAACATCAAAATCACCTTGGTTGGATTCTATGAAGTAACCGACCCTGTTAAAGCCAAGCATCAGTCAGAAAATTATGTGACCGAGTTTTACAATCTTGCACAAATCATTTTGCGTGATTTGGTAGGTGCAGTCACGATTGACGAGCTACTTGAGAAAAAAGGCGAGATTGACACACAATTGCTAGCTGGCGTTTCTGAAAAAGCAAACGGACTTGGTTTAACCATCTCCACTCTTTCAGTGAAAGACATCATGCTTCCTGCCAACCTCAAAAAAGCGTTTTCTGGCATACTTGAGGCACAAAAAGAAGCGCAGCGGCAACTTGAAAAAGCGCGAGGCGAGCAGGCTGTTCTCAGAAATCTTGCCAATTCTTCGGGTATGTATGAAAGCAACCCTATGCTTCTTCAAGCGCGACTTGTTCAGGCTCTCTCGACTGGAAACAACAGCATTGTTTTCAATGCCGATGATAAAATGGTCGTAAAAGAAAAATCAAAGCCATAACCATCAATCACGCAGCCAATCGTTTGATGAAACTACTAGCCGTGTAGTTGATACTATGCTGCACTATCAATAGGTATTTCGTTGGGCAAGTTCGAAAACCATTCACTACGCGCCGCCATTTATAAGAAATAGGCATGTAACAGCAAGAGATGAAAATGATGCCTTTAAACTTTATGCCACTTTAGAATATTTACTAGGAGTAACGCTACGGTATTTATCAAAAGCCGAGGCTACGACACGCACGAGCATCCGGTATGGAGTAGTGAGAGTTATACGCCTACCATCTATCGCCAGGATACCTTTTCTTTCCAAAGTTCTTAGTTCGCACACCGCATCATCAAAATAATCGGCAGAGAGTGAAAAATCTTCGGCAATTTCGGCAATATCAACGGCCATAAAACACATTAGGGTATCTATAACCTTTTTACGTGCAAGATCATCACCCCTATTGCTCCAGCCACGGACTGTCGGTAGCAAGCCGTTGTTTACTTTTTCAATATAGTCTGGTGTGATGGAGCTGTTTTGCGTATAGCCTTCAGGAAACTGGCTGATGGCTGAACTGCCAATTCCAATTAATACATCGGTAGAATCCACAACATATCCCTGAAAATTACGCCTTAAGCTACCATTTTTCATAGCAATAGTCATAGGGTCATCAGGTTTAGCAAAGTGATCCATACCTACAGCTACATAACCACTTGCTTCCAATAAGCGTGCCGCCTCAACAAAAATCTGTAATTTATTAGAAACGCTTGGCAACCATGATTCATCTATTAACCTTTGGTGCTTTTTTATATGCGGCATGTGGGCATAAGAAAAGAGGGAAATACGGGCAGGATCCAGTGCCAGAGTTTTCTCCAATGTATAACAGAAGCGGTCTAAAGTTTGATGTGGCAGGCCATAAACCAGATCACAATTAATATCTTTTATTCCAGCATTACGTAGATTATCCGTTACCGTTCTTACCATTGCATAAGGCTGGATGCGGTTAATCGCCTGCTGAACTTCAGAGTTAAAATCCTGAATGCCGATACTTACCCTGTTACAACCGAGCTTCGCATAGACCTGAATGTTTTTGTCTGTTGTCGTACGCGGATCAAGCTCAATGGCAAGCTCACCCGGCATTGTAAAATCAAACGCTGCTGCCATAGAGTACAAAATTGAAAGCCATTCTGCCTCTTCCAAAAGGCTTGGTGAGCCGCCACCGAAGTGAATATTGACAAGTTTACCCTTGCCCCCTGAAATTGTTCTGAGCAGTTCAATTTCCTGTAAAAGTACACGTACATAGTCTTGAACTGGCTCGTAACGTTTGGTCATTTTCGTGTGGCAACCGCAGAACCAGCACATCTCCTTGCAAAAAGGAATATGCACATAAGCGGAAATGATGGTATTTTTCTGAATATTTGAGAGCCAGGACGCA
>CAZUXB010000072.1:0-3107 GCA_964624555.1 uncultured Rickettsiales bacterium | reverse complement strand
CCGTTATACGGTTGTAAAGCCGTATCGGGGGTTCGAATCCCCCCCGCTCCGCCATTTACAACCAATAGTTGGCGAGTTGAATAAACACCGCCACCATTTGGAGATTTCTTTTACCGCTCCGGTAATTAGCTAATATAAAACCCGTAGCAGAGAGCCTCGTAAAATCGCTATTTATAGGCTGATTTTTTACCGCTGCGGTAAAATATGGTCGAATGCGAATACGCAATCGTGCTACAAGTTACTGATTATACCTATAGAAATTGTGTACAGAGGTATGGAGAGAAGTGCTTGAGTTCTAGAAAGTTAATTTTTTAATGGTATCAGTTAACTTATAGGTTGAGGGAATAAGATGTCAGATATTAAAGACAAACTCGCACAACTTTCTGGGATGCTTGATACAAGTAAGACCGAGTATGCACCGCTAATGGCTGCACTTACCCAGCTTGTTGAAGCATCCGAAAGAGGAGAGCGATTTTCCCGAGAGCAACCATTAATCGAACAGGCTAAGCGTGCAGAAGTAGATTACATGCATTCCGATTGGAGTGGAGTTCGGCAGGATACGCTATGGATGTTTCGCCCAGCTGATATGTTCATTGATGATATAGCAGCTAATAAAGAACCAACACCAGAAACTTATAAACAACAGCACGATGATTTTTTACGTAAAATGGGAAGGCATCCGGATCAAGCTGCCGAAAATGTAGCTCTTATGATGTCAGGACTTACAGGAGGTCGGCCATCAATTGCCAAACCATCTCAATATTCGACCACTCCAATTAGCAAACCCGTATCTCCTGAGCCGAAAACACCTGCAATCATAGCAGATGCGCTAGAAGCACTATTGCCACGTTTAAGTATGCATGAGTTGCTAAAAAATGAGCCATTAGGAAGTACAGAAACGGTACAAACGAAATATGGACATCAACAAAAGGTAGCCGTTCCTTTCTACAGAAACCTTAGACTATTGGCCCAAGATTTGAGAGAGCATGAAACGTCAGGAAATAATGATCCGCAAATTCATGGAAGAATTTTATTACTTAAGAAACTTGCTAGTGATGCAGCAAATCAAGAGGAATATGGAGTTAAAACTAGTCTTTCAGAACTCTGGGCTGAAGCGAGAAAACATATCACAATAACTCCAGCGGATATACTTGAAGGTCTACAGCAATTAGAATCCACTATACGCACATCAGCAGAACGCAATCCTTTCAAAAAACCAGAAGCACTTGAGCTAGCTGAAAGCTTAAAAAAATTGCAGCAGTCACTACGGGATGGAAATGAAAACGCCCTTACTGTCGCTGTTCAAAGTGCAAGAAGCGCAATGAAATCAGCGCCTACTCATTCTAGTGGAAGTTTGGGACATATAGCAGATGATTTAGATTTTTATATTACGCAAAGCGAACCGAAGCGCGGGGTTGGTCCCAAATCAGAACAAGAAGTCAATCGTCCACCGCGCACTATGAATCGGCACGAGGATAGTTGAAAAACCTAGAGTTTTAACCAACAGTTGTTGCTTCATTTAAACCAGCACCAGTTGGTTGAGAGAGAATCAAAAAATCCAGGAAAACTGCAGCGGAGAGTTCATGGGCTTAAATGCTTCTGCTCCGCCAATTAAAGCTAAAAACTTAAAGTCCTTTCAAATTGATCCTAATTCTGCACAAAACATAGGATGCACAGCTAAGTATTAACAATTTCTTGTGTTCACCCCCAAAAATCCACACCTGCTGTTAGCAAAAATATACATAATACAACCATAGGTCCATATAGGATTAACAAAAGATAACCGCATTAATTATAAAATAAAATCATACAGTAAGAGCGTAACGTATGATTCTTATTGATTCAGATGCGGAGATTAAATTAGTGCAGGCGCTTAACCATTACCTGCATACCGATAGCGAAGCGGGAAGCATATCATTCACCTTCCCGTCGCAAAAAATACGCCTTGATACGCTGTATGAACAGCTTCCCCCTGTGGTGCAGGCAACGCTTGATAATCCTGAGTGCAAATTATATTTTTGCGAAGCAGGCGAGGTATTTATTGTATCGCCCGGCCTGCACGCCCGGTTAGCGCACAAGCTAGCGCTGGCGGTTGCCAGGGCATTCGATTTAACCACACTGGAATGCGAATTCCATTTTTACGACCTAAGCAAAGATACCAACCGCCTGCTTGCCATTCTGGAACCCAGGCTGGAAAAGAAAGAACAGGCTGAAAAAAACGCCAAGGCAGCGCAGCTGGCCCAGGCACAAGCCGAACGTGCATCGGTTAAACGTCAGGCAATCCTGAACACTCAGGTCAGCGAACATCACCGCGCAGCCATTGGCACACGCCGCGCAGAGCGCAAAGTGCTTGAGATCATGGTGATCGAAGACGATGCATTTTCGCGCCGCCTCATGGGTAATCTTTTGGGAAAAGATTACCGCCTCACCAGCCTGGAAAACGCCGAGTCGGCCCTGCCCACCTATGCGCACCTGGCGCCGGATATCCTCTTTCTCGATATTAACCTTCCCAACGTCAGCGGTCATGAGCTGCTGGAGCGCATTCTCCAGCTCGACCCGCAGGCCTACATCATCATGCTGAGCGGCAATTGCGATAAGGAAAACGTCTTGCAGGCGATGCGGCAAGGCGCCCAAGGATTTGTCGCCAAACCGTTCACACCCGACAAGCTCCATCAATACATCAAGCGCTGCCCCACTTTCACCGATAGGAGAACCCATGCGTATCATTAAGAAAGACGCGGAGCACTATATCCATTCGCTTGCCGAATGCATCGGCCGCGATCCGGCCAGCCTGGAATCATGGCGCTGTATGCACCTGCATTTCGAGCAGCCCATGCAGGAAGTGGACTCATCCTTTCCGGACGAAATACTGACTACACTGCAAAATGAATATAAAGAAACCGATTGCGACCTGGTTGTCTGCAAGGATCGCGATATCCTGCTGATCGGCCAGGTAGCGGAAGTGGAAATGCTGCATGAATTGCAGGCGAGAATAGCCGTCAAAGCCCCTGACTATAATAAACCCGCCTCCCATCTCCATGATTTGTTTTACGGCTGGCGTGAGATACGGAAAATCCTTCTTTCCAAGGTGCCGGAACCGGTTTCAC
>CAZUXB010000071.1:0-3177 GCA_964624555.1 uncultured Rickettsiales bacterium | reverse complement strand
CGAATCACCGCAGACGATGGTCATGCCCGGAAGTGTAAAGCCTTCTTCGGGGCCGACCACATGCACGATGCCCTGGCGTTTATCATCCATCGCATAGTGGGTGATGCCAAATTCTTCGGCGTTCTTTTTGAGGGTTTCCACCTGTATGCGCGAGGTTTCATCTTTGATGATGCCTTGCTTGCGCTCAGGAGTGGTGGGTACGTTATGATCCGGCACCGCGAGGGTTGAATCGGGGCGGCGCACTTTGCGGCCACTCACGCGCAGGCCTTCAAAGGCTTGCGGGCTGGTGACTTCGTGGATCAGGTGACGATCGATATATATTAAACAAGTGCCATCAGCCTGTTCATCGACCAGGTGGCTTTCCCAGATTTTTTCGAAAAGAGTTTTAGACATAAATTAGATTACCAGATGATAAGATGACGAGATGATAAGAACTAAATTACTTATCTCGTCATCCCGTAATCTAGTTATCTAATGATCTATTACGCTTCCGCTTTTTTAGCGTCGCGCTTCTCGGTAATTCGAGCAGCTTTACCGGTGAGGCCGCGCAGGTAGTATAGTTTCGCGCGGCGAACTTCACCCTTGCGCACGAGTTCTACGCTTTCAACGCGTGGTGAATAAAGCGGGAATACGCGTTCAACACCTTCGCCGTGGGAAAGTTTACGTACGGTGAAAGAAGAGCGCACACCGGCATTCTTCTTGCCGATGCAAACACCTTCAAAGGTCTGTGTACGCTCAGTGTTTCCTTCGATAATGCGTACACCAACTTTTATGGTGTCACCTTGCGCGAAATCATCAAGGCGCTTACCAGCAGCCAATTTCTCAAGGTTTGTTTTTTCGATCTTCTGTAACAAATTCATTTTACTATTCCTTCTTTCTTGTCAATAAATCCGGCCGACGAGCCTGCGTTACTGCCTTTGCTTGCTCAAGCCGCCATGCTTCAATCTCAGCGTGGTTACCGGATAACAACACTTCCGGTACTGCCAACCCATTCCAAATGGAGGGGCGAGTATAATGCGGATATTCCAGTAGTCTAGTGAATTCTTTGCCGGTGGCAAAACTTTCTTGCGAAAGCGCGGCTGGGTTGCTTATTACCCCGGGAAGGAGGCGTACTATGGCATCGAGCAGGGCCATGGCCGCTATTTCTCCGCCGGAAAGTACGAAATCCCCGAGGCTTACCTCAAGCATGTTATGATGATCGATAACCCTTTGGTCTATCCCTTCAAAGCGCCCGCATAATATTATAAGTTCTTCATTTTTAAGGTTTTCCACGAGTTCCTGAGTTATTGGGATACCGCGTGGTGAAGGATATATGATTAGCGGGCTTCGGGAGGTTAACGATTTGGCATGTTCTATGGCGGCATCAAGTATGTCTGGTTTCATGACCATACCAGTACCGCCACCATAGGATGGAGCATCGACGGTTTTATGCTTGTCAGTGGCAAAATCGCGGATTTGCAGGGATTTTAATTCCCAGATGCCTTTTTCCAAGGCTTTACCTGCCAAGGTATGCCCCAGAGGGCCGGGGAACATCTCGGGGAACAGGGTCAGGATTGTTGCAGAGAATCTGGTCATATTCGTGCGGCGTAAGACGTAGAACGTAAGACGTAGCCGGTTTACGTCTTACGCTTTACGAAAACGAACTATTTCTTCTCAACAGGAGGGGTTGCGCCATCTGGTTTTTTACCGTCCATAGGAGGCATGCCGCCGCCCATAGGCATACCCTCATGCATTTTGCCCATTTTTTCCATCATTTCTTTCCTTCTTGCTTCACCGAAGGCATCCCACTCTTCGCGGGTTACTTTACCATCGTGGTTAGCATCGCGCTCATCAAACTTTTTCTTGCCAAAAGCTGCTGATTCTTCGCTGGAGATCGAGCCATCGCCATTAGCGTCCATTTCTTTCCACATACGGTCCATATGCTCTTCCATGCGGTTATGCATATTCCCACCCATTTTATCCTGCATCATGCCCATAGGTTTTTCCATATGATCGCCAGCAGGCTGATTAGGAGCGGGCGGGGTTGCCATTGTGGTGGCCATGGCAGAGGCCGAAATTGCGGTAAGGATTAATCCTAGGGTAAGAGAGCGTTTCATTGGTAATCTCCTTAAGGTATATGGTGGTTGGTTAATGACACTTGAAGTGTTTGCCATTTATACAACATTAAATTTGCTTTGCACGATATTTTGTTATTTGGGCAAAGGTTTGTTATTCGCTATTGATTTTTCAGTCGGGCTGGACTAGAACCCGCTACTAATATTTGGCATATGCCACATTGGCTGCGGTTTAAGTTTGCGGGTGTAGTTCAATGGTAGAACGTCAGCCTTCCAAGCTGAACACGAGGGTTCGATTCCCTTCACCCGCTCCATTTTTATAACTGATCGTTAAGACTGCTAGGTTTATGTCCCGATATTATGCTTCCGCCCGTCTGGATATTATCCCGTTCCTGCCGCAAACATTAGGGAGGGTGCTGGATGTTGGCTGTGGCAGCGGGGCGACACTGGATTTCCTGCGTGAGCGTTATGCTGGGCTGCATACTTTTGGGGTGGAATTAAATGCCGGGCAGGCAGAATTGGCCAATAAACAAGGGCACAAAGTATGGTGCGGAGCAGTGGAAAATTGCCCGTGGGGCGAGTTTATTCCTGCAAACTCTTTAGATGCGATTTTATGTCTGGATGTACTTGAGCATCTGGTGGATCCGTGGGAGGAAGTACGTAAATTGAGTGCTTTGCTGAAACCGTCAGGGATTTTAATTGTTTCAGTGCCTAATATCCGCAACTGGAAATTTATATGGCGGCTTTTAGTTAAGGGGGATTTTAAATATCGCGAGTCAGGCTTGCTGGATCGTACCCACTTGCGGTTTTTTGTACGTGAAACCGCTATTGAGCTGGCGACAGCAGGCGGTTTAAAGTTGCGTGCTGCCACCCCCGCTATGGCTTGGAAATTTCCTGATGCCCGCTGGTTTTTATCTTTATTAAGCGGCAGGAAAATGGATACGCTGATGGCAAAACAGTGGATTATTATCTCCGAAAGGCCTGACTAGCCAAGTTAGCATGTTGACAAGAGAAAAATAATCGCTAAAACCTGCCCATTGTATTTTTTAATAAGGAGATTGTAATACCATGTCTAAAGAGAAATTTGAACGCAATAAACCGCATTGCAACATTGGGACGATCG
>CAZUXB010000070.1:0-4758 GCA_964624555.1 uncultured Rickettsiales bacterium | reverse complement strand
TAAAAGCTACAGTAATGGTGAGCTCAAGGCAATGTTTACCGAGTGGAACAGAACTCAGAAGCCCTGTTCCACAAAATACTATCAGCCGGATAAAGGATTCTGCGGCGCGCCGCTAAGCATTACCCAGTGCTGTCATGTGCTACTGAAAGATATTGTGCCTGCCAACCAGCTAAAAATCCGCACCTGCGATCCCGTGCTGGATGTGCGGCGATCAGCGGCGCAGGGACTCCTTAAGAAGTCACGTGACCAGAATAAGCCAAAGATAGCACTCGTTGAAAAATATTTTTCGAGCGGCATTGCTTTCGTAAAGAAGAATGACGACTTAGAAGACGCCCCAAGCAGTTCCAGCTCTGTATCCAGCTCAGTTTCGGAACCCATGGATGTAACCATCGAGAAAAATTACAAAAAGGACTTTAAGCTTGTAAAAGACCTGACTCGACTCGCACCTAACTGCTTATATAACGGTTTTCCGGTCGTCCCTCCGGAATATCATTTCAGCTATTGGGTCCGCACATATACCGATATGGAAACCGGAGATGTAGTAGGCGTTCATATGCCTTATATGCGCTGGTGGGATACTGGGGTCAGCGCAGGGATGCCGTGGAAATACGGCAGCTTCATTAATACACTTGGCGGTTATGACTATATTGTAGGCGTAGGCCGGGAACGCCGCACAGAGGACGATATTAAACAGCTAAAGAAAACGATTAAGGACTTCGAAGATGAGCATAAGTCCGACCCCGATTACCCACTAACGTCTGGCTCTCTAACCTTCAGCAGCAGCAGCACATCTTCGTCTTCATGGTCCAGTTCCTCCACCAGTTCATCTTCTCCGGAGCCTATCAGTCAAATCCTGCCGCTGGAGCAGCGCGTACGAAGAGTGAATTACCCTAACAAGTGGCTTTATGAATCTGAAAAATTGTTCCCGGCGCTTAATCCGGAAGCCCCCACCGGACCTAAACATAGTATCACGCTTGAACCCGGCGCGGATCTGCCGCAACTCCGCCAGGCAGGCAATCTGGGAGGATGGGCTGAACTGGTTCTGCACCAGGCTTATACCATGCGTTACCATAACCTGCAGTGCATTGGCCGCTATGAAAAGCTGTTCAAGGAAGGCGGGAGCGACGATTACGTGCTGTTTGCCGGCGGCGGCAGCTTTAACACCATGGGCAAAACGGTTTCAAAGCCCAAACCCAGCGGCAGCGGCAGCATGACCGTGGTTGAGCAGAAGGGCTCACTTCCCTGGCCGCTTGGTTGGCGGGGCTATATATCCGACAGCACACTATTCTTCCCGAACTCCGGCGGCGGCGGCTTCTGGGATCAGGTATCGTATCTTACGAATTCACACGGCGACGCCGTTGCGGGCTACGATTTCGACCGGGCGATGCCGGGTGATATCGGGGTATTCGTGTTTGACGGCGTACCGTATTCATTCTTTATTCAGGATATCGGCTTCCCTGCCTCCTTCAAGCAGTACACGGATTTGGTCAGCCAGGGCCGAGCCGGCATTCAGTTCAATAACAACACCAACCGCTGGGAAGTGTATGATCTTGCCACGAGCGCTATACTGGGGTCGGCACCGCCTGATAAGCTTTTCATAAACGGGTGGAATTTCGGAAAATTCCCTTCCGCGGCAGGGGTTACGAATCAATGGGCAAGCGGGACAGTAAGGGTAATCTACCGCGATAAAGTTCCCGATGGGTATAAATTGACGCAAGATCCCTCTAAGCTTGAGACATTATGGGCAGGCGTGGAAGTGCCGATTATTAACCCCAATACCTACGCTCCCGCAGGCGGCAGCCTGAAAAACCAGCCCTCATGTATCGACCCGGATTATCATGCCTGCGTATTGCCCTATACCGCCAATCCCAATATTGGCGGCTATTACGGATGGAAGCAGGGCGCACTTTACCGCCCAAGCATCGATGATTCACGGGTATCGAATATCACTGCCGCGCAGGAAGCCTCCGGTATGTCGCCGGTCAGCAACATGTTCTCGGTTCTGGTGAACCAGGGCATCGATCCGCCTTTCCACTGGCGCAGCGGCGGCGGCACCAAGTTCATGGTTAGTGGCGGAACCGGCAGCGTGATCAAGAGCACCTTTTGCCCGCCAGGTCCCCTTCCCGCAACGAATAAGCCGATGCTTTACCCATGGAAATCCTGCGGCCTGAACGTGGATGATTTCCGGGCCATTCCCGTTCCGAAACCCGTAAAACGCGCGCCCTGAGACATTCATTTCGGTATTGCTTTCATGGGCAATATCGGTATATCTAGCTCTCCTTGCGTCTGACGCGCGTTTTTACCGATTGGGGGATCGTCTAGCGGTAGGACTACGGACTCTGACTCCGTCAACCTAGGTTCGAATCCTAGTCCCCCAGCCAACTTAGCTTCCGAGAAGCTCCAAAGAAGTCCAAAATAATGAACTAAATCAAAGTTTACAGAGCGAGTGAATTCCACTATGCTCCGAGGACGTTTTACAGAATCTACCATCAAATGATGGTCATTTTGATGGTAACTAAAAACGCCTAACCGGAGTTACCAACATGTCCCTCACTGACCTTGCAATCCGCAACGCAAAGCCAAGAGACAAGGCATACAAGATTTCCGATGGTGGCGGCTTGTTCTTGTGGGTACAGACCAACGGCAACAGATGGTGGCGTTACGCCTATCGCTTTGATGGTAAGCAAAAGCTTTTAGCGTTGGGCGTTTACCCTGAAACTACCCTTGCCGAAGCAAGAGAGCTTCATGCCCAAGCGAGAAAAAAGCTTCAGGCTGGCAATGACCCGAACGAAGCAAAGAAAGAGGCTAAAAGGCTCCGTATTCTCAATAGTGAGAATACTTTTGAAGCCATCGCCCGCGAGTGGCACGAAAACAACCTTAATATGTGGACACCGAAGCATAGCTTGAATGTTATCAAGCGACTTGAAAGCGATATTTTCCCCAAGCTGGGCAACCGCCCTGTAAATGATATTACCACGCCAGAGCTTTTATCCGTTTTGCGTCTCATAGAAAAACGGGAAGCTCTCGACCTTTGCCGGACTATTGCCCAATATTGCACACGCATCTTTTCCTATGCTATTGCCACTGGTCGGGCTGAACGTAACCCCTCTATGGACTTACGAGGCGCGCTTAAAACACCCGTAAGCAAGCATCATGCTCATTTAAAGACTGCTGACCTGCCGGAGTTTCTACAAAAACTTGAAGTTTACGATGGCGAACTGCAAACCAAGCTGGGCCTAAAGCTGTTGCTACTTACATTTGTCCGTACTACCGAGTTACGCGGCGCAGAATGGTCAGAAATCGACTTTGATAAAGCCGAATGGCGTATCCCTGCCCTTCGTATGAAAATGAAAGACCCGCATATTGTGCCGCTTTCTAAACAAGCCCTTGCTCTATTCAAGGAATTGAAACTGCATAACGGCAAGTGGCCCTTGATATTCCCACAGCAATACAAACCTTCCAAATGTATGAGCGAAAACGCCATGCTCTATGCTCTTTATCGCATGGGCTATCGCTCACGTACCACCGGCCACGGCTTTCGGGCCACCGCCAGCACCATCCTTAATGAAAATGGCTTCCCGCCAGACCATATTGAACGCCAACTTGCCCATATTGAACGTAACAAGGTGCGGGCAGCTTATAATCACGCGCAATATCTACCGGAACGCCGAAAGATGATGCAATGGTGGGCAGATTATTTAACAACAGCGGCAACTACAAAAACTGTAGAAATGCCAAGAATAGGCCATAAAGCGTAAGGATGGTGATGCAGAAAGCAAACCCGGATACCCATAAGATTATTACAAAAGAAGTCCTTAAAATCGCTAAGTCTAATCTAGAGCCTGCTACTATCTATAAGAGTATCGCAGCGATAGAACTGAATTTTCTTGCTTATTGGTCTTCTGTGAGAAATCCGGTAATTGGCAACATCAAGGCTGCTGATGAACTTAAAGATGTGATTGAAACTGCCAGTGCCTTAATTCTTAAAATTTATCGTATGAATGCCATAACTCGTAAAGAAATTATAATTCCAGAAGAAAAGTTATCTTTGCTTATGGTTGCAGAACATGTTCGGAACATTACAGCTGTAGCCAGGGAAAAAGAAAAACTCCTCCGCCAAGAAAAGTCTCCTCCCGGCAGAGGCTTGGGAAAAGAAGAAGCATTGGTTAAATGCATACTCGAACAGTATAAAAAACTCTCAGGAAAAAAGCCTACTCTCAGCGCGCGAGAAGGTAGTGTTGGCAGTGAAGCATATGATTTTGTAAGGAGTTTATACGATGCATTACATATTAATAAGAATCCTGAAGCGGTGATGCGTAAAATTCTTTATCGGAAGCGTGCAAAAAATGCCCCAGATTGAGGGCATTTAACTCCATACGACAAACCGTTTTTGTTTTTCCATACTGAGCTTATGGGGCGTATCCGCGTCCCAATAACAGCAATGGAGAACTTATATGGAGAAAGTACTTAGACTGCCAGTAGTCACAGATCGTACCGGATGGTCACGGTCATCTATTTATGCTGCTATTAAAGAGGGAAAATTCCCTAAGCCAATACCTTTAGGTCCTCGGTCGGTAGGCTGGCTCAGCAGCGACATTGATGCATGGATTGCACAACGCTCAGAAATGCGGGGTGCATAATGCAGACACACAAAGAACGAGTTGAAGCGGCGCTTCAAGCCGCCTTATGGCTTGCTGCACAAGGCGTACCTTGCTTTCCTTGTCGAGATGACAAAAAGCCAGCCTGCCCTCATGGATT
>CAZUXB010000069.1:0-4888 GCA_964624555.1 uncultured Rickettsiales bacterium | reverse complement strand
CACGTTACTCTTAAAACGTTAAATATGTATGAAAATTATTTGGGTTGACTATAGATATAAGCCAAAACATCCATTTATAGTCTGGGGCAACTGTGGGGAACCTATTTGCCATTGCTTACAAAATGTATGGTTTTTGTCTGGACTATCTAATTTTTTGGACGACCTAAGAATTGAGAAGTATCAACCTGTAATTCTTTTCTTAAATGTGGGTTTATACCATTAGCAAGGTCTTCAATAGTTTTAGCACTTACAGTAATGTCGTTTAATGGTTCTTTGCCAAAAAATTCATATCCGAATGTTCCACTTGCTGGCTTACCTCTTCTGTCAGACATTTCATCGCGTAATTCTGTCATAGCTGGGAGGGCACGAGACCAAATAACTCCTTCATCTGTTAAATTACTAATATCATAATTCGCCATAATTCCCTCAATCGTTTTGTTGACCTTTATTTTTAATACCCCCATATCATCAACAGGAACGAAAGAAAAATTATAATCAACTACCTTTGCAACCAAATCTTTATCGAATCGTGGCAAATCAGAACTAAGTCTTTCAATAAATTCGCTTCTTAATTGTTTTGCTACTAATGCAACTGTGCTCTGCTTTGGCACCATGTCTATATGAGGAGGTTGATACCCTCCAGCAAAACGGCTTAAAATACGCTGCTGAAATGGGGTTAGCACAACTTTTTTAGGTTCTTTTACTGGTTGCTCGGGTTTAGGTGGCTGTTTAGATGTAGAACTCCTGAACATATTATATATAAAATAATCTAGATCATCAAATTGTTCACTACCATCACCAGACTTAATAACTTGTCCTCTTATTTCTCTAACCGCATCCATAGATACATGATAAGGTGGAAGAACATGATGATTAATCACAGCTACAAGCTGGTCAGCATCTTGAGCGGTTAAGGTTACATTGGTTTTTAATTTTTTACCCTCAGGAACAGTTACCTTAAAATTATCATATCCATTAGATGGGGTTCTATTCAAAGAATTTATAAATGTATCAAAAACTAGATAATCACTTTCTGATATGCCCAACTGCGGCAAACCAATTTGAATACCATCAGCAGTAGTTTTGCCCAATTGTTTAACTCGCAAACATTCCGCACCTTCTGCACTAAGTCCATTTTCCACAAGATGCGCTTGAATACTCTCCTTTATAGATTCAACAATAAGTTCACCGACCCTAGTTAATTGACGTTTTAAATATGATTCTCTAATTTCTTCGCTTCTACTTTTACTCATTAGAGTTACCTTCTGTTATAAAATTTAAGGATATATATTTTCAAATATAGCACAGCTAACCAATTGTTATGTTACAAGATTATTAAGATTGTTTTTCCAGCTTTAGGCAAGTGCTTAAAACTATTATTATATTGATTATTAATGATATTAGCTTAATAAACTGATGCTAATAATTTTGGATATATCTTCCTCATTAAAGACCAATATCTAAAATCATGGCTTGAATAGCCCTTAAATACCCTCATTCCTTTTCCGCTTTCTTTTTCTCAATTCCTGTCTTATGCCTATAGTTGGAATCAGTACGCATGATTCTGAGGCGTAGAAACCTCATCATATGCGGTTTGTGCAACCGTCTTTGCACTCCCCTTGGTCGGGGAGGCGTTGGCGTATATAATATAATGAGGATCAGATGTATTCACAACTTCCAGTTCTAGCTCAAATTGCAAAAGAAGCTGGCGACAAAATTCTTACTATGCAAGATGAAGTCGTTGCTAATAGGAATGGCGAACAGGAAAGCAAATATGATGGATCAATAGTTACCACAGCAGATAAGGAAGCTAACCGTATTGTTTGCGCGGGATTGGCAAAACATTTCCCCGGTATTGCAGTCGTGTCCGAAGAAAATTCGCATGAGAGCAATATGAAAGCATTACAGGCGGATGAGCGTTTTGACACTGATCCGCTGGATAACACTACCGGCTATGCCAAAGGTATGGATGGATTCAGCGTCAATATTGGCCGCATCAAAAACGGTATTCCCGTAGATGGCGTTATTTATTGGCCCGCACGCCATGAGCTTTATTTTACTGGTAGTAATGGTAAAGCATATTTGCAGGAAGGTGATAGTACCCCACAAGAAATTTCCGTTAAAAAATTACCTCTGCGTAGTCCACTGCAAGTTGCTATTGGCTTTAATGAAAAACATGTCGCGCATCTTGACGGCCGACAGTACGAAGCAACACAATATCCTGCTCAACTAAGGACATGCATGGTAGCACGTGGGGTTTGCGATATTTCCGGCGTTAACAAAGGTAATGACGGTGGATTTAATAGTTGGGATGTTGCAGGCCCGCACGCGGTTTTGCTGGCAGCAGGCGGCGATATTGTGGGTACTGACGGCACTCCCGTACGATATGAAAAAGGAACTATCAAATTACCCGATCACATCGCCGGAGCAAAAGATGTATTGATATCATTAGGTCTAACCGACAAAAGAAACATAATACCTGATAAACCTTTGTCCTAACTCTTTAGCTCCCGGACTTGAAAAAATCACTTATCAGATTTTCCCACGGTTTTGACGAACACGTCCATCTGCTGGCCGATATATACCGGCACGTTGGCGGGATCAAAACTATAAACAACCTGGAACACGCGGGTATCAATCTTTTCATTTATATTACCACCCAGTGAAACTTTCGGTATCACCAGCGGCTCCTTACGCACGAAAGTTAGCGGCACCTTGAACTCGGAATTATCCTTAAGAACCGCTATTGCCTCACCATCCTTGTTAAACCTCCAGGCATCATACTCGTCAATATCCACGCGGATATACATCGGGTTGATATTACCCACCACCATATTTACCTTCGCCCCAACCCCAGTCTGCGAATATTCCCCTGCTTTTACGTTGACCTGGAGCACCGTGCCATCAACAGGCGAACGTACTATGTGTTTATCAAGCTCGGTTTTCAGGGAATCAATTTCGGTTAAGGCAAGCTGCATTTCATTTTTAATTGTGCCAAGCTTTGCTTCGGCAAGTTTTACATTATAGCGCTTGGAAAGCATTTCATCCTTACTGACCACCTTTTTACTTTCCAGTTCAACAGAATTGGAAAGCAACCTGTTCGCTTCAGACAGGGCAATCTCAGCTTCGTCCTTCAAACCTTCCTTAACCAGATATTCGCTATTTTTTACTTTTATCTTCTCGGCAACTTCCCAGTCATCAATTTTAAATAGAGGATCACCTTTTTTAACTACACCGTCAGAAGAAACCATGACCTCGGAAATCAACCCTGAGATATTGGTGCCTATCTCAATATTCCTGGTATTCGCCTCGGTAATACCGGAAGCCGCTATAAATTCCGGGTATGGCGAAGATAACGGCTCCCTGAGCGGCCTGGTAGTAGGCAGCGGCGCATCTGTATGCAATATATAAAAGAATGTGAATAATATTCCCAATATGGAAAATATCACCAATGGATGTTTTGTTTTCATGCTGCTACCACATTGTTAGTTATTGAATTGATGCTGCCGTCTTCCATATAGGCAATCCTGTCGGCAAAATTATATATACGGTTGTCGTGCGTGACTATAACCAGCGTTGCACCGTTTTGTGCTACCATATCTTTCATCAGCTCCACCACCATAACGCCAGTTTTATGATCCAAGGATGACGTTGGCTCATCACATACAATTAGTTTGGGATTATGCACCAGTGCGCGCCCTATGGCTACCCGCTGCTGTTGGCCACCGGAAACCTGAGATGGGTAAAAATCAACATATTTCTGCAACCCTACCTTACCCATCATTTCCTTCGCTGCCGCATGTGCGCGCTCTTCTTCCTGTCCAAGTATGATAAGCGGTACGGCGATATTTTCCATAAGTGTCAGTGTTGGTATCAGGTTGAACGCCTGGAAAATAAACCCAATATTACGGGCGCGGAAACCGCATTTTTCGCCAGACTGCATTAAATTGAAATTGTTCCCGAATACCAGACATTCACCAGCATCATATTCCAATATCCCGGAAATGATGGAAATAAGAGTTGTTTTACCACAACCGGACGGCCCGGACAGCATCAACAACTCACCATTCATAATATCAAGGTTAACACTACGCAAAGCCGCCACATCACCACCAGAGCTATGGTAGGTTTTTACAAGGTTTTTTATACTTACTGCGATATCACTCATATCAGTTACCTTTAAACACCATCGCCGGTTCCGCCTGCATTATTCTCTTCAGAGCGATATACACCGAAATAAAGCAGATTACCGCAATGGTAATGGCGCTGAAGATAACCATCTGCGGCATAAGCCTGTAACCAACCTTTACCCCGCCTATTAATGCGCCAAATACGCTGGCAGCGCCTATACCTATGGAAAAACCTATCACCCCGCTGACTGCTGCCTGAAGCATTGTCATTTTAACAAGGACCTGATCATCAAGCCCCATTGCTTTCAGAACGGCAAGTGACCTGATGTTTTCTGAAACAAAACTATGAAAAATGGTCGAGATGATTATAATCGAAACAATAAATATAAAACCGATGCCAATACTGAAGCTTTGCATTATGGAGCTTTTTTCTATCAGCTCATTAAATGATGAATTGGCAAATTGCTGCCTGGTGTAGGCATTAAACCCAGGAATATGGTTTATATAGTCTGCTACCTGTTCAGGAGTTCCTTCATCACTTACTTTAACTAAAATTGCAGTTAGGCTGTTACGCTCATATTGCGATGAACGCACAGCACTGGAATAGGTTGTATATATTGTGGGGTCAGACATCAGGTTAGGATTGTTTTCAATCCTGCCTGCCACTATTCTCCTTCTTTCATTAAGCTCAAGATAATCGCCGATTTTAAAAGGTTCCTTAGTACCATCAGTTTTGACCTTGTATAACTTGTCATATG
>CAZUXB010000068.1:0-4919 GCA_964624555.1 uncultured Rickettsiales bacterium | reverse complement strand
ACTCTTCCGCATGCACTTCCATAACACATTTTTGCGTTATCTGGTACAGCCCCATATTTTATAACTTCACTGCCTCTCTTGAATCAGAGCAAAATCGGCCAAGAAATTACCTCTCCCTTTGGGAGAGGTCGGCAAGACCAAGCTTTAGCTTGGTCAAGACGGGTGAGGGCTAAAATTGGCGTAATAACAAAACTGCCCTCACCCGCCACTTTTCGCCTCGCTTCGCTCGGCGGTGGCGACCTCTCCCAGTGGGAGAGGTTAAGTATTACTATCACAAACCATTTGCGTTTTGGCTTCCGTTGTGGTTTTTCCTAGTGTATCAATACGCAAAGCTTAACTCCTCAAGTTTTGAACAAATCAATTATCCACTCAATCAAACCAATAAAAAGAGAAACATATGCAGGTTACCGAAACAGAATCAAAAGGCCTTAAGAAGAAATTCAAAATAATTGTCGGCGCCGACGCGATAAAAACAAAAAAGGAAAGCGAATTGAAAGAAGTTGGCAAGACGGCGAAGTTTGCCGGTTTCCGCCCCGGCCACGTGCCGATGAAAGTGCTCGAACAGCGTTACGGCAAGGCGGTTGAGGCTGATGTTATCAAGCAGGTTATCAACGGTTCAGTAAGTGACCTTGTCACTAAGAATAATTTCCGTCCGGCGCTTACCCCGCAGGTTGATGTGCAGGAATATAACGATGGTGGCGAGTTGGCCTTCAGTGTTTCGATCGAGCTGTTCCCGGAGCTGCCGGAACTCAAGTTTGATGACATTTCATTGGAGCGCAAGATTTTTGAAGTTACGCAGGGCGATGTTGACGATGCTTCGGGGCGCATTGCGGCGCAGAGCCCGCAATTTGTGGAGTTGCCTAAGGATACTAAAGCTAAATCCGGCAACATTGTGAAGATCGATTTCAAGGGTATGCTTGACGGCGTTGCTTTTGACGGCGGCACGGCAGAGGATTTTGATCTTGAGCTGGGCAGTGGCCAGTTCATCGCTGGTTTTGAAGACCAGCTTATCGGCAAAAAAGCCGGTGACAAATGCACCGTGAAAGTCACTTTCCCGGAAGGCTACCCAAGTGCTAATTTAGCGGGTAAGCCTGCCGAGTTTGAAGTGAAGGTAAAGGCGGTGCAGGAAGCGCAAACTCCGGAAGTGAACGATGAATTTGCCAAGGCGCGCGGATTTGAAAGCCTTGAGGCATTCCACAATGCTGTGCGCATGCAGATTGAGAAAGAATATAACCAGCTGGTGCGCAACCACTTAAAGAAGCAGTTATTTGATATATTGGAAGGGAAATATGATTTTGAACTTCCTGAGAGCATGGTGGAAATGGAATTCAAGACCATATGGGACAGGGTAGCGCAGTCGAAAAATGAAGGCGATGAATCGCTTAAGGATAAAAGCGATGAGGAGCTTACCAGCGAATACAAAAATGTTGCCCGCCGCCGTGTAGCGCTTGGTATATTGCTGGCTGAAGTTGGTACGCGCAACAAGCTTTCCATTACTCGTGATGAAATTTCCCGCGCGGTTATGCAGCAGGCTTATCAGTATCCGGGGCAGGAGCGTCAGATAATAGAATTCTACCAGAAGAACCCGCAGCGCGTTGAAGATCTGCGTGGCCCTATCCTCGAAGAAAAGGCGGTTGATTTTATCTTGAGCAAAGTAAAATTCAATGATGTAAAACTGTCACTGAACGAATTAAACTCACTGGAAGAAGAAAATAACAGTGGGGAAAGCGAGAAAAAATCTGCTAAATCTTCCAAGGCTTCCGGTTCATCTAAAACTAAGGCAAAAAAGAAGGAGTCTTAGTAATTGTTTGTTAACTTTTCCCAGTTACTGCTTGGGTAATGGTAACAATCAACTAAACAGATTAGGAAAAGATCATGGCTGATATACAAGACGTTTACGCAAATATACTCGTTCCGATGGTTATTGAACAGACCAGCCGCGGCGAGCGTTCTTTCGATATTTACTCCCGTTTGCTGAAGGAGCGTATTATCTTCCTTATCGGCCCGGTTAATGACAACATGGCGTCGCTGATTTGCGCACAGCTTTTGTTCCTTGAATCGGAAAATCCTGATAAGGAAATTTTCATGTATATCAACTCTCCGGGTGGGGTGGTGACCAGCGGTCTTTCGATCTATGATACCATGCAATATATCCGTCCGAAAGTTTCGACCTTGTGTTTTGGTCAGGCTGCTTCGATGGGGTCGCTGTTGCTTACTGCTGGTGAGCCGGGGCAGCGTTACAGCCTGCCTAATTCGCGGATCATGATCCACCAGCCTTCTGGCGGTTTTTCCGGTCAGGCTACTGATATCGAGATTCATGCCAAGGAAATTCTTTCATTAAAAGCTCGCCTCAACCAGATCTATGTCAAACATACTGGTCAGAAACTGTCGCATGTTGAGAAGAACATGGAGCGCGACAATTTCATGACTGCGGAAATGGCAAAAGATTTCGGCTTAATTGATACCATCATTGAAAAACGTTCTGCGGAAGATATATTAGATAAGAAGAAGTGACGGTAAATCTTAGCGGCTATGCCGCTTAGATTCCCGTCATCCCGGCGTAGGCCGGGATCTAGGCAAATACTAAGGAGACTAAAACGTGACAAAAGCAGGTGGCAGGGAAACAAAAAATACACGTTATTGCTCATTTTGTGGCAAGAGTGAGCATGAGGTGCGCAAGCTGATTGCTGGCCCTACCGTATTTATTTGCGATGAATGCGTTGTTCTGTGCATGGATATTATCCGCGCGGCTGACAAGGGTGTGCTTTCCAAAGAGGGCGATGATATAGCAAAACCTTCTGATATTGCCAAGGTGCTTGATGATTATGTTATCGGCCAGTACCAGGCGAAGAAGGTTCTTTCGGTTGCTGTACACAACCATTACAAGCGCGTTTCCATGCTTGAAAAAAACAGTGATGTTGAGCTGGCAAAATCGAACATTCTGGTCATTGGCCCAACTGGTTCCGGTAAAACATTGCTGGCACAGACTCTGGCTCGTATCCTTGATGTTCCTTTCACCATGGCCGATGCCACCACGCTTACCGAAGCCGGTTATGTTGGTGAGGACGTAGAGAATATCATACTGCGCCTGTTGCAGGCTGCTGACTATAATGTTGAGCGGGCGCAGCGCGGTATTGTGTATATAGACGAGGTGGACAAAATTTCCCGCAAATCTGACAACCCGTCCATCACCCGTGACGTATCTGGCGAAGGCGTGCAGCAGGCTTTGCTCAAACTGATGGAAGGCACTGTCGCCTCCGTTCCGCCGCAGGGTGGCCGCAAGCATCCGCAGCAGGAGTTTTTACAGGTTGATACTTCCAATATATTATTCATCTGTGGTGGTGCATTTTCTGGTCTGGAAAAGATCATTGCGGCACGTGGGAAGGGCACTGCCATTGGTTTTGGCGCTGATGTTCGCAGCAAGGAGAACCAGCGTATCGGCGAATTATTTTCGCAGGTTGAGCCTGAGGATCTGCTCAAATTCGGCCTTATTCCCGAGTTTGTGGGGCGTCTCCCGGTGATTGCTACTCTTACCGATCTTGATGAAGCAGCGCTTATTTCCATCCTTACCAAGCCTAAAAACGCTTTGGTTAAGCAGTACCAGAAATTATTTGAGATGGAAGGTGTGCATCTCCGTTTCTCCGATGATGCGTTGAAAGCAATTGCGGAAAAGGCCATCAAACGCAAGACAGGTGCGCGTGGTTTGCGGGCTATTTTAGAGGGCTATTTGCTTGACCTGATGTATGATATTCCAAGCCAGCAGGGAGTTGAAGAAGTTATTATAAATGCTGATGTTATTGAGAATAATGCCGCACCGGTTCTGGTAAAATCCGATGGTAAAACAGCAGCAAAAAAACCTCACTAAATTGTAACTTGCTGTCTCATTTTTAGGTTATTAAAACCCTAAATATTAGTTACCAAATGTTAGCCAATGGTTTTTAAAAACACCCTGTCGCCCGCGTGTTTCCTGCATTTTTTATTTAGAAAATGTAAAATTGCTGTTTACATTTATTTTTTTCCGTGCTTGATTCAGTGTGTGGCTTGGCTTTCAAGCTGGTGTGTTGAACGGTTCAATTCACCTTTATAAAATATTCATACAACTAGGGAGTATAACATGAATAAGAACGAACTCATTGCAGAAGTAGCAGATAAATCTGATCTTACTAAAGCAAAAGCATCTGAAGCGATTGATGCATTTATCGCAGTGGTATCTAAAGCTTTGTCAAAAGGCGATGAAATCCGCCTTGTTGGCTTTGGAACTTTCACTGTTGTTCACCGCAAAGCAACTGAAGGCCGTAACCCACGCACTGGCGCAGTTATCAAAATCTCTGCTTCTAACAAGCCTAAATTCAAACCAGGCAAAGCCCTCAGCGAAGCAGTAAATAAATCTTCCAAGAAAAAAGCAGCGTAACTAACTGTTTTATTGCAAAAAAAAGAGGTGTTCATGATTTTTTCCTGAACACCTCTTTTTTTTGCCAAAACACTTATTTTTTTATAATAAGCCTGTTGCAATCCCAATAAAAACCCAGTAATAAACAAGTCCCTTTTTCCGAAACCAAACGGTTTAGGGCGATTAGCTCAGTTGGTTAGAGCATCTCGTTTACACCGAGAGGGTCGGGAGTTCGAGTCTCTCATCGCCCACCATCCGCTTTCGCTGATTTTGCTGAAAGCAAAATCTAGCTACAGCGCGATTAGCGGTGTAGCGTGAGAAAGGGATGCTGCGCCGTAGCGTAAGCGAAGGCGGGCTAGTATGTGACAAATACTGCTTTTTTGCGGGGGTGTAGCTCAGTTGGTTAGAGCGTCGGCCTGTCACGCCGAAGGTCGCGGGTTCGAGTCCCGTCACTCCCGCCATCCGCTTTCGCTGATTTTGCTGAAAGCAAAATCTAGCTACAGCGCGATTAGCGGTGTAGCGTGAGAAA
>CAZUXB010000067.1:0-5599 GCA_964624555.1 uncultured Rickettsiales bacterium | reverse complement strand
AGAGGGCGTTTAAAGGGTAGCTCTCCCAGATGGAAAGGGAGAAGCAAGTTTTTCTTATCCATTTTCTTTATTCCAATCCCGCTATAGGACATGCACTTGACGCTTGCATGTGGTTTATTTGTGGATTAGTAAAGCAGTAACAGCCAGTTACAACATCACAAGAGGTGCGTTTGGTAATGTCAGGTTATGTTCAGCACCTAAAAAAATCCCTGCGGGATACATTCCACAACATTAAGTTGCGCCCTGCGAAAGATATCAGCGTATGGGCGCTCATCAGCGCCAGGTTCCAGCCTGTCTATGTCCAGCACCAGCGTATTGACGTTCTGAGGATGCGCGTTGTAATCACCTCTTATCTCTTTTCTGTACTTGCCATACTCTGGGGCGTAGTTGATTATTTTGCTTTCCCACGGCAAATATTTTTTAGTTTGCTGACCGCTCGGTTAATATTAAGTGCTATTTTCGTAGCTATCGCTCTTTTTTCCGTAAGTCGGCAGAAAGCATCGACATTGGTTGGCATGATTGCTTTTTCCCTTGCCTTATTGACAACATTTTATTTCCTGTGCTCCCCGCCTCCCAGCGCCAAGGGTACGTTTTTGGGCGAAATGGTTTTTACCAGCTATTCCCTGTTGCCTTTTATACTTTTTTCCGGCCTTGGTTTTTTCCCCATAACCGTAATTGAATCTGTTCTGCTTATCGTTCCCATGCTTACAGTTTTCAGTATTAAAGCATCGAATGTGATAACATCTTACCCTGACTCCCTGAACTTCGGCAGTATCTGGATCATGATGGTTCTAGGCTGTATTGCCACCCTTACCAGCCTAAGCCAGTTACGGCTGCTTATCCAGCAGGTCAGCCTTGCGGCCTACGACACACTTACCGGTTGCCTGTGCCGGAAATATGGCGAGCATGCCATAGAAATAACCTGGAATCTGGGTAAACGTTACAACCGGAGTTATACCATAGCGTATTTTGACCTTGATCACTTCAAGAGCGTTAATGATCAGTTCGGTCACCAGCAGGGTGATAATGTACTATCGGCTGCCGCCATGAACATCCGGAACGGGTTACGAGCCAGCGACTTTCTTGTTCGCTGGGGCGGCGAGGAATTCCTGATAATATTACCGGATACAGAATATTCTGGTGCCGTTGAAGTTATCAACCGCCTATACAAAAGCGGCTTTGGTTTAAGGCCTGATGGCATGCCCCAGTTGGCGAGCATAGGTATTGCCGAACGCCTTATAGATAATATTGATAATTGGCGTGACCTTGCACGGATTGCGGATGAGCGTCTTTATATAGCAAAAACATCGGGAAGGAATAAATATATAGGACCCGATATGCCAGATATAATTTTAAAAAACTGAATTCCACCTCTTGAGATTGGGAAAAATAATACTATATTCCCTGCTATCAGTTGCCTAGCCTAAACAAATTTCAGGAGCTTAAGTTTATGTTAAAATTTCGCTTCATCATCGCGGCGTTATTATTATCTTTGGCCACACCTAATTTTAGCACGTCAGCATTGGCACAGGACCGTCCGGCTGGCTTTGCCGATCTGGTGGAAAAGCTTTCCCCGGCGGTAGTCAACATTTCTACAACCCAGAAAATAAAGACCCAGAAGCGTGGCCTTCCTGTGATGCCGCTTCCGGGTTTTCCTGATGATCCTGACATGGATCCTTTCCGCGAATTTTTCGAGCGTTTTGGCAATCCGCAGGGCATGGGCCAGCCGCAGGAGCGTGAAGTTTATTCACTTGGTTCAGGGTTTATTATAGATGCCAGCGGTTATATCATCACGAATAACCACGTGGTTGATTCCGCCGAAGAAGTTACAGTCACCCTGCCTGACAACAGCAAATACAAGGCGAAAATCATTGGTAAGGATAAAAAGACCGACCTCGCCCTGCTCAAAGTTGATGCCAAAAAAGACCTTCCCTTTGTACCTCTTGGTGATTCCGATGCGATGCGGGTTGGCGACTGGGTTATAGCTATCGGCAACCCTTTTGGTCTGGGTGGCTCTGTGACACAGGGAATTATATCCGCCCGCCAGCGTAGTATAAATTCCGGGCCGTTCGATGATTTTCTACAAACCGACGCACCAATCAACCGCGGCAATTCCGGCGGACCTTTATTTAACACCAAGGGTGAAGTTATAGGCATCAATAGCGCGATATTTTCTCCCAGCATGGGTGGCGGTTCGGTTGGGATAGGCTTTGCTATACCCACCTCACTTGCCAAGCCAGTCATTGCACAGCTTAAGGAATTTGGCCGCACCCACCGTGGCTGGTTAGGTGTAAAAATACAGGAGGTATCGGAAGAAATTGCCGATAGTGTTGGCCTGTCCAAACCTATGGGCGCACTTGTGCTGGAAGTATCCAAAGGCAGCCCTGCTGAGAAAGCTGGTATCGCTGCTGGTGATGTAATCACTAATTTTGATGGCAAGGAAATAACAGAAATGCGTTTCCTGCCGCGTATAGTTGCTGAAACCAAGAGCGGTAAAACGGTTGAAATTACTTTCTGGCATAATGGTTCTGCCAAAACTGCCAAAATTACCATTACTGAGCTTGATGAAAAAACCGAGCAAGCTCAGGATAATGGCGACCAGAACGATAATACTCCTAAAAAACAAGATGGTAGTGAAACAGCTATGGGTATGGAAGTTTCCCCCCTTTCACCAGATCTGCGTAAGCAATTACGCCTTGACGATAAAAAGACAGGGCTTGTGATACTTGACGTTAAAAACGGTTCTGAAGCAGCCAAGCGCGGGCTTAATGTTGGGGATGTTATTCTCGATGTTAACAACGAAAGCATAAAATCAGTTGCCGATTTTAAGAAAGCCTTTGAAAATGCTAAAAAATCTGGCCGTAAATTTGTGTTATTGAGGATTTCCCGTAACGGTGAGGAGGCATTTGCAACTTTGCCCATAAGTGAAGAAAAGAAGTAAAAAAGCGGAAATTTGATAAAATTTTGTTTAATATTTACTACAGATTAATTTATAATATATATAATGAAGGTATAGGATAAGAACCACTCTGAGTATTTATATGAAATTTTTCCAGCATTTATTTTTTACACTATTTCTGGCTGTAATGTCTGTCGGTGGTTATTCACCGGCATACGCTGATGGCAAAGACACTGTTGCCCTGCATGAGCAACGCGTATCTTTTGCCAATAATTTTGCCAATATCGTACTTGCGGTAATCAGCGATAACAAAAAATCATTTGAGCAGCGCAAAGAAAATCTGGAAGAAGCGTTCAGCAAGTCAGTTGATATTGACTGGATCGCAAAGTTCGTTATCGGTCGGGCGTGGAATAATGCGAGCGATGAAAAGCGTGAGCGTTACACTGAGCTATACCGCCGTTTCCTGACCAAAACCTATGTTGAGAATTTTGCTGAAAACCCTGACACCCGCATCAGCAGCATTAAAATATTAAATGTGAAAGATAATAATGACAGCGATTTTTCTGTATCCACCAAAATACAACTGACCAACCAGGAAAGCATGAATGTAGATTATCTGGTACGGGAAACTACTGGTCATTACAAGGTGCTGGACATTGCCATAGAGAATGTCAGCCTTATCACCACCCACCGTGCTGAGTTCAGTCAGTTGGCAGTAGCGCATGGTGTTGACGGGGTGATTGCAAAACTTGATAATTTATTGCAAAAGCCTGTAATGACATTATCGTTGAACCAGTAAGGCACCTGCGCCCGGTAAATCCACAGTCAACAGCTTAAAAACAGCATTATAAGCCTTTTATTTTCATATAATATACAAATATTTGTTGTTTGTATGAGAATATTAATTGATTTATAACACAATGTTAACATTTATCAATTATCGTTACATTGCAAACAAAATATACCGGATGACCTAAATGAGAGAAATTGCACAGTTAAAGGATTACAGCCAGTTCGGCGTTATATCGCCATTGCTTGCTGATCCCACCATAAACGATATTTTGATCAATGGATATAATGAGATATACATCGAGCGTGATGGCGTTCTCCATAAAACCGATATTGTTTATCAATCCGAAAAAGAAGTGAATGAGCTGGCCCACTACATTGTTAAAATGGTGGGGCGTACTTTAGAAGATAGCTGCCCGATGGTGGATGCCAGGTTATCTGACGGTAGCCGCGTAAATATTATTGCTCCTCCCCTTGCCGTTGATGGAACAACCATATCTATTCGTAAATTTGCTCCCAAAAAACGCTCGCTTAATGATATGGCGGCCCAGAACTGTATGTCAGAAGCGATGTGCGAATTCTTAAAGATTGCCGCTATCTGTCGTATGAATATCCTTATTTCCGGCGGTACCGGCTCCGGTAAAACGACATTGCTCAACGCTATCTCCAACCATATCAATAGCTGGGAACGTGTAGTTACAATTGAGGATGCTGCGGAATTACAGCTACAGGGCGAACACGTTGTACGCCTTGAATCGCAGCCGGCTATCCGTGGCGAGAATCCCAAAGAAGAGGTCACCATCCGTGACCTTGTAAAGAACGCCCTGCGTATGCGTCCTGACCGTATTATCCTTGGTGAGGTACGCGGAGCTGAAGCGTTCGACATGTTACAGGCTATGAACACCGGTCACGAGGGTTCACTGGCTACTATCCACGCCAACCACCCACGCGATGCGCTGATGCGCCTTGATAACATTGTAAGCATGGCCAATCCAAACGCCACCATCCGTTCTATCCGCACCCAGGTCGCATCTGCCATTCACCTTATCATACAGGTAAGCCGTCAGGGTGACGGGCAACGCCGTATTTCTTTCATTTCCGAAATTGCCGGTATGGAAGGTGATATGATAACAATGAACGAACTGTTTAATTGCTCAAAAGAAGCCAACAGATCCGTGGTTGCCCTCTCAACCGAAGGCGATTTCAAATGGACCGGCGTGATGCCACGCTGCCTGCGCCGCGTTGCCTATTATGGTGAAATAGACCGCCTGTCCAAAGCCCTTGGGGTTCGCATTCCTAAAGTTTAACTCCCCCTCTCTAACTCTCCCCCGCAAGCGGTAGAGAGGACTTATACAAAATCCACATGTGTGATTTTGTTTTTATAATATTCTTGTTCCCTCTCCACGTAGTGGGGAGGGCTAGGGAGGGGTCACTTCTGGCATTTCGGGCAGTAAAAAGTTGCCCTGCCCGCCTGCCTTATTGAAACTATCGGTGTTTTGCATTTGGTGCATGGTTTTCCTTCGCGACCATAAACATGGAAACTATGCTGGAAATAGCCGGATTCGCCTGAGCCGTGGGCGAAGCCTTTTAAGGTGGAGCCACGCGCCTCTATCGCCGCTTTCAAAACTTTGTGGATATTATTTATAAGCACGGAAAGGTTTTTTACTTGGTTGGCTGGTTTCAGCGGCGAGATACCAGACATGAACAGGGCTTCACTCGCGTAGATATTCCCCACCCCGACGACCAGATTCTGGTCCATTATCATAGGTTTTATCGGTGCCGCCCGCTTACTCAGAACCGATTTAAGGTAAGTTGCGGTAAACTCATCCTCCAGCGGCTCCGGTGCCAGATCTTTGAGTAATTTGTGGGTTTTTACCTCTTTTTTGCTGGTAATATCCATAAGCCCGAAAC
>CAZUXB010000066.1:0-5703 GCA_964624555.1 uncultured Rickettsiales bacterium | reverse complement strand
CATCCCTCGATCAATTGATTGCTACGTATGAAAATTATTTGGGTTGACTATAATTGTCGTGCACTTACTAACCCTGTTTTCATATCTTCATGTATGTTTGTAAGGGCTTCAAGCGCTTCATCATAATATTGCCCTATGCTTTGCAATGCTTCCTTATCGGTGGTTTTGGGGGACATGCGCATGATCATGAACTTTGTCGCTAGCTTAGCCCTGAATTGGCCGAGCTGTATGGTATCTGAGCGAGCTGACATATATCCCCTGCAATTATTGGTAAAAGCGAGTATATATTATTAATTATAATTAAGCAATGAATCATCACCACCTTGTGTGTGGATTTGTCCCCGGATACCGCAACAAATGCGGGATGACAATTAAGAAAACTTATTCGTCCTCGGGAAGCCGGTCGGGGGCAGGCGGCCAGCGTCGGCGCGGTTGCCGAGCCATGGTTTCAGGTCGGTTTCGGTGCGGATTTTGCCGCCCAGTGCCCAGCTCAGGCCATCTTTAAATGTGAAGCACATAAGGTCGGATAATATACCTTCCTTGTATTTCTGGAGTGTAACACCCTGGCCTTTTTTCATCACTGGAATTTGTGAGATAGGGAATATAAGTAGCTTGCGGTTCTCGCCGATGACAGCCACATGGTCGCCAACCACCGGGATGCAGCCGAGGGCTTTTGCCTTGTCGGCAAGGTTTAATATCTGCTTGCCGTTTTTGGTTTGGGCTTCGACATCAGCGGCTTCGACCACGAAACCTTTACCGTTGCTGGCGGCGAGCAGGAGTTTCTCACTAGCCACAAAAATTGACATGGCAACAACATCAACATCATTTTCCATATCTATCATTAATCTTATAGGTTCGCCAAAACCTTTGCCACGGGGAATTTTATCGCACGGTATGGTATAGAAGCGGCCATTTTCGGCGAATACCAATAATTTGTCGGTGGTCTGGGCGTGGAGCGAGAATTTCTCTTCGTCACCTTCTTTGTGCTTGATGTCGGAAACATCGGTGAGGTGGCCTTTTACTGCGCGTATCCAGCCCATTTTCGAGCACATGATGGTGATCGGCTCTTTTTCCACGAAGGCTTCGATGTCGATGACCTTGCTGCTCATTGGCGCTTCGGCAAAATCGGTACGGCGTTTGCCCAGTGCAGTTTTTTCGCCGAAACGTTTTTTGATGTCGCCGATCTCTTCGCCGATGCGTTCTTTGCGCTTATCTTCGGATTTAAGCAGCGCGTTCAGTTCCTTCTGCTCTTTTACGAGGTCGGCATGCTCGCGTTTTATTTCCATTTCTTCGAGCTTGCGGAGTGAGCGCAGGCGCGTATTTAAAATCGCTTCCACCTGCACCTCGGTGAGCTTCCATTTTTTCACCATCACCGGTTTTGGTTCGTCCTCGGTGCGGATGATGCGGATAACTTCATCTAGGTTGAGATAGGCAATCAGCAAACCGCCGAGCACTTCCAAGCGGTGTGCAATTTTTTCGAGTCGGTAATTCGTGCGGCGTATGAGCACTTCCATGCGGTGGTCGAGGAAGGAGTCGAGTATTTCCTTGAGGTTCATCACCTGCGGTGCGCCGTGGGCATTGAGCACGTTCAGATTCATGTTGAAGCGGGTTTCGAGGTCGGTAGCGCGGAACAATGATTCCATCAGCATTTCCGGGTCGACACTGCGGTTCTTTGGTTCCAGAACAATGCGGATTTCTTCCGCCGATTCATCGAGAATATTTCCCAGCAACGGCAGTTTTTTATTCTTGAACAACTCGGCGATATTTTCGATCAGGCGTGATTTCTGGATCTGGTACGGTATCTCGGTGATGATGACTTGGTAGAGCCCGTGGCTTAATTCTTCCTTGTGCCATTTCGCGCGCATTTTTATCGCGCCACGTCCACTCTCATAAGCAGCTACGATATTTTCCGGAGTTTCTACGATAAGGCCGCCAGTCGGGAAATCAGGCCCGGCGACATATTGCATCAGCTTGGCCACCGAGCAATCCGGATGCTTTAAAATATACTGCATGGCGTTGCACAGCTCGCCGACATTGTGCGGCGGAATCGAGGTCGCCATACCCACCGCGATACCTTCCGAGCCGTTAGCCAGTAAATTTGGAAACGCCGCTGGCATCACTACCGGTTCTTCATCCTGCCCATCGTAGGTGGGGCGGAAATCGACGGTGTTCTCGTCAATGCCATCCATCAGCGCCATCGCCACATCGGTGAGCTTGGCTTCGGTGTAACGCATGGCCGCCGCATTATCGCCATCGACCGAACCGAAATTTCCCTGACCATCCACCAGCGGGTAGCGCACCGCGAAATTCTGCGCCAGGCGCACCATCGCTTCATACACCGCGCTGTCGCCATGCGGATGGTATTTACCGATCACGTCACCCACCACGCGCGCGCATTTTTTATAACCGGATTTAGGGTCGAGCTTGAGTTGCAACATCGCAAACAGCAAGCGGCGATGCACCGGCTTCAACCCATCGCGTACGTCCGGAAGTGAACGGGCGGTGATGGTCGATAGCGCATAGGCCAGATATTTTTCTTCCAGAGTGGAGCGGAACGAGACAATATTGATCTGCTCTGGAGTTTGTTGTTTAGGCGGCATTGCTTTCCTTGATCAAATGATAGAGGCGGGTGCGGGCAGCGGGCAGGGATTTTCCGTGCGGCTCCAGCAGCGAATGTTCGAGAAAATAGCCCGTAAGCTGCATTCCTGCAAGCACTTCTTGCCCCTCCCTAGCCCTCCCCACTTCGTGGAGAGGGGACTTTTTGAGCTGTTCTGAAATTAAGGTAAGCACACCTTCAAGATTACTCATAATGTCATTGTTCCAGAACCTTATGACATTAAATCCTTTTTTTTCTAAAAATTCAGAACGGGCCTTATCATATTCCTGCTGTTCAGTATGATGTCCGCCATCAAGTTCTATCACCAACATTTTTTCAAGACAGACAAAATCAGCTATGTATTTGTCTTCAATTGGATATTGCCTTCTAAATCCATAATTTTCAAAACGGTGTGCTCGCAGATGTTTCCATATGATCTGTTCCGCTTCAGTCTGGTTTGCGCGTAACTCTTTTGCATATCGTAATAACGAATTACCCTTAGTTCCCTCTCCTGCTTGCAGGGGAGGGGTAGGGAGGGGTCGGAGAAAACTCGGCAAAGGCAACATCTTATCATGGTAGGGAAGCCCCGCTTCTTTGCTTACCGCCCGGCCTGATTTGGGGGAGACATAGGTCAGGTCGTGGGTCTGGCCGGTGGCGGCGCATTCGCTTAGATCCAATCCGAAACCACTTTCCGCAAGCAGGGCAAGCTCATATTTTATATAATCTTTTTGCCAGTCGCCGGTGGTGGTCAAGGTATGCAGTAGCTCATGGAGCGCGGCAAAGATTTTGGGGTAGGGGTGGCGTTCGGGTAATGCTAGTTCGGTAATGGTGCAGGCGGCGGTGAGGGCGGCTAGTTTGCCCGCATCGTTCATGATATGGGCGGCGTGCGCCTCCATGGATTCGAGCCGGAAACTGCCGAGCTGCTGCGAAAGGCGCGCCTGCCACTGGCTGCTCACCACGTTGCCGGGCTGGATAATGCCACGGTTATTTTTTGAATTTGCCCCGCGTACGACACCGGCAAACACCCCATGTTCGCGGGCGAGAAGGCGCACCACGGCGCTGCTTTCGCCGTATTTGCGGGTGGATAATATGATGCTTGCATCATTCCAGTGCATAGGTTTCAGAAAATAACAGGTGTTTCATTTTGCTCACCGGGCAGGGTTATCGCTTTTTTTACCAGGGACAGGAGAATATAAACGGCGCAGACGAACAGTACGCTGGAAACAGTAAACTCCGCGGTGTAAATTTTTGCAATGTCGATAATATTATCGCCCCTTGCCAGTTTTGTCAGGCAGGGAGTGCCAATTTTATAGGCGATACCTATCATACCCGCAGCAAATAATGACATGAAGGGCAGGGTGTAGCGGTAGAACCGGCTTTTCTGGGCAGCAAGCAGGTCATTTAGCTGCAATATGTTGAGGGTTTCCCACTTAGTATCGTTATCTTTTTTTCTCTGTATTTTGAAATCATTGCGTTTGGCAGCGATATCCTTGTGAATATCAGCGAAATTCTTTTCCTTGAAATAAGCGATGATTTTCGGAACGGAGATTATCCTTGCTAACTTTATAAGCATACGCATCATAAAAAATGCAAATACGAGATATACATAGATATTCTTGGGTATGCTGCAAATGATGGTGAATATGACCATGAATATAAGTATCGCTATCAACAATATTATGTTGCTGGGCTTTTCATTATAGCTTTCCGGATCAATGCCTTCCAGCACCACTATCTTGCTGCCGATGAGCCAGCGCGCCGGTATCCAGTTCTGGCTGGAGGAGAGGTAGCCTTTGCTTAATGCCCCGCTTTCGGCTTCGCAGGAAAGGATAGGTGAATACATGGCGTATGGCGTGGTTTTCACTTCTTTATTGTGTTCTATGGTAGTATCTTTCTGGTAGGCGCGGATGCCAGTTACCGTAGCTTTTGCGGTTTTGCTGAAGAAAGTTCCATAACCCCACCAGGCGAGCAGGGCAAAGCCGATCAGCGAAACATAAAAACACATGGTAAGGCCGATGCCGCCGAAGAGGGATGTTATTATAGTTATTATTATATCTGGCGATCCGGTTTTCATAATGGAGATGATTATATTTCCATTAAGGTAGCAGTGCTAGAAAATTATATGTCCTAATGTTCTATGCCACTTTCTTTTTCTTAAGCAAAGGTGCCAGATGCTTACCGGTGATGCTGTCTTTGCTGGCCGCAATCTCTGCGGGTGTACCGGTTGATTTATTGAAATACCATAGAAATTGCACAAGTGATATTATTTCCGCCATCTTGGCCTACAGAATATTGCTGGGTTGCTCCACCAATATTATTATTGTCATAGCAGGTGCTGGAATTGCGAGGTGTTGCTGCAGTTGTCTGAGTACCCACCCAGCTTCCACCATAGTTACTAGCAAAAACACCAGTTGCAGTTGTTCTACCCTGCTGGGGCAGACCATCATCTATTTTTAAATCAATAGTATAAGCTTCTAGAGGAGTTAGGGATGTTGATGTTAATGTAATGTTAAGGCCATATAACACCTGAGCTATCGTTCCAATGCCAAAATAATTTTTTTTGTTATATGCCGGAGTTGGACAACACGTAGAAGGGCCATTTGCCCAAACATATACATATGACGAATCACCGCCCATTTTGGAATGAGGAAAGTATTTGCCAACATCTGCGCCATACACGTTGGTGATACCGTTGCTATAGGTATTCAAAAGACTATAGGTGCCATCTATCAAACCAGCCGCTCCTAGCTGTTGCCAGAAAAGATTGGCTTCTCCATCTGGCGAGGTCGGCCAATAACAGCCATCAATCACTCCATTATTTGGTGTTATCCCAGTAGTCATATCCCCTGAAGACGCGCAACTATAGGATGATGGTAGACCAAATTGTACTGCGTCAGTGGCGTTCATATCTCCAGGCAGCGCATTGAATTTTATTTTGAAGGCATTAACTGCGGTGTTATATTTTTCAATCTGCTTTATCTGGGCGCGGATCTGTGCGGATTTTATTAGGTCACGGCCTACAAGCACGCCTCCTACAATCAGCCCGATAATGACTATAGTCAACCCAAATAATTTTCATACGTAGCAATCAATTGATCGAGGGATGT
>CAZUXB010000065.1:0-5872 GCA_964624555.1 uncultured Rickettsiales bacterium | reverse complement strand
ATCTCGCTTATCAGCAACTTCAATGCAAAAGGTAAGATACAAGTTCAAAAAACCCATAAGTCAGGTCTGCACGTGTCTTTAGCTTGCGCCTGGACATGCACACGTCCCTCCCCATCGCAAAGATAGGGAGTACAATTTACGGCTGTACTAGCCGGACTTATGAGAGGTTTTTGAAAGCCCCAGTTGTTTTTACAACTGTGTATAGGGTAGCTATTAAAATATAAAATACAAGCTAGAAATATTATCCCCTTTCTATTGACTTACTTCCCATTCTCTTGCTAAAAAATTCTCACTAGATTTTTTGTTATCATCAACCCATCACCAATTAGGAGATATCATGTCAGCAGAACTCACTCGCCTTATCGAAGAATACAACGCTAACAACGCTAAATTTGAAAGTGGCAATGCCGCTGCCGGCACCCGCGCCCGCAAAGCACTGATGGATATCAAAAAATTCTGCGACACCCGCCGTAAAGAGATTCAGGAAAGTAAGAATGCGGCCTAACTTTTAAATTACGCTCAAGCGCCGCGCAGGCTGCGCACCTCAATGGTGCTAGTCGTCGCAAGTGCTCCTCCAAGAGCACTTTCCCAACAAAAAGCCCCGGTGGAAACGCCGGGGCTTTTTTTATTTTTCTTATAAATCTATGGTAATCACCACCGGGACATGATCGGAGGGTGACGGAAAATCGCGCATGTCCTGCAAAATGGCAAAGTTTTTAAGGGCCGGTGTGAGGGCCGGTGTTACCCATATATGGTCGAGGCGGCGCCCGCGGTTGGACTTGCGCCAGTCGCGGTTGCGGTAACTCCACCAGCTATATAGTTTTTCCTTGCTATCGACAAAATGCCTGCCGACATCGCACCAGCTATAAGATTCTTTGAGGGCATCAAGACGCCTTATTTCCGGCTCGGTGTGGCTAACCACATTCATTAGCTGTTTGTGTGACCAGACATCGTTTTCCAGAGGCGCAATATTAAAATCGCCAAGGATGATAGCATTTTGTTTTGATTTTTTCAGTTTTTGTGACCAGTGTGTCATATCTTCGACGAAACGTAATTTAAAATCATAGGCCGGGTTCAGTTTGGCATCGGGAATATCGCCACCTGCCGGAACATAAAAATTATGCAGGCTGACACCACATTCCAGATCGGCTGAGATATGGCGTTTGTCATCAGAGCCTGCTATTTTCAGGCAGTTCACATTACCTAATTTATGTTTTGATAATATCGCCACGCCATTATAGCTTTTCTGCCCGGAAAAGGAGACGTATGGAAAACCAAGGGCCTTAAGGCTTTCCAGCGGGAAATTAGCGTCATCGCTTTTGGTTTCCTGCAGGCAGATTATGTCAGGATTTTCCTGCGCGACCAACTTTTGCAGGTGTTGGATACGGATACGGACGGAATTGATATTCCAGCTAACTATTTTTAGCGGCATAAGGTATAGGCGGGGTATCTGGTAAACAAATTTCTTTTTTCTTTTTTGGCGCAGGTTTTTTGTAGACTTTCTTTTTTCTTGGCTGCGCTTTGGGTTTTGCAGGTATTTTACAGTTAGGGGCAATTATCGGTACCGGTGCGGTATTAGTTGTTGAAACTGCTGGTGCAGCGGCATCGATATGTATCTCAATAACCGTTTTCTTGTCCTGGGCTGGTTCTTTTGGTGCTTCCTTAGGTGGTGGCTCTTTGCTGATGGCAATTTTATTTTCAGAAAAACGCGGCGTGGCAATGCAGCCTGCGACCTGCAGTAAAATAATGCCCAATAATAAGATGCGCGTAATCACGGTGACCGACTAATTTTCTTGTTCTGCTATAATCAGGCTATGCAATTCAGCAGCATCGCCTGCGGCACGTAGTTTGTTACATAATTTTTTATCGCGTAACAGTTTCGAGATAACAGATAGGGCTTTCAGGTGTTCCGTATCAGCGGTTGATGGCGTAAGCAGCAAAAAAACCAGGTCAACTTTTTTACCGTCGGCGGCACCGAAATCTATGGCTTTGTCAAGTCTTGCAAAAACCACATATATGGATTTAAGCGAATCAAACCGTCCATGCGGTATGCACACGCCATTGCCCATACCGGTACAGCCTAAATGCTCACGCTCTACCAGTACAGAAAAAATTTCATGCTCAAACAGTGGGCACAGGGTTTCCGCATGTGCTGACAGGCGCCTTAGAACCTGTTCCTTATCATATGCCTGTAAATGCGGAATTATCGCATTTACAGGAAGCAATGAAGAGATATTCATATAGCTAGTGATGGGGGTGCTACGCTGCTTTATCGGCGGGGTCAACCCATGAAATGTTACCATCAACACGCCTGTACACAACGTTCAGGCGGCCATGCGCGGAATTAAAAAACATAACTGCGGGCAGGTCCTGCAGGTCCATCTTCATAACCGCTTCGCTCACGGTCATGGTTTCGATATCAGTCGGTTTTTCAGCTATTATAAGGCTGTCCTGCTTGTCTTCATCATGTTCTCCGGCTTCTGGTGAAATAATATATTTTGTGCCGAGGTTGCGGACAATCTGTGCCTGCTGTTCATGCGTATTTTTATGGTGGTTGGTAATTTTACGTTTATAACGGCGCAGTTGGTTGGTGATTTTTTCGAGGGCTTCATCGAAGGCGGCATACACATCTTCCAGCGCGCCACGGCCACGCACCACCAGGCCGGAATGGGTGCCCATATTCCCGGTAATATCAACACGGAAAAGGTGTGCCTCGCGGGATATAACGACATGCACACTGGTTATCCGGTCGATATATTTTTTTACATTTTCTTCAATCTGGCTTTCAATATGACTTTGCAAAGCGGTACCGACGTCTACCCCTTTACCGGAAACGGAAATTTGCATATATACTCTCTATGTGCTGTTAATATTGGAAAATCTAACCTTGGCCTGATTATATCACAAATTCCCCACATGCAATATGATTTATGGATATTTAAGCCACAAAAAACCATATATCCATGAAAAAGCTAGGTTTTATGCGGAAATTCAATTGTTGATAAAATTAATTAATTATGTTAGAAATGAGCCGTTATTTATTTTTTAACGAGTTAGCACTTTAATCAGGGAGTTCGATAGCACCAATATGGCTGATCAAGACCAACAACCGAAACAAATTGAAAATCCTCTTCTCCGCCTTCTTCAAAAAGGCGGTGGTAAGGTTGATGGTACAGCTTTTGACCCTAAAGATATGCAGAAACAGCTTGAGGAGACCAGAATAAGGATTGAGAAGATAGTTGAAGATGTTGGCAGAGCTGCGGGGCAACCTCAGGCACCTAAAGAAAAACCTAAAGCTGCCAGAGATGATGGCGATACAACACCAGATGAAAAGGCAATATTAGCAGCTCATGCTAAATTGACTCCAGCACGACAACATGAGAATGAAACAGCAGCTATTAGTATGCAGGCAATGAAGATGGCTAACGGGATCGTTAAGATGCCTGGTACTGTTGCAACTTTGCTTGCAAATCAACAGGCACGAAGCGACCCAAAAGTTCTTAATAAAATGCTATTGGCCTATTATGAAAAATATCCCGGTAATTTACAAAATACTGGTGTAGCAAATGCTCCGCCGCCAGCGCGTCCTGCTGCTCCTGCACGGCCAGGAGCTCCGCCTGCCGGCGGTATTGAAGATGCGTCTTCTGGGGATGATCTTGCTAATAACGCGGCTAACTGGTATGTATATAAGAAATACAGTAGTGGCATGAGTGCCTTAAGTGGGAAGACAGATAAAGCCCTAATCGCTCAGGTAACTGGTAGAACTGTTGACCAAATAAATGATATCATGAGTAGCGCGGTTCTCAGGTATAGGGATCAGCATCCTGATGAGTATGGTAATCCAGGATACGCACTTGGCCAGAGTAGAGCTGTACAGAGTGCGCTGGGGGAGCTTACTATAGATATGGATGCTTATAGAGCATGGAGGGATAAAGAAGTTGCTTCGGTTAAGTCTAATCCAAAATTTCTTGCAGCTATCACCATTGAATTCCAGACAGAACAACGGCGTGAAGCAACGGCCAGGGCGAAGGAGGAAGCTGCTATAGCCAGCGGTCGTCCAACCCAGAGGCCTGCCGCATTAGATCCAAATTATTCAGCAGTAAATTTAACGTCTGCTGATCAGCTGTTAGTCGGAGAGTATCTTCTATCCCATAGGGAGGGGTGTGGGTGGAAGAATGGTGTTTATTATGACACCAATGAGCCTTACCCAACCACATTGGATAGTTGTAGGCCGACAGGTAAAGCTACTAAGGTTGTAAGGCAGTAATTAGTTGGATGTTGTCTGTGGCGTATTCTTCTGATAGAAGGATATGCTTGGTTTTGGTATATAAGTTGCTTTCACCTGATATAATGAAAAATATCCCGCTTTTTTTACCCGATACAGAATTGTCATCTTCATCCCGCAACTGGTTGTTGGTTGGGGTGTGGTCGCTGGCCATTGCCGGTATTTTTTCCCTGGTGCTGGTCATTGCCCGCACACCCGGCTTTTGCGATATGCCGTTATTCCTCAGGTTATTCAGTGAGGCGCTGGTGGTGCATGTCGACCTGTCGGTGCTGGTCTGGTTCCTGTCCATTGCCTGTATGTTCTGGAGTTTGCTTACCGATGGGCGCAATTTAATAAACACATCTGTTCCCTATATCAGGCCGGCGGCGCAGCTTTGTTTTATAGTCGGGATGGTTTTTATCGCCCTGTCGCCGGCAGATCCGAACGGGGCCGGGGTAATGAGCAACTATATACCTGTTATCATGAGCCCGTTGTTTTTCCTTGGCCTGTCGTTGCTGTTATGCGGGGTTGGCCTGATGCTGGTGAGTTTATTATCGCACTATCTACTCCCTCTCCCTCTGGGAGAGGGCCGGGGTGAGGGTTGCCATAATAAAGAACTAGCCCTCACCCTAACCCTCTCCCAGAGGGAGAGGGGATTTAGTCTGGTAATAACCTACGGGATATTTACAAGCGGGATTATAGCAATCTTTTCTGTAATAGCTTTTATATTATCATTCCGCTTACTGCCGCCGCAGATTGATGGGCAACAATATTATGAATTGGGATTCTGGGGAGGGGGGCATGTTTTACAATTTGTCCATACCCAGATTTTGTTAGTTTGCTGGCTATGGCTGGCGGTTAAGTTGAAGCCGGATTTTTTTATTTCTTCTAAAGTGCTGTATACTCTGTTCAGCATTGGCGTAATTGTTGCACTTGCTACGCCTCTTCCTTATTTTTTATTTGAGGTTACCTCACCGCAATACCGCGCATTTTTCACTGATGGAATGATAATGGCAGGCGGTGTTGCGCCATGCTTGCTGGCTCTATTTATAATCCCTATGCTATGGCAAAGCCGTGCCAGCAGGAAAAGTGAAAACCGGGCCTTATGGTCAGCACTGCTTATGTCCCTGGTGTTGTTTATCTATGGTGGCTTTCTGGCCGGTATGATCCGTGGACAGAATGTAGTGATTCCTGCCCACTATCATGGTTCGATAGTAGGGGTTACGCTGGCTTTCATGGGAATAACATATTTGTTGCTGCCAAGGTTTGGTTACCGCAATGTAGCAGGCAATAAGCTCGCATTCTGGCAGCCTGTTGTTTATGGTTGCGGGCAGTTGATGCATATTTCCGGCCTGGCTTATTCCGGTGGATATGGTGCTTTGCCGCGCAAAACCCCATGCAGCACTATTGGAATTCTATCTCCAGATATAAAAGCCGCTATGGGATTCATGGGGCTTGGCGGCCTGTTTGCCATAATTGGCGGGTTTATGTTTGTGATAGTGGTTTGGTCATCCTGTGGGCGGCATAGCCGCGGCACAGGATCTGCTAGCCAATAGATCCTATGCAGACTTACGTCTATAGTTGTTTAACTTTTTATGTATACATACA
>CAZUXB010000064.1:0-5902 GCA_964624555.1 uncultured Rickettsiales bacterium | reverse complement strand
ATGTCCTATATAGCAACCGCTAAGGGCAACCGGCAGGTGGCGTATCCAGAAGAACTCGCTCATGATGTGGCTTTTAAAGCCGCTTTAATTCTGCCAATTTCTTTTACGTTGGGCAGACCAAAGCGCAGCCATCTTGGGTTATGCTCAAACCTACGCACCAATATTCCCCGTTTTGCCAGCTTATCATGCCATGATTTGGCGATGTTGCTTTCCACCAGGGTAAAAAGCGTAGTATGCCCGGCTATGGTGAAATGTTTGGCGAGAACTTCACGCCATAACTCTGCTTCATTGGCAAGGCGGCCCCGTGTTTGTTCTGCCCACTCCTGATCGCCGAATATGACTGGAAGGAGGTGGCAGGCGGGAGTGCTTATTGGCCAGTTCCCTGTAACTACCCGCAGCCAGTTGCTTATTTTTTCCGGTGCCAACACTGAACTTACCCGCAGACCAGCAAGGCCAAAAAATTTGCCGCAGGAACGCATTACGATGAGGTTTTTTTTCGCGGCAACCAGACTGGCCACACTTATTTCCGGTGTGAGGTCGGCAAAGGATTCATCCACTATCAGCCAGCCATCCTTGCGCACCAGCATATCAGCCAGTTGTACTAATATTTCTGGTTTGATAATACGCCCATCGGGATTGTTGGGGTTGCAGATAATGATAACATCGGCCTTGAGCAGTTTATCTATAGTGTCGACGGTGGTTACGTTGTGCCCGGCGGACTTCCATATTTTTTCATATTCGCTGTAGGTTGGGCCTAGGATATTTACATTGGCTGCGCCCATCTCCTGTCTGCGTAAACTCGCAATGGCAAACATCAGCGGTTGCATGCCGGAGGCAATATTTATATTCTTTGCTGATGTGCCATAATAATTCGCCGCTGTGTTCAGGGCTTCTTCCATCTCGGTGCTATCAGGCAGGCGTTTTACCAGTTCCGGTGCGTCGGTTATGTGATAATAATAGGGGTTTATACCTGTGGAAAGGTCGATATAAGGTTTTGGTGCTTCCGGGAAATTCTTTGCAATAAACGACAAATTACCACCATGTTGCGCAAAACTGTTATCTGTAATATCAATCATTCATGCACCATAATTTAGTAATATTACTTTTGGCCTGTATCTTGGAAGCCTGCTTCAGCTATCCTGAATTAATCTATAACCGCATCAAACATCCGGTGGTGTGGATGGGAGCAGTAATAGCCCTTCTTGATAAATACTGCAATACTTGTCATCCCGGGTCCCAGCGCGAGGCGGGGATGACAGAAAAAATGGCCGGAGTAATTTCAATAATAGTTTTACTTGTCATAACTCTTGCTGCCAGCCTGCTTCTGCAACATACCTGGTGTATCATTCAAGTAATCTGCACCGCAACATTGCTCGCCGGGCGTAGCCTTTATGAGCATGTCGATGATGTTTTGCAATCATTGCAAACGAATAATCTGGAGATGGCCCGAGAAAAACTTGCTAAAATTGTCGGGCGTGATGTGGTTGGCCTGGATGTATCGGAAATCTGCAAGGCGGCGATAGAAACTTTGTCTGAAAGTTTCAGCGATGGTTTTGTGGCGCCGCTATTCTGGGCGGCGCTGTTCGGCCTGCCCGGTATCGCCTGCTATAAAGCCATAAATACCGCCGACAGCATGATCGGCCATAAAACGCCACGCTATATTAATTTTGGTTATGCGGCGGCGAAGCTGGATGATATCGCGAACTATATTCCGGCGCGTATCAGCGCGTTGCTCATCGTCGCCTACCAGCCGATGAATATGGGGTTGGCTGGAGTGTGGCGCGAAGCGAAAAAACATGCCTCGCCTAATTCCGGATACCCGGAAGCGGCGATGGCCGGAACGCTGGGAATTAGTCTGGGAGGTGCGCGCAGTTATGATGGCGAAGCGTATGCAGCACCAATTATAGGCGAGGGGTTGCGCACTGACATCACCATTGATGACCTGCAAAAATCGTTGCAAATATATGTGACCTCGTGCAAGGCGCTGTGGGTTATTCTGCTGGTGCTAGCAATGATTCTATAAACGTCATCCTGAGTGAAACGAAGGATCTCCACCCGTATTCATGAGATCTTTCACTGCGTTCAGGATGACAAGGAAAGTAATTCTTCTATAGGAATATTTTTTTCCAGAATATCCGCCCAGCTATCCAATATTTTCTGGATGGAGCCTTTATAATTATAGGTGGAGTTGATGCCTAACAGCGAGTTTCTGAAAGTGTCATTGGCAAATAATCCATGAATGTAACTGCCCCACACCAGACCATCGGCAGATTCCGATTCACCAACCGTTTCCCCAAGATGTATCTCGTAACCTGATACTTCGATGGGTTCCGGACGAGCGTAGCGAGGACTAGCACCATCCCGGTGCGCAGCATGCGCGGCGTTTGAGCGCAATCCAATAGTAAATTTCCCCTGAAACTTGCTCACGGTTTTTTCGGTGGTGAGGGTGGTGGTGCAATCGAGTAAACCGAGTCCTGCTACCGTTTCTGGTGTTCCTTCCATGCCGTACGGGTCGGAGATGGTTTTTCCCAGCATCTGGTAACCACCGCAAATGCCAATGATGCACTTGCCCCGCTTCCGGTGTGATTGCATCTGTACGTCCCAGCCTTGCGCGCGGATAAAGGCGAGGTCGGCAATGGTCGATTTGCTACCGGCGAGAATAATAATATCCGCGTCGGCCGGAATCGTCACGCCCGCTTCGCACCATGTAAGCTTGATGTTCGGTTCATTCGCCAGCGGATCAATATCATCGAAATTGGCGATGTGGGGAGTTTGTAATATTACTATATGCAGTACGGGTGGAGCGAAGCGACTAGACCCATTGAGGGCCGCAGCATGTGCGGCGCTTGAGCGCAAATTATTCCCTAGGGCTAAGGAATCTTCCTGCGGCAATTTAGCAAGCTCCGCAAAATGCGGGATGAGGCCAAAGTTTTTCCAGCCGGTGCGTGTTACAATTTCATTGGCGCCGGGAGTGAAAATACTGGCATCACCACGGAATTTATTGACGATGAAGGCTTGTATCATGTCGCGGTCAGCAGCATCTAATATCGCGTGGGTGCCTACGATGCTGGCGATGACACCACCGCGCTCAATATCGCCGATAAGCACCACCGGAATATTCACTGCCCGCGCAAAACCCATATTGGCAATGTCGCCATCACGCAGGTTTATTTCCGCTGGGCTGCCAGCGCCTTCAACCAATATGATGTCAGAATTTTTTGCTAATGTGTTATAACTTTCCACCACGCGCGGAAGTAATGTTTTTCGGTATTCCAGATATTCCTTCGCGCCCATCGTTGCCGCAACTTTTCCCTGCACAATTACCTGACTGTTTCTATCCGCCTGTGGTTTCAGCAGCACCGGGTTCATGTGAATGGAGGGAGCTACTCTCGCAGCCATGGCCTGCAAATATTGGGCGCGACCTATCTCACCACCATCATCAGCAACAGCCGCATTGTTCGACATATTCTGGGGTTTGAAGGGGGCAACTTTTATACCACGCCGTGCCAGCAACCGGCACAAACCAGCCACCAGCAACGACTTGCCCACGTCCGAGCCGGTACCCTGGAACATCAGGCTGCGACAAACCATCCTATTTAAGGTAGATTGCAGTCATTTTTTTTAATGTCTTAGTTATTGGGTCAACACCATAACCTGTACTCTCTAGCGCCACTACGCCCAATAAAGGCTCACATTCTTCTTCACCAAATATAATTTTTGTTACCGTTTCTGTTCCCATAAAAGCAACACGTGCAAAACCATATGGGTATTCTACCAGCTGACCATTCGCTAGTTCATAAGCATCTCGACCTTCAATTTTTATTCCAGCTTTGTGTAGTTCTGAAGCAGCAGCCATACAATTTATAGCGCCTGTATCGACTAAAAATTCCTGCTCAAAAGGCACACCGCTTGCGGCCAAGTTACTAATCTTTGTTGTTACATATGTTAATCCCATATTTCCTCCATATCTCTTCATTTTAGCAGCTAAAATACTAAAACTCTATCCCCTTTTGCGCTTTTATTCCCTGCTCGCGGAATGGGTGTTTTATCATCTTCATTTCGGTGACTAGGTCGGCGATGTCAATAAGCTCCTGCTTGGCGTTGCGGCCTGTTACCATGACGTGCATTTTCCGTTTTTTAAGTGCGGCGAGCACTTCTTCCAGCGGCAGATAATCATAACGCAGAACGATATTGAGTTCGTCGAGTAACACTAAATGGTAAGAATTATCAGCAAGCATTTTAAGCGCTATTTCCCATGCTTTGCGGGCTTTGGCGATGTCACGCGCACGGTCTTGCGTGTCCCACGTAAACCCTTCGCCAGCGACTTCGTAGGTAACCAGATTATCGAATTTTTGCAGGGCGGGTTGCTCGCCAGTCTGCCATGCGCCTTTGATGAATTGTACAATACCGACCTTATAACCATGTCCCAGAGAGCGCACGATAGTGCCGAAAGCCGCGGTGGATTTACCTTTTCCAGTTCCGGTATTGACCATGAGAAGGTGCTTGGTCTTATCCGCGTTTTTTACCAGATCATCCTGAAATTCCTTGCGCTTTTCCATCTTGGCTTTGTGGATTCGATTCTTTTCTTTTTCATCCATTTTTCTATCCCTTTATCTTAACCGGAATTCCTGCAACAACCATTACAACCTCGTTGGCGGTGAACGCGACCATCTGGTGCAGGAGTCCGGCAAAATCACGGAATTCGCGGGCGAGGATATTCTCAGGGACGATGCCGAAACCGATCTCGTTGGAGACTAATATCACGTTCGCGCCAGTGCTTTTTAAGGCATCGACCAGTGAATCTATCTCTTTTGGAATATCCATTTCTTTATGTAAAAGGTTGGAAAGCCACAGCGTAAGACAGTCCACAAGTATGGTCACGGGCTGCTGGTTTCCAGAGATTATCTTAGCTATATCCAGCGGTTCTTCTACAGTCTCCCAGCCTTCAGAGCGCCTTTTCTTATGTATTTCAATGCGTTTTTCCATTTCCGCGTCATGTGCCTGAGCCGTAGCCAGATATATCTTCGTTCCAGTACCGGATAATGCCAGCTGTTCGGCGTATAAACTTTTACCGGAGCGCGCACCGCCCAAAATAAGGGTAATTTTTGCCATTTTTTTGCCGTTTCAATTAATAAATATTCAGAAGGCAGATGCTAGGTTATAGTCCATAAAAAACCCAGTAAAAACAAATAATATAAAAAAAATGCAAAAAAATTGTTTTTCGTGCTTGACTATACCAAAATCATTCGCCATAAAGACCATCCTTTCACGGAGCGACATTGTTTCCAAAGTCGTTGATTAGGCGCTTAAGTGCCTGATCTGTAATTTGATAGTGTGAAGAGCATTTAAGCGCAGGTGGTGTTGTGTCACTGCTAACCATTTCTTTTCGGAGATGGGGTGTAGTTGAAATTAACAGCACAATATCATTTGCGACGCATATGAAAAATTATGCACAATAAACTAATTCGCGTAAGTCCAAGGCGCAGCGAATTAGGTGATATTGTGCGTGTTTCCGAAAATTAAAGTCCTATAGAAATATAGGCATTTTGCGCAAGCGTTCAAAACTATCTAACGATAATTAGAACGATTTGCCAGAAATCAAAACTTGAGAGTTTGATTCTGGCTCAGAACGAACGCTGGCGGCAGGCTTAACACATGCAAGTCGAACGATGTAGCAATACATAGTGGCGCACGGGTGAGTAACGCGTGGGAACGTGCCTTTTAGTTGGGAATAACGTCGGGAAACTGACGCTAATACCCGATACGCCCTTCGGGGGAAAGATTTATCGCTAAAAGATCGGCCCGCGTGAGATTAGGTAGTTGGTGGGGTAATGGCCTACCAAGCCTACGATCTCTAGCTGGTCTGAGAGGATGATCAGCCACACTGGAACTGAGACACGGT
>CAZUXB010000063.1:6299-6512 GCA_964624555.1 uncultured Rickettsiales bacterium | reverse complement strand
TTTCTTTGCCATCGGCATGAATTTTTTCATGGAAATTGCCAAGCTGCGCGCGGCGCGTTTACTCTGGGCAAAAACCATGGCCAAGTATAACCCTAAGAACCCGGTATCGTCGGCGCTGCGTACGCACTGCCAGACTTCAGGCGTGTCGCTCACCGAGAAGGACCCGTATACCAATGTGGTGCGCACCACCATCGAAGCGATGGCCGCAGTGCT
>CAZUXB010000063.1:0-6282 GCA_964624555.1 uncultured Rickettsiales bacterium | reverse complement strand
CGGCGCGCACCGCCCGCAACACGCAGCTTATTCTGCAACATGAAAGTGGCGTTACCAAGGTGGTCGATCCTCTTGGCGGCAGCTATTACATCGAATCGCTGACCGCGAGTCTGGTAGCACATGCCGAAGCGCTCATCGCCGAAGCGAATGCGGCGGGTGGCATGACCAAAGCCATTGAAGCGGGAATACCCAAACAGAAGATCGAAGAATCGGCGGCGCGTAAACAAGCACGTATCGACCGTGGTGAGGAAGTCATTGTCGGTGTGAATAAATACCAGCTTAAAAAAGAGGACCCTATTGATATCCTTGATGTTGATAACGCAAAAGTGCGCCAGTCGCAGATCGCAAGGCTGGAAAAAATCCGCGCGAGTCGTGATTCTGCCGCTGTGCAAAAAGCGCTCTCTGCGCTCACCGAAGCCGCCAAGAATAAGAGCGGAAATCTATTGGAACTTGCCGTGGAAGCGGCTAAAGTGCGGGCAACAGTTGGTGAGATATCCGCGGCGCTGGAAAAAATTTATGGCCGCTATAATGCCAGCATCCGCACGATTTCAGGAGTATATGGCGCAGTGTATGAAGGTGATGACAGCTTAAAACCGATACGCGATAAGGTCTCAGAATTTGCCAAGGGCGAGGGGCGCAGGCCGCGCATGCTGGTTGCCAAAATGGGGCAGGACGGGCATGACCGTGGTGCCAAGGTTATCGCCACCGCTTTTGCTGATATGGGTTTTGACGTTGATGTCGGCTCGCTCTTTGCCACACCGGAAGAAGTCGCGCGTCAGGCGGTGGAGAATGATGTTCATATAATCGGTGTATCCTCACACGCGGCCGGGCATAAAACACTGGTGCCGCAACTTATCAAAGCACTCAAAGATGCGGGGCGGGGTGATATATTAGTTGTTTGTGGTGGGGTTATTCCGGCGCAGGATTATGGCGTTCTGGAAAAAGCCGGTGTGGCCGCCATATTTGGGCCGGGTACCAATATTCCCCTAGCTGCCGAAAAAGTCCTGGGGCTGATAAAGAAGCTATAGTTAAGTTTTAAACAGTCTTCTTACTGTCCTTAAGTCCAGTTCTGGTTCATCTCTCTGGCCGGAGCCATCTATGACTTGCCAACCCTTTAGTTTTAGCCGTTCAGCTTTTTCAGCAATTTCTGCTTCGGCTTCTTCTATTTTCTGCTTTCCGACCTTTTTAGTGATGGCTTTTACGATCTTGTCATATTCGCCATCAAAACGACGTGATTGGAGAAGGGCGCTTCTTACAGCGTTTCCCCCATCTTGGTTAGGCATGGATAATTGTTCAGGGGTTGAGCGTTCTATTAATGCCAGTATTACATCTCTGTCGCCATGACCCAATAGTTTTTTCAACAGGGTATTCCCTTTTTTGTCCTGTAAACTAAGATGGTAGTCGGTAAGTGCCGCGACAGTCTGCATGGCAACATTCTTCTCGCCAGTAAGTTTATCAGCAATTGCATTAAACCTTGCTTCATCAATAATTGGTTCATTAAGCATTTTTCATTCCAGCATATTGTTACTGGCTTCATTTTATACTATTTGCGTTGATTTATGTATTAAGATTACGTGACAAATTATTAAGTTATATAATTCAATATGTTGGATATTTGATAAAGCATTTTGGTTAATTTCCAAGGGCAGCAGATCGTGTTTGAGTTATTCTGTCTGGACATATCCATTGGCAGGAGTGTAGAAGTTGCTCAAATGATTCACCTTCTCTACCAACCGGCCCTTTGCGATGTTCTTCTATAACATCGCGGCCCACTACTTTTTCCATCGCCGCCAGCAGCCTTTCATTTTTAAAATCAAGTGCTAGATCTATCGGATCTTTGTCGTATATGTCTTTTATTTGCAATTGTTCAGCTGTTGCTCTTTCTACTAATGCTATGGCAACATCGGTCTTGCCATTAATAGTTAAGAGATGCAGTAAGGTATGGCCATTTCGACTTTCTTGTAAATTTAAATTCTGGAGATGGGTTGATTGTGCATAAAGTACAGATTTTCCACGATCCCGCATCAAATTACGTAATATAACTTTAAATTTTTTGTCATTCTCCATAATAACCTTAAAATTAGTTAATGTTTATAGCTTGTTAACATTATAGTAAATTTTCTTTAATTATGGTATTAATATTTATTGAAAATATTATTTTTATAATTCAATATATTAGCTGTAAATACGTTGTACGCGGTTGCCGATACGAGTGAATATTTCATAGCCGATGGTATTGCACTGTGCGGCTATGGCATCAACTGTTTGCCGGTCATTTATGAATTCGGCGCGGGTATTTGCGGTTATTTTTGTTTCCGGCACTTCTGATATATCAAGTTCGACCATGTCCATGGATACCCTGCCCACCAGCGGTACCTTATGACCGGCAATATAGGCAAAACTCTGGTTACCAAGGGAGCGGAAATAACCATCAGCATAACCGATGCCGACAACTGCCACCCTGCTGCCCTTTGTTGCAGCGGTGGTGGCACCATAGCCTATCGTTTCATCACGATCCAGGGTGCGGATCTGGAAGATCGGTGCTGATAATGTTGCCACGTGTTGCATTGGGTTTACCCCGTCATAGGGGTTTATTCCGTACAGGGCGCAGCCGGGGCGGGCGATGTCGAAGTGAAAGTCATCTGGCAAAAATATTCCCGCAGAATTGGCAAGGCTGTATTTGGCATTAGGAAAATGTTTTATAGCTCTTTTAAAACGTGCCAGTTGTTCGCTATTTTTGGGGTGTACCGGGTCATTGGCACAGGCGAGGTGTGACATTATGAGTGTGGAGTGTAGAGTTTGAAGTGTGGAAAGATTAGAAAGAGTTGGGTGCTTAAGGTCGGTTTCGGACAGGCCTAGCCTGGTCATTCCGGTATCGATATGGATAATTACCGGGCTATTCTCCCGCCATAAATTACAATGGGCAAAACGTTCCACTTCCGGAATATCATTAAGCACTGGAATAAGTTTGTGCTGGACATATTCTTTTTCTTCTCCGGCGAAAAAACCCTGGAATACTCCGATCCTGGCCTCGGGCAGAATGGTACGCAATTCTATGGCTTCGGCAAGTGTCGCAACAAAAAAATCATGTTGGCCTTCCTGCCAGAGGGTGAGGGCGATACCTTCCACACCCAGCCCGTAAGCATCGGCTTTGACCACTGCCGCCAAGGATTTTTTGGCATGGCGCATACGCAGAAGGTTATAGTTAGCACGAAGGGCGGTAAGGTTTATGGTAAGGGTTGGGAAGAAAGAGGTCATGGCTAGTTTTTAGTACCCATCTGCCAGATTATCAAACTGGGTGAGGCTGGCATCAAAGCGCAGTTTTACATCGCCGATGGCACCATTACGGTGCTTGGCAACTATGACCTCGGCAATATTCAGGGCTTTGTTCATGTCCTCCTGCCATTTGGCATGTTCGGCGGTTCCCTCTTTGGGTTGCTCGCGTGAGAGGTAATACTCCTCGCGGTAAATGAACATTACCACGTCAGCATCCTGTTCTATTGAGCCGGACTCGCGCAGGTCGGAAAGCAGCGGGCGTTTATTTTCACGTTGTTCAACGGCGCGGGAAAGCTGGGAGAGTGCGAGCACTGGTATGTCAAGTTCCTTGGCAATTGCTTTCAAGCCCTGGGTGATTTCTGATACTTCCTGCACGCGGTTATTTTGCGACATTTCCGAGCTGCCGCGCACCAGTTGCAGGTAATCAACCACCAGGACTTTTAAATTATGCATGCGTTGCAGGCGGCGGGCGCGGGTGCGTAGCGCGGCAATTGAAAGTGCCGGTGTATCGTCAATAAAGAATGGCATTTGTGACATTTCATTACTGACTCGTACCAGATGGGCGAATTCTTCGGCGGTTATTTTGCCATTCAGTAGGTTATAGGAATTAAGTTTGCTGGCACTGGAAAGCATACGGGTAGATAGTTGCTCTGATGACATTTCAAGCGAGAAAAATCCAACACTGCCAGCTTCCTTTGATGAAAGTCCTTCCGCCTTGGCTTTTTTAGCAAGATGCAGGCCGGCGTTGTAGGCCATGTTGACGGCGAGAGCGGTTTTCCCCATAGAAGGCCTGCCCGCCAGTATAAGCAGGTCGGAGCGTTTCAGGCCACCGAGCATCTTGTCCATATCGTTCAGGCCAGTGGTGATACCGACAAGGTGGTTGCTGTTCTTAAGGGCATGGTCGGTTTGTTCTATCGATTTCAGTACTGCATAACGCAGGGCGCGGAACCCCTTATCTCCAGTTCCTTCTATGGAAATATTAAATAGCTTCTGTTCGGCGTCCTCTATCTGTTTTGTAGCTGGTATATCGATCTGGTGGGTGTAAGCGGTGTTCACTACTGTTTCGCCAATTGCTATTAGCTGGCGTTTCAGGGCAAGGTCATAAATCATTTTGCTGTAATCGCTGATATTTATGACGGTGATAGCCGCTGCGGCGAGTTTGGCCAGATAAGTTCCGCCGCCGATATCGGCCAGTGCTTCGTCCTGGTCAAAGTAATGGCGCAGGGTTATCGGGTTGGCGATAAGGCCTTTGTCACTGAATTTTTGGATAGCTTCAAAAATACGGGCATGAAGCGGCTCATAGAAATGATCACTATGAAGCTGGTCGCCGATATATTGTAAGGCCTCATTATTCACCAGTAAGGCACCAAGCAATGCCTGCTCAGCTTCGATATTACAAGGAGCCTGACGAAATGGAAGATCTGCTATGCTTTCAGTAAGTGACTTCTCTGGTGCTTTGGAAAGTATGCTCGACATGGTTGGCCGCCATCTGTTTATTCTTAGGTAACAGATTTACACTAGCAGAAACCAACTGACAACGGCAAGAACAGAAGATTTTTTATTTTCCTGAAAAAACTAAACAGAAGTTTTCACGGCACTCTGAACACTTACGCGCTGCGAGCAGTTACCAACCGGCTGTGGAGATACTGACGAAAAAACATACATCGCCAATGTAATCAGGATCAATAAATCCAGAGATGACCATCTATAATCAATATTTTTAGGAATACTGATAGCCTGTACCTGACCATTATACACAGAATCCATAACCGCCTCCATAAACATATTACCCTGCCATGGTAACAAAAAAATGGCAAAATTACAAGGTTATTTAAGCAGCTTCGGTTTCTACGCGGATGATATTGAGTTTTATGTTGGCCACAACTTCGGCGTGCAGCATTATACGAACTGGGTATTCGCCAATAGTTTTGATTATAGTCGTTTGAATAATCTGGCTTCTTGGAACTATATGGCCAGCTTCTTTCAGGGCGTCAGCAATATCGCGTACAGTAACAGAGCCATAAAGTTTTCCTTCCTGGCTGGCCTGGCGTACGAGCTTTATGCTGATTCCATCGATTTTTTTAGCCTGGGCTTCAGCTTCTTTGCGGGCCGTTGCGTTCTGTTCTTCAATTATGTGGCGGCGTTCTTCAAAAACTTTTTTATTTTCTTCAGTGGCACGGAGGGCTTTTTTCATGGGAATAAGGAAGTTGCGGCCAAAACCGTTGCGGACTTTTACAGTTTCGCCAATATTACCAAGGCGGGCGATACGTTCTAACAAAATAACTTCCATAACCTTACTCCTTTTTATACTTATTCTTGCTTTACAAAGCTCCAGCCTACGCGCGGTATTTCACGCGTTTCGCTCCTCCAATCTGCACCTGCAATATTTGAAGGGGGCTAACTTTTAGACGAAGTTCCGCCCGCTGACAAGTGTTTGTTTAAGATTTTTATATGGTCCCATACACCGATGCCGGCTATTATCAGCGCTGGCCATAACAGGAAAATAGTTGAGACATAGACAAAAACCAGTAAAAACCGTCTATTAGGCCAATGTATGGTTAGTATATTCAATAATGCCGCCCCTTGGAAAAAATAAGGTAATAAAAAAATAATCAGGGAAGATTTACCTAGAAAGCGCATAGATTCGCCCCCAATAAGTGATGCCAGAGCACTGATGCCTATTAATGTTAATAGCCAATTGGGTATAGGAAATGGCGTAATCATAAGGCTTGGGCGTTTTGCTATTTTTTTCTTTATTAGGGAATTGTTTATAAGCCAGGCGTGGGCAAGGAGTATTATTTCCCATAACCATACCAGGAAGCCGCATATCATGAATGATATGTCCTTTACTGTAACATCAACCTTAATATCATAGTTTTTGTTCAGGTTTGCTACCTCTTCCTGGATTGTCTGCATTAATTGCTGAGGGAGGTTAGTTTCCTGGGTTGCGAACAGCGCTGTCATAACAGCTAGTAGCACGCAGCCATAAACAGCAAGGGTTACAGT
>CAZUXB010000062.1:0-6512 GCA_964624555.1 uncultured Rickettsiales bacterium | reverse complement strand
ACAACTCAAACAATGGGTTGGAGAGTGTTTAACTGATTAGCTGGTACAGCCCCTTATGTTTCTTCACAAGCTACTCTATATGACCAAATAATATCGAGGTGATAAGCAGTGCGGAAAGTTTTTTGTTCATAAAATTCTCGCAGCAAATTTTGTCGGACCGTGCAACTATAGCGCAGACATGCAAAAATTATAGTGGAATTTTTATCTGTTGGGGCGAATAAGCCTGCCAGTCAGAAAATCATGAACCACGCCAATAACAAATGCTTCAGGGCTTAAACCGGCTTTTTTAGCTTGGATGCGCAGTGCTTTCATATCTTTTGTTGCCAGCGATAAAGGAGCATATTCAGAATCATCTATATATCTTATCGTGGCGTTCTTCATTTGCGCAGGTGGTGGCAGAAAATCACGGACGGCCGTACCACTGGTTTTCTTATTACCCCAAGGATTCTCCTCGTATTGCACCTTATCTAATATCTTTTTGCTTTTTTTCATATATTTTTCGTCCCTTGCGCCAATATGCCGCTCCAAAGATTCGTATATTACCATCACGCACAGTAAAACGCACTGTCATCACATCTCCATCTACCAAGCCGTAGCAGAAAAAACGTTCCTCGTTGACGCTATGGTCCTTATCCCGCTCTATAACACGTTCTTCATCGTCAAATGCCTTAACAGCGAAACGAAAAGAAACCCCGTGTTTGCTGAGGTTGCTTCTTTCCTTTTCTCTACTCCATTCAAAGCTAAGCATAGCCTAGAATGCGCAAAATTTCAACAAAAAGGCAAGCGCAATATATGTTCAGAAGATTAGCCTATCAACTGGAGCAGGGCCGGGCTTAAGCGGTTACCCTGCGCGGCGATGGCGAGGGCGACATTCTGCTGCAAGGTTGCCTGTGATTGCTGGGTAGCAGCTTCGGCAAAATCAGTATCCTGCAGTTCGCTGCGCGCGGCTTCCTGGTTGGCGATGGCGGAATCGATGCTCGCCGCTGCATAATCAACTGATTGCAGGAAGGAACCGACATTGGCACGCACGCCGATGATTTTTCCAAGCACATTACCGAGAACAGATTCAGCATTGGCCGCACCGCTTGCGGTAGAGATATCCAGTGACGCACCGCCAAACAGGTTGTCGCTGCTTAAACTGTCAATGGAAAGGTTGCCGGAATCGGTAGCATCGGCAGAGAGTATCTTATCAAGTGATACAGAATTATCGCCGCTTAAATCGCCATTGAGCAGTTTCTTGCCGCCGAAGCTGGTGTTGCCCGCGATGCTGTCAATCTGCTGGGTAAGCTGTTTGAACTGTTCACTCAGCGCCCTGCGGTTATCATCATTTAAAATTGGTGAGCTGGCCTGCTGGGCAAGGTCCTTAAGCTGGATAACTATCTCCTGTATCTGAGAAATGCCACCATCGGCAACCTGGCCAAGGCTGCTTACCTGGGCAAGGCTTCCTGAAGCCTGCTTTAGGCCGCTAACGGCTGATTGTAACTGGGTGGCAATAGAGAGGGCAGAGATATCAGTGCTGGCAGAAGTAAGGCGGTTGCCGCTGGCAAGCGCAGCAATAGCAGCGCTAAGTTTAGCACCTGACTTTTGCAGGTTCTGCTGGGACTGCAGAGCCGTCAAACCTGAAAGTGAGCTTACATTCATAACATCCTCCTGACGTTGGCGGTATCCACCGCTAAACTGAAGCCGTTAACATCATGCGGCTTTTTTCTTAATATTATATCTTAAATTATATAAGTTACCATAAGGTTAAGCAATAGAAATAAATCCACCTTTCTTTTATTGAAAAATAGCTATATAAATCATATTGTTGTCTATAAATATAGTTAATTACAGGTTAATACAGCATGCTGTATTATAGAATAAATACAGAAATCATCGCCCTTAAGTTTTGTGGATTTTTATATAGATACGCTGTACAAAACCTGCGCTGACAATATCCAAACTAAAGGAGAGGAATTTTATGTTACGTTCATCATCACGGAATTTACTGGTTGCCACTGCTCTGACTACTGCTTTCCTGGCTGTGTCGATGCCTGCCTCCGCCCGTGACCAGATCCGTGCTGCCGGTTCTTCCACGGTTTATCCTTTTGTTGCGGCGGCGGCGGAACAGTTCGGGCAGGGCGGTAAATTCAAAACCCCGATCATCGAATCAACCGGAACCGGCGGTGGTTTTAAATTATTTTGCAGCGGTGCCGGTGATGATACTCCTGATATCAGCAATGCTTCGCGTCCGATCACTGATTCGGAAAAAGAAAACTGCCAGAAAAATGGCGTAAGTAAAATTGTCGAAGTGCCGATCGGTTATGATGGTATCGTCCTTGCCAACGCCAAAGATGCCCCGCAATTTGACCTTACCAGGAAACAGATATTCATGGCGCTGGCACGTGAACTACCTGACGCCGGCGGTAAGCTGGTTGCCAACCATTATAAAAAATGGAGCGAGATAGACCCTAAACTTCCCGACCAGAAGATCGAGGTTTACGGGCCGCCGCCAACCTCGGGCACGCGTGACGCTTTTGTCGAGCTGGCGATGGATGACGGTTGTAAATCATTCCCGGAATTTACCAGGCTTTATGCCGATGAAAAAGAGCGCAAGAAAATCTGTGGCCTGCTGCGGGAAGATGGCGGCTATGTCGATGCCGGCGAAGATGACAATATGATAGTGCAGAAACTGGTCAGCAATAAAACCGCCCTCGGTATTTTTGGCTATAGTTATCTTGAAGAAAATAAGAGCAAAGTGCATGGCAGCAAAATTGATGGCGTTGAGCCGACAATGGAAAATATCGAAAGTAAAAAATACCAATTGTCGCGCAGCCTCTATGTTTACGTAAAAGGCGAGCACCTTGGAAAAATTCCCGGCATCGCCGAATTCCTCGCCGAAATTGTCAGCGAAGGCTCTATCGGGCAGGACGGATACCTCACCACCCGCGGACTGCTCCCGCTGCATGAAGCTGACAAAAAACTAGCGCGGGAGAGAGTGGCAGAACTAAAAAAATAAAATAGTCATCCCCGCCTTGCGCGGGGATCTAGGGCGATAAATTCTGTCATTGCTTCCCCCGCACTTGTTGCGGGGGAAGCAATCCAGTTCTTTCCACACGATAATACTGGATTGCCACGTCGCTTCGCTCCTCGCAATGACGCAACAAAAAAGGCTAGGATTTCTCCTAGCCATTTTTAATCATCTTCCATTTTAGCTTCACCAAATAGAGTGGCGCGAATTACAACCTTTAATTCTTCAGAGACCCCTTCAGGCGTTTTATTGTCCCCCCAATAAACTATATGGTCTGACTTAACATCAAAATGTGGAGGTTTATCTGCTCCACCTATTGATTTATTGTACATATAAATTACTGGCTTTCCTAGACCTCTTGCAAAACCAGCCTCCCAATATGCGCCATTATTATGATGGGATAATTCTGCAATAAGAAATCGTGAAGAACGAATTTCTACTTCCATTCTAGCATGTATATTTCCAGCTTTTGGTTCATCATCTAATTTTTTTAACTCATACCCAGTTTTTTTAACTGCATCTTTTAAATATTTGGGAAACATAATATTTTGAAAATAATAGTTATCACTATTATCCTTTGCGAACTCCATAGCCATAAATGCTTTTCTACTATCTTTCACTGAGCGTTTTAATTCTTCATACTTTTGCCAGCCATTAAATGTTAGAGATAACCCTCTAGATTGGTTAAAGATTAATTTTTGTTCAACAAGTTCGTCTATTAAACACCTAAAATCATCATGTTCTATTTCTATTCTAATCCCAATAATTCCAAATATTCTTTTATCTTTATTAATAGATTCTTCTGAACAACTAAAAAAACCATATCCAGATATTTCTACTGCAGAACCTAGACTGGGGAGATTATCACCAAGAAATAGAATAAGATTATTTGCAAGTTCTGCAGTATTTGGAAGGGTGGTATTTTTTATTATCGCTTCGATACTATCAGTTGTTAACATACCAATATTGCCATTAGATTTTCTAATAATATGGCTAATTATAGAACATTGTTCTAAATTATAATTTTTTATAACAGCAAAAGCGGATAACGATATTTCATAAACACCACACCTAAGACATTCTATACCTTTAGAAGCACGTATAGTTGGAATGAACTTACAATTGTCAGTTTTACAAACTGGGCATTTATTATCCATAATTACTCCTAAATAACATTACAAAAAAGGCGGGAATTTCTTCCCGCCTTTTCACTAAAGCCTGTAGCCTAAAAGCCTAGCTACACCCACTCGTGCTGCCGCAAGTATCACATTTCATGCAGGTGCCGTTGCGCACGAGCGTGAAGTTGTTGCACTCGCTGCAGGCATCGCCTTCATAGCCTTTGGCTTTGGCTTCGCGGATCTTTTCGCTGATTGCGCTTACGCTTTTGGTCTGCACCGATACGCCGACCTTTACATTGACATTATCCTGCTCAGACTGGAGATAGGCAACGGTCTGGCTGTTCTCGGCATAGGCAAGGTTGCCGGAAACCGAAGGCGCCGAAGCGCTGGCGGTGCTGCCACTATTGTTAGCAACCACATAGAGCTTTTTATTGCCGCGCACGAAGCCGTTGCTGGTCACTTTGGAAAACAGGTTGGGCAACTCCGGCTCGTCGCTAGGACGGGTCGAATCACCTTCGCCGCGGCCAATGGAATCAGAGCGTGTGTCGGAAATATCAACATGCGCCAAGTCGTTGCGGCCAAGGTAGGATATCGCCAGTTCGCGGAAGATATAGTCGAGTATCGAGGTCGACATCTTGATGGTCTCGTTGCCTTCGACCATGCCTGATGGTTCAAAACGGGTGAAGGTAAAGGCATCGACGAATTCTTCCAGCGGCACACCATATTGCAGGCCAATAGAAACAGCGATGGCAAAATTGTTCATGAGGCTGCGGAACGCCGCGCCTTCCTTGTGCATATCGACGAATATCTCGCCGAGCTGACCGTCTTCATATTCGCCGGTGCGCAGGTAAACCTTATGCCCGCCGACACTGGCTTTCTGGGTATAGCCCTTGCGCCGTTCCGGCAGCTTGCTGCGCCGCGATTCATAGACTATGCGCTCGACAATTTTTTCTGCGATCTTCTGCGGCTGGCGCAACGCGCGGTATTGCTCCGGCGAGGTTTCCTCTTCCTCATCGGCAAGTTCGGCAACGATGGAGGAGTTGAGCGGCTGTGACAGTTTCGAGCCATCGCGATAGAGAGCATTGGCTTTCAGGCACAGCTTCCACGAAAGAAGATAGGCTTCTTTGCATTCTTCAACCGTTGCCGAATTAGGCATGTTGATGGTTTTGGAAATCGCCCCGGAAATATATGGCTGCACCGCCGCCATCATGCGGATATGTGATTCCGCAGAAAGGAAGCGGGTGCCTTTTTTGCCGCAGGGATTGGCGCAGTCGAACACGGCAAGATGCCTGTCCTTCAGGTGCGGCGCACCTTCCAGCGTCATGGTGCCGCAGCAATATTCATTGGCGGCTTCAATTTCCGCTTTGGAAAAACCAAGGGCCGCGAGCATGTCGAAACCAAAATCATTAAGCTGCGCATCGCTGAAGCCAAGCTTTTCTTTGCAGAACTGTTCGCCCAGAGAATATTTGTTGAAGGCGAATTTCAGTTCAAAAGCCGAAGCCAGCGATTTTTCGATAGTCTCCAGCGCCTTGTCGTCAAAACCCTTAGCACGCAGGCTTTCGTGGCTTATCGCATTGCCGCCCTTCAAAGTTCCGCGACCAACCGCATAGTTGGTGATGTCGGTTATCTGCTTGTCAGTGTAGCCCAGATATTTAAGGGCGGGCGGAACCTGCTGGTTGATGATCTTGAAATAGCCGCCACCGGCCAGTTTCTTGAATTTGACCAGCGCAAAATCCGGCTCGATTCCGGTAGTATCGCAGTCCATTACCAGGCCGATAGTTCCGGTCGGCGCGATGCAGGTGGCCTGCGCGTTGCGGAAGCCGTATTTCTCGCCCCACATTATCGCAGTATCCCACGCTTTTTTCGCGGCTTTGGCGAGGTTCTTGTCTTCAAGATTTTCAATATCCAGCGGCACAGGATTTATAGAGAGTTCGGCGTAACCATCGGCCTCGCCAAGCGCAGCGTGACGGTGGTTCTTCATGACCTTCATCATGTGCCTTTTGTTGGCGGCGTAGCCCTCAAAGGCACCGAGCTCCTTGGCCATTTCCGCGGATGTTGCATAGGAAACATCAGTCATGATCGCAGAGATTGCTCCAGCAATGGCGCGGCCCTCGGCGCTGTCATAAGCAATGCCGGTTGCCATGAGAAGCCCGCCGATATTAGCAAAACCAAGGCCGAGTGTGCGGTATTCAAAGGATAGTTGTGCAATTTCTTTGGACGGGAACTGCGCCATTGCCACCGAAATTTCCAGCACGATGGTCCACAGACGGCTGGCATATTCAAATGACTTGATATCAAAGCTGCCATTCTCTTTTTTGAACTTGAGTAGGTTGATGGAGGCTAAGTTACAAGCCGTGTCATCAAGGAACATATATTCCGGGCAG
>CAZUXB010000061.1:0-6862 GCA_964624555.1 uncultured Rickettsiales bacterium | reverse complement strand
GTAATCGTATTACCCAGGGGGACATAGCAACTGCTTTAAAGCTAATTGCCGCTTTGGAGGCAACTACTATTTCTGTCTCAATGCGTGGTTTAGCGGATAGCATAATACCCATTGCCGATTTGCATAAGCTGACTGTATACGACGCTTACTACTTGCATATTGCAAAGCAGGAGGCGGCGGTTCTGGCAACATTGGACAGTGCTTTGCAAAAAGCTGGCAAAAAAGAAAAAATGGATGTTTTTGCTATTAATCGCTGGTGATTCTCGGGCTATCCATTTCCTGCTTTTGTTTGAGTACTTCCTGACGCCAGTCGCCCTGACGCTGTGCGGATTTTACCAGTGTATCGATAGAGCTTAGTTTTGGTTTTGCATCCAGTATATCTGCCACTGTTTTCGAGCGTTCGAGGGTATCCGGTTCGGCTGCGATTTCAAGGTCTGGGGCTGGGGTCTCCTGCCTTTTTCCTTTTCTCATATCTTCGATGCCTTCTACCACCCAATCGGCACGTTCCTGCGATATGATGCCGGCGGCAACATATTTAGGCAGGCGCTCCTGTAGTGCTTTCCAGAAAGCATTCTGCTTGTCGTGGATTTCTTTCATTTGCCCGATATCGCCTATTTTGCCGATGAGGCCGTTGACCTGGTCGAAGGCAACTGTAGCCGGGTTCAGCCCCATATCAATCAGCAATACTTCAAGTCCGGCACCGGTTATGACCTGCTTCATGGTTTCAACGGCTTCTTTGCGTTTGGCTTTGGGTATGCCGCCTTCCTGCCAGTAATGGGCGCGCACGGCATGGATGGTGTCGGTGAACTGTTTGATATGTTCGGCAGTCAGCTTGTCTTTGAAAAGCGGTCCAAGCACAGTATAGGCCAGATATTCAAGCTGTGTTGGGTCCTGCGCCGGGTTTCCGACCGCGTAATGGGCGGTGTAATGTACACCTTCTTTCAGGCGCAGGTAAGATGTTGTGGTTGCGCCGGAAGTTATTTTATTAAGGCCGCCGACCATAGTATTGCGATCCTGCATGGTGGTTACCCGGCCGATCATTCCTGTTGCGTAATTAACCCCGGGGATGGGCAGCAACCAGGCTCCTGAGGCCGAGCCCCAGATGCCGGAAGTAGCGGAGAGCCAGCTCCAGGTTTTACCCTGTATATGGGAAACGCTGGTCAGGTAATCTTCCAGATATTGTGGATTTTTGGCGCGTTCCACATTCTTCTTGTAGGCCATGTCGGTGCCCACTTTAACACCAAGCAAACCGCCCAGTGAATATATAGCGGTTTGGCCGTATTTTATAAATTTGTTGCGCGTATCCATGCCTTGCGGGTCATAGTTTTTTACTATGCCCTGCAACCCTTTTAGGAAGGTGGGGACTTTTTCCACCGGCTTGCCATCAAGCAACTTGTAGCCAGTGGCGATATTGGCAAGGCTGCCTGCGATCATCAGGCCGGTAGTAAGGCCGATAGCACTGTACATACGGTTTATTGGGGGCACGGCAAGTGATGCATCGCCGATCCATTTGAGCAGACCGGTTGGTGGCTTGCCCTGGTTTTTATATTGCTCCTGGTGGAGTTTCATCGCTTCGAAAGTATATTCTGCGGCGGTTTTGCCCTCGGTGCTTGGGCTGGCATGGTTTATGGCTGGTGCGCCGGTAGCATTTGCATCCTGGTTATCAGGGGTGGCCATATTTGCAGAAACATTGCCGTTGTTGGCTGGTAGCGGTTGTGGTGGCATGGCTTGTTTATCTATCATCTGGGCGTTTTCCATAAACTACACGCCCCCCATGACCGGGCTGCTGGTGGCAGCACTTTTGTTTGCCTGAGTGCGGGCCATCCAGCTTGCAGCGTTGGTATCTTTTCCGACGCCGAATTTGCCCAGGAATTCATTGAAATCACTTACCAGCGGTATGCCCCGGCCCAGTTTAGCATCTTCTTTACGCAAGCCGAGCATCTCAATTGCTTTGTCGAAGCCTTTTCCGTCTTTGTTGTTGCCGAATATTTTTTTCATGTCGGCTTCCACTGCGGCGGCAAATTTATCGGGGTTGAGCCCTTCGCCTTTATGTTTATCAAAAGCGTCTTGTAATATTTTCTGTATCTTGTGGCGGACTTCGGCTTGTGCTTCCGGGTTTTTCAGGTTTTTTCCAAACATCGGGTTCAGGACTTTTTTCACAAAACCATCTGCCCATGCTTCGCTGACCTGACCGTTGGATTTCAGAGCTGCTTTCACATAGTTTGGTATAACTCCGAGCTGGCCACCCAATGCTTTTGCTGGTCCGGAATTCCCCATTGCCAGGTCGCCGGTGAATATACGTGCGCCGTTGGCCGAAGCAAATGCCATGTTCAGGAACGAGCCGTAGATCAGCGGCATCATCGAGGCGGCGGCAAAACCGCCGGTTGCAGCGGTAAGGATACGCATTGAGCGCGAGTTGGCGTATTGCGCTCCCATTTCCGCATCCATGAACAGAAGCGGGGATTTTGAACCTTTGAATTTTACATAATCCTGCGCCCGGCCATTGAGTTCAAAGGCATACATGCTGCCCACTACTGTGCCTACGGCTGCGCCGACGGCTGGTATCATCTGGTGGGCGAGCTTTTTCCATTGTTCTTCCGGCGCATCGGAACAGGGGTCCCAATCGATGGTTTTATGCAGGAAGCGCAGTGGTCCCGGGACATCCTCGCGCTTTACATCGACAAATTCCCCTTCGCTGACCTGGTTCGTGCCGAAAATAACATCCCGCAGCTTGTCCATTGCGATCCAGCCCAGGAACATGCCTCCGGCGGCCAGCAGTCGGTGTTGCGCTGGAAGGGCTTGCTGCGCGTGGCTGCCATTTACCAGGAACTTGCCGGCATAATCGCCTGCATTTTTGATCCCGTTGCCTATTGAAGTTTGCCAGTTCATTTTTTCTCAGGTTTTATATACAATTATCCACCTTCCAAAATAGCACGATAGGAGAGGTGGCTCAATACTATAAACTCATGAAAACACAAGTTTAACACAACTGTCACAAAAGCACTTTTTGTGTTGCGCCGCAGCGTAAAATGGCCTGATTTTGTGACGCTATTGTCATAAATAATTCATAATGGTTACGTAACGATTTTATGGTAAAATAACGGAGTGTTATGCTATAAATAAGGGAGCTTGGAAAAGGACTGAAATTTTTATAAACAGGGAATATGGATAAGCCTTTGTCTGATATAAAGAAAGACGGTGATGGCGCGCAGGGGGAAGTTAAATCCCCGCAGGTGGCTTCTCCTGCTGCTGTGCCGGATTCTGGTGATTCCAAGCCGGGGCACCATGATTTTATAGAGGCTGGTAGTTCCAAAGCGATAATGGGCAGCGCAATAGCCCCGACTGCTCCTGTACCGGAATATGATCCTGAATTAACTGAGAAAAACTGGGAAGAAAGCAAGAAAAACCAGCGTTGGGATGCAACACCCTGGGGGCGTGGGTTGATCCGTTTGGAGTCCCGGGGTGTTCTTGGTTCCATGGCTTTTGCTAGTGCCGGCTGGTACATAACCAGGGGTAAGGGTATGGAAGGCTATAGCAAAGAGCTTAGTTTTTCTGAGCTGAATTCAGCCAAACCTTTGCAATACATAGCCAAGGCGGTTGATAGTTTTGTTGGTACGCCGATAAAATATACTGCGAAGATTTTGGGTTCCAGTGAGCAGGAAGCGGAGAATCTAGTCCGTTTCCGTCCCACCAGATATTATGTGGATGGTATTGGTGGCCGTTCCCTTGGCGCTGAAGTTGTAATGATCAGCACTGACTTTTCTGCTGCCAGCATTGGCGATGCTTTTGGCCGCGACCTTGCCAATCTTGCCGACCACCATGTTAAGCATGACTGGATTGACGATAAGGGCAATATTGATTTTGGCAAAGCAACAAAAACTCTTGGTAAAACCCTCTGGCGTTATGTCAGCTACAATGGCGGCGAGGACTGGGCGGTTGCCATTCCTTATGCCTATTACATGAAGGGGCAGCGTAATGCTGTAAATAAAATGTACCCGGGGTTTGATCTTGATTTTGACCGTGGGTTGAATGGCGGTAGCTTTAAGGTTAACAATGAGGGCAAGCCAACTGGTAATTACCTTGGTGCCGGGATATTGGATTTTCAGGGGCGGTTTACTGCCTACAACGTTGGCACGTTGATGTACCGTGAAGGATACAACTATATTGATGGCAAGCTGCATGGCAAAAATGTTTTTCTTTATGGCGATGCTGATAGTGCGGAAAACAAGAAACATGGCATAGTGCATGATGCTGGCAACCTGCTGAAATGGGGTGCGCGGTCAGTTGTTAAAGGGGTTATCTACATGACTCCGGCGGTGCCTTTTTTCTCAGTCTTTCGCACCACGCAAACCAAAAGCAAAGGTATATTTATCAATCCTGATGATGAATCGGCTTTGGGTTATAAAAAAGCAGGTGCCCAGGGTGATAAGTATGATGTCCTCCATGCCGATGAAATAAAATATAACTATTCAGGCATAACCCATGATACTCTTCCGCCCGTTAAATTCCGCAGCTTACAGGTAAATGGCAAGTTTCATACTATTAGCGGAGCGATAAAAGACCATCCTCTGGCGGACAGCAATTTTAATCCCTATAAACTAGGCGATGGCAGTCCAATTTTGAACAGAATTGGTGCTGTACAGGATAGAAGCCGCAATTTTGCCAATCAGCTTAATAAATCTATGCTTAGCGGATATTTTAACCCGCGCAGCGTTGATAGCTATGTCAATTCAATGTGGGCTTATACCCCTTATATGTACGCCAAGGCGGAGACGGCGAACTTATGGGACGATGGTAAGATGGATGCCTCTACTGAACGCATGATCGATGGTGTTGCTGCGCTTAACTGGAAAGAGTTCAAGTCCGGAGCCAATGAAGTCTGGCGTTCCATACTCCATAAGCCGCTCAGGAACCCTGCGCGTGAAGCCTATGCCCAGAAACGTATTGATGAAGATGCTTCCCCAGCCGACAACTTGACCGAAGAGCAGAGTAAGCTTCGTGCTATGGAAGAGCATGATGAATCGCAGCTTTCCTGGCGCGACCGGGTTATTCATGCTACTCCTCCAGAAAAGCCAAAGCCTGAAAAGAAATCAAGCCATGCCGAACAGGAAGCAATGCGCAAGGCGTTGCAGGATCTCCAGCCGCCAACGAACTCGATACATTAAACTCCCCTCCCTAACCCTCCCCACTTCGTGGAGAGGGAACTTTCTTATTCCCTCTCCTGCTTGCAGGGGAGGGCTAGGGAGGGGTCACTTCTCATCGCCCATCTTAAGCGCAGATAAGAACGCGCTCTGCGGGATGGTGACGTTGCCGATCTCGCGCATTTTCTTCTTACCTTTTTTCTGCTTCTCAAGCAGTTTGCGTTTGCGGGTTATATCGCCGCCGTAGCATTTGGCGAGTACGTCTTTGCGCATAGCGCTGATGGTTTCGCGGGCGATAATTTTTCCGCCGATAGCCGCCTGAATCGGTATCGCGAACATATGTTTTGGTATCAGGTCTTTTAAACGTTCGCATAGTCTGCGCCCGCGGAAATCAGCCTGCGAGCGGTGCACGATGAGTGCGAGGGCATCCACCGGTTCGCTGTTGACCAGTATATTTAATTTTACGAGGTCGGACTCGCTGTATTCTATTAGTTCATAATCGAAGCTGGCATAGCCTTTGGAGCAGGATTTGAGGCGGTCATAAAAATCGAACACCACTTCGTTGAGCGGGAGTTTATACACCGCCATCGCGCGCGAACCGACATAGGTCAGCGTTTCCTGCACGCCGCGTTTTTCGGTGCACAGTGCCAGCACGTTGCCAAGATAATCATCCGGCGTCATGATGGTGGCGCGGATCCACGGTTCTTCGATATGGTCGATTTTGGTGACGTCTGGCATGTCATTAGGGTTATGCAACTCTATCATGCTGCCATCAGTCAGGTGCAGACGGTACACTACGCTTGGTGCGGTGGTGATGAGGTCGAGGTCGAATTCGCGCTCAAGGCGTTCCTGGATGATTTCCAGATGCAACATACCGAGGAAGCCGCAGCGGAAACCAAAACCCAGCGCGGTGGAGCTTTCGGTTTCGAACTCGAAGCTGGCATCGTTGAGGCGCAGTTTTGCCAGTGAATCTTTGAGATGTTCGAATTCGCTGGCATCGGTAGGGTAGAGGCCGCAGAATACCACCGACTGCGAAGGTTTGAAGCCGGGCAGCGGCGCATCGCAGGGGCGGCGGTCTTCGGTTATGGTATCGCCGACATTGCAATCCGCGACTTGTTTAATGCCGGTGATGATGTAACCGACTTCGCCGGGAAGCAACTTATCAACCGCGACTTTTTTGGGGGTGAATACGCCGAGTTGGTCAACATTTTGGGTACTGCCGTTGCTCATCATGCGTATCTTCATGCCGCGGGTGAGCGTGCCGTCTTTGACTCGTACCAAAATTATCACGCCAAGATAGGTATCATACCAGCTATCGACCAGCATGGCTTTGAGCGGCGCGGTGGCATCGCCGGTGGGTGCGGGCAGGCGGGTGACGATGGCTTCGAGCACGTCTTCAATGCCAAGGCCACTTTTGGCGGAGATGGGTATGGCATCGCTGGCATCAATACCGATAACTTCTTCGATCTGCGCTTTGGCGCGCTCAACATCAGCGGCTGGCAAATCTATTTTGTTTAACACCGGCACCATTTCGTGCCCGGCATCCATCGCTTTATAAGCATTAGCCAGCGTCTGCGCTTCCACACCTTGCGAGGCATCCACCACCAGCAGCGAACCTTCGCAGGCCGCAAGGCAGCGGCTCACTTCGTAGGCGAAATCCACGTGGCCGGGGGTGTCGATCAGGTTCAGGACGTGTTGTTTGCCGTCGTTCGCCGTGTAGT
>CAZUXB010000060.1:0-7076 GCA_964624555.1 uncultured Rickettsiales bacterium | reverse complement strand
AACATCCCTCGATCAATTGATTGCTACGTATGAAAATTATTTGGGTTGACTATAACGATGTGGTAGTGATGGATAATGCCGCATTCCACAAATCACAGCGCAGCGCAGAATTGATAGCTAAGGCTGGAGCGACTCTGCTGTTCCTGCCACCCTATTCGCCAGATATCATGCCTATTGAAAAAACTTTCGGCACCCTCAAAAAATACCGACAATACAACTCCCATCTTTCTATAGAACAATGTATTCAATCGTCTAATTGTTTGTTCAAGTGAGTATAAAATCATACCCGCTTGGTCTGGGCGTAGAGCAGGGCGAGGGCGCAGGAAACAACCCGGTCATCAGCATCGGAAGCGCGGCTGGTGAGGATTATTGGAACCTGTGCGCCGAGGACGATTCCTGCTCCCTGCACACCGGAGAAATAGCGCAGTTCCTTGTAGAGCATATTGCCGGATTCGATATCGGGCGCCACCAGTATATCGGCATTTCCGGCGACATCGGATACTATTCCTTTAACGGCGGCGGCTTCTTTGGATATGGCATTGTCGAAGGCCAGTGGTCCATCGAGTACGGCCCCGGTTATTTGCCCGCGTTCGGCCATTTTGCATAGGGCGGTGGCATCAAGTGTTGCCGGCATATTTTCATTTACTGTTTCCACCGCTGCCAGCAATGCGACTTTAGGTGTGCCCAGGCCAAGGGCATGGAACAGGTCAACGGCATTCTGCACGATGTCTTTCTTTTCCAGCATGGTGGGGCTGATATTGATGGCGGCATCGGTCAGGAACAGGGGTTTTGGATAACTTGGTACGTCAAGCATGAACACATGGCTGATGCGCCTTCCCGTGCGCAGGCCGTTTGTTTTGTCCACCACCGCTTCCATCAGCTCATCGGTGTGAAGCTTCCCTTTCATCAGCGCTTCTACCTTGCCGGAACCTGCCATCTGTGCGGCGGCGGTGGCGGCGGCGTGGCTGTGCACGGTTGGGAAGATGGTATATTTGCTTATATTGAGGTGCGCTTCCTCTGCCGCTTTGCGGATTTTATCTTCGGGGCCAACCAGTATCGGGTCGATTATCCCGGCTTCGGCGGCCTGTATTGCCCCGGCCAGTGAGAATACATCTACCGGGTGCACCACTGCGGTTTTAAGTGGTTTCAGCCCTTTGACTTTATTGAGCAGCCATTGTTCGTAATTATGGTCCTCGGTTTTTATCTGTACTTCCGGGAGCGGTACGACATTCCAGACAATTCTTTCCGCTGGCGGAATAACCACGGCAATTCCTTCCAGAACATGCTCGCCTTTTTCGTTGGTGCATAGTGTTTCGAGGGTGACATGTTTATGCTTATCATCTTTGGCTGTTACCCGTACTGTGGCGGTAACCGTATCGCCCAGATGCACTGGTTTCAGGAATTTGAGGGTCTGGCTTAAGTAGATTGTACCCAACCCTGGTAGCTGCATACCGAGCAGGCTGGAGAACATCGATCCGGTCCACATACCGTGGCCGACTATCTGCTGGAAAATATCGGTCTTGGCGTAGTTTTCATCGAGGTGGGCGGGGTTCATGTCGCCGGTGACTATGGCAAAAAGCTGGATGTCTTTCTTAGTCAGTGTACGGGTGAGGCTGGCGCTGTCGCCAATATTTATTTCTGCGAAGGTCTTGCTGCTTATCGTGGTTTTATCGTTCATTCATTATACTTTCATACCTAACTTCCTCTCCTTCTGGGAGAGAATTCTTTAAAACTCCCTCTCCCTTTGGGAGAGGGCTGGGGTGAGGGCTAAGTAAATACGAGAGATAGCCCTCATCCTAACCTTCTCCCAGAGGGAGAAGGATAAATTACTTCTTAGGACGTGGTTTTTCTTTTTCGTCTTTTTCTTCTTCCTTGGGGGCAGGTGCCGAGAACAGGCTACCGAAAGGATTGAACATCTGCATGGTCTTTTCAAACAGTGCCATATTGTGGCGGGTAACTTCCTCAAGCTGGCTAAGCGGTGATATTCCTTCCATAGCCTTGCCCATGGTTTCGCCGAGCATACCGCGCATGCGCTCCTGGTTGCTCATAAAACTTTTCATGCTGGCATTGAGGTAGGGCTGGAGTATATCCTGCATGTTATGGTCATAAAAACCAATTACCGAGCGCAGGAATTCGGTAGGCAGCAGGTGGAACCCCTTGGTTTCCTGCTCAAAAATTATCTGGGTTAGTATCTGGCGGGTGAGGTCATGCCCGGACTTTGCGTCGACCACGATAAAAGGCTGGCCTTTTTTTACCCGCTCGCAGAGGTCTTCAAGCGTTATATAGGCGCTGGTTTCGGTGTCATACAAGCGGCGGTTGGCGTATTTCTTGATGATTGCCGGGTCTTTTCCCTTGTCGCTATCTTTTTTTTGCATAAATAGGCTTTCCAATTAACTTTAAAGCATTAGAATAACTGAATATAGAGTAAAAAACCGTTAATTACAAGCGAGTATAGTTTAACTTGCAAATATCGTATTTTTGCTATATTATGATTTACAGGTTCTATTTATGAATTGGTCAGTATTAATCTTAAATCAAGCGGTAGAAGAAGAGTTAAACCAGCTTCCCAAAGATATGCGGGCTAAATTTACCAGAATTTCCTATTTGATAGAAAATTTTGGCTTAGAGAAAGTTGGAAATCCACATGTAAAGCATATTCAAGATTCTTTATGGGAAATAAGAATGATTGGCAGGGATGGAATTGCAAGAGGATTATATGTTACGGTCACTGGTAAAAAAGTTGTAGTGGTAAGGTTTTTTATAAAAAAGACACAAAAAACACCGCAGCAAGAAATTGCACTGGCGTTACAAAGAGCGAAAGGAATTTTGAAATGAAAAAAGTCAGCGATTTGCATAAAGAATGGCTTAAGGATCCCGAGTATAAAAAAGAATATGAAGATCTTGCAGTAGAGTTTGAATTGGCAGAGGCCTTTATTAAAACAAGGACTAATGCAGGTTTAACTCAAAAAGAACTGGCAAAAAAAATGAAAACAACCCAGTCGGTCATAGCGCGCATGGAAAGTGGTAAATCCTTGCCTTCGGCGGCAACACTGAAACGTTTTGCGAAGGCTACAGGAACGCAGCTTAAGATCACATTTTCCGGTAATTTGACACAACCCGTATGACCCAAAACCCATATCAGGACATTGCAAAAGAATTCATGGATCTGTGGCAGAAACAAATGACCTCGGTGATGGGTGACAAACAATTTATCCACGCTATGCTAGAACTATTCCAGAACATGCAGGCCCCTAATGCAAAAGCAAACACCGCTGCCAACGCTTCCGATACATCTGCTCCTGAGCATGGGCTGCTTACTGAGCTCGCCTTTAGGGTGGCAATGTGCGAAAAGCGGCTTGCTGCCCTTGAAGCTCAGCAAAATGCCGCCGGAAAGGCTGCAAAGCCAACTGTGGGAAAAAGCTCTCCACGAGGAAGCAAAAAGCCGGATAAATGAGATGCTCTCGGGCGTACTCCGCTATTATGAGACGCCCTATTCCCGTAATGTTACTGAGCCGCCCGCCATCTGGCACAAAGGCAACGCCCGCCTGCTTGATTACGGGCAGAATGTAAAAAATCCGAGCAATGTGGTGTTGTTCATTCCTTCGCTGATAAACCGTTATTATATACTGGACCTTGAGTCTGAGCGCAGCATGCTGCGTTATATGGCGGCGCAGGGGCTATACCCGCTGGTGCTTGACTGGGGTAAGCCGGGCAAGACTGAAACTGAATATAACTGTAGCGATTACGTTACCGAAATCCTTTTGCCAGCCATTGACTTCATCAGCAAAATATCGGCGCAGCCGGTAGACCTAGTAGGCTATTGCATGGGCGGGGTGCTGGCGCTGGCGGCAGTTAAACTGAAGCGCAGAAATATTTCCTCGCTGGCGCTGCTGGCTACGCCGTGGGATTTTCACTGTCCTGCGTTCGCCCCTTTTGTTCTCGAAAAAAAATGGCAGAAGGAAATGGCTAAATATATTGCCGAAAAAAAAATTATGCCGGCGGAAATTATCCAGTCGATGTTTTACTTAACCGACCCGTTTGTGTTTGAGCATAAATTCCGGCGTTATAACGGGCTCGACCCGAACAGCCGCAGCGCCAGGGATTTTGTGGCGCTGGAACACTGGGTCAATGACGGCGTGCCGATGACATCGGGTGTGGCCAGGGATTGCCTTGTTGGCTGGGCGCAGGAAAACGATCTTATTACAAGGAGCTGGGAAGTTGCTGGGAAAAAAATTACTCCACCACCGGCAAACCTGCCGACCTTTATCGCCATTCCCAAAAATGATCATGTGGTGCCTTATGATTGCGCCCTGCCGCTGGCTAATATCTGCAAAAAAGCGCAACTCATACACCCCGGTTCCGGGCATGTGGGTATGATAGTCGGCAGCCATGCCAAGCGTGAATTATGGCAGCCATACGTGAACTGGCTTAGTGAAAATACTTGATTGTTGATTACCATAACACACTAAGCGTGCAATAAAATTGCAATGTGTCGGTTGTTGCCGGAGATAGATCGTAGAGATTCCCAACATTACAGTTTCCTCCGAACATTCCCCAATATTCTCTTACAGTTCCTGTTAAAGGGAGGCCATCATCAATTTTATTGTCTATGCTATATTCCTGATTTGCAGTGCCATGAATTTGAAAAAAGTTAGGAAGAGATGTGTTTGCAAAATAAGGTGTTGATATTCCTGGATAATAAATGCTAGCTTGTACCATCAATCGGGCATCAAGGAGATATGGAGCTAATTTTATTTGAGGATATAACAATTTATAACATCCATTTGTTTGTGTACAGGCATTCACTGGATTCCCACCTTGGCAACTTCCCGGGCAGGCGGTCGTACTTGTTGCTAGGTAATTTGCAGCTGTAGGGCTACCACCATATTCTCCTGCTACTAATTTTGCCTGAGAAAGATGTTGGAAAAAAACTATACTTTCATTCGGTGAAATAGAGCCATCATTATTACCAAAAGCAAGGGCTACGAAAGCATTGACATTGCATATTTTTCCAGCATACGGTCCGGTAAAGGTAAAAAATCCTAACTGTGCTGTTTCAGATGGTGGCATATCTCCGGGTAGATAACCATATTTCGTTTTAAAAGCATTGGTCGCAGTTTTAAATTCATCAATTTGTTTTATCTGGGCACGTATCTCTGCTGATTTTATCAAATCTTTGCCAACCAGCACACCGCCTACCAACAAACCGATTATAACCAGAACTATACTTAATTCAATCAGTGTAAACCCACCTGTCACCCCGCATTTATTGCGGGGTCTGGAGCTACAATTTATGGCAGTGGTTTTGTCACCGGATACCGCAACAAGTGCGGTATGACAGGTATTGCAACCTATAGTTGAGGGGGCCTGCATTTTTAGTTATAATTTCTGACTATGACAAAATTGTCTTTCCATCCTAATATAATAACTTTTAAAAAGCAATTAATTGTCTTCAAGATGGTAAATTATATATTGAATAGACAACATATTAATGCTACACTTAGCTAGATAATTAGCTAGATAAGGAACCTGTTTATGCAAGTAGGAATGCACGAAGCCAAGACCAATCTTTCCAAGCTGGTGGCTTTTGCCCAAAGCGGCGAGGAAGTGCTTATAACCAACCGTGGTGAGGTGGTAGCGCGGCTTGTGGGAGCAAGTAATGGGCGCAATAAAGCCAAAGAGTTGATGGATAAAATGCGGGCCATGACCAAGAATCATCCCATAGGAACTTTAGAAGAAATTTTGGAATGGAAGAATGAAGGGCGTAAATGATCGTTATTGATGCAAGCGCCTTTGTTGCTTCCGTCATGCAGGATGAAGTGGGTGATGCAGCGAGGAAGCTTTACGAACTGATTGAGAGTTCGGCGTATACGGCAGTTGTCCCTACATTATTTTATTACGAAGTGCCGCAAGTGTTACTTAAGTCTTTGCGTCGTAAAAGAATAGAAAAATCTGAATACGAAAATCATTTAAAATTATTGCTGGATTTTCCTTTGGTGGTTGATGACGTTGCTTCGATTTTTGAAATTGCTTTGCTTGCTGAAAAATATGATTTGAGCTTTTACGATGCCGCGTATTTAGAGCTGGCCAAAAGGCGAAACTGTGCACTTGCGACTCTGGATAAACAGCTTGCAGATGCTGCCTTGAAAGCCAAAGTAAAATTGGAACTAAACATTGCATGAAACCCGCATCTTTATTCATTTTTGGACTTGGCTTTTCGGCACAGGCGGTGGCGCGTGCGGCGCTGGCGGCTGGTTTTAAAGTTGCTGGTACTTCGCGCACACCGGAAAAATGCGCTTTGCTCAAGGAGCAGGGCATTGAAGCAATGTTATTTTCGGAAGTGACACCGGAAATTCTTACAAATTATAACTGCATCCTTTCTTCCATACCGCCACAGGAAAATGGTGATATAGTTATTCCTCTTCTCACTGGCCATTGGCCACTGACTACTGACCACTGGTTAGGCTATTTCTCCACCACCGGGGTCTATGGTGACCATAGCGGGGCGTGGGTAAGTGAAACCAGCGAACTGCGTCCAAGTAATAATAAAAGATTGCTTAAGCGCTTGGTCGCTGAGGCGCAGTGGCGGGTGCGTGGTGGCCATGTTTTCCGCCTTGCCGGGATATATGGCATGGGCCGTAGTGTGATAGATGATATCATGGACCAGACGGCACGGCGTATAGAAAAGGAAGGGCAGGTTTTTTCGCGCATCCATAACGACGATATTGCGCAGGTGGTGCTGGCCTCCATCGCCAAACCAAATCCACTGGCCATCTATAATGTTTGCGATAATGAACCGGCCGCCGCGCATGAGGTGGTTGAATATGCCTGCAATCTGCTTGGAACTGAGTCGCCGCCGCTTATACCTTTTACCCAGGCCAATATTTCACCGATGGGCCGCGAGTTTTACAGCGCCAACCGCCGCGTGAGCAACAAGCGCATCAAAGAGGAACTGGGCGTAAAATTGCTGTATCCTACTTATCGCGAAGGGATTAAGGGACTTATTTCTTCTCCCTTTTCCTCTGGGAGAGAGCTCTTTAAACTCCCTCTCCCCTTGGGAGAGGGCCGGGGTGAGG
>CAZUXB010000059.1:0-7131 GCA_964624555.1 uncultured Rickettsiales bacterium | reverse complement strand
CGGACTCGATTTTCATAGCTGATTATGTAAAAGTATTTACATAATCAGCTATAGCAGGATAAAGCCGCCTTCACAAACTGCTCAATAAGCCCAGCATCTTTTACGCCCGGATTACTCTCGACTCCCGAGGAAACGTCAACAAATTTTGCGCCTGTTTTAGCGATTGCTTCTTTAACATTGGCCGGATTTAGCCCGCCGGAGAGGAACCAGTTTTTATCTGGTGCGTTACCGGCAAGCAGCGACCAGTCAAAACTTGTACCGCTTCCCGGTGTTTTGGCATCGAACATTATGAAATCGGCGACATTATAAAAATCTTTGGAATTTTTAATGTCATGGCTGCCGCGCACTGCGATAGCTTTTATGATTCCTGTATTAGGAAAAATTTGGTGGATGTTGTTTAGACGTTCCGGAGTTTCTTCACCATGCAGTTGGAAAAAATCCGGCTGTACCTGCTGTGCTATTTCGGTTAACAGATCATCGGAAGGATTTACCACAACCATCACTGACTTTATTGTGTCTGGCAGCAGCGACTTAAGTTGCTTTGCTTGTGCTATTGTAACATGGCGTGGTGACTTCAGGTGATGGACAAAACCAGCATAATCAGCACCGGATTTTATTACGGCATGTAGCGAGCCTTCATCTCTAAGGCCGCAAATCTTTACCGACACAGTCATGACCGCTTCGGGAGGGCAGGTAGTGATTGTTCGCGTTCGCTGCGCAGGGCTTTAATTTCGTTTTCGACAGCCTGCATGCGCTGTATGGTTTTTCTATTGCTGCTGTAGTTTTTTAATAATTTTATATTCATAACCACACCAGTTATCATCACGCCAAATGCCATAGATAGCAATGCGAGTACAAAAACCGGGATATCAAAAGAATAAGGAACCGGGAACAGGCTTATGGTTACAGGACCGTGGTTAACTACGCAAAAAATAATGAAAACTAAGGCCAGCAGGAGGAGAACAATAAATTTAACTGTTTTCATATATTGTCATTTCAAGCGGGCGTAAGAAATTTTATACCAAATAAAATCCTGCATCCGGATTTTATATTTTGCAAATATCCCTTGCTGGCGTTCGGGATAACAAGCAGTTTGGATTAATTCATCACCTGAGCTTTGTTGATACGTTCACGCAGTTCTTTTCCGGTGCGGAAATAAATAGCGTAACGTTCGCCAATATTCACTTCTTTGCCGTTTTTAGGATTGCGTGCTTTGCGGGAATCGCGGCGGCGGATAGAAAATGCACCAAAACCACGCAACTCAACCCGACCACCTTCAACCAGAGTATTTGATATGCTATCGAACACAGTAGAGACAAGAGTCTCAATGTCACGCTGGTACAGGTGTGGATAACGTTTAGAGAGGCGAAGAATTAATTCTGATTTGGTCATTTTTATCTCCGAAACAACTTAGAAACTATACAAAATCCACATGTGGGATTTTGTCTTTGTTATTGAACTAGAAGCAATTAATTGACTAATGATGCCATATAGCCGCTATTCCGTCAAGCCCAACTCCACTCTTTTGCCAAAAATTTCCAACCAACCCATTTAATAAATGGTCAACAAATTGATTTTCCTTCTTAATTTCAACATCGGAAATATCTAGGCCAGTGGGAATATTCTTGTTTTTTACCAGCCATGCCTGGGCTTCTTCCTCACCACCTATTGCATCAATAAGTTTATTTTCAACAGCTTGTGTACCACTGTAAACCCGTCCATCAGCCAGAGCTACCACTTTTTCACGAGGGATTTTGCGCCTTTCCGCTGTAACATCAACAAAATGGTCATAAAAATTCATAATCATATCTTTTATAACTTTTTCTGCTTCCGGAGTGGATTTTTCGAAGGGGGAAGGGGCGGCTTTAAGAGGGGATGATTTGATGGATATAGGCTTTATACCCAGCTTATCGGCCAGTTCAGTTACTTCAGCGGTTTCGATTAAAACACCAATAGAGCCGGTTATAGTGCCGGGGCGGGCAAAAATATGGTCTGTCCCCAGCGCAATCATATAGCCAGCGGAAGCGGCCACGGAGCGCATAACTGATACTACAGGTTTTTTAGCGGCCAATTTTCGTAAGCGAAGATATATCTCCTCGCCACCTACTGCGCTTCCACCCGGAGTGTCGAGCCAGACAATAACCGCTTTTGCGTTTTTATCGTCTTCGACACTGGATATTAGGTCATATATTTTACGGTCGTCGCCAATTACACCATTCAGGGAGATGCGGGCTATGTAATCGCCATCAATTATTCCGGAAGATAGATTCTGGCCGCCAGCAACCAGCAATGCTACCACAGCAAATATTATTGCAAGCAAACGCCACTTATTGATTTGAGCTTTCAGGTATATGCGGTCAATAAGCGAATCGGCGTTGATGGTCATCGTTTTCTCCGTTAGAAGTGCTAGTGACTAGTGCTAGTGGCTAGTGAAAAAAAATCCACTAGTCCCTAGCACTAGCACTTACCACTATTTCTTACTCTTCTTACCTTCACTTGCGGCACTTAAAGCAGCACCAAGTATATCGCCAAGAGAGGCACCGCTGTTTTCAGATCCGTACTCACTTATAGCTTTTTTATGGTCGTCTGTTTCCAGTGCTTTGATGGAAACAACAACCTTGCCTTTATCAACTGAAGTTACCTTCACGTCAACGCGGTCACCGACTGCAAAACGATCAGGGCGCTGATCCTGACGCTCACGGGCCAGTTCAGCTTTTTTGATAAAGCTTACAACATTGTCGTTTACCTTTACGGTGATACCATCGTCATGAACTTCGGTAACAGTGCAGGTAACAGTTGAACCTTTGGCAATACCATCAAGGTTTGCAGAAGATTCTTCGCTTTTTATTGCACCGGCAGGAGCTTCGCTAAGCTGTTTTACGCCAAGGCTGATACGCTCTTTTTCAATGTCGATAGCAAGAATTTTTGCTTTGATCATTTCACCTTTTTTGTGGCTCTTTATCGCGACATCACCAGACTCTGTCCAGCTTAGGTCAGAGTGATGGATGAGGCCATCAATATCACCATCAAGGCCAACGAACAGGCCGAAATCAGTGATGTTGCGGATTTCGCCCTCGATAACATCACCAACTTTGACTTTGGCGGCATAAGCTGCCCAAGGGTTTTCTTCGCATTGTTTCATGCCGAGGCTGATACGGTGTTTGGAAACATCAATATCAAGGACAACAACATTCACTTCCTGACTTACAGAAACCAGTTTGGAAGGATGTGCGCTCTTTTTAACCCAGGATATTTCAGATACATGGACGAGGCCTTCAATCCCTGGCTCAAGCTCAACAAAAGCACCGTAATCGGTGATGTTGGTGATTTTGCCCCGGAGTTTGGTGCCAACGGCGTATTTGGTAGCCGCTTCCTGCCACGGGTTGGATTCGAGCTGTTTCATACCCAGCGATACACGTTTGGTAGCCTGGTCGAACTTGGTAACGATAACCTTGATGCTCTGGCCGACTGAAAGAACTTCGGTCGGGTGGCTGATGCGGCGCCATGAAATGTCGGTAACGTGGAGGAGGCCATCGATACCGCCCATATCGATGAACGCGCCGTAATCGGTGATGTTTTTAACGATACCATCAAGAACCTGACCTTCAACAATCTTACCAAGCAGGTCATTGCGTGCTTCAACGCGTGATTCTTCAAGGATAGCGCGGCGTGATACAACAATGTTGCCACGTTTGCGGTCCATCTTCAGGATCATGAAAGGCTGGGAGATATGCATCAGCGGGGTAACGTCACGGATAGGGCGGATATCAACCTGACTACCCGGCAGGAACGCAACTGCACCCTGTATATCAACAGTGAAACCACCTTTAACGCGGCCGAAGATAACGCCGTCAACGCGCTCTGAGTTGGCGCAGGCTTTTTCCAGTTTAACCCAAGCTTCTTCACGCAGGGCTTTTTCGCGGGAAAGGATTGCTTCACCGTTACGGTTTTCAATTTTTTCGAGGTAAACTTCAACTTCGTCACCGGCGCGAAGCTCCGGGTTTGCACCACCTACTGAAAATTCACGAAGCGGAACGCGGCCTTCTGATTTCATGCCGACATCAATGATTACAACGTCTTTTTCGATTGCTACGATTATACCTTTAACTACCGAACCCTCGGCTTTGCCGCCAGTGGTTTGGGATTCTTCGAATAACGCACCGAAATCCTCGATCTCAATATCGTTAAATGCTTGTGCTGCTTGTGCCATAATAATACTCATTCTTTGTTGCGAAGCGTCAGCAGGCACTTCTGGGTTGATCCATGTCAAAAATCTACATGTGGGATTTTTGCTCTTAAAAAATGTTTCTAGGCGGAATGCTGCTGAACACCACCGCTATCGTTTATAGAGGCGAAGATTTTTAATGATAAAATAAGGAAATGCAAGTGGTTTTATGCTATTTTTTGTCATGACAGCGAATGATGACTCTGCTTTCTATTGATTTACCAAAAATAATATGCTTTATTAGCATATAATTATATGCTACACTGGCGGAATTAGAATATGATTTTTGAATGGGATGATAAAAAAGAATCCGCCAATATCAAAAAGCATGAAATTGATTTTGAATTAGCACAGGAAGCATTTTTTGATAAAAAGCGTATTATATTCCACGATGAAAAGCATAGCTCTGATGAGGAAAGATGGTTTTGCGTTGGTAAAGCAGGTAAAAAGATTATAACCGTGCGCTTTACCTACAGGAACAACAAGATTCGTATAATTGGTGCCGGGGAGTGGCGGAAAGGAAAGGCGATTTATGAGCAAGAAAATAAAAACTGACGAACCAATAGGAAAAATAACTGTCGTACCGGATTTTCTACCAAGCCCTGCCCAACTGGCAAATATGGTGAGAACCGAAAGGGCTACCCTTACCCTGACCAAATCCACCTTGGATTTCTTCAGGAAAGAAGGCAAAAAAGAGCATGTCTCCTATAACCTGCTTATCCGCAATGCCCTTGATGAGTATATAAAACGTACTAATCCAAATGCTTAGTTAAGTTTTTTTCTTCACCATACTGCTAGCCATTTCAAAGACTTCGCTGGCATCGAGTTTTGATGTATCAATGATAAAAGCGTCTTCGGCGGGGCGGAGAGGGGCAACGGAGCGTTTTTCATCGCGCTCGTCACGTTCGCGCAAATCTTCCAGCACTGAGTCAAAAACCACCTCTATTCCTTCGCCTTCCAGCTCTTTATGGCGGCGTTTGGCGCGGGCGAACATGGTCGCGGTGATAAAGAATTTAAGGTCGGCATCGGGGCAGACAACCGTCCCTATGTCACGGCCATCCAGTACTGCGCCACGTTTCGAATTCCTGGCAAAATCCCTTTGATATTGCAGCAATGCTTCCCGTACTTCCGGAAACGCTGAAATAACGGAAGCGGCCTTGCCGATGCGTTCCTGTCGCAGGCGTGGGTTGGCGAGGTCTTCGGCATCGATAGTTTGTACCGCTTCCACTGCCGCTGCTCTATCATTCGGGTCTTTCCCGGCATAGACCAGTTTCATCCCAACTGCCCGGTAGAGGCTTCCAGTATCGAGGTATTCCAGGTTAAAATGTTCGGCTAACCTTCTGGCAAGAGTACCTTTTCCTGAGGCTGCCGGGCCATCTATTGAAATAACGGTATGTGCTATTGAGTGGGAGGAGGAGGGGGCTGATATGCGCCCGCCCAGCCTGTTGCATAGCTCGGAAAAGTTAGGGAAACTGGTGGCTATGGCAGTGGCATCATCAACGGTTACTGGTTTCTGGCAGGCCATCCCCATAACCAGGAAAGACATGGCAATCCGGTGGTCGAAATTGGTGGTAACAGTTGCGCCGCCGATCGGTGCTGCGCCTAATCCTTTAATATAAAGAGTATCATTTTCGGCATGAGCATCAACTCCGCAGGCGGTGAGGGCGGCGATTATGGCGGTAAGCCTGTCACTTTCCTTTACCCTGAGTTCGGAAAGGCCGTGCATAACGCTTTCACCTTTGGCAAAAGCTGCCGCTACGGAAAGAATAGGGTACTCATCAATCATGGACGGGGCGCGTGCTGCCGGGACTGTCACAGCCTTTAACTTGCTGTGTTTAACGTGGATGTCGGAGACCGGCTCTCCGGCAACCGTGCGTTTATTGATGAATTCGATTTTTCCACCCATTTCCTTTAAAGTTGTAAAAAGCCCCGTTCTAAGCGGATTTATACATACATTACTGATTGTTATGTCGGAATCATGGCAGATGAGGGCGGCAACTACCAGAAAAGCGGCAGATGAGGGGTCGGCTGGTACGAATATCTCATATTTACCAAATTTCTGTGCGGGCTGGCCAGCTACGGAAATAGATGAAGAACCGTCACCAAGTTTCTGGGTTTTAATATCAAAACCAAAATAAGCCAGCATGTTTTCGGTATGGTCGCGTGTTGCTTCTTTCTCTATAACCGTGGTAATTCCTGGGGTGTTCAGCCCGGCAAGGAGAATGGCAGACTTAACCTGTGCCGAGGCGACAGGCAGGGTATAGGTGATCGGGAGAGGTGTTTTGGTACCCTTCAGGGCGAGCGGAAGCTTACCCCCCTCGCGTGCCTGAAACTCAGCGCCAATCTGGGTCAGGGGGCTAATTACCCTACCCATTGGGCGCTTCCGGAGACTGGCATCCCCGGTAAAAAAACTGGTGAAGTCATAGGGCGTCACCAGCCCCATTAAAAGACGGGTACTGGTGCCGGAATTTCCCATATCCAGCACATCGCTGCTTTCGCTCAGGCCACCAACGCCAACCCCGGTAACGCTCCAAACCCCGTCGGGGGAGCGGGAGGTGGTGACACCAAGGGAATTAAGGGCAGTAGCTGTGCGCAGTACATCTTCGCCTTCAAGCAGGCCATGTATTTTTGTGGTTCCCAATACTTGTGAGCCAAGCATCAGCGCCCGGTGCGATATTGATTTGTCACCAGCCACGGTACATTTACCGGTCAATGCTGTTATTGGTTTTGATATCAGAGGATTCATGGCCCCCTCATTATGTTTTGTATCGTCTTTCATAGTAATCCAATTGTCGTATAATATATATTATGGAAAAAATAGGTATAACAGGTTTTAAAATAGCTCGACAAACTAGAAAAACAGCGGGTTGTACGGTGTCTGGGAGGCCCGATGCGATCGCTGTTTG
>CAZUXB010000058.1:6386-7234 GCA_964624555.1 uncultured Rickettsiales bacterium | reverse complement strand
CGATCGTCCCAATGTTGCAATGCGGTTTATTGCGTTCAAATTTCTCTTTAGACATAATTCTCTCCTAAGCTACTTTCTTTTTAATTTCATCGGCAACGTTCGATGGAACCTGTTCATAATGATCAAATTGCATGGAATATTGCGCACGGCCCTGTGACATGGAACGCAGGGTATTTACATAACCGAACATGGAAGCCAGCGGCACCATCGCATCTACCACACGGGCGTTACCACGCGAATCCATACCAGTTACCTGGCCACGGCGTGATGATAGGTCACCAATAACGTCACCCATATATTCTTCCGGGGTCACTACTTCCACTTTCATGATCGGCTCAAGCAGAACCGGGCCCGCTTTCGGCATACCTTCACGGAATGCGGCGCGCGCGGCGATTTCAAACGCGAGAGCCGAAGAATCCACATCATGGTATGCACCATCAACTAAGGTCGCTTTAAAGTCGATAGTTGGGAAGCCTGCTACCACACCGTTGCTGATCGAGGCATCAAGACCTTTTTCAACACCTGGGATATATTCTTTTGGCACTGAACCACCCACAATCTTGCTTTCGAATACGAAGCCTTCACCCGGTTTAAGCGGTTCGAGGTCGATGATCACGCGTGCGAACTGACCAGAACCACCGGTTTGTTTCTTGTGAGTATAGTCAACCTGGAACGGTCGGGTGATGGTTTCGCGGTAAGCTACCTGTGGTGCACCAACATTTGCTTCCACTTTGAATTCGCGCTTCATACGGTCAACGATGATTTCTAAGTGTAATTCGCCCATACCTTTAAGAATGGTCTGGCCGGTTTCTTCGTTGGTAGAAAGACGCAGAGATGGATCTTCTGAA
>CAZUXB010000058.1:0-6376 GCA_964624555.1 uncultured Rickettsiales bacterium | reverse complement strand
CGCCATACCCATTTTTTCCTGGTCGGCTTTGGTTTTTGGTTCCACAGCCAACTCAATAACTGGTTCCGGGAATTCCATGCGCTCAAGAATAACCTGCGCGTCAACATCACAAATCGTGTCACCAGTGGTAGTATTTTTAAGACCAGCCAGAGCCACGATATCGCCAGCATAGGCTTCTTTCACGTCTTCACGAGAGTTAGCATGCATGAGTAGCATACGGCCCACGCGTTCGCGGTTGTCTTTCACGGTGTTCTGCACGTATGAACCAGATTCCAGCTTGCCGGAATAGATACGCACGAAGGTGAGCGAACCTACGAATGGGTCGGTCATAATTTTGAAAGCAAGACCGGCGAATTTTTCATCATCTTTCGGTTCGCGTTTTACGGTGCCTTCGGTTTTCACATCGATCGCTTCGGTAGCGCCGATATCAAGCGGGCTTGGCAGGAAATCAACCACCGCATCCAGCATCGGCTGAACACCTTTGTTCTTGAAAGCAGCGCCGTTGAGAACAGGAACGAATTTGAAAATTACCGTACCTTTACGAATGCAATCTTTCAGTTCTGCTTCGGTTGGTTCTTCGCCACCGAGATATTTTTCCATCACCGCATCGTCCATTTCAACGGCGGTTTCGATCATTTTCACGCGGGCGGCTTTAGCGGCTTCAGCAAGTTCCGCACGGATCGGCTGTTCTTCGAATTTCGCGCCGAGCTCGTCACCTTTCCAGACAACTTCCACCATTTTAATAAGGTCAACGATACCTTCATATTTATCTTCGCTGCCGATAGGAAGCTGGATAACCAGGGGCACGGTGCCTAAGCGGTCGATCATTATATCCACGCAACGCTGGAAGTTCGCGCCGATACGGTCCATTTTATTCACAAAACAAATGCGCGGCACGCTGTATTTGTCAGCCTGGCGCCATACGGTTTCTGATTGCGGTTCCACACCGGCAACCGAGTCGAACACGGTAACCGCACCGTCAAGTACGCGCATGGAGCGCTCTACTTCGATAGTGAAGTCTACGTGACCCGGGGTATCAATGATATTGATGCGGTGATTCTTCCAGAAGCAGGTGGTAGCCGCGGAGGTAATGGTGATACCGCGTTCCTGTTCCTGTTCCATCCAGTCCATAGTGGCGGCACCTTCGTGCACTTCACCGATCTTGTGTGATTTACCAGTGTAGTAAAGAATACGTTCTGTAGTCGTGGTTTTACCTGCGTCGATATGTGCGCATATGCCGATGTTACGATAATCTTTAAGTGGTGTATTACGAGCCATTTTCTTCTATTTCCCCACTACCAGCGATAATGCGAGAACGCTTTGTTCGCGTCTGCCATTTTATGAGTGTTTTCACGTTTAGTAACCGCACCACCACGGCCATTGGCTGCATCCATCAGCTCTGCAGCGATACGGTCGCGCATAGCCTTTTCCTTACGGCTGCGGGAAGCTTCTATAAGCCAACGCAGAGCAAGTGCCAGACGGCGCTCTTCACGAACTTCAGTCGGAACTTGATAAGTAGCACCACCAACACGACGAGAACGAACTTCAACAGATGGCTTTATATTATTGAGTGCATCATGGAAAAATTTGAGAGGATCCGCACTGGTTTTCTTGTGTATGATATCAAGAGCCTCGTAAGCAATAGCCTCTGCAGCTGATTTTTTACCATCATACATCATAGTATTAATAAATTTAGTGAGAACAACATCACCAAATTTTGCATCTGGTAAAATTACTCGTTTTTTTGCAGCGTGACGACGGGACATAGATTTCAGCGGTCAGTGGTCAGTGGTCAGTGGTCAGTAATAATACCGCCAGCAAAACATCAACCTAAATTTCCACTCCTCCTTCTTTCAAAAATTAATATTCTTTTCTCACTAATCACTGGCCACTGGCCACTAATCACTACTTAGGACGTTTCGCGCCGTATGCGGAGCGAGACTGTTTACGGTTTTTAACACCCTGGGTATCAAGCGTACCACGGATAATATGGTAGCGAACACCAGGTAAATCCTTTACGCGGCCACCGCGGATCAGCACCACGCTGTGTTCCTGCAGGTTATGGCCTTCGCCGGGAATATATCCGAACACTTCAAAACCGTTAGTTAAACGAATACGCGCTACTTTACGAAGCGCTGAGTTCGGTTTTTTCGGAGTTACAGTCTTCACCTGAGTGCAAACGCCACGCTTCTGCGGGCATGCTTTCAGTGCTGGCGTTTTATTACGCTTTTGTAGAGGCTCGCGACCCTTGCGGACCAACTGATTGATTGTTGGCATTCAATATACCCTTATATTTCAAATGTTTTTAACAATTATTTAGCCTGACAAAACAACAAATTACACAAGCTAAAAACTCATACTCCGTTTAAAAACAAGGGACTTACCACAGCACTTTTAACATATTCCTATGCTTTTCAATGTCTTAGGTAGTATCGGCCTCGTTTGGCGGAGGCACGCAAACTAATTATCTATTATTATTCAGTCAAGCTAAAATTATATAAAAATGCAAAAAAATGTACTTTTGTATTTTTTTGGTTGGCATAGAAGAAAAAATCGCCTATCTAGTTGGAGGATATTTTATATTTTGCGGACTTTTGTTTATTAATTTTTATTAAATGTATTGGAATGAACGAGTATAACAACACATACCCAGTTAAGATAGTGTGCCGCTCGGCTTCCGCTTCTAAACTCCGTAAAGTACGCCTTTCATGGTTTGCTGCTGGCGTCGCATTCAGCATAGGCTGCACTTCGGCCCTGACGCCTATATTCGGCACAGCATCGTCAGTTGCTTATGTGCAACAACCTCCTGAAATGTTGATTATAAACTCACAGGACAGCGCACATCTGGATGAAATCGTCGGTGCAGCACCGGCTGAGATCACGCCCCCAAGACTTCCAGATAATTCTGCATCCGAACAACATGATAACAGTACCAACATTGCCCAAACTCTCGAACTTAAAGTAAAAAAGGGCAGCACTTTCATCAGCCTGCTTACTGATTCCGGTATTCCAGCAGATGAGGCGCAAAAAACATCCGATGCCATTCGCGGCGTATTTAACCACCGCCGTTTGGATGTTGGCAGTGTTGTAACCGTAAAAACTGATAAGGATGCAAATGGCAATATAGTTGTAAGTGAACTAAAACTACCTGTTTCTGGCATTTCCACCATTGAACTGAACCGCACTGAAGATGGCAGGTTCCAGGTAAAAAAGACTAATGTCCCCTTAATCAAAAAATTAGCTCATGTCGGCGGCGCTATTGATAGCAGCATATACCAAACCGGTGCCGATGCTGGTATTCCTGCTTCTATGCTTAATGAACTGATCAATGCTTACAGCTATGATGTTGACTTCCAGCGCGATATCAAAAAGGGTGACTCCATAGATGTGCTGTTTGAACGCATGGAAACAAACGATGGAACTGTTGCCGGAAATGGGAATTTTGTCTTTTCTGAACTGAACCTTGGTGGCCGTGTATTAAAAATTTACCGTTATACCGATAAGGATGGGGTAGCCGATTTCTACAATGAAAAAGGTGAAAGTATCCGCAAGGCTCTGCTCCGCACCCCAATTAACGGCGCAAAAATAACTTCTTCCTTTGGTATGCGCCAGCACCCGCTCCTTGGCTATAGCAAAATGCACAAAGGTGTGGATTTCGGCGCACCGATCGGCACACCGATTTACGCTGCCGGTGACGGGATTGTGATGAGCGCATCAGCAAAGAACGGTTATGGCAATTACCTGAAGATTCAACATAACGGCAAATATTCATCCGCCTATGCCCATTTAAGCCGTTACGCTTCTGGTGTCTCTCCAGGCAAGCATGTAAAACAAGGGCAGATTATTGCCTATGTGGGAATGACCGGGGCTACTACCGGGCCGCATCTCCACTACGAAATCCTGGTAAATGACCAGCAGGTAAACCCGGCAAACGTGAAATTCAAAACTGGCAATATCCTTCAGGGCAAAGAGTTAGCCGCCTTTAAGAGCAAAATGAATAAGCTTGAGGCTCGCCTCGCTTCAATCGGCCGGGGAAAGACGGTGGCTATGGCTGATGAAAAACAGGGAACCGGTTCTCTGAATTAGGATAAATGTCTTCCACTATAAGAATTATTATACTTTCCATCCTCGTTGCGATAGCGGCTTGGTTTTTACCGCAAGTACAGGACTTCAAGCAAAGTATATATGACAAACTTGATTCACGTCCGGCGCGAAACATTTTATTCATCGGCAACAGCCGAACTTTTTACCATGATATGCCATTAATGGTACGCAAAATAGCCGACTCGGCCGCTGCAAAAGAAAAATACCTGATTAAAATACATGCTCCTGGTGGCGTACGTTTTGAAGATCATTGGAACGATCCTGTTGTACAATCACTACTAAAACAAAAATGGGATTATGTGGTATTACAAGGACGCAGCAACGAACAGCAGAACTATACTGCCAACGCAAGCTTTTTAAGTTATGGAGCTAAACTCATCCGGGAAGCGCAAATTTCCGGTAGTAAGCCGGTATTATATGTCACCTGGCGCTATGATGATGGTTTTGAGTTATACAATGAAATTCCTGCCCTGCAACATACTCTCTATGGCTTAATTCAGAGTAACTATGAATTACTGGCCAACGATAATGGTATCAGCATGGTAAATGTGGGAAAGGCATGGGAAGTGTTGCGCTCATATCATCCAACCTTCCCCCTATATGAGGATGGCAACCATCCCACCATTTATGGCAGTTATCTGGCAGCTTTGATGTTTTATAAATATTTTTCCGGCAGTGATGTAACCAACGTAAGCTATGTACCAGACGATATTAGCTCAAATGATGCAAAACTGATAAAAAAAGTCGCCAATGGGAAATATTAGATAAAGCATTTTAAACCTTCAAGCCACCTTCCCACGCAGTTACCTTCACCTCCTGCCCATCATTTATGCGCCCGGCAAGAATTGCGCTTGCCAGCTTGTCCTGAAGTTCCTTCTGGATTATGCGTTTCAGAGGGCGCGCGCCATACATCGGGTCATAGCCTTTATCGGCCAGATAATCGCGGGCGGAATCATCAAGATACAAGTTAATTTTGCGCTCCTCAAGACGTTTCACCAGACGTGAAATCTGGATATCCACAATCCCTGCCATATGGCTCTTCTGCAAGCGCCCGAACAAAATAATTTCATCAAGACGGTTTAAAAATTCCGGGCGGAAAGAATGGCGCACAACTTCCATCACCTGCTCACGGGTTTTGACAGAAATATCTTTTTCCTTGGAGTTAGCAAGAAATTCCGAACCAAGATTCGAAGTCAGTATTATCATGGTATTACGGAAATCGACAGTTCGCCCCTGCCCGTCAGTGAGCCTGCCATCATCAAGCACCTGTAATAAAATATTGAAGACATCTGGGTGGGCTTTCTCCACCTCATCAAACAATATCACCTGATATGGGCGACGGCGTACCGCTTCAGTTATCACTCCACCTTCCTCATAACCAACATACCCCGGAGGGGCACCTATAAGGCGTGATACAGCATGCTTCTCCATGAACTCCGACATATCAATTCTAAGCAGTGCCGATTCATCATCAAAAATAAATTCGGCAAGCGCCTTGGAAAGTTCTGTCTTACCGACACCGGTTGGCCCTAAGAACAAGAATGAACCGAGCGGCCGCGATGGATCCTGCAAACCGGAACGGGCACGGCGCACGGCATTGGAAACAGCAACCAAGGCTTCTTCCTGCCCGACCACGCGCTTACGCAAATTATCTTCCATCTTAAGCAGCTTCGCTTTTTCCCCTTCCAGCATTTTCTCTACAGGAACACCAGTCCAGCGTGAAACGATAGCAGCAATATCTGTTTCAGTAACAGCTTCTTTAACCATACCATCTGCAGCTTCGCTTTCACTCTCTGCTTTCTTAAGCTGCTCAGTAAGTTTAGGAATAACTCCGTAAATAATCTCACCCGCCTTCGCCAGATCACCATTCCTCTGGGCAATATCGCGCTCATGGTGAGCCTGCTCAAGTTGCTCTTTTAGCTTCTGCACACTCACACGCTGTGATTTTTCCGCCTGCCACTGCGAAGAAAGGTCTGCACTCTGCTTTTCGAGCACCTCTAATTCCTTATTGAGTTTTTCCAAACGGTCTCTGGAAGCGGCATCTTTTTCTTTTTTCAGTGCCTCACGTTCGATTTTAAGCTGCATAACGCGCCGGTCAACCTCATCCAATTCTTCCGGTTTGCTGTCAACTTCCATACGCAGTCTGGCAGCCGCTTCATCCATAAGGTCAATAGCCTTATCCGGCAGGAAGCGGTCGGAAATATAACGGTCAGAAAGCGTTGCCGCTGCAACTATCGCACCATCAGTTATACGTATTCCATGATGCAGCTCA
>CAZUXB010000057.1:0-7279 GCA_964624555.1 uncultured Rickettsiales bacterium | reverse complement strand
ACATCTTCCGGGAAATCTTTTTTAAGCTCGGCCATTGTGGCGCGGACATTGTTGGAAATTTCCAGTGCATTTGACCCGGGAGCCTGGAAAACTGCCAGTGCCACTGCCGGCTTATTATCCAACAATGAACGCAGGGCGTATTGCGAAGCGCCAAGCTCGATACGTGCTACATCACGCAATCTGGTTATTGCTCCGCCTGCATCAGTCCTGATGATAATCTGGCCGAATTCCTCTTCGTTCTGGAGGCGGCCCTGGGTGTTTATATTAAGTTGCAATTCGACATCTTTACCGGCTGGTGAAGCACCGATTACCCCGGCTGCTACCTGTACATTCTGTTCGCGGATGGCATTCACCACATCATTGGCGCTTAAATTGCGGGCGGCGATTTTTTCCGGATCCAGCCATATCCGCATAGCGTAATCGCTGCCGCCGAAAATCTGGGTCTGCCCGATACCAGACAGGCGCTGGATACGGTCTTTTATATTCAGGGTGGTGTAGTTGCTTAGATACAATTCATCATAGCGTTTGTTCGGCGACAGGATATGCACGACCATAGTAAGGTCGGACGAACTTTTAACTGTACTGACTCCAAACTGGCGGACAATATCAGGCAGGCGCGGCAGGGCCTGGTTTACACGGTTTTGTACGAGTTGTTGCGCTTTGTCGGGGTCGGTGCCGATTTTAAAGGTAATGGTGAGTGTCATCTGCCCGTCCGATGTTCCCTGCGAGAACATATAGAGCATATTCTCCACGCCGTTTATCTGTTCTTCCAGCGGGGCGGCAACGGTTTCGGCAATTACTTTAGGGTTGGCACCGGGATACATGGCGTGCACCACCACCGATGGCGGCACTACTTCCGGATATTCAGAAATAGGAAGCTGCCAGAGGGCAATCAAGCCACCAAGAAAAATCAGCAGCGACAGCACCGCAGCAAAGATCGGGCGATCGATAAAAAAACGCGAGATATTCATTTTATAGCTCTTTCAAATAATTCGTCATTTACCTGTCATTCCTGCGAAAGCAGGAATCCAGCAAAGCCCCGTCTGCGGCTTAATAATAATTCTTGTCCTCGCTGCCGCGAGTAAAACTGGATACCAGCTTCCGCTGGTATGACAATATATATTCATGGTTATTCCTTAGCGGCGGGGGCAGGGGCGGCTGCGGGAGGTGGTCCGTCCATCGGTACAACTTCCGGTGTCACTGGCTGGCCGGGCATCATGACACGCTGCAGGCCGCTTACTATGATTTTTTCACCCGGTTTCAAGCCAGATTCTATAATCCGCAACCCATCGGCCACTCCACCAAGAGCTATATCGCGGTGTTCGCTTTTATTTTCTGCACCTACTACAATTACAAACTTTTTGTTTTGGTCGGTGCCGATGGCTTTATCGGTTATCAGCAATGATTTACGGCTTACCGGCTCGCCCATTTTGACCCGTGCGAACAGGCCGGAAACCAATGCTCCATCTTTATTATTGAAAATAGCGCGTACCCGCACCGTGCCAGTGACAGTATTCACCATATTATCAAAGGAAGCTACGTGGCCTTCGCGGGTGAGACCATCAAGGGTGAGGGTTACCGGAATATTTGCTGCCGCGCTGTTGTTGGTTACACCGGCGCTGGCATATTTAAGAAAAGTTGCTTCATCGATTTCAAAATCAGCATAGATCGGGGTGCTGGCAATAACAGTAGTAAGTAATGGAGCTTGCCCGAATCCGGCCTGTACCAAATTTCCTACGGTTATCTCCGCCCGGCTGGCACGGCCACTGATTGGCGACCTTACTTGCGTATAATCAAGGTCCAGTTTGGCTTTAACAGAATTGGCTTTTGCCACTTCATAAGAATTTTTTCGCTGGTCATAGTCACTCTGTGATATTGATTTGGAATTGAGTAAGGCAGCGGCCCGTTTCAGGTCTTCTGCCGCCAGCGTATATAAAGAATTGGCCGACTGGTACGCTGCCTCATATGGCCGTGGGTCGATAACAAATAATAAATCATCCTTGTTGATCATTGCGCCATCAGCGAAATGGATGGACTCTATTGTGCCGGAAACCTGGGGGCGAATCTCTACCTTTTCTACCGCTACTAATTTACCGGAAAACTCGTTCCAGCCGCGCACTTCCCGCTCGATAACCTCGGCAACGCTTACTGGTGGTGCGCCGCCCATCTGCCCATAACCGCCGCCCTGCCCGAAAAAATGCCCGTAGGCGTAGTATCCCAGTGCGGCGACAGCAATAACAATAACAATTTTTTTACCAGACCACCGCGCCATAAATTCTCCTGATTGCCTATATTAACAGGGGGTCAGCAATACCATAGTAAACAAATCAGTCAAGTTTTGCCCAAAAAAGTAACCATATGTTAAATATTGATTATTATATTTGAAGGCTAAATTGTTAAAATTATAGGCAGATGACAACATTCAATTACGATCGGGCTTTTTACCGGAATATAGGCTGGTTTACCACTGCCGAGCAGAAAACTCTGGTCACTAAAACGGTTGCAATTGCTGGCCTTGGTGGGGCAGGGGGTGTTCACCTGCTTACCATGGTAAGGCTCGGGATCCAGAATTTCCACATTGCCGAGTTTGACCATTTTGAGCTTAGTAATTTTAACCGGCAGGTTGGTGCTACCATAAGTAACCTTGGCCGGAGCAAGCTGGAAGTGATTGCCGGGATGGCAAAGGATATAAATCCTGACTGTACATTTAAAATATTTCCAGAAGGTGTGAACAAGGAAAATGTTGGGGAGTTTCTCAAAGATGCTGATGTTTACCTGGATGGCATTGATTTTTTCTGCCTTCCTGCCCGCCGTATAATTTTTAATAAATGCCATGAGCTGGGCATACCGGGAATAACTGCGGCTCCTGTGGCAATGGGTACTTCTTATATGGTGTTTATGCCCGGCAAAATGTCTTTCGAGGAATATTTTGGTTTTGAGGGAAGGCCGGAGTTGGAGCAATATGCAAGGTTTATGGCCGGGATTTCGCCACTTGCTGTCCACCGTCATTACCTTGTTGATGAAAGCAAGGTTAATATTGCGGGCAAGGAAGGGCCATCGACCATGATAGCCTGTAATTTATGTGCCGGGGTAACGGCGGCGGAAGCTATAAAAATATTGCTGAAACGCGGAGAGGTGTATGCGGCTCCGTATTACCATCTTTTTGATGCGTATTTGAATAAACATAAGGTTGGGTATGTGCCGTTTGGTAAAAGAAACCCGCTGTTCCTGGCCAAAACATTTTTTATCAACCGCCATATTACAGACATAATAAAACATAATAGTGGCGACAAAAAAATTTATACGCGGCCTGTGGAGAAAATACTTGATCGGGCGCGCTGGGCACCGAGTGGTGATAATACACAATTATGGCGGTTCAAAATTATCGATGATTGTGCTGCCGATATAATAACGGTTACCACCTACGATAGTTTGTATGAGAGTGGCAAACACCATAATCCAATTTTTACTTCCCTTGGTATATTGCTTGAAACTGCTGCTATAGCAGCAAGCGAGCTTGGCTATAGGGTTGAATTTGAACATATGGGGATAGATGGCCACCATTATAGTGTAAGGATGAGGTGTGTAGAGGATAGTTCTATTAAACCAGATAATCTGGCTCCTTATATTGAAGCCAGGTCGGTGAACCGCTATCCTTACCGGAATATTCCACTCACGGAAAAAGAGAAGCAAGCTCTGGCCGAATCTATAGGTGATGAGTTGGAAATAGAATGGTATGAAACTTTAAAGGAAAAATGGCAGGTATCAGATTTAAATGCTTCTGCCTTGGCAATACATATAAATGCCCCGGAAGAATACCCGGTAATTAAAAAGAGGCTGGACTGGAAAAATAATTTCAGCCCTGACGGGATGCCGGTGAAAAGCATGCCGTTTGATCCGGTGATGAGGTTCAGCCTGCGGATGGCTATTAAAAAAGAGCAGGTTATTAGGTTTACCAGTCGCTACATGGGCGGAACATTTTCTACCCAGTTGGAAATGGCAATTATTCCGGGTATGCGCTCTGGAGGGCATTTTATAATGCTGGCCAAGGACCCAAATTTTATCAATACAGATATTGAAGGTGCTATTAAGTATGGCAGGAAGATACAGAGGTTCTGGCTTACAGTAACCAGCCTTGGTTTGGTTATGCAGCCTTCTTATGCCTCTGTGTTTTTTTCGGCATGCGGGCGTAGCGGGGATAATTTCAGCAAAGACCCATTAATGGTGAAAATGGCGTCAAAGGTAGCCCGGAAGTTTTCGGTTTTGCGCAAAGGAAAAGCCCTTCCAGATGATAGTATAATATTTGCAGGGCGTTTGGGCAGGGCATGCAATCCGGTTATAAAATACCGCTCAGTCCGCAAGCCGTTGGAAGAGTTATGTATTACTGAGTAAAAGCGGTTATAAAAACAGGCAGTTTCTTTTTTGTGCTTCATGCTCCAGGGCCAGCAGCTCTTGTGCATGCAACCTACCATTATCCGAGATAATTCTCCAGGTATCGTAGTTATGTTTCTTACAATTCTCATAGGCTTCGATCGCCCTGAATTTAGCAGGTTGCCTCTTGCCATGATAATCTACTACCGGGCCTAAAGGGGTAGAAGGTATACCTAGCATACCTAGTGAACGTATCAAGAATGGTTCCATCGCGGCATAAATATAATGCATATTATGTTCAGCGCTGATTTCAAATACTGATTTAACTAAGCCAAGCGCAGCGTAGGGAATAGCGCGTTTAGTGAGTTTATCTTCATGGGTACAGATTTTATGATTAGGGTCTGGTTCATAAAACCCAAGATACTGGCTGGTGTCGCAAATTCTTTTGCGCATCTGCTTTGAGATGCAGAATCTCGATATCTCACCGGCTACTGCTGGATCATACTCACTGTCATACTTTTTAATATCGCACAGTTTTTGTATTGGTAAGCAACTATCAAGATTATTGGTATCAGGAAGAATAACCCGCACAGTACCAACTGTTAGGCCGGTATGGCGGTGGATAAGCAGGCTGGTTATGCAATTATCGTCATATTCATCAGTTTCTTCGCCAAATACACTTTGTTCTGGGTTTTCGTACTGGTTTTCAATGCAATATACTTGATAACGGATTCTATGAGCTTCTTTTATATCTTCTGGAGTTAATGCTCTCTTTACTATAAAAACCTTATCATACAGTTCTTTAAAGTTAAAATAGCCGTTATGTGTATGGCCGTAATCATTTACCGCATTTAATTGAATTGCTTGCACAAATGTCCTATACACTAATATTGGTTTATTAATATATTATCTATAAGTTAAGGTATAGCATGTATAGGTTAATTCAAAGTGATTTATTATTACAATTTTAAGACAATTTTTATAAAATTTTATATAATTGATTAAATATTATAAAAGTATTCATATAGTTGTAACAGTTATTATGCTATACCAAATTGGCTTTATTATTAGCCTAGCATGCTGATATATAAATATTATTTATTTATGTAATATTTTGTAATACATGTAGATGAAGTCAAAATATTACAAAATCATCGCATATAAAATTTTGCAACATTCTTATTTACGCTTATTAAACCTGTTAGCACTAGGATATTAGTGGGATTATCAGGGTTAACAATATTTAGCGGTAACAAATCATCTTCTTTATTTTTTGCTTATTATTATGGAACGAAAAAAAGAAACAATATTGATCATATCGGATGATTTTATACCAGCAGCTACTGGTGTAGGTATGCATTTGCAAATTATGTGTGCGGAGCTGGTAAATAATGGCTACGGTGTGGTTGTGATAACTTCAAAACGTACCGGGGAGCCGGAAGTTGAAGTATGGAACGGGGTAAAAATATACAGGGCGTTTTCACTTAAGATAGCTGGTTTTTACCAGGCTTTGGCAACTCCTAAAAATATCAGAAAAATAATAAAAGAAAATAATGTTGGGATTGCACATTTCCACTATTGGAGTTTTTTGACTATATTAGCATATAAATCTTGTAAGGGAATGAATTTGGTTAAATTAGCAACATTCCATATGACTGAGGATCATTTAACGCAATTGTTATTATTAAGACCTCTAAGGCCAATTATAAGATATTTAATTAAACAGTTCTGTAACAAAATGGATACTGTAATTGCGCCATCTCAAAATCTTGTAGAGCGTATTAAGGTTAGAGGTGTAACGGTTCCTGTAATTTATATCACTAACCCGTTAACGCGTGATTTCTTTAATATCGGCATTAGTTCTTCCTTAGAAAAAATCCAGAAAGAAAATGACATTTTTAATGTGCTTTATGTAGGCAGGTTGAACAAGGAAAAGAATATACCATTACTGCTTAAGGCTTTTGCTGAACACTTAAGGATTTTTCCAGCCAGCAGGCTTAGAATTGCTGGTTGTGGCGAGCAGGAAGGAAAATTAAAAAAACTCTGCGAGGAGCTTGCTATTTCCAAAAATGTTGAGTTCCTTGGTTTCCTTCCGCACAATACGCTTTCAGGCTACTACCGCGATTGCAATGTTTTTGTGCTTCCATCGTTAGTTGAAGCGCAGGCAATAGTTGTGTTGGAAGCGATGCGTTTTGCAAAGCCAGTTATAGTTACTAAAGAAATAGTTTCTGCATATGAGCTGGTTGATGATGGTAGTAATGGTTTTATTGTAGACGGGTACGATCACAAAGAAATGGCAGGACGCCTGAATGAGTTGGCTGTTTCTGCGGAGTTGCAGGAAAAAATGGGAAATGAGTCTTACAAAAGAACTGGCGCATATAATCCGGAAATAGTTTGTAAGCAATTGATAGATGTATATCAGAAAATAGCGGCCTAGTATGTATAAAATCGCAATAAAAATGCTGGTTAGGAACAAGGCCAAATTTTACGCCATGGTGTTTGGCATTGCCTCCTGTGCGCTTATGATGGCGCAGCAGCCTGCAATTTTTATGGGTATAATGGTGCGTGTCTATAGTGTTGTGTCGGATATTCCCCAGGCTGATGTCTGGGTTGTAAAAACCGGGGTAAAGGAATTAGAAACTGCGATTCCGCTCCGCTATAATGATTTTTTCAGGGTGCGTTCCATGCCTTATGTTAAATGGGCGGTGCCTTTTTATCGTGGTATGCAAAGGGTTCAGCTTAACAGTGGTGAGTATGTGGCCGCAGTAGTTATTGGGGTAGATGATATATCGCTGATCGGGCTTCCGGAAAGCATGATAGAAGGTAACAAAGAAGATATAAAAAAACCTGATGCTGTTTTTCTCGATAATAATTTTTGACATGTAAAGTCCTATGCCTGTTCCCTCTC
>CAZUXB010000056.1:0-9748 GCA_964624555.1 uncultured Rickettsiales bacterium | reverse complement strand
GCAACGGATTTTGATTCCGTCATACCCAGGTTCGAATCCTGGCGCCCCAGCCATTCGCTTTAGCTAAACAGATAATAGACCAATGCTCCGCCTCACCGAAATCAAACTTCCGCTCGATCACCAGCCAGAGGCCATAGCCAAGGCTGCGGCCGCCCGTCTGGGTATTGATGCTTCCGACCTTATATCCTGCAGCGTGTTCCGCCGGGCCAATGATGCGCGCAAGAAATCGGCCATAATGCTAATTTATTCTCTTGATGTGGAGGTGAAGAATGAAGCCGCCATCCTCGCCCGTTTCAGGAAAGATGCTAATGTTAAACCAACACCGGATATAGACTACCGCTTTATAGCGAAAGCCCCGGCTGATATTGCGAAACGCCCGGTGGTCATAGGAGCTGGGCCTTCCGGTCTTTTTGCAGCTTTGCTGCTGGCGCAGATGGGTTTTAAACCTATTATACTGGAGCGCGGCAAAGTAGTGCGTGAACGCACCAAGGATACCTGGAAACTATGGCGTAAAGCGATACTGAACACCGAATCCAACGTGCAGTATGGTGAAGGCGGAGCCGGGACTTTTTCCGATGGCAAACTTTACAGCCAGATAAAAGACCCGCGTCACCTTGGCCGCAAAGTCCTGACTGAATTTGTAAAGGCCGAAGCGCCGCCGGAAATTTTGACTGAAGCGCACCCCCATATAGGCACTTTCCGCCTGGTAAAAATGGTCGAAAATATTCGCGCAACTATAGAATCACTTGGCGGTGAGTACCGTTTTGAAAGCCGTGTTACCGATCTCGATATTGATCAGAAGCGCCAGATACGCGGTGTAATTCTGGCAAACGGCGAACATATTGCCGCCGACCATGTGGTGCTTGCCATCGGCCACAGCTCACGCGATACCTTCCAGATGCTCTCTGAGCGCGGGGTTTACATGGAAGCAAAGGCTTTTTCTATCGGCTTTCGTATTGAGCACCCGCAATCGCTGATTGATGTTGCCCGCTTCGGCAAATTTGCCGGGAACCCGATTCTTGGGGCCGCTGATTACAAGCTGGTCCACCATGCCAGCAACGGGCGTGATGTCTATAGTTTCTGCATGTGTCCGGGCGGGACCGTTGTTGCCGCCACCTCGGAAGAAAAGCGCGTAGTAACCAACGGCATGAGCCAATATTCCCGCGCCGAGCGCAACGCCAATGCCGGTATCGTGGTTGGCATTACACCACAGCATGATTATCCGGGCGCGGCCCTCGCTGGCGTTGATTTCCAGCGCAAATGGGAATCAGCCGCTTTCATCGCCGGCGGCAGCAGCTACGCAGCACCGGTACAGCGCGTTGAGGACTTCATCGCCGGCAGGCCATCAACATCGCTGGGCAGTGTTATTCCCTCTTACAAACCGGGAGTGACCCCGACCGATCTGGCAACATGCCTGCCCGAATACGCCATAAGCGCAATACGCGAAGCCATACCTGCTTTTGGCCGCCAGATAAAGGGCTACGACATGGCTGACGCAATCCTCACCGGCGTTGAAACCCGCACCTCATCGCCTGTGCGCATCAAACGTGATGATGCCACCCTACAGAGCATTAACACCACAGGGCTTTTCCCGGCTGGAGAAGGTGCTGGCTACGCCGGGGGGATACTTTCCGCCGGGGTTGATGGCATTAAAATCGCCGAGGCAGTTGCTCAAAGTATCCTGTCTAAATAATTTCTGTGCTGGTTAAAGGTGACAATAGGGTATTTATAGGATAAACTGCGCGCATGATGCAGAATATCCCAAGGCTTATACAGTCAGTAAAATTCGATAAAGATGGCCTCGTGCCGGCGATTGCGCAGGACGCTAAAACCGGGGCGGTTCTTATGCTCGCCTGGATGAATTCCGATTCCCTGCAAAAAACCCTGGAAAGCCGGCAGGTTCATTATTGGTCACGCTCGCGGGGCGCTTTATGGCGCAAAGGTGAAACTTCCGGCCACACCCAAACCCTCAAGGAATGTTACTTTGACTGCGATAACGACGCTATTTTGCTTAAAATTGAACAGGTTGGCCCGGCCTGCCACACTGGGGAGGAAAGTTGTTTTTTTACCAAGGTTTTTTAATTTTTTTCAATTGTCACAAAAGCTTCACACAAAAGCTGGAATAAGCTGGTAAACTGTAAACTGGAATTAGTGTAAAAAAGGGTTTTTTATGGCCGCACCTCTATCATCAAAACAAGCTTCAGCAGGAAGTTCCGGGGTATCGACACCTGTTAAAATTACTGCGGACTCCGGTGTTATCACCCCTGCCCCAACCGGCAACGGCAGCAGCAGTGCCAATAGCAGTCAGGTAAGTGAAGCATCCAGCGCAAAATCCAGCCAGACACTCCCTGACATAAATGGGCAGGAAGCTGCCACCGGTCAAGAGCCAGAAAAAGGCAGTTTCAGCGCAATTAGGAATAGGGTTATAGCAGTAGCCAATGCTTTGGGTTTTGGTAAAGGTAACCAGGTGGCTGTTGATAACCTGACCAGCGAGGCAACAGCTCAAGCCACCTATAGCGGTGGAAATATAAATGTTGCCGGAATGCAGCAAACCGCACAGAAAGTTGGATTAGTAGCAGAAGAACAACCGCAAAAACCACAAAACAACGTTAAAGATCTTTCTCCGGATATATTGGCTCTGGCAAGGGGTGAACGTGCGGTTATGGCAGCCAGTGGGGCAGCAATGGCCGCAAGCCATGAAGTGCTATATGCCGGTGCAGCTAAACCTCAGGAAACACCAGCAACCGCAGCTAATCTGGGTTAAGAGATAATATATAAAGGCATTTCATGGGCTATGGTGATACAGAGTTAGGGTTCCGGGAAAAACTGTCAGTAGCCATTTTTGGTGGCCTTACCGCCCAGCAGATGGGCAAAGTTATAAAAGACACCGTCGACATCAACCATGACGGAAAAGTTGATGAAGTCGAGGCCAAGGCTTTAGCAGCGCATATAAAGTTGCGAATGGAAGAGAGCACTATTCCCGAAGAAAAAGCAACGCTCTCCAACATAAAAAATATAGATGATAAAGTGCTTATCGAGCGCTATAAAGGCATCGGCCTGGAGTTTACGCCGGAAGCAATAAAAGCCCTTAAAGCAGAGCTTTCCACCCCTCTTGACCGGGCAGCGGCAGAGCGGGCGCGGGTAGAAGCCGTTAAAAAAGCGCTGGATAAAGATGGTGACGGGATAATCTCTAAAAAAGAAGCTGAAGATAATAAACAGTTTCTGGCTGACATTGCAGGTACTGCCAACAATTTGAGTGATGCTGACAAAGCCAAACTGAGAGCCAATCCCAAATCCATTATCGCAGACATTGAAAAAACCACCGGCTTAAAAGTCTCTGAAGAAGCAGCACAGGTATTTACTGATACAGCCCTCGAAGCCGCTAATAAACCTAAAAAGCCCGGAGCAGAAAAAGCAAAAGAAGAAGACTGGTGGGAGATTGTATTAAAACTTTTCTCCGACATGCTTGGTATTGACCTGAAAAGAATATTTGGACATCATGATGATAAAGGCCATTCTGGAGCAGAAGAGCCAAAGAAAGGTCCGGAAGTTATCGCTGGGCTCGATCCGGCAATTCTAGCGCAGATAAACAAAGAACGGGAAATATTCCGTAAGAGCGAAATTGCCTACGCTAATTCGCCTGAGGCAGCGGCCGTGCAAACTGTAAAAGCAGCATCCGCTACAGCTTCAGCTTCAGCCACCAGCAGGTAAATAGCACAGGTTATTTTCCAAGGGCTTTATTCAGCAAATAATGATCAGCTAGCACACAGGCCAGCATCGCCTCGCCCACTGGTACGGCACGGAGGCCGACACACGGGCCATGGCGGCCCTTGGTCATTATGGTGGTATTGTTCCCGTGGATATCAATAGTATCCACCTCATTTAATATAGAGCTGGTCGGCTTCACAGCAAAGCGCACCACCACCGGCTGGCCCGTAGAAATACCACCGAGTATCCCACCGGCATGGTTGGACTTGAAAACAACTTTACCGTTTTCGGTGCGCATACAATCGGCATTTTTTTCACCACTTAAGGCCGCAGCAGCGAACCCATCACCAATTTCAACGCCTTTTACAGCGTTTATACCCATCATAGCAGCGGCAATATCAGCATCGAGCTTCTTATATACCGGCGCGCCCAGCCCAAGCGGAACACCTTCCGCAATAACCTCAATAACCGCACCTATCGAGGAGCCATCCTTGCGTATTTCATCGAGCTTGCTGGCCCAACGTGCCGCTGCCTGCGCATCAGCGCACCAGAACGGGTTATTTTCAATTTCGCTGATTCTGGCCAGATTACTGTCTATTTTATCGTCACCCATCTGCACCATTGAACCACGGATGATTACACTATTTCCCAATATTTTACGGGCAATCGCCCCTGCCGCCACCCGCATCGCCGTTTCCCGGGCCGAAGAACGCCCGCCACCACGGTAATCACGGATGCCATATTTTTGCTGGTAGGTGTAGTCAGCATGGCCCGGGCGGAATTTGTCCTTTATTTCCGAATAATCCTTGGATTTCTGGTCTTCATTATGAATTATCAGGGAAACAGGCGTTCCGGTAGTTTTGCCCTCGAATACACCAGAAAGGATTTTTACCGTATCACTCTCCTGACGCTGGGTTGTATAGCGTGATTGGGCAGGTTTACGCTTATCCAACCATGACTGGATATCCGCCTCACATAGATCAATAAGTGGCGGTACACCATCTACAACGCAGCCGATAGCTTCGCCGTGGCTCTCACCCCATGTGGTGAATCTGAAAATATGTCCGAAAGTGTTATAGGTCATAGCGGGGAGTTACCAGTTACGAGTTACTAGTTACCAGCAAACTAGTAACCGGCAACTGGTAACTGGTAACTGGTAATGAAAAAAGAACCTCACCACGCCCCTCTCCCAAAGGGAGAGGGAGAGGTGGAATTTTATGCAGCTTCTTTAAGAGCTTCAGCGGCGGCAACCTTGGCACGCAACAGCTTCATCAGCTTATCGGTAGCAGTTTTGTAATCAGTACCTTCACAGGCAGCGAGTTCGCCAACCAGGCGGGAAAGTGCTGATTCATAGATCATACGCTCGCTGTAAGAACGCTCAGACTGGTCAACGTTCTGGTGCAGGTCACGCACAACTTCCGCGATGAAGTGTATATTGCCGGAATTGATCTTAGTTTCATATTCCTGGGCGCGGCGGCTCCACATACCACGGCTGGTACGGGCACGGCTTTTCAGAGTTACAAATACTTTCTTCATCTGTTCGACAGAACTGACCGGGCGCAACCCAGCGGCTGAAGCGCGTGACAACGGAACCCGCAAGGTCATTTTATCTTTTTCAAAAGAAATGACCAACATGCGCAGTTCAATATCGCCAATCATCTGGGTTTCTTCGGCCATTATCTTGCCAACACCGTGGGTTGGGTAAACTACGTAATTACCAACTTTATACAATGCCTTCAGCGATGCGGCCTTGGCTGCTACCGCTTTTTTATCAACCACTTTTGCTGGAGCAGATTTTACAGCCGGTTTTTTCGCAGCCACAGCAGCAGCCACTACTTTAAGGGCTGGCTTTGATATTTTCTTAGATACTGTTTTGGCAGACTGCGTTGTTTTTGTTTGGTTGACCAATTTCTTTTTTAGGTTTTTCTGAGGCATAGACTTTCCTAACGCAATGTTGTTGCAGATAACTGCAGGGGTTAACTTATATTTAAACTATTAAATTTGAATTCCTCTATATATAGCATGTTTTTATAAGAACACCCACTATAAAATGTAATGCCATCTAAAAACAAGCGACAACATAACACATAATTAAGAGAAAAGAAAGGATTTATTATTTATTTGTGATACATTCCAGATAAATGCCGGCAGGCTGATAAAACAGGGCTATTTATCAGTTCTTAGGGGGCTCAGGGTTGAAAAATTTTTCAAATTTACCCTCTACGCCTTTAAAATCATCGGCATCCGGCGCGGCTGGCTTTTTGGTGGTCAGATTCGGCCATTTCGCAGCATATTCGCGGTTTAATTCCACCCATTTGAGCAGTTCATCAGATTCCGGGTGGATGGCTTCAGCAGGACATTCCGGCTCACAGACGCCGCAATCTATGCACTCATCAGGGTTGATGACCAGCATGTTTTCACCCTCGTAAAAACAATCGACCGGGCATACTTCCACGCAATCGGTATATTTGCATTTTATACAGGCATCAGTAACAACAAAAGTCATGGCAGCTCCAATAGGTTATTTGGTTGGTCATTTATAACAGAAAACTGAGTTTGTCTAGCAATTATAAATGACGAATCCTACGAATTTTTTGTTGCAGCAGCAAGGTTTTTACGCGGAGTACGAGCAGGCATATATACAGCAGGGTAAAGGCTAACCCCATGGAAAAAAGCGGTACCAGCATGGAGCCGTCAATCGCCATACCGCCGCTGCGGATAATACTGGCCGGCTGGTGCAGAGTGTTCCACCACTCAACCGAAAAGCGGATAACCGGGATATTTACAAAACCGACCAGCGCCATTATAGCGCATATTTTCTTACCACGCTCCTGCGCTGCGTAGCTATCGGAAAGGGCGATATAGCCAATATACATGAAAAACAGTACAAGAACTGAAGTAAGTCTGGCATCCCACACCCACCACGTACCCCACATCGGTTTGCCCCAGATAGAGCCGGTGATCAGGGTGATAAGGGTAAAACCAGCGCCCAACGACGCACTGGCACGGGCAACGATGTCAGCCAGCGGATGCCGCCAGATAAGGAAACTAGCCGAAGCACCCGCCATAATTGTATAGATCATCATTGACATCCACGCTGCCGGGACATGCACATACATGATACGAACGCTGTCGCCCTGCTGGTAATCAGCCGGCGATAAAAACAAGGACTGCAATAATCCAAATACCAATAAACCAACCGTAGCGGAACGTATCCAGGGCAAGAGTTTATCAGCAAGGCGGATAAATTTGGCGGGGTTGGCAAGGCGGTGCATGGCAGTGGTTAAGTGGTGAGTGGTAAGAGTTTTATGATTGAGTTATATAGGCTATAATGCTACCTATCAACATTAATTACTTACCACTAAATTCTTACCACTTACCACTATGCTCACCAACAAAACCATATTTATTACAGGAGCCACCGCTGGTTTTGGATTGGCCTGCGCCAGGCTATTTGTAAAAAATGGTGCCAAAGTAATAGCCGCCGGGCGCAGGGAAGACCGGCTTAAAGCATTGCAACAGGAGTTGGGCCGCGCCGTTCATGTAATTACCCTTGATGTGCGCGATAAAATAGCAATTAAGAAAGCAATTGAAAGCCTGCCGGAAGAATTTTCACAGGTCGATATATTACTCAACAATGCTGGTCTGGCACTTGGTTTATCAGCATTTGACCAGCAATCCGAAGACGATCTTGAGCAAATGATCCAGACCAACATTATTGGGGTTGTAAACTGTACACACGCCCTCCTCCCGGCCATGATTTCCCGTAACAGCGGCCATATTGTCAATGTCAGTTCTATCGCCGGCACCTATCCCTATCCCGGCGGCAATGTTTATGGTGCAACTAAAGCCTTCGTAACCCAATTTTCGTTGAATTTACGGGCCGATGTGCTGGGTAAAAACATCCGCATCACTAATATTGAGCCGGGAATGTGCGACACCGAATTTTCAACAGTACGCTTCAAAGGCGATAAAGAAAAAGCCGATAGTATCTATGCCGGGATGCAACCGCTAACCGCTGAAGATATTGCCGAAACCATATTATGGACCATTTCCCGACCTGCCCACGTTAATATCAACCGGGTCGAGATCATGCCAACGCAGCAGGCTTTCTCCCCTTTTGCCGTAAGCCGAAAAATATAAATTACAGGAAATATTACAGGAAATTACCCCAGATATCAGTCGTCCGGTTACCCCAGATGTCCCCCAAAGTCCCGTGCGTCCCTTTGTGTCCCCAGACGTCATGAACCTGGGCACTCGGTGCACGACGCGCCCGAGCTTCCTCCTCTTCCAACTGTCTTTGCAACAGGATATTGCGCCGCTGGGCGATAATATAGGGGCTGTTCCTGTCGATCATGGCAGTAATAATAGAATTAGTAATGGTCGATTTGGGTTTATAAACCCCACAAGTTTCCCCGTAAATTGAACTTATCGCACCATTTTTTTTGTTTACCTGGCCAATAGGATTCCCTGCCAAATCCCAGATCCTGCCTTTATTATCAAGCCTGCCATTGGTAAAGTAGCGAGGAACAATTATGATTTCCGGACGATCTTTCTTTGCCATCTTAGCCTTGGCTATTGCATTCATCTGGTCGATTGCCATCTGCGCTTTTTTTGAACGGGTAACTCCCTTTGGCTTACCCATAATCTGAAAATTTTGATTATTATACCCGCCAGATCCAGCCATCTTCTCTGACAATTTGGCCCTTACAATCTTGCGGAAAACTTCTTCATCAATCTTCCCGCCCCTTTGGATTGTCTCACGTATTATCCTAGTAGAAATCGAGGCATTTTTGCCAATATTTCTCTTTCCTGAATCAAAAAACCTGCGCATAAGCCAACACCCGCCAAACAGCTACGTATGAGCGTATTGTAACTAATTTTCAGTGTAATATCAAGGAAAGCTTAGATATTCTTATAAGCAATCGGTAGGCCGGTATTCTTGTTAACGGCAAGGGTGCCATCTTCAAAAGCTGCGGCGATATAACGGCCAACGCCGCTCTTAATAAACAGCACAGGCTTTACCGTTTTGCCGTTGAATTTACGAAGTGCAGTTACTTTTCCGCGTGATTCTGGGTTGTTTTTGCTGCTTTTGCCGCTCATAAAATACTCTTTCCTGTATCAAAATAATTGTTTCAAATAAGGCCGGGATTCTATTAATATACAAAAAAAGTGCAAGTGTTTTTATTATATGTAATATAATATGCCACCTTAATAACAAGTTTTTTTTATAATCATAATAGTAACATGTTGAAAAATAGTATTATATATATTTACGCTATTCTTATAATGGCAATAGCAGGAACAGCATTTGCAACCAGCACAGAACCGGAGGGCACCCCAGAAACAGCCGCTGCACCGGCTCCCGCTGATTCAGAATCTAATGATTCCGGTTTTTCCGGCAGTTATTTATCAAGCCAGTTTGCACGTTCAAACGGTGACATTAACAGCGCTATAATAGAGCTTCGTCAGGTATATAAAAAAAATCCGCAGAATATAGAGATTGCAAACCAGTTGATGGGTTTATACCTGCTTAACGGCCTGGTTGATGATGCAATGGAAATAGCGTCATCTGCCTATAGAACCAAAGCCAGCCATAATCTCAAAGACCCTATTCCAACACTAATGCTTATCCTGCAGGCAATTAAAAATAAGGATATAGAAAAAGCATCAAATATAATTGACGCTGTTTCTGAGGATGAAGGCGGGCAGTTATGGCTGCCACTTATTTCTGCATGGCTGGATGTTGAACAACACAAATTGCTAAAACCACTTATGATCGAAGAATTAAGTGTTGAGGTAGGCCGTGCCGCTCCTATAGTTAATTACCATCTTGCCCTGATAAACGCCAAGGCCGGATTTATAAAGGAAGCCGCAGAAAATTTTAAACAATCTATCGAAGATCCCGCCCATCCCCCGGCACGAGTCATGCGGATGTTGTTACGGTTCTATGAAAAAAACAATTCCCCTGCCGTGCTGAAACCGCTGGTAGCAAAATATCGTGAAGCAACCCACGGTGCAGTTGATAACATAGAAAAAG
>CAZUXB010000055.1:0-9853 GCA_964624555.1 uncultured Rickettsiales bacterium | reverse complement strand
TTTTAAGGATGAAGATAGGAACTAAAAGAGAGAGATAATGTCAGGGATGGTTCAGCGGAAATACTTCTTACCATGGGTTCAATCATGCTGTCTGCCGATGTTATCCAGGACGCCGCTTTATATCTGCAACTGGCACTTTACCTCAAACCAGACCTGGAGATAGCAGAAATATCCCTGGCTCAGGCTTATAGCGAATTGCAGCAATACCAGATAGCAAACGAGTTGTTGGCACGGATAGCTTCAACCAGCGTATTGTATAATACCGCGCAGCTATACACCGCGATAAATCTTGGCCGTCTAAATAAAACCGATGAAGCTATAAATAAACTTGATGAATTAATTGCAGAATCGCCAAATAGTTTAGATGCCTACATGGCCAAAGGTGACCTGCTGCGCTCGCAGGAACGCTATGCTGATTCCATCAGCGTGTATGAAACCGCATTAAAAACTTTGAAAGAAGAAAAATCGGAACATTGGCCGATCTTTTTTGCTATCGGCACAAGTTTTGATAAGGAAGGCAAATGGAAAGAAGCAGAAAAAAACCTGAAACGTTCATTGGAATTAAGCCCCAACCAGCCGGATGTGCTAAACTATCTTGGTTATAGCTACTTGGCTCGCGGAGAGAAATTTTCAGCCGCAAAAGAATTAATTGAGAAAGCGATTAAAAAGCGCCCCGGAGATCCGCAGATTATTGATAGTATGGGCTGGGTCTTATACCTTCTGAAAGATTATAAACAATCGGTTGAATATCTGGAGAGGGCCGTGTCAATGCTGCCTGCCGATGTAACGGTAAATGAACATTTAGGTGATGTTTACTGGCGGCTTGGACGTAAGAATGAAGCTCGCTTCCAGTGGGACCGGGCCCTTACCTATAGTAAAGATGAAGCGGTTTCAAAAGCCATACAAAAAAAATTGCAGGATGGCTTGCCGGATAGTGATATCGCAAATACTACCGAGAAAAAGAGTGCTAATATTCCAATGAGTGCCTCCGTTACCGAGTAACCTGTGACCAAAACACTCAAAAAAACTGTCACCAGAAAAGCCCCGGCAAAAATAAACCTATCCTTGCAGATTGTCGGCAAAAGGGAAGATGGATACCACCTTCTGGAAAGCGTGGTAGCTTTTACCGAGTTTGGCGATGAAATACAGGTGATAGAAAGTGATAAACTGTTGCTGGAGGTCATTGGTGAATTTGGCCATTCTCTTTCTTCGCAACCACAGGAAAACAACCTGGTGTGGAAAGCAGCCGTAGCCTTGCAACGCTACCTGCCCCAACCTTCCGGCGCACATATTATCCTTATCAAGAACCTGCCAATTGCATCAGGGATAGGTGGCGGTTCGGCAGATGCGGCGGCAACAATAAATGCTTTGTGCGAATTATGGAAACTTGATATCCCCGAAAAGAAATTAAATGAAATAGCACTGGCCCTGGGTAGCGATGTCCCGGTTTGTTTGTATGGAAAGTCGGCCATTATGCGCGGTATCGGCGAGGTAATAATCCCAACATCGCTGCCGCAACAATATTTTATAACACTTATAAACCCGAATATTTCCCTTCCTACAGCGGAAGTGTTCAGGGATTTTGTTTACCAGCCGCAAAACAACACAGCCGCACCGGAGCAATATACCAACGATCTGGAAAAAACAGCTATAAAAAAAGCGCCAATTATTGAAAAAATACTTGCGTCATTGCAGGCTACCGAGGGTTGTATCAGCGCCCGGATGTCTGGTAGTGGCGCCACCTGTTTTGGTTTATACAATGATAAAATAGCGGCCGAAAATGCAAAAAAAGAACTGCAAAACGCCTATCCGCAGGCATGGTGTATCAGCAGTGTAATTAAGTAGGGAAATATGGCAAAGCGTAATAAAATAAGTTACCAGGTTAAGGAAAAAACCAAAGTAACGATCACCCTGACGGGAGTTGTCCTGCTGCAATATGTCGATGATGAAGCCGCCCTGACAGCAAAAAAAGGCGACCTGCTGGTATACCCTAATAACGAGGCCCTGAACACCACACGTCTGGGAGAATATCAGAATACTGGTTTTACCGGTTATTTTAAGGTCGATATATCTGACGGCAGAAACTGGCAGCCATTATTGCTGAATAGTATTTTCAAGGATAATGTTCACCATTTTTCCAAAAGCGAACGCCCCTTTGATACCTATAACCTCTGCGCGGAAATCCTGCGCGGGCTGGCAGGAAGCACGGTCGAAAGGACTTACCGCGAGCACTACCAGCTGGCTTAAATATATATAATGATGACATTCGACTTGATTTGAGGTAAAAAGGTTGCATGGAACTGACGATAAACAAACCAAGCAGCGAAATACACGACCTGATGCAATATATCGGGCGGCGTGCGCGCGTGGCTTATAGTTCCCTCGCCGAGGCAAAAAATGAGCAGAAAGATATTGCACTGGCGCAGGCGGCCATCTCCCTGCGTGAAAATATGGAGCATATAATCAGTGAAAACAAAAAAGATCTCGAATTTGCCAGTGAAAAAGGTCTTGATGCGGCGATGATTGACCGCCTGACCCTTAATGAAAAACGTATTGAGGCAATGGCTGCGGGATTGGAGACCATCTGCACCATACCCGACCCGGTAAATAAAGTTCTGGAAGAATGGAGCCGCCCCAACGGCCTTGTCCTGCAACGTGTCAGTGTCCCTATCGGTGTTATCGGGATGATTTATGAATCACGCCCTAATGTGACCAGTGACGCTGCCGCCTTATGTATAAAATCGGGCAATGCAGTTATATTGCGGGCGGGTTCGGAGTGCCTGCACTCAGCGCAAGCTATCGCCGAATGTATACAAAATGGCCTTAAAGCTGCCAACCTGCCGGTAGATGCGGTACAGCTTGTACCTACCCGCGACCGTGCGGCTGTGGGCGAAATGCTCAATATGACCGGGTTGATTGACGTAATAATCCCACGTGGCGGCAAATCCCTGACCAAACGTATCCAGGATGAGAGCCGTGTGCCCACGATCCTGCATCTCGATGGCAATTGCCATAGCTATATCCATCAGGATGCTGATTTTGATATGGCCAGAAGCGTATTGCTAAATGCGAAAATGCGCCGTGTCGGTATTTGCGGGGCAACTGAATCCATGCTCATTGATGAAGCAATAGCCGGAAAAATATTACCTATACTTGTTGATGCGTTGAGTGAAACCGCCTGCGAAGTACGTGGTGATGCCGCTGCCCGGAAAATAGACGCCAGGATTAAGGCTGCTAGCGAAGATGACTGGAGCACCGAATATCTGGCTGCGATTATTTCTGTTAAAATCGTCAAAGATGTAAATGAGGCAATAGCGCACATAAACCATTATGGGTCGCATCACACAGATGCGATTATTACCAGCAACATAAATGTGGCCAGGCAGTTTTTACGTGAAGTTGACAGTGCAATAGTAATGCACAACACCTCTACCCAGTTTGCCGATGGCGGCGAGTTTGGGTTCGGTGCGGAAATAGGAATTTCCAACGGCAAACTCCATGCCCGTGGCCCGGTCGGGGCCGAGCAGCTTACAACCTATAAGTATGTTGTGCATGGCAATGGGCAGGTAAGACTGTAGGAAAAATCTTGAAACCCATCTATACAAAAAATCGTACTATCGGCTTGCTTGGCGGTTCATTCAATCCAGCACATGCCGGGCATTTGCATATCAGCGAATACTCTCTCAAGGCCCTTGGGATAGATCAGATATGGTGGCTGGTATGCCCACAAAACCCGCTGAAAGACACCACTAACATGGCGGATTATAAGGAGCGTTTTGCATCAGCCATAGCTGTAACCAAACATAACCGCCATATTTTTGTATCTGATATAGAAAAAAAACTTAATACCCGATACACTTACCAGACCTTATGCAACCTGAAAAAACGTTACAACGGAACAAATTTTATATGGCTGATGGGAGCAGATAATTTAGCTGGTTTCCATAAATGGCAACATTGGCAGCGGATTTTGAAATTAATGCCAATTATAGTTTTTGACCGCTCCCCCTACTCTTTTACCAGTCTGGCCAGCAAAACATATATTCGTATGCGCTTGTTTTTAAATGGGAATAAGCAGGCAGATGTACCATATTTGAATTTTATCCATTTAAAACGCGACCCCAATTCTTCAACTATTTTACGAAAAACACTTGGAAATTCAGGTTTTATAGGTCATAATGAGAAGAGGAGTCGGGTTCGGAAGTAGCCTGACGGAAGGAGAACAACCATAGTTACAAAATCTTTATTCCCCAAGCTGTCCCCCGCCCAGATTGAAAAAATTATCCTTAAATCACTGGATAGTAACAAGGCAGAAAAAATAGTCTCAATTGATCTTACTGGAAAGACCGACATTGCCGACCTTATGGTTGTAGCAAGCGGAACATCCGCCCGCCATATAAGTACACTGGCTGATTATGTTGTTACCGCCCTGAAAAATGCCGGCTACCCATCTGTGCCTACCGAAGGCATGGAATCGGGGGATTGGGTTCTGGTCGATGCCGGAAACGTAATCGTCCATATCTTCAAACCTGACGCCCGCGACCATTACAACCTGGAAAAAATGTGGTCTGCCACCATTCCGGAAGCGGAAGTGGCCTTGTAAGCAACGGGCGATGAAAGTCCTTATCAGTGCCATTGGCAAAGCCAAGCCTTCCTCCGCACAACAGCAGCTATATCTGGATTATATAAAACGCCTGCCCTGGAAGGTTGAATCCAAAGAGTTTGTTGCCTCGACCAAAGCCCGTGAGGCAGAGCAATTATTAGCTGCCTGCGCTGGTTATGAATATATTATAGCGCTGGATGAAAGCGGCTCGCTACTTTCCAGCCGTGAATTTTCTGAGCATATAGGTGGCTTACAACAGAACGGTATATCGTCATTCGCCTTTATCATTGGCGGGGCCGACGGGCTGGACCAATCCGTACTAAAAAAAGCGAAACTGGTCTGGTCTTTCGGGCGCGTAACCTGGCCGCATATGCTGGTACGGGGAATGCTTGCCGAACAATTATACCGCGCCCACTCTGTTTTATCCGGGCATCCTTACCATAGGGATTAGGTATTGCAAATTCCTTCTCCCTTTGGGAGAAGGTTAGGATGAGGGCTTTGTTCTATATATGACTTAGCCCTCACCCCGCCCTCTCCCAGAGGGAGAGGGAGAAACACAGCAAAATATTTATAGAAAAAATCCTACACAGTGGCTACTATATATAGTAGCGTGTAAAAAATACTTATAGGATTTATAAATGGATACACTCAGCCAACACACACTTCGTTCTTACGATCAGCAATTACAACGCTTGCTTTCCCTGACTTTGGATATGGGGGGAGAGGTAAAAAGCCTAATACTCGCCGCCAAACAATCTTTCCGTGAGCGCGATGAGGGACGCGTGGTTGATGCCAAAACCGCCGACAAACATATCAATGAACTCGACCAGAAAATCGAGGAAGAAGCAACCGTGGTACTAGCGTTGCAGAACCCTATGGCCATCGACCTGCGCTTCGTAATTGCGATTATAAAGATAACCGGAATGCTTGAACATGCCGGCGACCTTGCCAAAAACACGGTAAAACGCAGCGTGCGCATGGGTGATTTCGCGCCGGAAGAAGTTATCGCAAAACTGGAGCTTATGGCCGATATAATCGTAGAAATGCTGGATGGAGCACTTAAATCATTCGCCGACAAAGATACTCAAAAGGCAGCACTGGTGTGGCAGCGCGACAAGGAGATAGACAATCTTTACCGCGAAGTCATTGAAATGATGCAGAAGGAAATGGCAACTTCAGCAGCCAATGTACTGCCCTGCACCCAGGTGGTTTTCGCCGCTAAAAACCTGGAGCGCCTTGCCGACTACACTACAACCCTCGCCAAAACTGTGTATTATGTTACCGCCGGAAAGCGCCCTGATAAAGCTACTCTTAAAGGTTTGGCTCATGATGCTACCAATGCAGGGGCTAATTAGTTAGTATGGCTGGCAAGCGTCATAAACCGGTGGTTCTGGCTATCCTTGATGGATGGGGCCATGCCCATGCCAGCAGCGACAATGCCATAGAGCTGGCCAACACCCCTAACATTGACGAAGTTACCGCTAACTATCCCAATGGTTTTATCAATGCCTCGGAACTCCACGTTGGCCTGCCCAGCGGACAAATGGGCAATTCAGAAGTCGGGCATATGAATATTGGCAGTGGCCGTGTCATTATGCAGGAACTGCCGCGTATCGATGCTGCTATCGCAGATGGTACGCTTGCTAAAAAACCGGAACTGCAGAAATTCATTACGCAGGTGAAACAAAATAGCGGTGTGGTTCATTTATTAGGTTTGCTTTCCGATGGTGGCGTCCACTCCCATCAGGCGCACATCGCAGCAATGGCAAAAATATTTGCAGGAAACGGTTTGCAGATAAAATTACACCTGTTCCTTGATGGCCGTGATACACCGCCGCAAAGCGCAGTTACTTACATAAACTACATTGAAAATGAGCTGAAAGAATTTGGGAACAAAGCGGTTATTGTTTCATTGTGTGGGCGCTATTATGCGATGGACCGCGACAAACGCTGGGAAAGAGTAGAAAAAGCCTACGATCTGTTAACCGATGGAATAGCTGATTCCTGGAAAACCGGCAGCGCCACTGAAATCATCAAACAAAGCTATACCAAGAATGTAAATGATGAGTTTTTATTGCCCGCTGTAGTTAACGGCCCGCTTGCCGATGCGGAAGGTATGAACGATGGCGATGGTCTGTTCATGGCTAACTTCCGCGCCGACCGCGCCCGCGAAATCCTTACCGCTTTACTTGATCCCAACTTTTCAGAATTTGAGCGCAAGCACACTGTAAAATTCTCAGCTACCCTTGGCATGGTTGAGTATTCCAGCAAGCTGGCGCCGCTGATACCAGCCCTGTTTACCCCGGAACCGCTTACCAATATCCTTGGTGAGGTTGTTGCCAATGCCGGGCTTACCCAGCTACGTATCGCCGAAACAGAAAAATATGCCCACGTCACCTTCTTTTTTAATGGTGGCCGGGAAAAAGAATTTGCCGGGGAAGAAAGAATATTGGTTCCCTCCCCCAAAGTCGCCACTTACGATGAAAAACCGGAAATGTCAGCCTATGAAGTTACAGATAAACTCCTTGCTGCGATTGAGGCCGGAAAATTCGATTTCATCGTTGTAAACTATGCCAATACCGACATGGTCGGGCATACTGGTGATTTAAAGGCAGCTATCAAGGCTGTCGAAGCAGTTGATGATTGTCTTGGTAAGGTTATAAAAGCGACACTGACCAGGGACGGCGCAGTATTAATCACCGCTGATCACGGCAATGCTGAAAAAATGTTTGATGAAACCAGCCATCAGCCACACACTGCCCATACCACCAATCTTGTGCCGGTGATTATAATTGCCAACGAACTGCGCAGTAAACATCCGCAGATACGTGAAGGTAAATTAGGCGATATTGCCCCTACATTATTGCAATTACTTAAACTTAAGCAGCCAACAGAAATGACCGGTAATTCTTTGTTAGGAAATTATGCATAGAGCTTTAAAGAACAATTCCTTCTCCCTCTGGGAGAAGGTTAGGATGAGGGCTTTTTCATTATGATACCAGCCCTCACCCCGCCCTCTCCCAAAGGGAGAGGGAGAAGTATTATATTACTAGCAATGACGATATCATTTATAAATATCACTCCATCATTTGCTTCCCCACAAGAAGAATTATCCAAAACCCAGAAGGAGGCCGAAGCAGCCAGGGCCGATAGCAAAAAGCTGGCTCTTGAAGCAAAACGCCTCGCCAAAAAAAAGGCTGAACTATCTGCCCAGATGGTAAAAACCGCCTCCGCACTACAGGTAAGTGAAGCCCGTTTATCTGCTATTGAAGAAAATTTGCGCAAGCTTGATGAGCAGATAACCGAAAAAACCAATAACCTAACAGCCAACAAAAAGCAGTTGGCGGTTATGGTGCAGGCTTCCGTGAAACTTAGCCATACCCCGCCGGAATCAATCATAATCATGCCCGGTGATGCGATGGATAATATGAAAGCATCACGGGCCTTAAAAATGACCACTGATAGTATTAAAGTGCAGTCGGAAAGCATCCGCAACCAAATGAACGAGTTGAGTTTGCTCAAAGAAAAAGCAACAAAAAGCCAGCAGGAGGCTGTTGCTGAACGTGAAGAGCTGGAAAAACAACGCACGGTATTGAAAACACAGATCGAACAGCATAATGCCTTGCAGAAAAAGCTCAGTGCCGCACAAAAGGAAGCAAGGGCGCGTGTACAATCATTGGCAAAAAAAGCCTCCGACCTCCAAGAATTGATCATATCGCTGGAGAAAGAAAAAAAACAGGACGAAAACAACGAGGACATAACTTCAGATAATAGTGAGCCAGCCGGCGAGAAAGGACGGCTGCGTTCGTTCAAATCCGCCAAAGGCCATATAAGGGTTCCAGCAGCCGGGAAACTGGTACAGCGTTACGGTGCAGAAGGACGTAATGAAACCAGCAAGGGCATTACCATAGCAACCCGTGCAAATGCGCAGGTAACATCACCATATGACGCGGAAGTGCTGTTTACCGGGCCATTTATGGATTATGGTAAAGTTGTTATTCTTCGTCATAGTGACGGTTTTCACACACTTCTGGCAGGTATTGCAAAAATAGATATTTCAGTGGGTGACTTTTTATTGGAAGGAGAACCAATTGGTGCTATGGGAGATAGTGATTCAAATAACCGCCTATACATGGAACTAAGATTGGACAGCCAGCCTATAGACCCCGCAAACTGGATCCGCGGGATGAACAAATAGAAACAAATCAATATAATAGGACTTTAGGAGAACAATAATTTATGCGCCGTATTACCAAACTCTGCCTTTTAACTGGAATTGCCGTAGCATCCCCGTTTTTGCTTACCCCGGTTATATCCTACGCAGAAAAAAGTGAAACGCTCCAGCTTCTTGGCCTGTTTGGTGACGTGTTCGACCGGATCCGCACCGACTATGTAGAGGAAACAAAGGATAGCGACCTGGTGGAAGCGGCCATTAACGGTATGCTTACCTCGCTTGACCCTCATTCCGGTTATATGAATGAAAAATCTTTCAAGGAAATGCAGGTACAAACCAAGGGAGAATTTGGTGGCCTTGGCATTGAAGTTACCATGGAAAACGGGCTGGTGCGCGTAATAACCCCGATTGATGATACACCGGCTTTCAAGGCCGGGGTTAAGGCTGGCGATTATATCACCTATATCAATGATACCGCAGTTCTTGGCCTGAGCCTGTCAGAAGCGGTTGAGAAAATGCGCGGGCCGGTAGATTCAAAAGTGAAGCTCACTATATTGCGCGAGGATACGAACGAACCTCTGGAACTAACCATCACCCGCTCAGTTATAAAAATAAAATCGGCAAAAGCGCGAGCGGAAGGTAGTGATATCGCTTATATCCGCCTTACCCAGTTTACCGAAACCACCACTGACCTTATGCGTGAAGAATTCGAGCGCGTCAAAAAAGAATTGCCGAACCTGCGCGGCGTAGTTCTTGACCTGCGCAATAACCCAGGTGGCCTGCTGGAACAGTCAGTTTCTGTGGCCGATGCGTTCCTGAAGCAGGGTGAAATAGTTTCCACCCGCGAACGCAACCCGGAAAAAACCAAGCGTTACAGCGCAAAACCCGGTAATGAGCTGGTAGCTGATGATGTGCCGGTTGTTGTACTTATAAATAACGGTTCAGCTTCTGCTTCCGAAATTGTTTCAGGAGCGTTGCAGGATCATAAACGGGCAATAATTTTAGGTACCAAGAGCTTTGGCAAAGGCTCGGTGCAAACAGTTATTCCTATACCGGAACATGGCGCAATCCGCCTT
>CAZUXB010000054.1:9974-10355 GCA_964624555.1 uncultured Rickettsiales bacterium | reverse complement strand
CCCATCCAGTGCTCTAACCCCCAGGGCATTCACTTGACGCTATACCTAAATATATTTCGCGGAGAACCAGCTATTTCCCAGTTTGATTGGCCTTTCACCCCTAACCACAGTTCATCACCGACCTTTTCAACGGGCGTGTGTTCGGTCCTCCAGCAGGTGTTACCCTACCTTCAACCTGACCATGGCTAGATCACTAGGTTTCGGGTCTAATACGTCGAACTAAAGCGCCCTATTAAGACTTGCTTTCGCTGCGCCTACACCTAACGGTTTAAGCTTGCTCGACACATTAAGTCGCTGACCCATTATACAAGAGGTACACAGTCACACCTTGCGGTGCTCCTATTGCTTGTATGCATTCGGTTTCAGGTCTATTTCACTCCC
>CAZUXB010000054.1:0-9846 GCA_964624555.1 uncultured Rickettsiales bacterium | reverse complement strand
CCACTATGGCCGCCTTTTCCAAAGCGTTCCCGTTATTTACTGCAGACACTGGCCTGGTCCCCGTTCGCTCGTCACTACTAAGGGAGTCTCTGTGATTTCCTTTCCTCTCGGTACTTAGATATTTCAGTTCCCGAGGTTCGCTTGAGTTACCTATGAATTCAGTAACACATACTCCATACGGAGTGGGTTTCCCCATTCAGAAATCGTCGGATCAAAGTTTCTTCGCAACTCCCCGACGCTTATCGCAGCGTAGCACGTCTTTCATCGCCTCTTACTACCAAGGCATCCACCAAATGCACTTATTATATTTATTAATCATCATCAATTATTATTACTTGTTTGAACGATGTCTGAATTATGAACGTACAGAACCAAACAGCACTAGTCTGTTGGTTTGTATTTTCAACAATCCAATATTACATCAACTCATCAAAATTCATTGCCAGTTTGAATTGGCCCATTAGTCGCGCCGTAGCTCGTTAGAGCGTAGGCGGATGTGCGTGCCTTTTCCCGCAACTGACAATGCTTATGATGTCAGAAAAACCTATTCACAATATCAAACCACAGAAAGATGTTTTAAAGCAAACTTTCAAACCACTTCATCGGAGAAGGGATGGGATTTATAGCCACCTCATTGCCCGGTGTCAACAGGCATATTCAATTTTTTTATCTTTTTTTTATTAATCCGTGGAAACTTAGGGTGAGAGCGGTTGTACAGGGTTGTGTAAAATCCGATTAGCGGCACATTTTGACCATAAACGGAAATTAATTAGCATTCAAAAAAATAATATTGCGAATGTTGGGCATGTAAATTTGATTATAGTCTAAAATATTGTTTTGCAGGTGGAAATATTTAGGGTTTTTCAGGTGGTTGAGGTAATATAAGGTATAATTTGCGTTTTGTAAAATCCTGACTATGCTGCTGCAACTTGTCTAAATGCACCCGTAGCTCAGCTGGATAGAGCGTTGCCCTCCGAAGGCAAAGGTCGGACGTTCGAATCGTCTCGGGTGCGCCATAGACTCGTTTGATATGGACTCACATTTGGCCGCCCGCCAACCCCAAATGTTCGCCCATTATATTCTAGCCGCGCTGGGCGCGGTGTGACTTTTTATAATGTAGCCACGATGAGAATGTAGTGAGGTGCAGGGGCGTTAATATCCTTAATGGGTTGTGCTTGGGGAAATAATACGCTACATAGGTAGTCGTGTTTATCATCCGCTTCATATTGCCTCTATTTCTGGCGCTTATGGCGCTGGCCATAGTGGTGACACCACTGGCTGAAAATTTTGTCTCCAGCTGGTTTCGCCATGATGTGGAGTTGCGTTCGCAGCTTATCTTCCAGTCAGTAGAGGATAGGTTGGCGGATTTCTGGGGAGAGGAGAGAAGGGGAGATGCTTATAAGCGTCTTTTCGACAAAATATCCCAGGATGAACGAGTATTGGCGGCAGGATTATGCTCTGCCGATGGCAAGTTGATTGGAAAAAGCAGCCAGTGGCCGGTTAGACTGGGCTGCCCGGATCAGCACGACACCCCGGATTTTTCTGTTCAGGAAATGGGAAGTGGCGGCATACTGATGGGTAATTTCCCATTCCAGGCCGATGAGCAGAAACTTTCTTTCATTATTCTGCATGACCTGACGTTCAGCGTGCAGCGTGCGCACGAGACACGGCTGTATCTAATCGGATTTCTTGTACTAATCTCAGTAACAGCGGCTTTTGTTACTATTCTTACAGCACGCCTGACATTGAAAAGCTGGTTGGGACGCTTGCGTATGAGTTTGAATAACCCCGAATCGCAACTATCAAACCATGGATTGCCGCGTGAATTTATCCCTATCGTGCGCGAGGTACGGCAGATGTTGCGTGATATGAAGCTGGGGGCCGACCAGTTTGAAAATATCAAGGTAGACTGGACACCGCAGGCTCTCAAGCACTTGCTGGGGGAGGAACTCCCAGGATCTGAAATAATGGTAGTTTCCAACCGCGAACCTTATATCCATAATTGTACCAACGGCAACATTACCGTGCAACGTCCTGCCAGTGGCGTAGTTACAGCACTGGAGCCGATCCTGCGGGCGTGTGGTGGTGTATGGATAGCGCATGGTAGCGGATCGGCGGATAAAAGCACTGTCGATGCCAATGACTGCATCGCCGTGCCGCCGGAACATGAGGAATATACATTGCGCCGCATCTGGCTGACAGAAGAAGAGGAGGAGGGGTATTATTATGGTCTGGCCAATGAGGGGTTATGGCCGTTGTGCCATATAACCTTTGTGCGGCCAAATTTCCGCGAGAGAGACTGGCAGGCCTATAAGGCAGTCAACCGTAAATTTGCCGATGCGGTAATAAAGCAAGCGAAAACAAAAAACCCGGTGGTGTTGGTACAGGATTATCATTTTGCGCTCCTGCCGTGCTACATCCGTGAGGCGTTGCCGGATGCCACCATCATCACCTTCTGGCATATTCCCTGGCCAAACCCGGAGGTATTCAGCATTTGCCCGTGGCGCGAGGAGATACTCTCCGGGTTGCTGGGAAGTTCAGTGCTCGGATTCCACACCCAGTTCCATTGCCAGAATTTTATGGATACTGTCGACCGCTTTTTAGAAAGCCATATCAACCGCGACCAGTCTATGATTTCGGCTGGGGATCATACTGCCCTTATCCGTCCGTACCCTATATCCATCGCCTGGCCGCCGGAAGGTCTTGAAGATATTGGCGCGGCGAATATCTGCCGTGAAACAGTGCGCCGGAGCTTCGGCCTGGGAGAAGATGCGGTTATCGGTGTCGGCGTGGAGCGCTTCGATTACACCAAGGGTATCATCGACCGCTTTAATGCCATCCGTGAATTACTGCGGATGTACCCGGAATGGCGCGGCAGGTTCAGCTTTATCCAGGCGGCGGCACCAACGCGGAGCAAGCTGCCGGCCTACCAGGTGATCCAGCAGGAAACTGAAGCTCTGGTTGAGGAGATAAACAGGGAGTTCGGCAATGATAATTACAAGCCGATTATCCTGCTTGTACGTCACCACGAGCCGTGGGAAGTGTTCGAACTGTTCCGGGCGGCGGATTTCTGCGTGGTAAGCAGCCTGCATGACGGCATGAACCTGGTGGCGAAGGAATTTGTCGCTTCGCGCGATGACGAAAAAGGAGCGCTGATACTGAGTACATTTGCCGGGGCTTCCAAGGAGTTGCTGGAAGCGCTGCTGGTCAATCCTTACGATATAAAAGGCATGGCCGAAGCCATGCACCGTGCACTTACCATGCCGGAAGCGGAACAGCGTGAACGTATGCGGCTGATGCGCGAAACGGTGCGTGACCACAATGTCTATTACTGGGCGGCGCACATACTGCTTGATGCCGCACACCTGCGCAAGCGGGCGCGCATCGAATCTCTTATCGCACAACCTCAAGCCAGAAAGGGAGCCGTATCCAATGTCATTCCGCTTGCACCCGGAACAAGACGCACTATTTCTTGATATAGACGGTACGTTGCTGGATATAGCTCCAACTCCAGGTGGTGTGGATGTTCCGCAGAACCTTCGCGATAACCTTGCAACGCTTTATAAAAAACTGGACGGCGCCCTTGCGCTTATAAGCGGACGTTCGCTGGATGATATTGATACGCTTTTTTCCCCGTTGCATCTGCCTGCCTCCGGTGTGCATGGTGCCGAGTGGTGTTTGGGAACAAAAAAAGAAGAAAAAACGCCTTTGCCGGAAAAGATGCGCGGTGAAATTAAAGAGGTGTTTTCATCTTACCCAGCACTCATATTGGAGGATAAGAAATACGCTGTGGCGGTTCACTGCCGACAGGCACCGGAAATGGCTGGTACGATTGAAAATATTTTACGGGAAATAATATCAGGGACAGACAGGTCGCTTGTTATCATGCCAGGGAAAATGGTTTTTGAGGTCATCTGTCACGGCCATAACAAGGGAACTGCCATAGAGCATTTCATGAAATGCAAGCCTTTCGCCGGGCGCAGGCCGGTCTTTCTCGGTGATGATGAAACCGATGTATTCGCCATAAATACATGTCGTAAAATGGGCGGCGTGGGCATTAGGGTTGAAGAAAATGAAGAAGTATTTCAATCTCCCCTTGCCGTGCGGGAGTGGATAAGCAGGCAGTCTACCACTGTTAGTCCAGTTTTTTAGATTAGTGGTTGGGATGGGTGCAGGTGGCTGGAGAGTAAACATATTTGCCATCTTTACCCAGAGTATAACAATTATCGGGATAATCTTTTGCGGAAAAATCGGTGTTGTTATTCATCTGCCAGATAGTTTGCAGGTCGCCGCCATATTTGCGGCATTCTACCACGCTGTTGCATATTGTAGTGTGCGTGTTTTCGACAGGTGTTACAATATTCTCCATTGGTTTTTGTACAGCTCTGGTAAAAGCGTTCTGCCCGGTTGGAGCAGAAGTTGCAGATAGGGCGTGGGAAGCAAAAACACCGATTGCTGCAATGCACAAAACAGCCCTTGTAAATTGTTTAAACATACAGATTCCTTTCATGGTTATTTATTATCCTACCGGCTGCACAGTGAAAAAACAAAGCAGTAATCTTTTGCCAATTTCTCTAAATTATATTTTCTGTGCGCGGTGACATTGCGTATGAAAAAATAGGAAAACAGGCAACTAGCAACAGGCAACTAGCAAGAAGTAATTTTGTAGTAAAGATTTATAGCGCAGATTTTTAAACAGGATATATTATTTCTCAAATAATTTAATTATTGAGGACAGCTTCATACCAAGCCCATGCGAAATTTTTATAGCCAGCAGTAAGGATGGTTTGCGCTTCCCGCTCTCTATATGGCTGATCGCCGGACGGGAAACACCTATTTTCCGGGCTAATGTCTCGTGGGACATGCCGCTTTCCTGACGCGCCTTCTTGAGTTGTTCGGTGATTCCTTTGATAATATGTTCTGTATGATTAGTGTCCATGCAGCAGAATAAACTCCATAATTTTATATGTAAACATAAGGCCTATACATACTGGTAAAAATACTAGCGAAACATAATACACTGTGATGCAGCATAATGCAGTTGAAGAAAAATAGTCTTGATTATAGTCAAGTAAGCTTTGTGCGTGTGGAACCAATTTATTCTGTTAATCTCTATACTTTTCATTATTTATTAGTGGGCAACGGTATTTTCTATTTCCTGTAAAATAGTGGATAATTTTATACCAAGTGCGTCCGACAGGCGGAGAGCCATCATAAGTGAAGGTTTCCTTATGCCGTTTTCAATATGGCTTATCGCAGCCCGTGTGACGCCAGCTTTCTTAGCAAGGCTCTGATGTGATAGCCCTTGTTCCTGGCGTATGGCTTTAAACTGTTTTACCAGTTCAAGCGCTATTTTTTCTTCGTGAAAATGTCCCATAATGGGACGAGAATATACCATTCTACGTATAATAATAGGTAACATAAGTAACCTTAGGTGTGATTCAGCTTGTGTTATTCTATTGTAAATCGAATAGGGTAATAGTATTCAATGGCAGTATAAAATAACAACGAATTACCAAGAGGACGTAAATGCCTAAAAAAGCATTCCCGGATGTAATAAAAAACCTGCAGATTTTTTCCGGTGTTTCAGAAAAGGACAGGGATATGTTCCTTTCTAAGGGAGTTATGGTTTATTGCCGGAGGGGTGATTATTTGTTCCATCATGGGGATCAAGTTAAGTTTTTTTACATTATTTGCAGTGGTCTTATTCAGCTTTTTACAGAAACGCCGGATGGTAAAGAGCTAACCGTCGATGTGGTAATTACGGGGAGGACAATCGCCAGGCCTGAAGCTTTGAATCCATTTTCCCTTCATCACCAGCTTAGTGCAAAAAGTGTTGGTGATTCAGTGGTGCTTAAATTCCCTATCGAGTGGTTGAAGGAGGTGGCCGGTCATCCAGTATTTGCACTTAATATACTTTCCGCTATTTCCCAATATGCACATATGGTCGAAATTGAAAGGGAGCATAAATCAACGATGACTGCAGCGCAGCAGGTCGGATGTTTTTTACAGAGGCTATGTGTTATGCATAATTTAAATCCTAACGGATTTGAGTTGCCCTATAGTAAAATTTTGATTGCATCACGTTTGGGCATGGAGCCGGAAACATTCTCCCGCGCCCTTGCGAAACTTAAAGAAAATGGTGTTGAGGTTCGTGATAATTTGGTGAAGTTCCATGATATCGACCATATGGGCGAGTATGTCTGTGGACGGTGTTCTATTTCACGTGATTGTCCAACGCATATGGTAATTGCCGAGCAAGATGATAAAAATAATGTTCAAATTTGTTAATACCAAACTGCATGAATCGGATATATGTTGACTTACGTCAATTACTAAATAAATATATTTTTTTAGAAGGATAGGTGGGTAACTATAGTTACTATCCTTAATTGTTATGGAGATGGATTTTATGGACACAGTTGATGTTAAAGCCACTCACCAAAATAAGCCGGTAAAAAACGGCAAAAAATATAAGGAAGATGATAGGGATGATGCTATGGTTAGCCTTATTTATGGCCTTAATTTCCTTATTAATAAGGCTAATTCCAGTGGCATGTATGGCGCAGCCCGTACGTTGCAAAATGCCAAGGAAGATTTAGTTTATTGGGCGGTACAAATGAATTTCCATGAGACGCCTGAGGAGAAGTTTATCAATAAATACCTTTATAACTACTCAGAGCAAAATACCGAAGAATTGAAATCCTATGTGCTTTCCGGCACTGTTGATGGTTAGGTCTTGTCTATAGTTGCCTGGCCGGTTATGGCAAACTAAGCTTGTCATTTGTGGCATTGGTAGGGTATCTGTAGTTATCCTAATTGTTCAGGGCAGCTGTAATCATGATAAAAAATAAAAAATGGCAACGTAATTTACTCTGTTTCCTGCTCGGTGTTTTTGCCACTTTTACCTTGGCCCCTTTCTATATTTTTCCATTCATTATACCCGCCTATGGCGGGCTTTTTCTTCTGGTCAAGAATGCTGCTACGCGCAAACGCGCTTTTGCCGATGGCTGGTGGTGGGGCTGGGGATTCTATATAAGTGGCCTTTACTGGTTCTGCATCGCCTTGCTCACCGACCCAGAAAAATTTGGCTGGGCTATTCCTTTCTGCCTTCTGGGGTTGAATGCAATTATTGCCTTCTATCCGGCGGTGGCTTGCTTTTTGTTTAATTACCTTGTTCGTAATACGTCAAACATAAAACGTAAAACAGTTATAGATTTGTTGGCATTTTCTACCATCTGGCTTTTGGTTGAATATGCCCGCGGTCATTTGTTTTCCGGCTTTCCGTGGAACCTTGCCGGCTATAGCTTTGGTTTCAGCGCTGCCTCTCTGCAACTGGCTTCGGTGCTGGGAGCGTATGGCCTGACATTTTTTACGGTGTTGCTGGGCGCAGCGGTTGCAGTAATTCGCAGCAACCGCATCTTTGTTTTTTGCATCTGGGGGCTATTTGCAGTGGCTCTGTTCTGGGGTAATATGCGTCTGCAAAATGTACCGGAAGCAGAAAATACCAGCGTAAAACTGCGTCTGGTGCAGGGCAATATAAAGCAGAACCTGAAATGGGATCCGCAGCTTATGCAAAAAAACCTGGGTGAATATGTGACCCTGACCCAGAGTGCTGGTATCGAAAATGTGGGGTACGTCATCTGGCCGGAAACCGCCGTGCCTTTCCCGCTTAAAACCCAGACCCCGCTTACCTACCATCTCGGCGCTTCCATGCCGCCTGGAGTAATGCTGGTCACTGGAGGAATGCGCATTGAGGGCGATGGGGATGATAGCAGTTTTTATAATAGCGTCATGGCCATAGCTAATGATGGCAAGATAATTGGAAATTATGATAAACATTCCCTTGTTCCTTTTGGGGAGTTTTTCCCTATGCGTTTCCTTGTTCCAAAATCAATAAAACTGCCGGTAGGGGATAAGGATTTTTCAGCCGGCTCTGGCCCGCAAACTATGATCTGGGGCGAGCTGCCACCAGTTAGCGTGCTGGTTTGCTATGAGGCTATCTTCCCAGAGTTTGCTGTAGATAGTGATAATCGCCCACAGTGGTTACTTAATGTGACCAATGATGCCTGGTTTGGCATGAGCAGTGGCCCCTATCAGCATTTTGAAATGGCGAGGATGCGGGCAGTAGAGCAGGGGCTTCCGCTGGTAAGGGTTGCAAATACCGGGATAACTGCCTATATAGATGAGTATGGGCGTATAAAACAGCATCTTGGTCTTGGTGAACAGGGTATATTGGATGTGAAGTTACAAAAAACAAGGCTGGATAGTACAACTTATACGAGATATGGGCAGGGATTTTTAATAATTACCCTATGCTTCGCTGCCGGTTTATTAATATATTACAGAAAATTAATGGTGAATTAATTATTTTTCTTGCAAACAACTATCATTTGCGGTTATTTGACAGCGATTGGTTTATTAGCTAGAGCAACTTAGAATAACGATTTGGATATGACAAAGCATGATATAGATAGCCATGTTGGTAAGCGGCTTAAACAACGCCGTACCATAATGGGACTAAGCCAGGAAGCGGTGGCCAAGGCTGTTGGTATAACTTTCCAGCAGGTGCAGAAGTATGAAAAAGGCAGCAATGCCATGAACGCTAACCGCCTTTATGAGTTTTCACGTTTCATGAATGTTCCTGTAGCCTATTTTTTTGAGGGTGTTGAAGGTGCTTCGGCTGCCCATAACATGGCTTCAGGCTTATCAGAAAGTTCAGCTTCAGCTTTTGAGCATGAGAATGTAGCATCTGACCGTGAATCGCTGGAAGTTATGAAATCTTTCAAGCGCATCAAGGAGCCGATTATCCGTAAGCGTCTCGCCGACTTGCTGCGCGCGGTGGCCGATAATAAGACGGTTCTTGATTAGATTCTTGACATTTTAATTTTCTCTATTAATTTACTCCAAGTTTCAGGTGGGGATTTGAGTATGCTTGCTACCACCTTAGAAGTTGATTGTAATCTCTACTATGCTTTGCTGCAAATAGATGATTCCTCCGCTTCCGTTGCTCACGTATAAAACATACGCTCCGCTACGGTTCTAGGGATCAACTATTTTCGCTAAAGCCTAGCGAAATTCCAAATAACTTCTTAATAAAAACGGTCTAAGCTATCGGTCTCAGATACTCTCAAATCCCCTCCTATATATTATATAATCTTTTTATGGGGTAGTTATGTCCGCTCAGTTCTCTAATCGTAGTTCTTATATATTCACAAGTGAATCAGTGGCGGAAGGTCACCCGGATAAGGTGTGCGACCAGATCTCCGACGCGGTGGTCGATGCCATGCTTGCCATAAACCCGGAGGCGCGTGTTGCCTGCGAAACTCTGGCTACTACCAACACGATTGTTATAGCCGGTGAAACTCGTGGCGCTGACTTAACCAAAGCGCAGGTGGAAAAACTGGCGCGTGATAAGGTGCGTGAGATCGGTTACCTGCAGGAAGGTTTTCACGCCGACAACCTGGATGTGTATGTCCATCTCCATGCCCAGTCCGCCGACATCGCGATGGGTGTTGATTCCGGCGAGAATAAAGACGAAGGGGCAGGGGACCAGGGTATCATGTTTGGTTTCGCCTGCAACGAAACCGATACGCTGATGCCGGCGCCGCTTCATTTGTCGCATGCAATTTTGCATAATTTGGCCAAAGTTCGCCATAGCGGTGAAGTAAAAGGCCTGGGGCCGGATGCGAAAAGCCAGGTGTCGCTGCTTTATGAAAACGGCAAACCGATCAAAGCAACCTCTGTTGTTGTGTCTACCCAGCATGCCGCTGGAATGTCTCAGCAGGATGTGCGCGAGATAGTGCGCCCGTATGTTCTTGCTGCCCTGCCTAAAGGCTGGATGTG
>CAZUXB010000053.1:0-11323 GCA_964624555.1 uncultured Rickettsiales bacterium | reverse complement strand
TTACCATACCCATGCTATTTACTGGAACTTGTAATACGCAAATCTTCAACGCATGGCTGGAAGAAATGCTGTGCCCGCTGCTTACCGCTAACGATGTGGTAGTGATGGATAATGCCGCATTCCACAAATCACAGCGCAGCGCAGAATTGATAGCTAAGGCTGGAGCGACTCTGCTGTTCCTGCCACCCTATTCGCCAGATATCATGCCTATTGAAAAAACTTTCGGCACCCTCAAAAAATACCGACAATACAACTCCCATCTTTCTATAGAACAATGTATTCAATCGTCTAATTGTTTGTTCAAGTGAGTATATTATAAATTTTCCACCCGGGATTTTTGTGACAAGATCGGCTGTCTTGCCAATAATAGTTTTTGATGCCTGGGCGAAATCAGAGGCCGCTATAATAACCTGTTCTCCGGCTTTCCCATATTCCCCATAATAAACAGCAATAGCAGCAATCTTTAGGTTTACTACACCTTTACCTGCATTTGTAGCACTCCTTACGCCACGTAGCGCATCAGTGCCACCATTATGGGACACAACATCAATGGCAACACTGGTAACAGAAGTTACAGCATTTCCATTGGTAACTATATGGGTACCATCATCTGTCATAAATTTAACCTATACCCCCATGATACCACGATAACTGGCCTCATGTTGTTACAGTTATATTACATTTTTTGTGGGGTTTTATTACTGATTCATTACAGAAAAGTGCTTTTTTGGTTTGTAACCATCTATAATATATTACTATTTAAAACTGACCTCGCCCCTGAGCAAAGCCACAATATCCTGCGCCTTTAGATACTCTATAGCACCACCCACATACTCAGCCATTGCCGCCAGCTTCTCCTCGCCTACGTCCTGCCCACGGTAAAGATTACGCTTAAGGCTTTCCTTGAATTCGGCGGAGCCATAGGCTTTATCATACGCCTCTATCCGCCCGTAGAAAGCCTGCACCATCTTCTTTACGCGCTTGCCGATGCCGGTGTCGGATGCGCCCATTTCGCGCAAATTCCTATCCATATCAGAAAAGAACACTTCCCAGATGGCGCGGAGCATTTCCGGCGAATCTTTTTGCAGGCGGGTGGTGAGGATAAAAAGATGCAGAACGATGATATCAAAGCGGCCATCAAGAGTATCGGCCACGCCCATATCCTTATAGAAAAACTCACTACGCGACTGGTTCACCAGCGTAACATAAGCCACATGCGCAGGCTCAACAAAAGGATCGGGGGTGAAGAGTTTTTTGAGTACGGATTGAAGCATTGTTACTTTATATCTTAACCGTCATACCGACACAAGTCGGTATCCAGTTCTACTTTCCTCTGGATACCGGCTTTCGCCAGTATGACAATAGAAAAAGCTAGGCCGCATTGGCCAGCATTTCTTTTTGCAACTTCTCCATAGCACGCACTTCGATCTGGCGCACACGCTCGCGGGAAATGTTATAGGCCTGGCTTAAATCTTCCAGCGTATCCGGCTCGTCTTTGAGGCGGCGGCGCTGGATAATGTCGCGCTCACGGTCACTGAGTTTGGCCATAGCGTTTGAAAGCAACAGCTGGCGGCCTTTGAGTTCTTCACGCTCCACCATGACAGTTTCATGGCTGGCGGATGGTTCAACCAGAAGGTCGATCTTCTCGCCGTCACCATCTTCAGAAATGGCACTGTTGAGATACACATCAGAACCGGACATGCGCTGGTCCATATCAACCACATCTTCCTTGCTCACATCCAGCATCTCGGCGATATTGCCCACCTGCTCATCGCTGAGGCCGCGTTCGCTGATCGCGCCAATTTTGCTTTTTATTTTGCGCAGGTTGAAGAACAGGCGTTTCTGCGCGGCGCTGCTGCCAATTTTCACCATTGACCATGAGCGCAGAATATATTCCTGGATAGCGGCGCGGATCCACCACATCGCATAGGTCGAAAGACGGAAACCCTTATCCGGCTCAAAACGTTTTACCGCCTGCATCATGCCGATATTACCTTCGGCGATGAGTTCACCCATCGGCAGGCCGTAACCGCGATAACGGAACGCGATCTTCGCCACAAGGCGCAGATGGCTGGTCACCAGACGGTGCGCAGCGCTCATGTCACCATGGTCGTGCCAGCGTTTGGACAGCTCGTATTCTTCCTTCTGTTCCAGTACCGGGAATTTGGCAATATCCTGCAGATAACGGCGCAATCCGTCCGGCGAGGACGGGCTGGCAGGTATTGCAATAGCGGTAGTAACAGGTTTGGTAGCAAGGCTTGATTTCATAGGGTATTCTAACCTCCGGACAGGCATTATATTCCTTTAGCCCTTAACTTTCAAGGGGCAGCCCCTAAGATTATTAAGTGCCTGAATTTTCTTGTTATCCCCGCGCATGCGGGGATCCAGGGCTACAAGTTCAGTCAGGGGCTTTGACCCTGGATCCCGGGTCAAGCCCGGGATGACAAGAATTACTCCTCGCTCTCCGCGTAAGGATTTTTATTTTTCTTTATTTTCATGCGGACAGGCACGCTCGGAAGCTTGAACGCCTCGCGCAAACTATTCACCAAATATCTAACATAACTCTCCGGTATGTCGCTGGTGTTGGAAAACAGAATAAAGCTTGGTGGCCGCGCTGATTTCTGGGTCATGTAACGAATCTTTATACGCCTGCCCGAAACTAACGGCGGGGCGTGGATTTCCAGCGCCGATTCCAGCCAGCGATTAAGTGCTCCGGTACCGATTTCCTTATTCCACAAGCCATAAACCTTGAAACAGGTTTTAAGCAGCTTATCAATCTGGAAACCTGTTTCCGCCGATATCGGCACCACCTCCACCCCTTTTAACTGCGGCAGGGTGGTTTCCAGTATTTCATTTATCGCTTTTAAGTAAGCCGGTTTATCGGCCACAGTATCCCATTTGTTTATCGCCACAACCAGCGCCCTACCCTCCTGCTCCACCAGTGCCGCGATATTATTTTCCTGCTTTTCCATAGGCGCCTGCGCGTCAATGACCAATATCACCACATGCGCATATTGCACCGAGCGCAGCGAATCCGCCACTGCGAGCTTTTCCACTTTTTCGGTGACGTTGCTTTTGCGGCGCATACCGGCTGTGTCGATAAGTTTTATGGGCTTGCCACCAAACTCGATATCCACCGCAATCGCATCACGGGTTATACCCGCTTCCGGGCCGGTGAGTACCCTGTCCTCGCCAAGTATTTTATTTACCAGCGTTGATTTGCCGACATTGGGGCGGCCAACGATGGCGATCTGCATTGGCGTGTTGATATCCTCAGTTGGCTCTTCCTCTTTTTCTTTTTTGGCGAATGGTGCGAGTGCGTCATATAAATCACCCAGCCCTTCGCCATGCGCTGCTGATATGGCGATCGCTTCGCCAAAACCCATCGAATAGCTATCAGCAATCGCCTGACGCGCTTTGCCGCCCTCGGCTTTATTCACCACCAGAATAACTTTCGCACGTTTTTTACGAATGAGTTGGGCGAAATGTTTATCGATAGGAGTTATTCCAGAACGCCCGTCAACCACCAGCATAGTTACATCCGCGTCCTCTATCGCACGCTCGGTCTGCGCGGTCATACGCGCGGCGAGACTGCCTTCCTTGGCATCTTCGAGGCCCGCCGTGTCGATAATGGTAAACTCCATACCGCCGAGGCTCGCCGCCCCTTCACGCCTGTCGCGCGTCACACCCGGCATGTCATCGACCAGCGCGTGCTGTTTACCGGTCAGGCGGTTAAACAATGTAGACTTCCCGACATTGGGGCGACCGGCGATTACTACTGTGAAGGTCATATAAGAAACCGAGAATTAGAGAACTCGAGAACTCGAAAACCCGATTTTTTTTGAATAGCTATAAACATTTAATTTATCTAGTCCTCTAGTTCCCGAATCATCGAGTCCTCTAATCACTGGAACGAATAAAGCGTTGCGTCCTGACTGACCAGATATAGCTTTCCGCCAGCAACTACCGGGGCAGTTACGATATTATTGGGAATATCCCTGGTTTCTTCCACCTTTCCGGTAGTTGCTGAAACAAAAACCATCTGCCCGTTCGAACTCACCACCACCAGCCTGCCATTCACAAGAACCGGCCCGCGCCAGCTTATGGGCCTCTGTTTACTGTCAGTATCTTCGTAGCTGGCCAGCTTCTGTACCCAGCGTACCTTTCCACTATATTTCAGCATATCGACCAGCACATTGTCGGCAGTCAGGACGAACAAGTCATCACCGGCCAGCCACGGCGTATTGATAGATGCCGCCTGCTGCTGCCAGATACGCTTGCCTTTTTCTATATCAATGGCAGTGGTCAACCCATTATTGCTGGTAACAAAAGCAACGCTCCCTTCTACCACCGGGTCACCGCCAATGCCAGTAAACACACCAGATGCCTGGGTGTGCTGATTCTGCATTATGCTGTCACCCCATAATTCTTTTCCATCAGCAAGTGAAAGGGTAAATAATTCGCCGGAAGCATATGGTATCAATACATAGCTGCCTACTATCGTAGGTGACACGCTATTCATTACGGCAGTGGTTTCATTTATCCCCCGGTGATCCCATAATATATCACCGGTTTTTGCCGACAGGCCGTAAGTCTGGCTGTCGATGGTCATTATAACCAATTTATCACCGGAAACCCGTGGCGAACCACGCAGGGGAGTTGCAAAATTCTTTTTCCACAGGACAGCACCATTGGCAACATTTATAGCAGCAGCCTGCCCCTGCCCGGTGGTAGCATACAGAACTCCGGAACTAAGCGTAAGCCCGCCACCAAACACTTCCCGTTCATCCTCATCAGCAACGGCATTTACAGCCCAACGGATATTACTTACATCGCTGGCATCATGCGCGGAGACGATACCAGCGGCATCCATGGCAAATACCAAACCACCACCAACCACTGGCGATGGCACCAGGCTATGAGAAAAATCAATGCCGCCACCGATTGTTGCTGAAGTTTTATTATCGAATTTACCGCCCGCCAGATTCCCGGAAATACTACTGTTTTTTTCCCAGTCATTATTGACAGATACGGCTGGTAATACCGGGGTTTTATTCTTAAGGGAATCATCCGGCTCTACCTGGCCTTCTACAGCAAGGGCAAGCTTGCGCTCACCGGGAAGTTTCGGTTTGCTATCTTCCGCACCACCCATCCATGACGGCAGGTGGCTACAAGAAGCAAGCAGGGTAGATGCGAGGAGAAGTAAAGCAATACGTTTATTCATTTTACTACCTTGGTTTCAGTTGATTTTTCCGGTGCGATAAAACGCGCCACTTCAGTAGCCCGCTGGGCAACAGAACGTGGACTGTTTTTATCATTCGCCAGCTCGGTAAATAATTTTCCGGCTTCTTCCTTGTTCCCTTTAGCCAAGGCTTCCCATGCCTTTTTTTCTAAAAAAGATAATCTGAATACCTGCTGTGAACCTGAATCATCACCACCAACCTTAAGCCTTGCTAATTCGCCATATTCATTTTTTTGCGAGCTTAATATATGGTAGGTCTTTTTTGCACCTTCCACATCACCGCTTAATTCCTGCGCCCGCGCTTTCTGCAACATGGCGATAGGGTAAATAGCTGAAGAATCATCTTCCGTCAGCCTGGATAAATCAGGAAGTGCCGACTTGTAATCGGCAGCGTCTATCTTGCCGACACCGCTCAATAATACACTGGTCCTCATCCCATCCTGGCTTTCAGTGTAATTACCCCACACCACAAAAATTGCCGTGGTCGCAATTATCACCACGCTCCCCCACACTGCGAAGCGGCCAACGCTCTGCCACAATTTATCAAGACGTTCCCGCTTGATATCCTCTTCAATTTCCCTGAATAACTCACTCATAATCTATTCCTGTTCTGTATTTTATAAATCTTATTTCTTATGCAGGCAACAAGCGAAGTTTGTGAGAACCGCAGCGGAGCGTACGCTTTGGTACGTGAGCAGCGGAAGCGCAACAAACAAAGCGTTTGCCCATAAGAATAAGATTTACTCCCACTCTATGGTACCGGGCGGTTTGCTGGTTATATCATAAACAACACGGTTGATGCCTTTTACTTCATTGGTAATGCGGTTTGACACACGGCTTAAAAAATCATGGTCAAAATGATAGTAATCGGCGGTCATACCATCGGTAGAGGTTACCGCCCTAAGCGCGCAAACATAATCATAGCTGCGGGCATCACCCATAACCCCAACGCTGCGGATCGGCAGCAACACAACGAACGCCTGCCATATCTTATCATACAAACCGGACTTACGGATTTCATCAATATACACAGCATCGGCCCTACGCAGCAATTCAAGTTTATCCGCGCTTATATCCCCCAATACCCGTATGGCCAGGCCGGGACCAGGGAAAGGATGGCGCCCAACCATATTATCGGGCATGCCCAGTTCGCGACCAAGCGCCCTAACCTCATCCTTGAATAATTCACGCAAGGGTTCGACCAGTTCCATTTTCATATGTTCAGGCAAGCCGCCAACATTGTGGTGCGACTTAATGGTAACGCTCGGACCACCAACAAACGATACCGATTCGATAACATCAGGATACAACGTGCCTTGGGCAAGAAAATCCGCGCCGCCAGCATTGGCCGCTTCGGTTTCAAACACCTCGATAAAACTATTGCCTATGATTTTGCGCTTCTGCTCAGGGTCTTTTACCCCCGCCAGACGGTTCAGGAACAGCAGGCTGGCATCAACATGGATGAGATGGATGTGGAAATGCTCCCTGAACAGCTTTTCCACCTGCTCCGGTTCCCCGGCCCGCAACAGGCCATTATTGATGAATATGCAGATAAGCTGTTCGCCGATGGCTTCGTGCAGCAATGCCGCCACCACCGAAGAATCAACCCCGCCGGAAACCGCGCAAAGAACTTTTTTATCGCCAACCTGCTTGCGGATGCGCTCAATAGCGCTGGTCCGGAAAGCCGACATTGTCCAGTCACCTTTGCAGCCGGCAATGTTACGCACAAAATTTGCAAGAAGTCTGGCCCCATCAGGGGTGTGTGCCACTTCCGGATGGAATTGTACAGCGTAAATCCTGCGTGCTTCATCAGCAATAGCAGCGTAAGGCGCAGTAGAATTATTTGCTACAACCTTAAACCCAGACGGTATGGCCACGATTTTATCGCCGTGGCTCATCCACACTTCCTGCTTTGTGCCTTTTTCCCACACTCCGGCGAATAACGCACAGTTTTCCAGTATATCGATAGATGCCCGCCCGAATTCGCGGTGGTGCGACGGCTCCACATTACCGCCCATCTGCTGGCAGATGGTCTGCTCCCCATAGCATATGCCAAGTATCGGCAGGTTCATGGCAAAAATATTTTCATCGGCACGCGGGGAAAAATCTTCATGCACCGAAGCCGGGCCACCGGAAAGTATTATTGCTTTCGGGGCAAAATCCCGTATCTCCTGGGTTTTTATATTAAAGGGACGGATCTCGCAATATACGCCACACTCACGCACCCTACGTGCAATCAACTGGGTAACCTGGGAACCAAAATCAAGAATTAAAATACGCTCAGTCATTTAGGAATATTTCTACTTTACGGTTAATTGGCTGGGCGGCCATACCTTTGCCCTCACCACCGCTGTTAATGGCCGATTCTTTTATGCCACCTCCCAGCAGGCGTTTTTTCACAGCGGCAATACGTTCGGCAGACAGATTGCCGTTGCCTTTTTTATCTTTGGACTTATCAGTAATAACAACTTCATAATTTTCCTGTTTATCCAGGCTTTTTACCACATCGTTCAACACTGAATCAGCTGTGACAGTCAGAACCGACTCCCCGGAATCAAAAAACACCACAAAGGAAGTAGTGGTAGGGGCCGCTGCCTTTTTACCATCTTCCTTAGCTGGTTCCTTGGCCGGTTCGCTAACCACTTCTTTGATAGATTCTTTAACAGGTTCCTTAGGCATATCCTGCGGTTCGCTTTTTACAGCCTCTGTGTTGACTTTCGCCCGTACCTTCTTTTTAGCAGGTTTTTTTACAGCTTTCCCGTCACTATCAAGTTTGGCAAAAGCATTAAGATAGCCATATTTGCAATAGTCAATATCATCCTGCTGCCAGCCCTCTTGCTGCTGTTCCAGCCAGCACTCAAAATAGAACTGGGCTTTCGCCGCCACTTCCGGCTGGCGGGCCATTGCCTGCGGAGTAAGCACCCTTATCAGGTCATCATGGGCTTTTTCAAATTGCGGCATTAATTCATCCGGCAGGTTCCAGTCTTTCAAATCTTCAACCGGGGTTTCCTTGCCGTATATTGCCAGCAATCCCTTATCGGCAAAATACCATGAATTCTGCCAGTCATAGTCCTTTTCCTCATCGGCAGAAAAATCCATATATAATTTGGCCAGCGCAGTCTGGAAGGCATTACCCTGCGGGGTAGTGTGACGCAGTTCTTCAAGGCTGTAGGTAGAACAACCCGAAACGGTTAGCATGGTAAATAGCACAGCGACAATACGTTTAGTCATGAGCACCTCCAGATACTTTCTGTGAAGAAATAATCACGACATCTACCTTGTCGCTATTTTGTAATTCCTTATCATTACTAAGTATAACCGCACTGCCCGATGTCCCCACCGTATTTTCCTTGGCAAATGCTATCTTTGCTTTCGGCACCCCGGCCCCTATCAGGGCATCACGCACCGCCAGCACACGTTTACGGGCAAGGGCGCCACTACCATTCACATCCCGGCACCCCCTTAGTTCAAGGTTGTAATTCTTAAGCCCGGTAACATGGGCAGCGATTTCCTTAACAACCACCATCTCTTCTGAATCAAGCTGGCTGCTGCCTTCAATGAAACGGATAGTCTTCTGGCTGTCTTCGCCATGCAACAGGTTTCCGGCGACATCAACCAGCTCATCGAAAGACTGCCTGAACTCCTCAGAACAGGAAGCGTCTTTTACCAGCTTCATGTTATCCTGCTCGTTCCAGCAATCAAACAACATCTGAGCACGTGCGGCCTTTTGTGGAGCAACATGTTTCATATCATCATTAACCAGCTTGATAAACTCCACCCTCTGCTTGGCAAGCTCGCGGTTATCTGCGATATCAGGCGCCACCACTTCACCTTTCGCGGCTTTCACCCCTTTCGCGGCAAAATGCTCGGCCGATTCCGTACGCCCCTGCTCTGATTCTGATTCGCTATAGGCCAGGTATTCAGCGGCAAGGGAACTGGAAAAGTCACTGGCCTTTGGTTCAAGTTCTTTCAATTCCTGCAGGCTGGAGGTACAGGCCGAAAGCAACAACAGAGGAGTAAATCTTAATAATAACAGTCGCATACTAACATATCCGGATTAATTACAGGCCAGCATAGCGAAAATATCGCCGTTGTACAGCCTGTTGTTGACAAAATCTGTTAACCCATATATAGCCAGCCCACAAAATAAATTTTGGGAGTAAATATCATGGCTAAACAACGCACCTTCTCAATCCTTAAACCGGATGCTACCGCGCGCAACCTGACTGGCAAGATTAATGCCAAGTTCGAAGAACAGGGCTTACGCATCGTTGCCCAGAAGCGCCTGCGCATGTCCCGCCTGCAGGCGCGGGAATTTTATGCCGTGCATAAGGACCGCCCGTTCTATGACGAGCTGGTTGAGTATATGGTTTCTGGCCCAGTTGTGGTGCAGGTACTCGAAGGCGAGAACGCCGTGCTGAAAAACCGCGAGATCATGGGCGCCACCGACCCGGCAAAAGCCGCTCCCGGCACTATCCGCAAGGAATTCGGCGAAGGTATCGAACGCAACTCGGTGCATGGCTCCGACAGCGAAGAAAACGCCGCCATCGAGATCGCTTTCTTCTTCAGCGGCACCGAGATCGTTGGGTAATACCCCCTCCCTAACCCTCCCCCGCAAGCGGGAGAGGGAATAAGGAAAGTCCTCTCTCCACGAAGTGGGGAGAGTTAGAGAGGGGCAGTCTTCTTCGCCTTGCCGTGTTTTTTGCCGTCATCTTCAGCTAATAAAGTCACTGCAAAGCCAGATTTTCTGGCATAGCCACACGTTTAACACGTATCTTTGAAGATTTTTTCTCCATCTGAGCAAGATCGAAATTAAGCTGCAGGCGCAGCCAGAAACCAACCGAGCTGCCAAAAGCCTTTGACAAGCGTACCGCCATCTCCGGCGATATGCTGGCTTTAGCATTTATAACCCGCGAAAGGGCAGCACGGGTCACGCCAAGCGCGCTTGCGCCCTCAGTGACGTTTAGATTACTCCCTTCAAGACACTCCCTGATAATTTCCCCGGGATGGGAAGGATTTTTCATAGCCATATGTTTTCTCCTAATGATAATCTTCTAAATTTACATCTACCGCATTTCCATCTTCAAACCTGAAAGTTATTCGCCAGTTGGCACGAACGGTAACCGAGTAGGTTCCTCTCCTGCTGCCAGAAAGTTTGTGAAAACGAAATGTTGCCACATCCATTTCTTCCGGGCTTTCCGCCGCTTCCAGCATGGATAATATCATTTTTATCTTCCCCGCATATTCCGGATTCACACCGCTGCGGTCATTATCCTCATAAAACTTTCGTAAGCCTTTATGTTTGAAATTTTCGATCATTACGGCACCTTTTGTATAGTGTTACTATACACTATACAGTATGATAGTCAATTAAATTAAGCCTTCTTCTTCGCTTTGCCGTGTTTTTTACCGTCATCTTCGAGTTTTTCGATGATGTCGCGCAGGCGGGCGGCTTCTTCGAATTCAAGGTCGGAGGCGGCTTCGAGCATTTTCTGGCGCAATTTGGCGATATATTTTTCCTTATCCTTGCCGTCATCCTTCACGTCATATTTTTTCAGTGTCGTTGCGACCGTGTAATGATCATGCTCATAAACCGACTCGATAATTTCACCGATCTTTTTACTGATGGAAGCAGGTGTGATACCGTTGGCCTCGTTATATTCCATCTGCACTTTGCGACGGCGGTTGGTCTCGTCGAGCGCTATTTGCATCGAGTTGGTCATCTTATCGGCGTATAATATCACTTGGCTATCCACATTACGCGCGGCGCGACCGATAGTTTGTATCAACGAAGTCGCCGAGCGCAGGAACCCTTCCTTGTCGGCATCCAAAATCGCCATCAGCCCGCACTCAGGAATATCGAGACCTTCGCGCAGCAAGTTCACACCGATCAGCACATCGAATTTTCCGATTCGCAAGTCACGAATAATTTCTATACGCTCCAGAGTATCCACATCGGAGTGCAAATAGCGCACCGCGATCCCCGCCTCGTTCATATAATCGGTAAGTTCTTCGGCCATGCGTTTCGTGAGAGTTGTCACCAGCACACGCTGTTTCTTTTTTATGCGCTTGTGGCATTCC
>CAZUXB010000052.1:0-12702 GCA_964624555.1 uncultured Rickettsiales bacterium | reverse complement strand
CACAACCCGATTCCTTGTTGCCGCCAAAGCCCATGCCGAAGGCTGGTGTGCCGGTACCTTTGGGTGAGTTGATGAGCGAGTGCCCGGCCTCGTTTTCGCGCGCAAAAATTTCTGCTTCTTCTTTGCTCTGCGTATAAATCCCAGCAACTAATCCCGCATTTTCCGGCGCATTCAAAAACTCTATAGCTTGCTCAAATTCACTATATTTTGTTACAAATAACAGCGGCGCGAATGTTTCCTTGTGCATGATTTCTGATTGCTCTGGCATTAGCGCCAGAGCCGGTTCCACGCAGAATACATTTTTATATTCGCTGTTTATTTTTTTACCGAAAATTATTTCGCCGCCTTCTTTTTGCGCCTGCGCTTTTGCACTTTCAAAACGTTTAAAGGCATCTTCATCAATAAGTACGCCGTAACCATATTCATTGGCGACATCTTTAAGCGGATTCACTATTGCGCCGGAAGCAATGAATTTTTCGAGTTTTTGTTTCAGGAGCGTAACGGTTTTGGCATATATTTTTCCCTGCACGATAAGCCTGCGCGTATTGGTGCAGCGCTGACCGCCGCTGGCGAGGAAGGAATTCATCAGGGAATTCACCGCGAATTCGAGATGGGCATCACTGATTTTGTCAGAAATTATAACACCGTTATTACCACCCAGTTCCAATATCGGCGGCACCGAATTATTCTTCTTCTGTGCAAGCGCGGCCTTTATCCCCTGCCCCATCGCCACGCTGCCGGTAGCGCTTATCATGTCAATTTGTTCATGCAGCACCATGCGCGAACCAACCTCGCGGTCACCAATAATTATCTGCAACAGATCTTTATAATAACCCGCGACGCCATCAAAAATTTCCTTTATAGCGATGGCCACCATCGGCGTTTTTTCTGACGGTTTCCACACCACACCGTTACCGGCGAGCAGCGCTGGGGCAATGGTCCAGTGTGCCACCGCGAGCGGAAAATTGAAGGAGGTGATTAGGCCAACGATACCAACAGGCTGGCGTTCTTTCACCCGTAGCATACCGTTAAATTCAGGAAGGGTGGCATTCTCGACTGTCTTATGTAAGATATCGGCGGCACCATTTACTTCGCTGGCAGCATCGCCCGACATTTTCCCGGCATCATACACCACTATCTCACCAAGTTTCTGTTTATTCGCCGCTATCGCCTTGCTGAATTTTAGCAACAGTTTTTCGCGCGCGTGGCGCGGCTCGTTGCACCAGCGTTCCTGTGCTGATATCGCCTGTTTTATTTTGTAAGCAAGCGTCTGCCCGTTATCCGTATCGAGCCTCGCTATCACCGACCCATCGCATGGAGAGGTGACTGTGAGCATATGATTATGCTAACCAGGTTTTGCGGTTGAAGTTGTGCTGCGCTTCTACCAGGCGCACCGTGCCGGTTTTCGAGCGCATCACAATGGAGTGGGTGGTAGCGCCGCCGGGAAAACGGTGCACACCTTTTAACATCGAACCGTCAGTAACGCCGGTGGCGGCGAACATCACATCGCCCTTGGCCATCTCTTCTAAATGGTATTTGCGGGTAAAATCTTCAATACCCATACGCTTGGCGCGTTCACGTTCATCGTCCGCAGTAAATAACAAGCGCCCCTGCATCTGCCCGCCGATGCAGCGCAGTGCCGCCGCCGCCAGCACACCTTCCGGCGCACCGCCGATACCCATATACATATCCACGCCGGTATCGGGTTTCGAGGTCGCGATCACACCGGCCACGTCACCATCGCCGATAAGCTGGATGCGCGCACCGGCCTCGCGCACCTTGGCGATGATCTCCTTGTGGCGGTCGCGCTCAAGTATCACCACTACTAAGTCCGACACTTCGCATTTTTTAGCCTTGGCCAGATTCTTGAGATTCTTTTCCGGGGTATTGTCGAGGTCGATCACACCATCAGGCAGGCCACCGCCAACAGCAATTTTATTCATATACACATCGGGCGCGTGCAGGAAACCGCCCTTTTCGGCCATGGCGATAACAGTCAGTGAATTGGGGCCGCCATGCGCGCAGATGGTGGTGCCTTCCAGCGGGTCGAGTGCAATGTCAACCTTCGGGCCGGTGCCAGCAGCGTTGCCGACTTTTTCGCCGATATAGAGCATCGGCGCTTTGTCGCGTTCGCCTTCGCCGATAACAATAGTTCCATCAATGGAAAGGCCGTTGAGCGCCTCACGCATGGCGTTCACTGCCGCGCGGTCAGCGTCTTTTTCCTTGCCCATGCCCATCCACTCGAAACTGGCGAGCGCCGCCGCCTCGGTAACGCGCACAGCTTCCAGCGCAAAATTACGGTCCGACCAGAAACTCTCTTTTTTACTACTCATATTTTTCTCTTTTTATCTTAATTTAGCTTGGAATTGGTTTAACTGTAAGTTGTAGTCCTAGAGCATGGACAATAGATAGCAAAGTGTCAATGCGTGGATTACCACGTTCTGAAAGGGCGCGCGATAAACTCTCACGGCGTATTCCCGATGCTTTTGCTACTTTACTGATACCCTGCGCTTTTGCCACTTGCCGCAAGGCACGCATAAGAACCTGCTCATTATTTTGGCTATCCATATCTTCAAGAACCACTTTAAGATATTCCTTGGCTAATTTTGGATTCTTTGCCAACCTTTGCGCCATCCAATCTTCATGGTCGGTAAATTTCATCGTATTTTTTTTCATTTTACTTTTCTCCTTTTATATTCCTCAAGATAAAATACAGCACTGTTAATATCCTTATCCTGACTACGCTTATCTCCACCACATAGCAATAATACAACCTCTTTATCAATTATGCTGTAGTATAAACGGTATCCTTGTCCTACATCTATTCTGATTTCCCAAACACCGCCCCTTAGAGGTTTGCAATCACCAAAATTGCCGTCGCACATCTGCTCAATACGCGCAAGAACCCTTGCCATTGCTTTGTGGTCGCGCTGCTTATCAAACCATCTGGCAAAAACATCTACGCCTTTTTCATTTACATAATGAATCAAGTTAAACATGATAAATGTATCATATAAGTCACATTTTTGCAAGTGTCAACCCATATTGACTATGCCACATTTTTGAACTGCAATTCAGCCAGACGGTTATAAAGCTGGCTTTTTTGCAGCAATTCCTGATGGGTGCCGATGGCCTCGATACGCCCTTCATTGAGCAATATGATACGGTCGGCCTTGGTGATGGTCGAAAGGCGGTGGGCGATGACGAAGGTGGTGCGCCCTTTCATCACCGTTTCCAGTGCTTTTTGGATCTGGTGTTCATTCTCGGAATCGAGCGCGCTGGTCGCTTCATCAAGCAGCAATATTTTCGGATCGCGGATGATGGCGCGGGCGATGGCGATGCGCTGCCTCTGCCCGCCGGAAAGCTGCACGCCTTTTTCACCCAGATATGTATCCATCCCCTGCGGAAGTTTAGCGAGGAATTCGTAGGCGGAGGCGGCACGGGCAGCGGCTTCTATTTCACTGTCGGTGGCATCGATATAACCCATGCGGATATTCTCGCGGGCGCTGGCGGAGAATATCACCGGATCCTGTGGCACTATGCCGATCGCCGAACGCAGACGTTTAAGCGGGATATCTTTTATGTCGAGCCCATTAAGGCGGATACGTCCACTTACCGGATCATAAAAACGCATGATAAGCTGGAAAATGGTGGTCTTTCCGGCACCAGATAGCCCTACTAAAGCTATCGTTTCACCGGCTTTCACTTCCAGCGAGAAATTGGAGATGGAGGGAATTTCCCTGCGCGTAGGGTAGGAAAAATTCACCTCCTCAAAATCAATATTCGCTTCGTGTATCACCACCTGCCCTTCATCGGCGGGTGACACTATCTCCGGAACCAGCGCGATAAGTTCGGCGAGGCGTTCACCGGCACCGGCGGCACGTTGCAGGTCGGCGACCACTTCCGATATCGCCCCCACCGCACCGGCGACCACCACCGAATAAAACACGAAGGCGGAGAGTTGCCCACCACTGATGGAACCATTCAGCACATCATGCCCGCCGAGCCAGAGCACGGTCGATACCGCACCAAATACCAGTACAATAACCATAGCGGTGAGAAAGGCGCGGGTTTTTATCCTGGCGTTGGCGGCATCAAGAGCAGCGGCAACCTTGTCGTCAAAAAGCTTCTTCTGGTAATTTTCAAGGGTCAGGGATTGGATGGAGCGCATAGCGCTCAGTGTTTCCTCGGCGCTGGCACTGATATCGGCCACCCGCGCCTGCGATTCGCGGCCATGCCCTCTGGCGCGGCGGGCGAGAATGATTATCGGCGCCACCACCATCGGCACCATCAGGAACATATAGCTGGTCAGCCTGGAACTGGTCATGAGCAGCGAGATAAAACCGCCGACCAGCAATATGGAATTACGCACCGCTACTGAAACCGAACTGCCTATTACCGCCTGCAACAAAGTAGTGTCGGTGGTCAGGCGCGAGAGTATCTCGCCGGTGCGGGCTGTTTCGAAGTAGCCAATGTGCATGTCGAGCAGGTGGCGGTAGACATCGGCGCGGATATCGGCAACCACCCGTTCGCCGAGCCAGGTCACCAGGTAGAAGCGGGTATAGGAAGCGGCAGCGAGTAGTACAGTGACCAGCAGCAGGATAGCAAAAGAATTATTGAGCATACCGACATCACCCTTGGAAAGGCCGTTATCGACCAGGTAGCGCAACCCCGCCCCCATGCCCAGAACCGCGCTGGAAGCGATAAACAGCGCCACCGCCGCCGCCGCTATCTTAAGCTTATAGGGCTTCAGGTAGCGCAGCAGCGGCCACAGGCTTTTGATGTTACCTTTGGGACGGTTGGGAAGATTGGCGGTTGAATTTCTCATAGCCGCTTTCATAGCAGGATGACGGGGGATGACAAGTAATTATCTTTCTGTAAGCGCTTTAGAAGAAACATTGGAAATAGACCGCATCAATTTACTAGGATGCTCAGAAGCTTCATTGATAAAAAGAACTGAATCCGCTAGTGAATTTTCTTTTGACACCAATTGGCATGCCATTGCAAAATAAATGACTGTTGCAAGATGCCCCATATCTGTTTTTTTATCACCATTTTCGGCAAACTCTTTTTGCGCCAGATGGTTTACAAAAGCTGCATAGAGTTCTGGGCTTTGTTCTATGGCGTTTATCGCATGTATCATTTCATCTGCGTCGGACTTGTTTAATCTATTAATTCTAGGGAGGCCATGATTGGAATAAACTTCAAAAGCCGCATAGATACCTGATAAAGCTGCACCAATTCCTGAAACGATCCTAGCGGTTTTGCTTTTAGCTTTAAAAGCAACCGCAGTTAAGGCTGCACCTATCCCCGTTGATGCAATGGCATATTTGTATTCAGGTTTATAAGGAACAGCCATTTTTTCACTTGCAGCGCGCGCCTGAGCGAGTACAGTTTTTGCATAAGCATCCCGCTCCTCAGTGATATGTTTGTTCTGAGGATTGTTCAATATGTCTTCTACGGTCAATGGGTTCATTATCGTATTATAGTGAAGATAGGGCTATAGTTAAATTACATTTCCGTGACAAATAATTTATGCTGATAATTCAGCGATTTCGGCCATGAGCGTGGCTTGTAATTCACGCCCATCGGAAAGTTTCCAGCCATTGTCATAGGAAAAATGCAGCCCGCCGCTTAAGGGTGATGACAGCCATATCTGCTGGCTCGGCGCATGTTTATTGACGATGAACTGCTTGCCCGATTCCAGCGTGATGGTGATTATGCCGTTTTGATACTCAAGCTCAAGATCGCCAGAAGCATCTAGCTCGTCAAGCGCGGCAACTATATCATCCAGCGTTTTTTTTGCTAATTGTTCAAAATCTTTTTCGAGCATAAATCTATTCCTTACTGTCATCCTGAGCGTAGCGAAGGATCTTTGCTTTATAGAGACGAGATATTTCGCTTCGCTAAATATGACAAGTAGTGGTTAACACTTTCGGGCAAAAATACAACAAGTGGCTGGAAATTTATTGCATTGCAAAAATTTAATCAGTTTTTTATATAAAATATTGTATAATAAAGGCCGGACAACTTAATTTAAGGACAAGCTAACCATGCTCAACGAGAACAGCCCCCTCTACCACCTCCATGAAATGCACTATGCTGCCATCACCCCGATAAACATCATGGCCAATGCCACCGCTATACTGCATAGCCACCCGTTCAGCCCGCTTTCCTACACCAGTTACAGCAAGCATATTGCTGCTGGCGCCGAAGTTCTGGAGCGCATGACCCACCGTTATGCCAAGCCGGAATTCGGCATTGACCACACTTTGGTGAACGGCAAGCAGGTTACGGTTTACGAGGAGGTTGTCAGTGAAAAACCATTCTGCCGCCTGCTCCACTTTAAGAAATACGGCAAGGTAAAACAGCCCAAAATGCTACTGGTAGCGCCTATGTCCGGCCATCACGCTACCTTGCTTCGCGGAACGGTGGAAGCGCTGCTGCCCTTTCTTGATGTCTATATCACCGACTGGCTGGATGCCCGCTATATTCCAGTAGCGCATGGTGCCTTCCACCTTGAGGATTATATTTCCTACACTATGGATTTTATCCGTGAACTGGGTAACGATGTTCATTTAATGGCGGTGTGCCAGCCTTCGGTTCCGGTGTTGGTTGCCGCGGCGGTTATGAACGAGACCAAGGATAAATGCGCGCCACTATCGATGACCCTTATCGGTGGGCCGATCGACACCCGCATCAACCCCACCAAAGTCAATGAATCGGCAACTCATAAACCACGGGCGTGGTTTGAAAAGAATGTCATAACCCGCGTACCGGTTAATTATGCCGGGTTCATGCGCCGCGTCTATCCCGGCTTTTTGCAGCTTACCGGCTTCATGACCTTAAACCTCGACCGCCACATCACTGCCCACAAAGATTTATTTAAGCATCTGGTGGAGGGTGACGGTGAAAGTGCCCGCGCCCACAAGAAATTTTATGACGAATACCTTTCCGTGGCCGACCTGCCCGCCGAATTTTACTTAGACTGTATCGAACAGGTCTTCCAGCACCACCTGCTGCCGAGGGGCGAATTCAAATATAAAGGCAAAAAGGTGAAGCCGGAATTAATAACCAAAACCGCCCTCCTCACCCTTGAGGGCGAGCTTGATGATATATCCGGCGTCGGCCAGACTGAGGCCGCCCAGAAACTGTGCAAAAACCTGCCCGCAGCTAAACGCAAGCATTATATGCAGAAGGGCGTGGGCCATTACGGTATCTTCAATGGCCGCAAATTCCGCGAGCATGTGGTGCCGATAATCGTTGATTTCGTTAATAAGAACGATGCTTAGTAGCTGATCGCCTGACAAATGGTTAATTTTTATTGACTTTTTCAAAGCTGCTATTATAATCTCCCTATGTTAAATGACATATCACACATATGAACGCTGATAAATTACCATTACCATTCGCTGGTCATCTGCGACAAAAATCAGATGACGGCTCACAGTATATTGAAGTAAATGGCCAGAAAATAAATGTATTTATTGAAAACGACAGCCAAGCTGAAAGCTATATTTATACTCTCCCGTCTCAAGAACTCGTAAGAACTCAAATAGCCAAAGGTGACCAAGGTGAGCCAATTGGCGATAATATTACCACCGAAGCACAAGGCGGGTACCCTAGATATAAATACAATCGGGATGATAAAGAAATAACTTTTACAAGACAGGATTATGCTCAGGCTCCTATAAAAATAATTACACAAACAGAGTTTGTTGATAAATTAAAAAATTCTATAGGCGCATATGACCCCAAATACATAACAGAACTAACACAAGCATTAAACGAGCGCATTGAGTATCATCAAAAAAAATCAGCCGCAGGTGACAGCAAAACCGCAGCCCTTGGTAGGAGTTACAAAATAATTACTGACGGAAAAGGAACAGTAGTTAAGGAAATTGTTCCACCGGCGGCGGGGTGGGCATATTCTGCAAAAGGCTATAATACAGAACAAATCACCGGAGCATATGTAAATGGCGAGCAGTATAAGCCAGATGCAAGTCACGATATCAGCCGCAGGATGAGAGGGCCGCGCATAACTGGCAACAGCATCCCGCCGGAAACAATGTCTAGGTTAAGGACGTCTGTTACACCTGCACAATTAGAAAAATTCAAAAATGACATGGGTAAAGAAGGGGTTATATTTGAAATCGTAGTTGCTGATGATAGCTCTGTTTGTCGGCAGATTGCCGGAATACCGAAATCCGGTGTACAGGACCCTTGCAAAGACAATCCTGCCCAAAGACAATAATAAAACTGTCCCTACCCCTTGACAGGCTGACCCTTCGCACGTAATATCCGCGAAATTTACCAAAAATTAATATTGAAATTACCGTAGAAATGACAAAAACCGCCATTCCGCCGAATGTTAACGCCTGCCTGCTTCTTGCAGATGGCAGCATATTTTTTGGGCGGGGCATTGGTGCGGACAGTTCAGCCATCGGCGAGATATGTTTCAATACCGGTCTGGTTGGCTATCAAGAAACCTTAACTGACCCTTCCTACGCCGGGCAGATAATCACCTTCACCTTCCCCCATATCGGCAATGTCGGCTGCAATAATGACGATATTGAGGCCAGGAACATCTCAGTCAGCGGCCTTGTCGTGCGCGAGGATATCACCGAACCTTCCAACTTCCGCAGCCAGAAATCCCTGAATGAATGGTTGGTGGAAAGCAATATCGCCGGAATTTGTGGTGTCGATACCCGGGCACTGACCCGCCATATCCGCAAGCATGGCGCACAGAACGCGATGATATTCAAGATCCAGGAATCGGAGTTCGACACCCAGCTTGCCGATGCGCGCGATGAGCTGCGCGGCTTCCCCAACATGGAAGGCATGGAGCTGGCCAAAACCGTTTCCACCACCAAGCCCTATGAATGGACACAGGGCCTGTGGCGCTCCAAAGCAAAAGCCAAAAATGAAGCCTACCACGTTGTTGCCATTGATTACGGCGTGAAACAGAATATCCTGCGCTCACTGGCCGAGCGTGGCGTGAAGGTCACCACCGTTACCGCCACCACCAGCGCTGATGAGATACTCGATTTGAATCCCGATGGTATTTTTCTTTCCAACGGCCCCGGCGACCCGGCGGCCACCAGCAAATATTCCACCCCGGTACTGCAGAAACTAATCGCTTCGGGCATACCAGTATTTGGCATCTGCCTCGGCCACCAGCTGCTGGCCCTCGCCCTTGGCGGCAAGACTGTAAAAATGGCACAGGGCCACCGCGGGGCGAACCACCCGGTAAAGAACCATATCACCGGCGCGGTGGAAATAACCAGCCAGAACCACGGTTTCGCCGTGCTTGCGGATAGTTTGCCTGCCGATGTCACTATCACCCACACCTCGCTGTTCGATGGCAGCGTGGAAGGTTTGCGGGTGAACGGCAAACCGGTTTTCTCAGTGCAATACCACCCGGAAGCCTCGCCTGGTCCGCATGACAGCGCGTACCTATTCGACGAATTCATGAAACTGATAAAGCACAGCAAAAGCAAGGCGGCGTAATGAGCATTAAAAAATTCTACAGCGACCGTTACTACCACATCAGGTCCTTCGCTATTCACGCGGCCTTTGCTGTGTGCCTTTCGGTGGCGGCTTATAAATGGCATGATCCTTCCTTTTATCAATTCCATTTTTCGCCGCTACGCGCTCTGCTCTATATCATTCTCGGCATCTATGTTGGCGGTGTGTCGGTGGTGTTCATCCATAACGCTACGCATAATTCATTCCCCAATAAATGGCTGAATGAGCTATGCGGGCAGATTTCCGGCATCCACCAGCTCTGGGGCTTCATGGGCTGGAAGGTGATCCATCTTTTCCACCACCAATATTCCGACCGCGGTGACCGCGACCCACATCCGCCCAAAGGGAAAACCTTTCCGCAGTTCCTGCTGCGCATGTCGCTGGATGCTTCACGTTCTATTTCCTCCAGATACCGCGAACAGTGGGGCACAGGCACCAAAACTATGATACTCCATAAAATGGTGATCGTATTTTTCAACATCATGGCGCTTTCGTACCTGCTGTTCTGGTATTTCCTGCTCGGGCCGGAAGCGTTCGTGTTTTTCTACATTCCCTCGCTGGTGTGGAACCAGGTGATGTTCGCGCATATCAATTATTTCTGTCACCCGCTCGATGCTGCCACCGGAGAAACCGCCGCTGCCAACCTTGATTCATCGCTCTACCACAAGATATCCAACGCTCTCTGGTGGGGAATTTATTATCACGGCAACCACCACCGCAAACCGCAACTGTTCAACCCTAAAAAGATGAAGCAGAAAGATGCGTAAAATATTAGCTACATTACTGGCCAGCTTCAGCCTGGTACCCAGCGCACAAGCGCTTACCATGTACCAGCAATATTATGTTCCAGCCCTTACATCGGGCACCGACCAGAGCGCAGAGCTGACCACCCTACCCGTGACCTATATCGTGAATTCGGAAGTAAACTCTTACGAGGCAGTGCTGTTTCCCAACTATGTCCACACCATAGTTTCCGGGGAAGGCAAGGAAGTGCTGAATATAAATCCTGCCAGCAAAATGCACCTTGCCATAATCCAGAAAGGTGATGTTCTGAATCCTGCCAATGATTGCAACCTGGTTCTGGATATAAGCAACATGACACCGGTAGATAAAAAAGATGCTGACAACATCAGGGCCGCCAATAAAAGCCCGGGTATCAGCGATGCGGCGATTACAGTCAGTATCCTTGAGCAGGTGGTGCTGGCCATAGTGAACAACCTTGAAGCCACTCGCCAGGAATACCCGAACAGCTCACATACCATAAAATCATGCGCCTTCTCCGTGCAGGGCCTCGATAAAAAACCGGAAATAAAAAATGCCATCGGCGCAGGTTCGCCACTGCTTAAAACCAAATTATAGTAAGAAACATGTTGGACTATAAATTCCTAGACCAGATAAAAAAACTTCCCTATGTGGAAGCTATTTATTTATTTGGTTCACAAGCAAGAAGTGATGCTCTTACAAACTCAGATATTGATATTGCTATAGTTTGCCCCAAAGCCAACACTGAAGATTGGAATAGTATAATTGAATATTTTGAAAATGCTCCCGTGCTTAACCATATTGATGTGGTGCGTTATGATAGTTTAAGTGATGGTTTGTTCAAAGAACAGATAGATAAATATAAGCAGGTGCTTTATGCAAAAAATTGACAAGGAAGTATTTTATAATAGGCTTCAAACTTATCGCAAGGCTTTGGAAACGTTTGAACAAGCATTGCTGTTACCAGAAGACGCTGGTAAAATTTATTTGGATGTCAGCGCCCACCGTTTTATGTATTGCTATGAACTGACATGGAAAAACCTGCGTCGACTTTTAAGAGCAAGGGAAATTGAAGCAAGTTCTCCTGTTTCGACTTTCCGTTCCGCATTTGCCGAAGGTTGGATAGAAAATAAAAAATTATATGAAAAAATGATCGAAGACAGGAATATCGTAACCCATGAATATTTTGAGGAAAAAGCTGTAGAAATTTATTCGCGGCTTCCTGCGTACCTAAAAGAAATGAAGTCACTCAGCCAAAAAATCGAGGTGATTTATAATAATGAACCAGATGGGATATAAGAATAAAAATGCCAAAACGTAATGATATAAAATCCATCCTCATCATCGGTGCTGGCCCTATCGTCATCGGCCAGGCCTGCGAGTTCGATTATTCGGGTAGCCAGGCCTGTAAGATTCTGCGCGCGGAAGGCTACCGCGTGGTGCTGGTCAATTCCAACCCGGCCACGATCATGACCGATCCGGATCTGGCGGACGCTACCTATATTGAGCCGATCACGCCGGAGATGGTGGAAAAAATTATCGCCAAGGAAAAACCTGATGCGCTGCTGCCAACGATGGGCGGGCAGACCGCGCTTAACTGCGCCAAGGCGCTGGCCGAAAGCGGCGTGCTTAAAAAATACAATGTCGAACTCATCGGCGCGAAGCTTGATTCCATCAACAAAGCCGAAGACCGCCAGCTCTTTAACGATGCGATGAAGAAAATTGGTTTGGATGTACCGAAGAACGCGGTGGTAAAATCCATCGACGAAGCGCGCAAGGCCATGGAATTTGTGGGGCTTCCCGCCATCATCCGCCCGAGCTTCACCATGGGTGGCGCCGGTGGCGGTATCGCCTATAACCGCGAGGAATTCGAACAAATCGTCACCAGCGGCCTCGATGCCTCGCCCATCGGCGAAGTGCTGATCGACGAATCGGTGCTCGGCTGGAAAGAATTTGAAATGGAAGTGGTGCGCGACAAAGCCGATAACTGCATCATCGTCTGCTCCATTGAGAACGTAGACCCGATGGGCGTGCATACCGGCGACTCTATAACCGTGGCCCCTGCCCTCACCCTCACCGACAAGGAATACCAGGCCATGCGCGATGCCAGCTTCGCCGTGCTGCGCGAGATCGGCGTGGATACTGGCGGTTCCAACGTGCAGCTCGCGGTCAATCCGGTTGACGGGCGCATGATCGTCATCGAAATGAACCCGCGCGTGTCACGCTCCTCCGCCCTCGCTTCCAAAGCTACCGGCTTCCCCATTGCGAAAGTTGCCGCCAAGCTCGCGGTTGGTTACACGCTGGATGAGATCGTCAATGACGTGACCAAGGTGACACCCGCCTCTTTCGAACCAACCATCGACTATGTGGTGGTGAAAGTGCCGCGCTTCACCTTTGAAAAATTCCCCGGCG
>CAZUXB010000051.1:0-12789 GCA_964624555.1 uncultured Rickettsiales bacterium | reverse complement strand
TGACGCTGTCCTCGCCTGCCTCAAAGGTGATTGAGGTAGGTCTAAAACTATACTTGTAATAATGAAATAAGGTGGGGTATCCTTCGGGTACCCCATTTTATTAGTGCTTACCAGAATATTTTACAGGTGTTGTTTTGAGAGACCGATTTTTTTCCATATATCTGCAACCGCGTATGCTGGTGGTTCTGGCTTTAGGCTTTGCCAGTGGTCTGCCGTTGGCGCTTACTGGATCTACCCTTACAGCTCTGCTTCAGGAAAGCGGTATCAGTAAAGCTTCGATAGGGCTTTTTGCTTCTATAGGAACCCCATATGCGTTCAAATTTTTAGTGGCGCCGTTTATAGATGGATGCAGCTTCCCTTTTCTCTCAAAATTGCTAGGACAGAGGCGCGGGTGGATCGTTGCGATGCAGATAGCGTTGGTGTTTTCTATTTGCCTACTTAGTTATGTTAGTCTGATGCTCGGGCCGTGGTATATTGCTCTTGCAGCTGTAATAGTGGCAACATTCTCAGCGAGCCAGGATGTAGTTATAGATGCTTACCGTGTGGAGATATTAGACAGCGAAGAACAAAAAACCGGGGCAGGTGTGGTGCAGTTTGGTTATCGTTTCGGCATGCTGGCATCAGGGGCAGGTGCATTGGCTCTGGCTGATATAGTTGGCTGGACCACATCTTATTTCATTATGGCCGGGGTTATGGCACTGTGCATGTTACCGGTATTATTTGCTGCCGAGCCCAAAAAGAACTCGGAAATAAAACCGGCCCTGCCACAATATTGGCTACGCGATAATGTCATCGCGCCGTTCAAAGATTTTATGAAGCACGAGCAGTGGCTGCATATACTTTTGTTCGTGATGCTTTATAAATTTGGAGATGCATTTCTTGGAATTATGACCAACCCGTTTTTGCTGGAGATAGGGTTTACCAAATCGCAGATTGCTGCTGTGGTGAAAGTGTACGGGTTGGTGGCGACACTCATCGGATTAGTGTTGGGCAGCACTATGATGATGAAGGTGGGTATGGTTAAGACTCTTATGGTTTGTGGTATCGGTCACGCAATAACTAATTTGATGTTCTTGGTTCAAGTAAAAATCGGGGCGGATATTAACGTGCTGGCGCTTGGTATATTCCTGGAAAATTTAAGCGGCGGCATGACGGCGGCTGCCTTCGTTGCCTTCATCAGCGCCCTTTGCAATACTCGTTATACCGCGACCCAATATGCGCTGCTTTCGTCACTATCGGCGATCGGCCGAACGATGTTCACCACCCCCGCTGGCTGGGCGGCAGAAAAATTTGGATGGGAAGCGTTTTTTATAATATCGGTGCTGCTGGCGATTCCGGGATTGGTGTTGCTTGTGGTACTTTCACGCAAAAACGCTATGGCCACTTAGCTTCCGGTGGCAATGACATCAAAATAGCCTCGGTATTGCCTCCGGTCATGAGCCCGAAGCGGGTGCCACGGTCATAGATAAGGTTGAACTCAGCATAACGACCACGTTTTACCAACTGCCATTCGCGCTGCTCTTTGCTCCATGCTTCCTGCCTGTGGCGGCGGGCTATTTCCGGGTAAATGGTGGCAAAAGTTTTTCCTACTTCCTGCGTGAAGGCAAAATCATTTTCCCAGTTGCCAGTATTGATATAATCATAGAAAATACCGCCTACACCTCGCGGTTCGTTACGGTGTTTGAGGAAAAAATATTCGTCACACCATTGTTTGAATTTAGGGTAATATTCCGGGTTGAACTTATCGCAGGCGGCTTTGAAAGCGGCATGGAAATCGGCAGTATCTTTCTCCACCGGGTACATTGGAGTAAGATCGGCCCCACCCCCGAACCACAGCTTTTGTTCGCCCACAACTATCATCCGCGTGTTCATGTGAACCGCCGGAACCAGTGGCGAGCACATATGCGCGACCAGCGAAACACCGCTGGCCCAGAAGCGCGGGTCGGCATCAGCGCCGGGAATTTCCTTGCGCATGATATCGGAAAACTCGCCGTGCACAGTGGAAATATTCACTCCGACTTTCTCAAAAAAACGCCCCCGCATCACTGACATTTCACCGCCACCACCACCCTCGCGCTGCCACGGTGTGCGCACAAATCTTCCAGCAGGCTTGTCGCTGCCAGTAAGCTCATCTTCCAGTTTTTCAAACTCGGCGCAGATATGGTTGCGTAATTCCCTGAACCATGCCGCTGCTTTTGTTTTCTGTTCTTCAATCATTTTCTATCCTTTATAAAAACCATTTGTTTGCCGCAATGCTTCACCCAGCACCATGCTGGCCGCCATTGCCACGTTGAGGGAGCGGGCATCTTTATACATGGGTATTTTTACCTGTGCATAAGAAGCTTCCACCACTTTTTGCGGTACGCCGGACGATTCCCTTCCGAGCAGCAATATGTCATTCTCTTTGAATACAAAATCACTGTAGGCGAGCTTCGCTTTAGTGGATAGCAACACTATACGGTTACTCTCCTGCAACGATTCCAGGAATTTCTCCCATGATGTATGGCGCTTGATTTCAGCGCCTCCACTATAGTCCATTGCCACCCGCTGTAATTGTCTGTTGTCAAGTAGGAACCCGCACGGTTCAATTATGTGCAATTTAACCCCAAGGCAGGCAGCAAGCCGTATCATGCTCCCGGTGTTTTGCGGTATATCTGGCTCGAATAATGCAATATCCATATTTATCAGGCAATTAGTTTGGTAACAAAAATGTCACAAAAAACCCCTTTATAATATATATAAAATTCGTCACAATAGTGATATATACGGTTAGTGTAACTTAAATTTATAAGGAAGTGGTTTTATGGCTTCAGGTACTACGAGTATATTGCCGATCTCGATTGGTGTTACTGTTGCCGCCTTTGCTTCCGGGTTTGGGGTGTGCCTGTTTGATATTGGCACAGTTCATGAATGTGTCGCTTTGGCTAATAGCTGGGTTGATACCTTCCGCGATATGGGTAACCAGATTATTGTCTGGGCCTTATCCATTTTGCATACTGCGTCAGCTCCCCCAAAGTAGAAATTTCTACGGGAAATAATACGGGAAATAAAATTTAATCTAATAGTTGAAACTTCATAATGTTTTGTTATAGAAACAACTCAAGTGTAATTATTATGAGTTTGTTTCATGAGTCAGAACCCACCATCAAATTTATTTTCAAAAGAAAATACATCTTCAAATCCTAGCGGAGCCACCCGCCGTGACTTCATGGCACTCACTGCCGGGGCCATCGCCGCTATTGGCGGAGCTTCTGTGGCATGGCCGCTGATCGACAGCATGAATCCGGCGAAGGATACTCTGGCAGCTTCTTCCATCGAGGTCGACCTCTCGCCGATAAAAGAAGGCCAGACCATAAAAGTGAAATGGCGCGGTGTTCCTGTATTCATTCGCCACCGCACCAAAGCGGATATTGAGGATGCGCGCAAAGTAGCAGCTAGCGACCTGCGCGACCCGCAGAAAGATGAAGACCGTGTACAAAAAGGCCATGAGCAGTGGCTGGTGATGGTTGGTGTCTGCACCCATCTCGGCTGTATTCCGCTGGTTGGTGCCGGTGATTATTGCGCCGGTGACGGCGGCGGTTGGTTCTGCCCCTGCCACGGCTCGCATTACGATACTTCCGGCCGCATCCGCAAAGGCCCGGCACCGAAGAATCTCGAAGTTCCTAAATACGCTTTCCTAAGCGATAACCGGATAAAGATAGGGTAAGCGATGTTTTCGATTGGGAGTGCATCTGGTAAATATCACGATAGCTCGGCGGGTAAAGAACTGTCGGATGCGTTGTTTGATATCTATAATGATGCCCGCAATATTGACGCGATAAAGCAAATATTTCCAAATTTGGCTAAAGCTAAAGGTAATATTGGGCAAGCTAATGCTATGTTCATGAAATATCTGGATAAGGATCAATTTGTTGCCGATAGCGGCCTTGCTGAAACTGCTTATGCTGCTATTGAAAAAAGCCGTAGCAATTTCGATCCTAATAATATGGCGGCTGCCGTTGCGGATGCATTCTCAAACAAAAGTTTGGAAGCAGAAGTCAAACAAGGTGGTGGCAATGCGGCATGGGAAAGATTCCGTACGATGGCTAAAGATATTGCTGACGCTGTTGATAAAGCCAGCGATTCAACACTTAAACAACATATTACCCCTAAATTAGAGAAGTTAAAAGGACCGACACCATGAGCGCAGCTCCGAAACCACAACAACCCGGAATCATTGGCTGGATCGAATACCGTCTGCCGATATTTTCGTTTTTGGATAACAGCCTCGGCAGCAAATACCCGGCGCCGCGCAACCTCAATTACTGGTGGAATTTCGGTTCCATCGCCGGCATCTGCCTTGTCATCCAGATACTCACCGGCCTGTTCCTTTCGATGCACTACACCGCGCATGTAAGCCTTGCCTTCGACAGTGTAGAAAAGATCATGCGCGACGTGAATTACGGCTGGCTGATGCGCTATACCCACGCGGTCGGCGCATCGATGTTCTTCGTGGTGGTCTATATCCATATCTGCCGTGGTTTGTATTATGGTTCCTACAAAGCCCCGCGCGAAATTCTGTGGTGGCTTGGTCTCGTTATATTTTTGTTGATGATGGCGACTGCTTTCATGGGCTATGTGCTGCCGTGGGGCCAGATGAGCTTCTGGGGCGCTACCGTTATCACCAATTTGTTTTCGTCAATTCCGGTTATCGGGGAGCCGATCGTGCATTGGCTGTGGGGTGGTTTCTCGGTTGATAACCCAACGCTGAACCGTTTTTATTCGCTGCATTTCCTGCTGCCGTTTGCTATCGTTGGTGTTGTGGTATTCCATATCTGGGCGCTGCACCAGCATGGCTCGAACAACCCGCTGGGTATTGATGTCAAAGGGCCGCAGGATACGATCCCGTTCCATCCGTACTACACCTACAAGGACTTTTTCGGCTTCGGAATTTTCTTTATTGTTTTCTCATGGTTTATTTTCTTCACTCCCAACTCGCTCGGCCACCCGGATAACTTTACTCCGGCCAACCCGATGGTAACCCCGCCGCATATCGTGCCGGAATGGTATTTCCTGCCTTTCTACGCGATATTGCGCTCGATTCCTGACAAGCTGCTCGGCGTTATTGCGATGTTTTCTTCCATCCTGATTATGTTCGTGCTGCCGTGGATTGATCGCTCGAAAGTGCGCAGCGGTAATTTCCGCCCGCTCTTCCAGAAAATTTTCTGGGTGTTTATTGTAAATGCGCTGGTGCTTGGCTATGTCGGTTCGCAACCTGCTGACTGGGGTGTGCTCTACAGCTTTATGGATTCCAAAGGTGTTTCCATGCTTGATATCTCAGTTGGCCGTATCGCCACTGCACTTTATTTTTCCTATTTCCCGGTTCTGTGGTATATAAGCGGCAAGGAAAAAACACTGCCTTTGCCGGTCAGCATAAGCGCAGCAGTTCTGGCCAAGAATAACAGCAACGGACATCACTGATTGGAATTTAGATATATGAAAAAATCACTTTTAATTGCCGTATCTTTCCTTGCTGTAAGTGCTGCCAGCTATTCTTTTGCCAATTCCGGTGAGAAGCACCCGCGCGAAGTGGAATGGTCGTTTAACGGTATGTTCGGCACCGTCGATAAACAATCTGCCCAGCGTGGTTTTCAGGTTTATAAGGAAGTATGCGCAGCTTGCCATAGCCTGAACCGCATCGCCTTCCGTAATCTGGCAGAGATTGGTTTTTCCGAAGCGGAAATAAAAGCCCTCGCTGCCAGCTACAAGGTGAAAGACGGCCCCAATGATACCGGCGATATGTTCGAGCGTCCCGGCGTGCCTTCTGATTATTTCGTGCCACCATTCCCCAATGAACAGGCTGCCGGGGCAGGGTTTAGCGGTAAAGCACCGCCTGACTTGAGCCTGATTATCAAGGCCCGCCACGATGGCTCTAATTACATTTATTCGTTGCTCACCGGTTATGGCCAGACCCCGCCGCCGGAACATGTGGTTCCGCAGGGTCTGAACTATAACCCTTATTTCCCAGGCGGCAACATACTGATGCCGGCACCTCTTTCCGATGGTCAGGTGACCTATGAGGATGGTACCAAAGCCAGTGTTGAGCAGATGGCCCGTGACGTGACCAACTTCCTGCAATGGGCCGCAGAACCGGAAATGGAAGCCCGCAAGCAGATGGGTATTAAAACATTAATCTACCTCGCCATATTTACAGGATTTATGTATGTGGCAAAACGTAATCTATGGAACAAACTCCATTAGCTGGTCAGGATTCGGGATATGGGCTTCGGGTTTCAACTAAAAGAAACCGGGAGTCTGGAGCCGGGAGTCTTCTAGCGGTACTTGCTATTTATTCGGCCCTTACCGTACCGGCTTTTGCTGGCGTTAGTGTTTCAGTTGGCCTTACCCCGACACCTGCCTTTCCTAAAACCAATCTTAAATCTAAAACCAAGCCGTCGTCCAAAGAGCCGGTGATGCTCACGGCTGAGCATGTTGACTATGATAAGGATAAGCAGTTAGTCATTGCCACTGGTAAGGTTGAGATAGTGCAGGGCGACACGATAATGCTGGCCGATAAAGTTACCTACCAGCAACAGGAAAACATCATGACCGCTGAGGGGAATATCAGTATCCTTGAATCTTCGGGAAATGTGGTTTTTGCTGATAGTCTGGAATTAAAGGATGATCTTAAGGCCGGGGTGGTGAAAGGGTTCAAGGCCCGCCTTTCCGATAATTCGTTGATGGTTGCCAATAGCGCAAAGAAGCATGATGAAAATATTACCGAGCTGCATCAGGCGGTTTATTCCCCATGCAAAGCCTGCCGGACAAAAGAAGGCGACACCTCTCCTCTCTGGCAGATTCATGCTGACCATGTACTTATCGACAGGGAAAAACAGGAAATAACCTATGACGATGCCCAGATGCAGATATATGGTGTGCCGATCTTTTATACCCCGTACTTTTCCCACCCAACACCGGGGGCGGATAACCAGTCCGGTTTGCTGGAACCAACATTAAAACAATCAACCAACCTCGGAACTGTTTATAAACAACCGATCTATTACAGCATCGCGCCGGACAAAGACGTTACTCTTACCCCTATCTATACTACGTTAGAGGGGCCAGTAATGGCTGGTGAATACCGTCAGATGTTCAACGATGGTAATATGTCCTTTGCTGGCAGCATAACCAAGCCGCAAACCCGGGATTCAGGTGGTCCTGTATCGAAGGGGCAGCAGTGGCGCGGTCATCTTGATGCAATAGGGTATTTTAATTACGATCCTAATACTGACTGGGGATTCAATGTCCGCCGCACCAGCGATGATACCTACTTGCGCCGCTATGATTTCAGCAATGATACCCTGCTTACCTCCCGTTTATATGTTGAAAAGCACGATTTTATAGGCGACAGCAGCCCCGAAAACAAGATGCGCAGTTTTGCCAGTATACAAGCCCTTAAATTTGACGGCCTGACCGCTGCCGATAATGCAAAAACTGCCCCGGTAATTTTACCACTTGCTGATTTTAACTGGGAATCCGCCCCCGGCTATAGTAACAGCCGCTTCACTTTTGACTCTAACGTAATGTCGCTTACCCGTGAGCAGGGATCTGAAAGCCGCCGCCTTTCCAATACCGCCGGTTGGAAGCTGCCCTATATAACCGCCGATGGCCAGATAATAGAATTTGCCACCCAACTGCGTGCTGATATCTATTCGGTGAATGACCAGCCGCTGGCCAATGGGCAGAATTATAATGGTCAGACCGGCAGGATTGTGCCACAGGCATCTGTAACCTGGCGCTACCCGGTTATGAAGACATGGGAACAAGGTAACCTGCTTCTTGAGCCTATAGTGATGGTTGCAGCTAGCCCCAATAGCAGTAATTCAAATAAAATACCTAATGAAGATTCGCAGGTGCCGGAATTCAATGCCAGCAACCTGTTTTCGCCTAACCGCTTTGCCGGGTATGACCGTGTTGAAACCGGCGCACAGGCAAGCTATGGTTTGCGTGGGCAGGCGCAGCTATTTGACGATAAATATATAGATTGGCTGGTTGGGCAGCATTACCGCCAGAATACCAACAATAATTTTCCCTATAGCAATAATTCTAACAGTAATTTGTCGGACTATGTTGGCAAGCTGGATTTGTATTATGATCCGGTCGTTATCTCCTACCGCACCCGCCTGGATAAAGACAGTCTTGCTTTCAACCAGAATGAAGTTTACGGTACGGTAAATTATTACCCGGTGAGCATGAGCGTAAATTACCTGTCGCTAAAACACGATCAGAACTTACAGGACAAAGAAGAAATCACCGGGGCTTTCGGGGTTAATCTGACCAGGGAGTGGAATGTAGGGGTGGGCGCAACCCGTGACCTGCAGTTGGGCCGCCTGAGCAGCACCATAACTAACCTTACCTTTAAAAACGAATGTATCTTTATCACCAATAGTTTTGGTAGAAATTACACCTATGATCGTGATATTAAACCAGCTATGACCTATATGTTCCATATCTCTTTCAAAAACCTTGATTAATTTTATGAATGGTTCTTACACTGTCATGCCAGACGCAAGTTTTTCCCAAGAGCGTAGCGATTGGATTGAAAAACTTAGTGATGTGGCATCCAGTCGCCGGAAAAAATTACTGGATACCAGCCTGCGCTGGTATGACAAGAAAGGATTTTTGTTCCCAATATTATTCTCAGTGCTTGTCATAACAACAGGATCTGATTGTTTGGCGAAATCTTCCAAGCCAGCGGAAAAGCCTGTTGCCAGTGGTGGCAGCTCCCTCAATATTATCGCTGTAGTTGGCGATCATGCTATATCTTCTTTTGATCTGGATAGCCGTATCAAATTTGTATTTGCTACCACCAGAATGTCCAACACGCCTGAGGTGCTTGCCAATATAAAACCGCAGATTATCCGTACGCTGATTGATGAATCGCTGCAAATGCAGGAAGCCGCCAAAAATAATATAAATGTTGATGATAAAGAGGTGGCAAAGGCAATTGCCACTATTGAAGCGCAACGAGGCATGCCGGCTGGGGGTATCGCAGGTATGCTTTCTTCCAACCATGTGCCGGAAAAGACTTTTAACGACCAGATACGCGCCCAGTTGGCGTGGAGCAAGTTGCTTTCTGCCAATGTTCGCGGGCGGATAAAAATCAGTGATGAGGAAATAACCTTGGCTCAGGGGCATACCCATATTGCTAAGGCCGATGCCCCGGTTAATGTCAAGGAGCTGGAAATTGCGGTCATTAACCTGCCGATAGACAAACCCCAGCGGGCAGCCGAAATAAAAAAACTGGGCGACCGGCTTTACGGCGAGTTAGTAAAAGGAGCGCGTTTTGAGGAAGTGGCCCGCCAGTTTTCGGCGGGAGGGGATGGAAAACCTTTCTGGATACGCCCTGACCAGCTTGACCCTAATGTAGCCCAGGTTCTAAAGGCCAGTAAAGAGGGCAGCATTACCCCGCCTATCCCTACCCATGATGGCTTCAGCATCATAAAGCTGGTTGGTATCAAGGCTGAGAAGGCGCCAGCTAAAGACGTTGCTAAGGACGATGCAAAGGATTTTGAGATAAGCCTTAAGGAAATTTTGTTGAAACTCAAGGAAACAGCCACAGCCAAGGAAGCCGATGTATTGTTGCAGATAGGTCAGGAAGTAGCCAAAAACCCCGGAACCTGTGAGGAAAAGGGCATAGCCAGTATCGGTGACCTTAGCGATTTTGATATTGAGGTTAAGATGAGCAAAGCCGCCCAGTCGGAGTTGCCGCCCGCATTGCGCACTATCAGTGATAGTTTAAAGGTTGGTGAGATATCGAATCCTTTTGCCAGCGCGGAAGGTATCCGCCTCTATATGCTCTGTGGGAAAAAAGAGCTTACTGCCAATTCTACATATAATCTGGACCGGATACGAGAAACCCTGTTCCGCCAGAAATTTGAACTGGAAGCGCAAAAATACCTGCGTAACCTGCGCCGCGAAACTTTCATTGAGGTGCGCGGGTAGCGGGAATGAGCTGTTGCCTACTACCATAATATAAATAGCGTACACACATCTGTTTTGTCTGCATTTGCCTGAGTCAGGTCATAAGCTATTGGGGTTGTAGCAATTACGCAAGGAGCGGATCCAGCCAAGCCACCAGCTAGGCTGCTTTCCCTTATTATTCCTGTGCCGGGAAGCCCATCATCAATTTTGCTATCTATTGCGTATTCTTGAAAAGGCGTAGCATAAACAAAAAAAGTATTAAGGAAGGAAGAAGTGGTTACAAATAACGGTACTAACGTAAATATCTTATTAGCCTCAACTTTAACATGATTATCAGTTTCATTGAATTTTGATTTTGGAAACATTAAATCGTAACATCCATTTGCATTTGTGCAGGGATTAACAGGAATTCCTCCCAAAAAGATAGGAGCGGTATTTGTTTGTAGATAATTTACCCCGCCAACTGTGCCGCCATATTGTCCTGGGGTCATTTTTGCTTCCGTAAGATGTTGCCAGAAAACATAAGTTTCTCCTGTCTCAATATCACCACTGTTGTCTCCAAATCCGTATCTAGTCGATCCAAAGGGGCCACCACCAAAAGTAGCTTAATTTCCTGCTAAAGTTCCGGTAAAGGTACAAAATCCTAACTGGGCAGTTTCCGTAGGTGGTATATCGCCAGGTAGATAACCATATTTCGTTTTAAAAGCATTGGCAGCAGTCTTAAATTCTTCGAACTGTTTGATCTGGGCGCGGATTTCCGATGATTTTATCAAATCTCTCCCCACCAATATCCCACCCACCAGCAAGCCAATAATGACCAGAACTATACTTAATTCGATGAGTGTAAAGCCTCTTGTCACTCCGCATTTATTGCGCAGATCCGGAGAATTGTCATTCCGGCGCAGGCCGGAATCCAGCAGAGCCGCGTCTACGGCGATATAGTTTTTATTTCTTGCTACCGCGAGTAAAGCTGGATACCAGCTCGAAGGTTTACCCCTGCGAAGGCAGGGGCTGGTATAACAAATCAATAGCTTACATGTATATGCGAAAATGCGGCTACTCCTCGCAATGACGTTCCTGGTATTGCAGCCTATAGTTGAAGAGGAGATTTTTTCCTGCATTTTTAGTTATAGTTTCTGGTTAGGGTAGGGCACCCTTTCCATCTTAACTTTATACTCTTAAAAAATAATTAATCCTATTTTCTTGTATTTGACAATTATCTAAAAATATGCCATACTTAACTAGTTAACTAGTTGTAGCTGATTATGTAGATACTTTTACATAATCAACTATGAAAATCGAGTCCGAAAGACAGATATTGGCTTCGCCGACCTTCGGTTCCGCCGCGTAGCGAGCGTAAACACTTTTTATGTATGTATACATAAAAAGTAAAACAACTATAGATAGGAATTTATGGAAAACGTTGGTGTATTTGAAGCTAAGACTAACCTGTCACATATATTGGAACGGGTGGCTGCCGGTGAGGAGATAACTATTTCAAAGCGCGGTGTACCAATTGCTATTTTATCCCCTATTGCTAACAGCAAATCCTCCAAAATGAAATCTGCCGTGGCGGCATTGAAAAAATTCCGCAAGGGGCGTTCTGTGGGCTGCTCTATGAAAGATTTGGTGGAGGAAGGGCGTAAATATTGAAAAAAATTGTAATAGATGCGTCAATGGCGCTTGCCTTTTGCCTTGAGGATGAGAGAGGCAGCATTGCCAGCAAATTACTTGAAACTATCGCAGACTATCAAATAATTGTTCCACCGCATTGGGGTGTTGAGGTTGGCAATGGTTTGCTAATGGCGTTCAGGCGTAATCGTATTACCCAGGGGGACATAGCAACTGCTTTAAAGCTAATTGCCGCTTTCGAGGCAACTATAGCTATCTAACTTTATGATTGCACATATATCGGATGTGTTTATCGAGTTTATGAAGGAAGGTTTGTGGTGAAGAATCGGAGCGTATTCTGCGCTTGAGGTTAGCCCATTGTGGTTCGGATTTATTACAATCTGGCGAGTATTTTGGCTGGAACAGAAGCGTTGCGCCGGTGGCCTCGATGATGTCTCGCGTGGCTATAGACTTATGGAACGAGGCGCTGTCCATGATGACGACGTTGCTGGCGGTCAGCTCCGGAGCAAGCACTTCCTCTGCCCACGTGTTGAACACGTTCGTATTGGTGTAGCCTTTGAAGCGCATGGGCGCTTTGAGTACGCCTGCGCCGTAACCCGCAATCAGCGTGATTCTGCCAACGCGTTTGCCAGACACATCACCGAAAGCGCGTGTGCCGCGTGGCGACCTCGCATGCGTACTAAGCAAGCGTTCTTCGATGCCCGTTTCATCGACCCACACTATGCTTTCCGGCGGGATCTGCGCGATCACGCTGCGGAATGTCGCCCGTTCTACCTCGTCGCGCTCGCAGTACAGCAGAGTTTTTTTTACGCGTAATTCCGAGCCTGCGACACGCCTTCAAAATCCCCACATCGCTGACCTCAAACACCACGGCAATTTCTCGAAAATACGCATCGGGATGCGCGTCGATATACGCCGCTAACGCCGCGCCATCAATCTTTGCAGGCTTCGGCTTTTGCTGCGGACGCCTGCGAAAGTCTCCGGCCTTGCGAAGCTTTATCCACTGGGCAAACGTTCGCAAACCAACGCCGAAAATATGACACACCTCCGCCTGCGACTTCCCGCTCGTGTCGTAATACGAAAGCGCCTTCGCTCGTAAATCATCGCTGTAGCCATAGGTCATAACCGCCTCCTGTGGCACGTAGCATAGCACAGAAAAATAGCGCCGTCACTTGGTTAGTTAACTATAAAACT
>CAZUXB010000050.1:0-14153 GCA_964624555.1 uncultured Rickettsiales bacterium | reverse complement strand
GTTGTGGCATTCCGAAAGCAGGTCATCCACGTGCGAAGCAACTGGCCTGATATCGCAGGGCGGGTCGATAAGCCCGGTGGGGCGGATGATCTGCTCCACAAATACACCCTTCGTTGCTTCCAGTTCCCATTTGCCGGGAGTTGCCGAAACGAAAACCGATTGCGGGCGTTTTTCGTCCCACTCACCGAAGGTCAGCGGACGGTTATCCAGCGCGGAAGGCAAACGGAAACCATATTCCACTAATGTGGATTTACGCGCCTTATCACCACTCGACATGCCACCGATCTGCGGCACGGTAACGTGGCTTTCATCAACAAACAGCAGCGCATCTTTTGCAAGATAACCAAACAAGGTCGGTGGTGGTTCACCGGGTTTGGTTCCGGCAAGGAAGCGTGAATAGTTTTCGATGCCGCGGCAGGTTCCGGTTTCCATGAGCATTTCCAGGTCATAAACGGTGCGCTGTTCCAGACGCTGCGCTTCAAGCAGTTTCCCTGCCTTATAAAGGACATCGAGGCGCTCTTTGAGCTCGGCTTTTATTTCTTTCATCGCACGTTCCACAGTCGGGCGCGGGGTGACATAGTGGCTGTTGGCGTACACCGTTATCTCATCGAGTTTTATTTTCACTTCGCCGGTGAGCCAGTCGAATTCATTTATTATTTCTATCTCATCACCAAAAAAAGAAATGCGCCACGCCGTATCTTCATAGTGGGCGGGAAACAAGTCTATCGTATCGCCGCGCACACGGAACGTTCCACGTGCGAAATCAATATCGTTGCGTTTATACTGTAATTCTATCAGGTTTTTTATCAGATCTTTCTGTGCGATAGTTTGGCCACGGCGCAACGTTGTAGTCATCTGCGAATACATCTCTGCTGAACCAATACCGTAAATACATGATACTGAAGCAACAACTATGGTGTCGCGGCGCTCAAGCATATTGCGCGTGGCACTATGGCGCATACGGTCGATCTGTTCATTAACCGAGGAATCTTTTTCGATATAGGTATCGCTCTTGGGCACGTATGCTTCCGGCTGGTAATAATCGTAGTACGATACGAAATACTCCACCGCGTTATGCGGAAAAAAACTTTTCATCTCTGAGTATAATTGCGCAGCGAGGGTTTTATTATGCGCCATCACCAGCGCCGGACGTTGCGTGCGGGCTATCACATGCGCCATGGTGAAGGTCTTGCCGGAACCGGTGACACCAAGCAGTACCTGGTCCTTTTCGCCATCAGTAACACCACCCACAAGCGCATCAATGGCTGCAGGCTGGTCACCTGCCGGTTTGTAATCGGAAACAAGTTGGAACAGGGCCATATGGATACTACCAACTACCCAAACATCATTACGCAGAAATTATTTATTGCTGTCACCAAAAATACCGCCCTGCTCTTCCAGTTTAATAACCGCAGGGCCAAGAATTATCATAAACAGGCCGGGCAGGATGAAAAATATCAACGGCATGGTAATAAGTGCCGGCAAGCGTGCCGCCCTGGCTTCGGCGTTCATCATACGCTCAGTACGCTGTTCCTCAGCTATCATACGCATGGTATCTATCAGGCTGGTACCAAATTTTTCCGCCTGTATCAATGAAGACACCAATGACCTGACCGCGCCAACCCCGGTACGGTCGCTGAAATTCTGAAGAGCCTGTACCCTGTCGTTCATCATGGTCATTTCAAAACGGGTACGTTCAAACTCAGAAGCAACAATAGGATGGGTATCCTTCATTTCTTTACATACACGCGCAAAAGCTGCATCGATACCAAGGCCGGATTCCACACAAATCAGCACCAGATCCAAAGCATCAGGAAAAGTTTTTATCAATTCCTTGGAACGTTTTTGTGCATTATTAGTCAGGAACAAAGTACCACCGCACAATCCTATTACGCCAATAATCAACCCCGATAAAAACAGGGCAAGATGCTCTTTTATTTTACCATGATCATAAATCATTATTTTAAATAATATTATGCCAGCTATCAGAACCAGAACTGGCTGTATGAATTTTTTAAAAAACAGGAAATACACCAATGCCGCATGAGTATTGTACCCGGCTTTACCTAGCTTTACGACACTTTCACGCTGCTTGTTCAAATTAACGCCACACGCCACCAGAATCCCCCTGAGCACGGCAGCTGTTGGGCTCAAACGCCCATATTCATTATCCTCATCAAGGACTATAGAATCTATCTGCTTTACCCTGGCCTCATTACGATCTTTACGCAGCAAGCTGACCACTGCCATATACATGGTAAAAATGGCAACCGCTACAACCCCAAAAATCATATAGTTAGTATAGGACATCGCTAAATCTCCAGATCAACCATTTTACGAATAACCAAGATACCAATCAATACCGTTGTTACCGTAAGACCTAATACAAAATGACCGGACGGAGTATAAAATAGCGGAAGCATATAATTAGGATCCATAGCCTGAATAGCCAGCGCCACCAAAACCGGCAACGCTCCAAGAACCCAGCCGGTAAACCTGCCCTCTGCGGTTATGGCGTGCACTTTCTTAAACATCATTTTGCGTTTGCGTATAAGCAGCGAAAGATTGCCCAATACCTCTGCCAGGCTCCCGCCCACCTCCTGCTGCAGGGTTAGAACCACCACGAAAAACCTTATATCCGGCGTCTGCATTCTCTGGCCCATACGTTCCAGAGCATCAACCAATGTACTTCCATGCACAACCTCTGTCGACATCTGGCGGAATTCTTCATTGGTAGGTGCAGGCATACTTTCTGCCACCATATTTACAGCAGCATTCAGCGGGAACCCTGATTTAACGCTTCGTACAATAATATCCAGAGCATCAGGAAATTGGCTGATAAATGACCTTATACGCCTTTTTATTTTTCCCTGTATTATTCTCCACGCTACAACATATGTTACAACGATAGCACCGATAACAATTACAATTCCATTCTTACTTATATGCAGTGCTGGTATCGCCACCAAAGATAAAACAAATACTCCCAAAAAAATCATGAATAACTTATCGACCGCATCAGCCATACCCGCACGTACTATATAAGAGTGGGAAAATTTACCGAGCGGCATGGCATAATAAATTTTAGCAAGCAGCCCTTTTGACTGATAACGGTCACGCATCAAATCATTTTCCAGCTCATAAGCCAGCCCAATGTCATTCTGTTCAAGACCCTTCAGCTGCTTGCGGGTAAAATTCGTTCCCTCATCTGTAATTTTTTTCGGGATCAGCAAAACCCCCACTACATATGTGGCTATTCCGGCCAGGATTGCGACTATTATCGGTAAGCTATTCATTAATCTATCCACGTTTGCATTTACTACTAACTTCCATTTTTACGCTATACCAAGACTTTCCAACATCTCTTTATCGCGACCAAAATATGCTGCCTGTGGCAAAAAGCTAGGCTTTATCCCGCTGCAAACATATTCTCCGGTAAGCACCCCATCATCCCCCATATGTCCCGACTTAAAATAGAACAAAGTGTTGGTCAGTATCTCATTATCCTTTAACCCTACAACTTCTTCGATATGAGTAATACGGCGCTTGCCATCTCTTTGCCTCGCCACCTGTACAATCAGGTTCAAAGCGCTGGCAATCTGTGTTTTTAGCGATGCTGACGACATACTTACTTTTGACATACCAACCAGATTTTCGATACGGCTAAGTGCATCATAAGGGGTATTAGCGTGAATTGTCGCCATTGAACCATCATGCCCTGTATTCATAGCCGATAACACTTCTATAACTTCCTCGCCACGTATTTCCCCGATAATAATCCTGTCAGGACGCATACGCAGGGCATTCTTTACCAACTGACGGGCTGTAATTTCCCCTGCTCCCTGCATATTGGGCGGACGGGTCTCCATACGCAGCACGTGCGGCTGTTGCAGTTGTAGTTCCGCCGCATCCTCTACCGTAATCACCCTCTCCTTGTGGTCAATGCACCCGGACAAGGCATTAAGCAAAGTTGTTTTGCCGCTACCAGTACCGCCGGATATTAATATATTTAAACGTATATGTCCACAAATTGATAAAAATTTTACCATCTGCGGTGTCATTGAACCAAAGTTAACATATTCTTTCAGTGATATTTTTTGCCGCCTGAACTTGCGGATGGAAACCAGGCAGCCATCAAGCGCCAGAGGCGGTATAATTGCGTTGAACCGCGAACCGTCCGGCATCCTGGCATCAACCATAGGGCTTGATTCATCAACACGCCTTCCCACCAAGGACACGATTTTCTGGATTACGTTAAGCAAATGCTTTTCACTGGTAAAGCTAATGTCCGTTAAGGAAATTTTCCCACTTTTTTCAACAAACACCCTTTTGCTTCCGTTTATCATGATGTCCGATACGTCAGGATCTGCGAGCAATATTTCCAAAGGCCCAAACCCTAGCAAATCATCAATGGCCTGCTCCCTTAATAAGGATATCTGTGCTGAAGTAAGAGGGGTTGATATTTCGTCCCTTATAATCTGCATGGCGATGTCACCAACCCGCGCCCGCTTCATATCTTCGGTCATGTGTTCCAAAAGACCAAAATCAACCTGGCCGATTATTCTTTCTGTCAGCTGCGCCTTGGCAAGAAAATATTCATCATTCTCTAATTTGGTGTTTCTGAAAAAGGCCTCAACTTTATACCAGTCTTCATGATCGGCTCCATCAGGAAGAACCGATTTTTCTGTGTTAAGTTGCATGTTTTTAAGGGTAAACTTCTCAATATTCTGGAACTGCCTCGCATCTACCAGATTATTTTCCCCCGAAGTTTTCTTGCCGAACATAATATTCTGCTACCCGTTTTTTTTGCTTAAAAAAGTCAGCAGGTTCTTACGTCCACCAGCCGGTGCATTCCCACTGGCAGAAGATTGATTATCAGCCCCCTTACGTGCCATTATATTCTGTGCAAATTGCCGTATCTGCTGTTTAAGCTGGCTGTCATTATCCGATTGCAATAACGTCCTGCCATGCGTTTCAGCACTTACCACAGCTTTTATGTCATTGCTTAAATAAGCTTCAATTTTATGATGGGAAATTCTTTCAAAATCCTGAGACGTTATAGCTTCCTTGAACTTGGCACCGCTACGGTTAATGATTATAGAAACAGCATTGCCGGAAAGGCCAATAGTCTGCCACGCCGCCAGCATCCGCGAAGAATGGGTAAGTGAACGCAACCACAACTGTGCAACCATAACCACCTGGTCGGAATAAGTAAGCGATGCCGCTGTCCACCCCGTCCATATATGCGGAATATCAAGAATTATAAAACTAAATTTGGTTCTAAGCAGACTTATAAGGTCGCGTATCAGCTCCGGGCGAATAGATGGCAACTGGCGAAGCTCATGCGGCGAGGCAATGATACTGAGGTTTTTCCCATAACGCACCTGCATTTTCTCAACCAGCATTTCATCCACCCCACGTTCCGGGTAATCAAACAACTCCCTGATACCGAAGGGAGCGGTTAAATCAAGGCTTTTGGCTATGAGTCCAAACTGGTAATCCATATCAATCAGCACTGTCGGCTGCCCCATCTCTTCTGCGAGGCAATAAGCAAGGTTAACCGCAAAAGTACTGGCACCATCACCAGAAGCCGCGCTTATGCAGGAAATAACCGTGCCACGCTGTGCAGAAGAAGATTCAGAAGTGCTTTTTTGCTGGGAAGCTTGTAACAACACGGCCCGCAGGTCACCCACCTTTGCCGGCCTGGAACAATATTCCGCCACTCCCCGCGCCTTCAATTCCCTATAAAAATTGATATCATTGATTGAGCCAATAACAACCACCCGGACTTTCGGGTCACAGTGCAAAGCCAGCGTATCCAGATCGGCAAATACCTCTGCGCCACTATTGCCAATATCCATTATCAGATAATCCGGCGACACAGTGCGGGAGTTAAGAGCAACTATGGCCCCCTCAATCCCCCCTATGATCATCTGGGCATCAGGATAACCAAGGCCGGTTGCTAATGTATTAAGGTTAAGTCGTTCTTCCGGATCGTAACTTATAATTAAAAGAGGACTAAAAGCACTCATTGAATCACCTCTTCAAGCAAACAAAAATAGACCCCAGAAAACATCCGTAAATTTAAAATCCTCAACTAGTTAGAAGTATCAGTAAGCCATTCAGGATTTTTAATATCACGCTTTGAATAAGACTTCAGGTAGCCATTATATGATTGATTTGCTTTCTCCGCATCAGGATAATCAAGCAAGTCAGGGTTAGTAAACTGGTGCCTGTCAGTAACCATTTGCACAATATTTGCAGCTACCGCACAACCAAAAGCAGGGTGATTATAGCTACGGCTACCGCTCATGTTATCTATAAAATGCGGATTACAATCGCGGGCAACAACCCTCTCATAGACAAGAACAACATTATTTGATTTCTCACTACCAATATGAACCGGCACAGACTTACTCTCCAGAATTTCCTTAGCCTGAGCGCAATTTGCGCTCTTAAGTGAACATTTAAGTTCAGCACCAGATGGACGGTCATCTCCAATCATCGAAGACAGCCTAGACAGAGCTTTTTTCCCTCCCATCCCTACCGTTACGGTTTCAGAGGACAAATCAAGCAACGCCTCAGGGTTACCAGGGTTAGGGTATTCCGGCGCCGGATAATCACAGGCAGAAAGGGCAGCAACACAAGCTATCAAACTATATTTTATTAACGACTGTTTCATAATTAATCCACCATAAAGCCAGTTGGCCCTTCTAATTGAGGAACGGTTGCAGAATGTTCATCGGTAGTGATTGCTCCCAACGCTCCGTAGAAAAACATTTCCATCTGGCTGGCCGGGCGGAAATCATCGGTTGGTAATTTCACGTCAGAATTTTTAAGGGGATCGACAAGATACGGGGTAACAGTAATAACCAGTTCGCTTTCGTTACGCTGGAACTCGGTACTGCGGAAAAGCGCACCCAATATCGGTAGCTCCTTCACCCCCGGCAGCTGGTCAATGCTGGATTTGGTACTGTCCTTAATCAAACCGGCAATCATGAAACTTTCGCCCGGGGCCAGCTCAACTGTGGTTTTAGCACGGCGCGTGGTGATACTAGGAATTATGAACCCGCTCTGGGTAACTGCGTTGGCAGAGGAAATCTCAGAAACTTCCGGTTGCACCATCATGCGGATACGGTTTTCCGACAGCACATCGGGCAGGAATTTAACAGCAACCCCGAATGGTTTATATTCTACGGTAATAGTGGTGGAACCGCCACTATTTGAGGGGACAAGAATAGGTATTTCACCACCGGCCAAAAATTCAGCTTGTTCACCGGAAACCGCTACCAGATTTGGCTCGGCAAGGGTTTTGATCAGGCCATCACGTTCAAGGGCATTCACCACGGCACCAACCCTGTGGTTGGGATTGCTAATCCAGTTAAATCCAAATGTACCACGCATTTGATCAGTTTCAGGCAACGTATTAATTCCCGTTGCGTCCGACGCCAAACCGGAAATAGCTGATCCCAAGGCGCCGCCGGCAAAATAATTCCCGCCACCCATTACCATGGAAGGATCAACACCCAGACGCTTCAGAGCATCACGGTTAACTTCAGCGACCCTGACTTTGAGCATAACCTGCTGGCCAGAAACTATTTTCAACATGTTAATAATTTTAGGGTAAGCACTTAATTCAACCCCCGCTTTAGCAGCATCAATAGATTCCCTGCGCGAATCGCTAGCAGCACTACCTATGTACTCCTGAGTAAGCTTCAGAGCTTTATCAACTGCTGCATTACTGTGCACCTGCCCAGTAAGGGCTATGCTGGTGTTTATTGCCTCCACACCAATAGTTTCGTCAGGTATGAATTTCTTTAGGGCATGACGTATCTCCGGAAGATCATAACCAACAGTAACATCCAAGGTTCTAAGCAATTTTCCAGTTGAATCAAAAACATCTACACGGGTAAGGCCCGCCGCTTTACCAATTACAGTAAGAACTTTTGAACTGTTAACATGCACATCAGCAATATCAGGGTTAGAAACAACTATTTCCTTTGCCGGATCCTTAAGATCAACCACTGTAGAGCGGTTTATCGGTACGAATAGACCATCACCCGCTAAAGCAGACGACGAATAAAGCAGGAGTGACGGTAGCAGCACACACACGCCAGCTTTTTTAATCTTATTACGAAAACTAAAAAATACCATACTATCCCTACCTAACATTGTTTTGTCCGCCACCAGCATTATTATTTATATTTGGATTACCATGACCACCAGTCGGCATTCCTACTGGCGTAACCGGCTCCTCTGGAGCTTCTAAATTACCGTAACCAGCAGGCTGAACAACAGATACTCCAACCCCAACGCTTTTTCCTGTTGCTCCAAGATCTTCATAGCTTATTTTACCACCGGCAGCCCCCGGGCCACGAACTATCGACATAGACGTTGATAGAGCGGAAGCCCTTGATATATTAGCAAGCGAAGTTGGGTCAATCATATTCTGCGCATCATCACGGATTGAGCGCAATGAAAGCGACAAGGTACCATTCTTCTCTGCCAGACGAATTTGCTGAGCAACAGAATCAGTAACTTCCAAAGTAACGCTAGACGGGGAAACAGCAGCTGGCTTCGACGGATCACCACCATCGCGAATATTTACGCCCAACACCCGTAAATTCGGGGCAAGAACTTCTGTATATGTGGGTTTTCCTGATGAAACAGTACCACCAGGAATTGACTCATGGGTGAATAAGACATCTACCCTATCACCCGGAAACACGAAACCAGCAACACCGGACACAGCATCCGTTGCCACAGTAACCGCCCTCATCCCAGTAGGAAGACTAGCTGCCAAAAAACCCGGATCATTAGGGTTGGCGAGCTTATTTTTCATAAACGGCTCATGCGCCTGAATACCAGAACGGACAACTTTGCCAACTATATTTTCCTTGTCGTTGCCATCGCTTACGATAAACCCTTCCAGCACAAGATTTTCCGGCCAAGGTTGTTTATCAATCATTGAATTGTCTATTATGCTGCCAACAGGAATGTTCGAACGCGCAACCAGAACATCAACCGTCCTGACAGTTACTTCACTTGCGGGGACATTCTGAGCAACGGCAGTTGACTGACTGCCTTGATCTGAAAGGCGAAAAGCTATCACCGCAACAACAATTGCAAGAACAGCTATGATACCGAATATTACATATCTCATTTGTAAACTTCACCAAACTTGTTACTTTGAACCTAGCCTTATGATGCTATTAACCTATTTTCATACACAGCTATAAAGCAACTGTAAATAAAAATATTTCAGGAATCATATACAAAATTTAATAATTTAAAAACCCAGGACATTTTTGCTTCAGTATTACGCAAAGCAATCACTATAAAACACAAAAACGGTACATATGCCTTAAAACCGCCCTACGCAGTTTTCTTAGCTCTTGATGCCTTTTTACGCTCGTTGGAATCCAGCTCTATTTTGCGCAGACGAAGTGATTTTGGCGTAACTTCAACAAGTTCGTCATATTCTATATATGATATCATCTGCTCCAAAGTCATCTTGAGCGGCGGAACAAGGCGGATAGCCTCATCCTTGCTGGTAGTGCGGATATTGGTGAGCTGCTTGTTTTTAATAAGATTGATCTCAAGATCGTTATCACGGCTGTGCTCGCCAACTATCATACCTTCATAGATTTTATCACCCGGATCAACAAACATAATGCCACGATCCTGCAGGTTCCAGATAGCATAGGCTACCGCTTCACCTTTTTCCATCGAGATAAGCGCACCGTTACGGCGTCCGGCAACATCACCCTTATAAGGCGCGTAGGAGTGGAACAAACGGTTCATCATACCGGTTCCGCGTGTGTCAGTCAGGAATTCGCCCTGGTAGCCGATAAGCCCGCGGGAAGGAACGTGGAAAATTATACGGATCTTGCCACCGCCGGATGGGCGCATATCGATCATCTCACCTTTGCGCAGGCTGATTTTTTCGACAACAATTCCGGTATGCTCTTCATCCACGTCGATAACCACCTCTTCAATAGGCTCCATTTTAACACCGGAGCTATCTTCACGGAACAGAACGCGCGGGCGCGATACTGACAGTTCAAAACCCTCACGGCGCATGGTTTCTATAAGAACCCCTAGCTGGAGTTCCCCCCTGCCCGCCACTTCAAAAGCATCCTTGGCATCAGTTTCTTTAACACGGATGGCAACGTTGCCTTCAGCTTCGCGCAGCAGGCGTTCGCGGATCATGCGGCTGGTAACTTTTGTGCCTTCCTGACCAGCCAGCGGCGAATCGTTAACCGACAGTGTAATAGCCATTGTTGGCGGATCGATAGGGGTAGAGGGTACTGGCTTGGTAACGTTCAGGTCACCGATAGTATCAGCCACCGAAGTATTGGCAAGCCCGGCAATAGCGACAATGTCACCAGCCTGCGCCTCCTCAACCGGAACACGCTTGATACCGTCAAAGGCAAGAAGCTTGGTCAAGCGCCCCTGCTCAAGCACAGTACCGTCGATATTCATTGCCTTTATCGGCATCCCAACCTTTGCCATGCCGCTGTAAATGCGTCCGGTAAGGATACGACCAAGGAAAGAATCATATTCCAGTATGGAAACAAGCATAGAAAAATCAGCGTCAACGTCAACATCCGGCGCCGGTACATGGCTGGCAATTTTATCAAATAACGGGTCAAGGGTTTCACGCGGCGCAGTGAGCGATTCAGCAGCCCAGCCATCACGGCCAGAGGCATAGAAAGTTGGGAAATCAAGCTGCTCCTCAGACGCATCAAGGGCAGCGAAAAGATCGAACACTTCATTCACCACCTGTTCCGGACGAGCATCGCCACGGTCAACTTTGTTTATTACAACTATTGGTTTAAGGCCCAGCTTCAGGGCTTTGGTAAGCACGAATTTAGTTTGCGGCAGCGCGCCTTCGGCAGCGTCTACCAGAAGAATTACCCCATCGACCATGGAGAGTACGCGCTCAACTTCACCGCCGAAATCAGCATGCCCCGGGGTATCAATAATGTTGATGCGCAAATTCCCGCGGACTACCGAGGTGCATTTAGCAAGGATGGTGATGCCACGTTCTTTTTCAAGATCATTGGAATCCATAACACGCTCGGCCACCGACTGATTGGCACGGAAGCTGCCGCTTTGCCGCAACATCTGGTCAATCAATGTGGTTTTGCCATGATCCACGTGGGCAATAATGGCAACGTTACGAATATCCTTCATTTTTACTTCCTTAAAAAAATTAATGTCAGCCCAAGCACAACGCCCGACTGACTTTACCACCTAACAAACCATGTTATTTAAAAAACAAAATCCACATGTGGATTTTGTATCTCACTCTGAGGTGCGATGAGAGTTACTAACGCAACCCCACACGCACTGACTCAGGTGAAAGAACTACTAGAGCAGTTTCAAATTTACTGCTGAAGTTTTGCCCTTGCTGTTTTCCAGATCATATTGGATCTTCTGGTTGTCATCAAGAGTATGCAGGCCAGCCGCCTGAAGTGCAGAGATATGCACGAATACGTCAGAACCACCATCATCAGGCTTAATGAAACCGAAAGATTTATTTGGATTGAACCATTTAACAACACCTGTAGCCATAACACTAATATCCTTAACTAAAATCACCGGACAAACTCGCCCGACTTTACTAAACCTGCAAAGCCACCATGGCATTGCAAGCGCGCCTTTGTAAACTAATTTAAGTAGATATGCAAGGGGGATTATTGGGATTAAAGGAAAATGCTGTTTTATCCCTGCATTTATTAAGCTACCATAAAATATGCAGGGTCATGGCGCTATCGGCATTGGCCGGGGATACGTCGTAGGGTACAATTAAATTAAGATACGTGAAAGCCATGCTAGAGTCACGTACTGAACCAAGAGTAGTGCTTCCGTCATCTATTTTCTGATCAATAATCGATGCCTGCCTTGTAGTCATATAAAGTTCAAAGAAATTCTCACTGTTGGTATAGTTATAATAAAGGTACTTGGTATAGTAATGGTTGCTGCGTACCTTTATAGTTTCTACTCCCGATGACGACACTATTTTAGCTACCTTTGACCTTGGTTGGAAAAGGTAAAAATCGCCGATATAGTGGGTTCCGTTAACCATCATTCCACCGGCGGTTGTATCAGCATTTGTCTCCAGGTAATTCACCCCACCCTGGGTTCCACCATATTCTCCAGGAATCATTTTAGCCTCAGACAAATGCTCCCAGAATACATATTGTTCGGTTCGGGAAATCTGGCCATCATTATTGCCAAAACTGTAATACCTGTAACCCCAGCTACAACATACCGCCTGATAAATTGTTGAGCCGGCATAGGCTCCGGTAAAGGTAAAGAATCCCAGCTGGGCGGTTTCCGTAGGAGGTATATCGCCAGGTAAATAGCCATACTTTGCTTTAAAAGCATTGGTGGCAGTTTTAAATTCTTCTATTTGTTTTATCTGGGCGCGGATTTCGCTGGAAGCTATCAAATCACGCCCCACCAGCACCCCGCCAATTATAAGGCCGATGATTACCAGAACAATCGACAGCTCAATGAGGGTGAAGCCGGAATGGTGGCGAGTGGCAAGTGGCGAGTGGTCATTTAGCATTGCTGTTTAAATGTCAAATTTATTTGTTAGAAAACTATATCCCTTTGATATTGTAAAACAATATGGTTAAAAGTTTACTAATAAGTAAACTGCTCTTTGCGGATGGGTTTTATTATTTTCAACATATCGTAGGAATCAGCGCGGGCAATGTCCAGTTCATAGCGTTTCTGCAAATTCATCCAGAAAGCTGCGCTAACTCCCAGCCATTTCTCAAGGCGCAAGGCAGTATCGGCAGTCATGGAACGCTTGCCTTTGACTAACTGGGAAATACGATTGGCAGGGACGTGCAACTCCCGCGCCAGCTCGGTGGGGGTTTTATTCAGCTCTGCCAGCTCATCGGCTAATATCTCACCGGGATGTATTGGGTAAATTGGTCTTTTCTGCATTTTATTTTCTCCTAGTGGTAATCTACAACTTCAATATTAAAAGCTTTATTTTCTTTTTCTGACCATTCAAAACAGAGTCGCCATTGCTTGTTTATCCTGATGCTGAATTTACCGGACAGATCTCCGGTAAGTGCCTCAAAATGGTTGCTCGGTAATAGCCGCAGATCATTCCGGCTTTGGGCATCTTCCAATATAGATAAGCGCTTTTTTAGCTGCTGTTCAAATGCCTGAAATTCTTTTACCCTATAGCCATCTGCGAATTTATGCAGGCGTTTATCGCTATATTGCGGATTCTCTTCTTCCATTGCCTGATTATTTCACAATATATGCTGTACGTCAAGCGTATAAGTTTATCTAAGTCGAAACATTAACGAACAGTTTTTACCACCTCCACTGTTTTGCGCTAGAGTATAGCTCTGTGCTGCACCATTTACATTGGCATTATCCGTACATGTTGTTGCAGATCCTGGCTTGGCTGTTGTCGGCAGTTTATAAGCTAATACGCCGACATTGTAATCCCAGAAGACGAAGCGCGTAGCCGCCCCCCCCTGGCGCAATCCCAGCAGCAGCCAGCACGGCACCGGAATCAGGCACACCATCATCCATCTTTCTATCTATCGCCGATGCCTGTGCAACTGTAAAGCCTGCCCCTGGCGGCAACGTCAGGCTATAGCCGATGCAAAAACTTAAAAGGCTGACTGGATAAACTGCAAAAAAGTGCTCGTAGTTCTGGCTCATTACAGTCACGAAGGTGCTCTGCCCCATAATGGCTCTGGGGAAATATGCGGTTACATTGTAGTCCATGAACGGACAGTCGTAGTTGCCGGCGCTTGAAGTGAAGGAGCCATCAATCAGTTTAGCCGCTGATAGATCCGTCCAGAACAATAGCGGTTCACCCCCACCATTAAACGATCCAGAGGGTGGCGAGCCCACTGCAGGAAATCCCTCTATTTTACCGTTACCATCTCCTGTTGCCGGGTAGCTTCCTCTTGCAATGAAGCCAAATTGGCTGGCGTCTGGCTCTTTAATGTCTCCGGGCAAATATCCGTACTTGAGTCGGAAGGTATTAACCGCCAGCTGATACTTCTCTATCTGGCTGATCTGGGCGCGGATAGACGCAGATTCAATGAGGTCACGCCCCACCAGCACCCCGCCAATTATAAGGCCGATGATTACCAGAACAATCG
>CAZUXB010000049.1:0-14242 GCA_964624555.1 uncultured Rickettsiales bacterium | reverse complement strand
GTATCACGGAAGTCTGTATCTTTTTCACGGCGGTAAATCAGCTCATAATTTGGCTGGGTAATAATCCTCACCAGTTTGCGGCTGTCGATCATTCCATCCTCCTCATCAAACAGCCATGTCCGGGCTTGTTTGGCAAGAAGGAGGCGCTGTAATTTATTCGCAAGCCTTGTGGTTACGCTCTGGAACTGCACCAGCTTCTGGTCAAGCTGGCTGCGCAGGTTTTCCAGCTCCCCGGGAGTTGCAAGCTGACGTGGCGTAACCACCTCATCAAAACGCGTGGTATAGGCATGGTATGGAGCCACCACTGACTTTACATCATTATGATCAAAAGGATGCGAAGGCACATTATCAGGGCTTTGATCTGCGCCTTTTTGTGGCAGCGACTGCTCTCCTGCCGGCATACCTGCCTGAGCTACCTGCTCACTTTTTTCCTTACTTACAGAAGCTGGTTCTTCATCCCGCTGTTCTGCTTTGCTTTCTGTTTTCTGCTCTTTTTCAATATTACTATTTGTGCCCTGCCCCTCTTCATTTTCTTCTGATTTTGCTGGCTGGGTAACAACCTTGATAAGCTCCACCGCAAGGTTGGCAAAATCTTTCTGGCTGGCAATATGCTGCCGCATAGCTTCAAGTATCGGCACCAGGACTTTTATTTCTTCTGCACCCTGAGGGTCAAACTTGCCGGCAAGGAATTCCGGCATTGGCAGACCCTGGATAGATTTGCGGGCCTGTATCTGGATTTTTTCTAATATCCCCAAGCCATTCGGGCTAAGCGACTGCTGCATGGTAAGCAATTCAAAACGGCGGTAAAGGTTATATCTTATACCTTTCATGTCTATACCGCCCAATGCTTCAATACGGATTTCTTCCAGCTTATCAAACAAAACCGCACCAGCAGATTGCTTTGGGCGAAATTCGCTGTGCAGTTTGGCGTCATGATGGCGGATAAAAAGCGCACGGTGGTCTGCCTGCCCGCGCACCAGTGAAAGGGCAACAAGTGACGGAACATCCATTATCTCTGGCAAAACAACATCTGCACTGGATGATTTTTTACCGGTAAACTCTACCCGTAAGTCACGCCTCCTAGCAATTGTGCGTGCAGTTACAGCAATGGCATTTTTCAGGTTATGGATATATATTTCTTGTCTGCTGTCCATTATTCCTAAGGATATTATCTTTTATTTTCTACCAAGAGACTAGGAAAAGTATAGTTTACGCCAATAGGTAAGTCTATTTTTAACATTAAAAAAGGGAGTCTCAATTGAGACCCCCTATTTTATTGAAAAGCTTCAACAATCGTCAAATTAGAGACGGATTGGAGTTACTTTTTTAGCAGCAAGTGATTTAGCAGCTAAGCTAAGGCTTGCTTTTGGCTTAGAAACTTTAGCTGGCTTTTTAGCTACTTTTTTAGCAGCTTTTTTAGCAGCTGGCTTTTTAGCGGCTTTTTTAGCAGCTGGCTTTTTAGCAGCTACTTTTTTTACAGCTTTTTTAGCAGCTGGCTTTTTAGCGGCTTTTTTCGCAGCTGGCTTCTTAGCAGCTTTTTTTACAGCTTTTTTTGCAACAGTCATAATAAACTCCATATGTAATTACATAGATACATACCCACCTGCACCATGCAAATGAATACAGTATGACAAGCTACAGACAAATAATTAATTTTCCATTAACGGTGTGTGCGCGCACAACTTTTTTCTCTTCCAATATTTTTACCGCATCGGCAACATCGGAAAATATATTCCATATACGTAACAAAAAATATACCGCTACAATCAGCATAAACCCAGCACTTTTTTCATTCCATATTCGGAATAAAATTGCAAATATTTATTTGCGCCCAACAAAAATCAGTGTTCTGAAATTGTTTTATTTTGTTGCAACTGTGATATAAAAAACACAATAGTAAATAGCTGAATGATACGCTATATCTCAAATATGGCACTTAAAAATCATAATCTGAATCACTACCTGCGAATATTTTTCTTTCTGGTTTTGGTCGCAGGTGTTTTTTTTATTCTTCTTCCGACACCGGCGCAGGCATCAGGTTCTTATTTCAATATGTCGGAGTCTGAGTTTGGAAATCTTACCCCGTTTACCAAGTGGACGAGCGTGATAAGCCGCTTCAAGGATCAACAGGAAGTACCAGATAGTGAATGTGGCAATGTACGCTACCATCCTTGCGCCATAAAGGAATGGAAGGAGTTGATTGAAGAGTTGCAGGACCAGTCACTTGATGAGCAGATGAAAGAGGTCAACAGCTGGGGCAACAAACACCCTTATATAGTTGACCAGTTGAACTGGGGTGTGAATGATTACTGGGAGACACCTTATGAGTTCATGGAGATAAATGGTGATTGCGAGGATTACGCCATTGCCAAATATTATTCGCTACGGGCACTTGGGATACCCGATGAACGCCTGCGCATTATAATAGTGCAGGATTTGAATCTGGGGGGTATAATACACGCAATTTTAGGTGTATATGACGATGATGGCAATCTTGAGATACTCGACAACCAGATAAAACATGTTATCCCAGCGCTGAAGATTTATCATTACCGCCCGGTTTACGCGGTAAATGAAAGTAACTGGTACACGTATCGCTCAAAAATGTAAGGAGAAATAAATATGGAAAAGCTGCTCCCTGAGTCCGAGGAATTTGCCGAAGCCAGCCGGTTACAAACCACACCGTGGATGTATGGCATGGTGCTGTTGATATTTGGTATCATCATCGGCGGGCTCATCTTCATTGCCCGTTTTAATGACGCAGATTACCAGCGCGATGTCCAGAACTGGAAGGAGAAGCTGAATCTTATCGCCGAAAACCGCAAGACCGATGTCAGCCATTTCATCTCCGGCAATTTCAGCGAACTGCGCACGCTGGCCGATAACCCATCACTGAAACTTTACCTTACCGAACTTGATATGATACCGCAGATTCCGGATGCTCCTGCCGACAGTGAGCCATCGCAAAAATCTTACCTGCGCAACCTTCTGGTATTTACCGCCCAGCGTGCTGGTTTCATGGGCAAAAGCGTGACTGATGTAATCCCGGCCAATATTCCCAGCGAAAATAAAAGCGGCCTGCTGGTAATGGGAAAAGATGACCAGCTTATAGTTGGCACGCCGATGGTGAATACTGCACTGGCCCGCCTAACCGATCTGGCCAAAACCCAGAAAGCCGGGGAAGAAGGGCTGATTGACATGCATAAGGATACTGACGGTACATTATATATAGGCTTCTCGGTGCCGATCTATTCCATTCAGGGTGAGCACAATGCCGAAAGCCAGATCGGGAAAATAGTCGCCATTAAAACTATTGATGACAATCTTTTCAACCTGCTCAAGCAACCCGGTTCGACCGAAAAAACCTTGGAAAATGTTCTGGTGCGGGTGAACAAGGATGGCCAGACCGAATATCTTTCACCGTTGCAGGATGGCGAAAAGCCGATTCTTAAAAATGAAAAACACACTGTTATGGAAAGTCTAAGCGGCAAGGACAATATGTTCCTGGCGGATGAAAGAGATTATCGTGGTGCTCCGGTTCTGGCCATGTCGCGCTCCATAGAGGGAACTGACTGGAAACTGATAAGCAAAATAGATATCTCCGAAGCCTTCGCCGAAAGTGGCGCTCACCGCTTAAGCCTGAAAATGGTATTCACTCTGGTGATTGCGGTCATAGTCCTGATACTTATCACAATGTGGTGGTATGCTTCATCGCGCCACTCGCTGATGGCTTCAAGCTATTTCAAGAAGGTCGCCATAAAGTCGCGGGCGCAGGAACATCTGCTGCGACTGGTTACTGATTACCAACCGGAAGCTATATATATAGTAGACGAGAACCAGAACTACCGCTTTGCCAACAAGAATGTTGCGGAAGCGGCGAGCATGTCGGCAGAGAGTGTGGCCGGAAAAACAGTTTCCGATGTACGCGGCAGCGTGCGTGCTGGACAGGTAAAAGAACAATGCGACAACGCCCTTGCCTCATGGCAACCGGTATATGCTGTACACCATGAATACGGAGGCAAGGATGAGATAATAATCCGCTCCGGCTATATCCCCATCAAGGAAATACCAGTTGCATCGCTTCCTGAAAAAACCAAGGGTGTGCTGGTAGTTGAGCAGGATGTAAGCGAAGTTTACCATGAGCGTGAGCGCCGCCTCTCCATCCAGAAGCAACTGGTTCAGACCTTGCTTAACCTTGTTGACAAGCGCGACCCTTTTGCCGCCAACCACTCTTTTCTGGTGTCACAGATCGCCTATCATATAGCTTCCGACATGAAGCTGGACAGTGCTGTTATCGAAGCAACCAAAACCGCTGCGAATTTGATGAATATCGGCAAAATATTGGTGCCAAGCGAACTGCTCACCAAAACCGGACAGCTTACCGAAGACGAAAAAAACACTATCCACAATTCGATGGATGCTGCTTCCGAATTGCTTGATAAAGTTGAGTTTGACGGACCGGTAAGCGAAACTCTTAAGCAGTGGCAGGAAAAGTGGGACGGTACCGGAGCCCTGAAATTAAAAGGCGATGATATCCTGGTCTCGGCGCGGATAATTGCCGTCTCCAACGCCTTTATCGGTATGATAAGCCCACGTTCTTGGCGTAGTGCTATGACCATTGAGGCGGCTAACAAATTCCTGCTCGACCAGTCGGGAAGTTATTTCGACCCGAGGGTAGTCGTAGCCCTTATCCATTACGTGGAAAATGAAAGCGGCCGCGAGTGGATAAACAGCATAATTAAGAACAATAAGCATGTTGCCTGATTAAAATTATGGCATGTAACATCACTCAAGCAGTAAAAATAATTATTTTTGTCTTCAATTAACCATTCATTAGCATATGTTTTTTATAATGATCCGAAGTTTACTTTAATTTTAAGTTATTCAGAAAGATTGTTATGGAAAAACGCACGGCCAAAGCCTTAGCAAGCGGTGATTTATCAAGTGATTTTTTTATCCGCGAACGTGGTGTAAGCATCCAGCAGGCCCTCGTATTGATTATGGTTACCATATTGATCGGAACTGCTACAGTAAGCATCAATGAAAAGCTGGCTGTTACTTCTGTTGTATTGATCCTGTTTGGTTGCATAAGCTGGTACTTAACCCTTGACGTCCACAACAACAAGGCCCTGGTTCAGGCTACAGAGTTCCAGAACGCTATATTTTCCTCAGCCTTGGGCATGAACCATGATTTTACTTTTATAGTAACTGCAAAGAACCATGACATATTTTACCTGGACCGCCCTTTCCAGAATATATTCCCTTATTTTTTCAAGCAAAAGGACCGTTCCCTGAATTCACTACTGGAGCAGGCGAAAGTAGCTGAGGAAAACCAGAAAACACTACATTCCTTGCTGGAACAGGGAAATGCGCAAAATATGGTACTTGAAATGGAAATTGAAGGGGTAAACAGCAAAGTTGCTCTGTCTATTGAACCGATACCGCGCCCGCAAGGTTTTATCCTGGTTCGCGGACGGAAATTTTAATTTTAATTATCTAATTGTATTTTAATTGTTTTATGAAAATTATAGAAAAAATAGAAATTAACCAGAATAGCGTTACTTCCTTAATTTTTGTTGACATAATAATTATCTAAGGTCAGTCTGTATAACCATGGCTCAGAAAATTACATTAACAAAAGGCTCGCGCAATTGGTATAAGGATCGCTATCAGGCGATACTGTTCCAGCGCCGCCTTTTCGTTATTATAACCTTAATATCCATGTTTTCTACACTGATTGCCATGTTGGTTATTGCCAACCTTACACCGCTTAAAGGGGTTGAGCCGTTTATCATCCAGGTTGATTCAAAAAGTGGTATTACTCAATTAGTTGACCCACTTTCCGTTAAAGAGATAACTGGTCTGGAGGCGGTAAATAATTACTTTATAGTTCAATATATTAGAGCCAGGGAGAACTATAACGCCCGCGATGTTACCAGGAACTACTCCACCGTGCGCGTTATGTCTGATATTGGCCCGGTTTATCAGCAGTTTAAGCGTGAAGCTAATCCAAATAACCAGCAAAGTGCTGTAGCGCGCCTTGGTGCAAACGGTTCCCGCACAGTAAAATTCAAGTCCATAACCTACCTAAAGCCGAATCAGGCACAGATACGCTTGCTTGTTGAGGAAACTGCTGCTAATGGTGGAACGTTACAATTCCATAAAATTGTTACAATGGTCTTTGAATATGTTAAGTTAGACCTTAATAGTGAAGAACGTTATATTAACCCACTTGGTTTCCATGTTACGGAATACCGTGTAGATGAGGATGCATTGCCAAAATGATGACACGCACAATTATAAAAAAGATTCTGCCAAGGGCATTACCAAATGAGTTGTTGTTGGCAACAGTTTTAATCAGCACTATCTTGTCTGGGCAAGCGTGGGCAGCGGAAGAAAAAGCTGTCGGAGCAAAAGAAGAAAGCATGGCCGGAGCATCAGGGGCTAAGCCTGTCGAGGCGACAGAAGACAAAGCTGCCCTGCCAGCAGAAGAAAAGCCTGCCGATGGCACTGATATAGATGCACAAGGCAAGCCTGATGAAGGTAAGAACGGTGATGAAAAGAAAAGTTCTGTCAAAAAAGGTGATTCAAAAAAGAAAGTTGATGTGAAGAAAAAGTCAACCTCCTCCCCTTCATTGCCAGCATCTTCTGAGTCCAGCGCAGCACGGATAAAAGAGCTTACCTATGATGCTTCCACAGTTTACGTCATCCGTACGAAATATGGTTACCAGACCAATATAGTTTTCGACCCGAAAGAAGAAATTCAGGCCATGTCTGTCGGTGACCGCAGCCTGTGGCAGCTAATACCGGCGGGCAATCGTTTATATATCCGGCCAATGACAGAAAATCTTTCTACTAACATGACTTTGCTTACTAATAAACATTCATATGAGTTTGATCTTAAGTCTGTAGACGATAAGAGTGAGAGCAATGCCTATGTGATACGTTTTGTATATCCTGAAAAAATCACCCCTCCTCCGTCCATGCCTGCTGACAACAGCGGTTTTACCATGATCCCACCCCAGCCGCAGGTAAACAATTCACCGGAATTTGTACCGAATCAGCCCATAATAGATGGTGCGCTGCACTCGCTGAGACTGCCTAACGATCATATGCCGGTTCCTAACGATCATATGCCAAAACCAGCTCCAGCAGTTGTCGCGCCTGAAAGTTATAATTACAACTATACCTATTCCGGTGTAGATGCCTTGGCGCCACTGCAGGTTTATGATGATGGTCATTCAACTTATATAAAATACGCAGCTATCCCTAAATCAATCCCGTCTGCGCTGGTTGTAGATGCAAATGGCAAGGAATCTCCGGCACCTTCTATAGTAAAAGGTTCATCACTTATAATTGATGGCGTAGTAGGTGAACTCGCCCTCCGTAGCGAGAACGGGGAAGTAGTAATTTATAACGAATCAATAAACCCACGGTAGGTTATGGATAACAATACGCCACCAGAAGATCAGAATATTCACCAGGAACCACAGGGCTCAGCACAGGAGTCCATGCAGGAGCAACACCTGAACGAGGTGGAGGATGTGGATGTTTACGAACCAGAGCAGGAGTCTCTTGGTAAGAATAAAACTGCGATGTATGTAATTGCTGGCGTATTGGTTGTTGGCGTTAGCTTTGCACTATATTCAATTTTCTATACTCCGCCTACCCCTAAGAATCTCAACCCGCTTAAAGATTCTGGTGGGGCTGGGAAGGTTACAAGCGATGAAGCTCCCCAGACTGATATCAATATAGATACTTCGGCCTTGCCATCGCCACCACAAATAACTCTGCAGGCTCCACCACCGCCATTGGAAACACCTGTTTATACCCCTCCCCCGATAGTTGCGCCTCCTCCGATTACGCCTGGAGCTGTAACCGGGACACCAACCAGTGCTAAGGGGTCTATTGTTGATGATTCGGCTCCGCCACCGCCTCCCCCTCCTGCTCCTTCAATTGCAGCAATTAAAAGCAGCCGCCCTTCATTCGGCGGGGATGAGGCATCTAAGAAACGCCTGAAGACTAACATGATTATAATGGATGGTGGCGGCCCAGTGGACAACAGTAAGCCTCAGCCATCACCTGGTAATGACCCCAATAGTCAGTTTGCCCGTGCAGCAGCTACTACCACTCCAACAGAGAAAGTTACTGCTACCATTGTGAACAATCTCGGCATGACCATTTTGCAGGGTAAGATCATCAATGCTGTACTGGAAACTGCGATTAATACAGACCTGCCGGGAACGCTGCGCGCGATTGTCGCCCGCGATACTTATGCTGAATCTGGCCGTGATGTACTAATTCCAAAGGGTTCACGCCTGATTGGAACTTATAGTACAGATGTAAAAAATGGTCAAAGAAGGGTAATGATAATCTGGCAGAGGTTAATCCGCCCCGATGGGGTTGACATACTGATTGGTTCTCCGGCGGTCGATGGTTTAGGTCGTGCTGGCGTGAAAGGTGATGTTGATAATAAATTTGCAGAAATTTTCTCAGCATCTCTCCTTACTTCTGCAATTACCCTTGGGGCTGCCGTTGGTGCTGATGCTCTTCTTCCTGCCCAAACCAACTCAACAACCACAACAACCCCGGAAGGTAACCAAATTACCAATGCCACGCCTGCCCAGCAATCTGCTGCCCAGGCTGACCTTGGTTCTCACGGAAAAGATATCGTTAATAAGCTGATAAATTTGGCGCCTACCGTTACTGTTGATCAGGGTACACTTATCAATGTGTTCGTAAATAAGGATTTGACTTTCCCTAGCAATATAAGTAACAGCGAATTCTTTATCCAGTAAGGCGGTAACGAAAATACTGCAAATATACATTGTTTGTGGTATGTAGTTACAAAATCATGCATATGGACTTTATACAATGGCTGTTTCCTCGCTGACTGCGCTTGATACTTTTCTTGCTCCCTTAAAGCACTTTTTTGATATGCCGAAGGTAAGCGAAATTTCCATTAACCAGCCCGGGGATATCTGGGTGGAAATTGGTGGCGATATGGAACACCATCAATTACCTGAATTGAATATCGACCATTTAAAGGCTTTAGGCAGATTAGTTGCACAACATAGCGAACAGAAGATAAGCGAGGAAAATCCTCTGCTTTCTGCCACATTACCACAAGGTTACCGCATACAGATAGTATTCCCCCCTGCTGTAGAGCCTGGACTGGTTGCCATATCCATCCGCAAAGCTACCACTGTAAACCTTGACCTCGACCAGTATGAAGCGCTCGGTGCATTCCAATCAACTACTGTTCGTAAGGAAGTAAACCCGGTAGACACAGAGCTACGGGCATTGCTGAATGCAGGCAGTATTAAAGAATTTATCAAAAAAGCGGTTTTAGCCAAAAAAAATATTATTATTAGTGGTGGTACCTCAACTGGTAAGACCACATTTTTAAATGCAACCCTGAAAGTTATTCCACCAACGGAAAGAATTATCACCTGTGAGGACGCACGGGAAATAATGATATCCCATATTCCAAACCGTGTTCATCTCCTCGCCTCCAAGGGTGGACAGGGGCGCGCGAAAGTTGATATGCAGGATTTGATTGAGGCCTGCCTGCGCCTGCGCCCGGATCGCCTGATGCTCGGCGAGTTACGTGGCAAAGAAGCGTTTTCCTTTATGCGCGCTGTAAATACCGGCCACCCTGGTTCTATTTCCACCCTCCACGCCGATACGCCGGCTCTTGCCATGGAGCAGCTTATCCTAATGATAATGCAGGCCGGACTTGGCATCACCAGGGAGCAAATAAAAAGCTATGTAGAGAACGTGATAAATGTTATAGTGCAGCTCAAACGCGGCGCACATGGCATGCGTTATGTTTCTGAGGTTTATTTTAAAGAAGGTATCTAAGAAGGTTTTTGATCGGGTATGGCAGACGACTATAAATCGGAGAATGCGAAACGGGCAACAGCCAATAGCGCGATAATAACCTTCATAGTTGCAATTGTTTTCCTTATCCCAATGTCCTTGGGAGTAATAATCAGCCTTTTCCTGTTTTACGGCAAGGATTATGTAAACAGCGCCATTGAATACCCCAGTGTACTGATACAACAATATCTGGTACTGTTCGATTATTGGTATACGAACAAAGCCAACCCCCACCTTCCCAGCGAATATCTCTACAAAACTGTCTTTCCCCCTGCTGGCGGCTTTTTATTAAGCCTGCTTACCTTGTTCTTCATGCGTTCGCCGCTTTCCGATTTTCGCCCATTTAAGATGAAGGAATCTATCCACGGTGATGCCCACTGGGCTTCCGAAGCCGAGATACGTCAGGCCAAGCTGCGCGCCCGCCGCGGCCTGCTGCTGGGGCGCACGGCCGCTGGCTATCTGATAGCGGATGATTTCCAGCACGTATTATTATTCGCACCAACCGGCTCCGGTAAGGGTGTGGGCTTCGTGATCCCGAACTTATTGTTCTGGGACCAATCGATGGTCTGCCACGATATCAAGATGGAAAACCACCAGATCACCAGCGGCTACAGGAAGCGCATGGGCCATGAGGTATTCCTGTGGAACCCGGCGGATCCTGACGGTATCTCGCACTGCTACAACCCACTCGACTGGATCTCGGAAAAACCAGGCCAGATGGTGGATGACGTACAGAAGATATGCAACCTGATTCTCCCCGAACAGGAATTCTGGCAGAACGAAGCTCGCTCACTGATGCTCGGCGTGATACTATACCTTGTCGCAGTTCCAGAAAAAATAACCAGCTTCGGCGAAGTGGTTCGCACCATGCGTTCCGATGACGTGGTCTATAACCTCGCGGTAGTGCTTGATACTATCGGTAAACGTATCCACCCTGTTGCTTACATGAACATCGCCGCCTTCCTGCAAAAGGCCGACAAGGAACGTTCCGGCGTAATTTCGACCCTCAACTCCGGTCTCGAACTCTGGGCCAACCCGCTCATTGACGCCACCACTGCACGTTCTGATTTCGATATGCAATTGCTCAAAAAACGCAAAATGAGTGTTTATTGCGGTGTAACCCCGGACAACTTGAAACGCTTGGAACCGCTGCTGAAAGTTTTCTACCAGCAATGCACCGACTTCATGACCCGCAACATGCCCAAAAAAGACGAGCCCTACGGCGTACTGTTCATGATGGACGAGTTCCCATCCCTCGGTGAAATGCCACAATTCCAGGTCGGTATCGCTTATTTTCGTGGGTACCGGGTAAAGCTGTTCCTGATCGTACAAGATACACAACAATTAAAAGGTATCTATGAAGAAGCGGGCATGAACAGCTTCCTCTCCAACTGTTATTACCGCATCACCTTCGCGGCTAACAACATGGAAACCGCTAACCTCATATCACAGCTTATCGGCAATAAAACCGTGCAGCAGGTATCGCACAACAAACCGAAATTCGCCGACATGAACCCAGGCGCACGCACCACCAACACCTCGGAAGTGCAGCGCGCCCTCCTCCTGCCGCAAGAAGTTGTCACCCTGCCGCGCGACCAGCAGATAATACTTATCGAATCCTTCCCGCCGATAAAAACCAGCAAGATCGTCTATTACCAGGACAAAACCTTCACCCGCCGTATTCTGCCGCAAGAGCCGATACCGCAGCAGGAACCTTACGACCCGCGTAAGAAAAAAGTTGCTGAAACTCCGGATAAACCGGCTGAAGAAGCGAAAACCTAGCCCCCTCATCTGCTGCTAATATATTGTTTTTCAATGTTTTTATAATTTTCATCAAATTGTCACAAAAAAAACGCGCCTATGTGTTAATATATCCCTATTAACAAAATAAGGATTTTACCATGAGTATGCTTCCACCACCACCAGACACTACTTCTGAGCAGGCATCAGACTATGCAAAAAGATTTGCTGACCTCGCCAATGCCAGAACCGAAGTAGTAAATTCAGGCCTTGGATATAAATATGCTGATTATTTCACACGCGACGGCAAACAGGTTATAGAAGGTTATAAAATAGAACGTAATAAGATCGCTATCACAATAGGCAATCTAGCCAATATAGATGAAACAAGAAAAGCCCTCGGCAGACTGGGAATCTATCCTACTTTCTCCACTAATAATGGCGGTCAAATACTTATCGATGCAGGAGAAATCGCAGACTATGAAAAAGACAACGGCAAAGGCTCTTTCTTCAGAAAACTCGACAAATCCAAAGACGAACTAATCAAAATCATCAACGATGCAAAAAAAGAAACAGGCACCGACTCGCGTATCAAAAGAGCCATGAATACTTCTGGTCTGGATTTGCCTGAGAAAGTAGCAAGCGCTGTGCATGCTGAAACAAAGATAGCATCTGCTTTAGGAATATCCGGCGGCGAATATAAAACCACTGCAAACGCATCTCACGCAGGTGTAAAATCCGGCGAAATAAAGCTGGGCTATAGTTAGTTGCTGGTTGCTAGCAAACGGCCATTAAAAACAATCCGCAACAGGAACCTTACGATCCGCGTAAGAAAAAAGTTGCCGAAACTCCGGATAAACCCGTAGAAAATCAGGAAGCTTCCGAAAAATCCGCCTAGGGTTAAATCTTAACAAACTTGTAACAATTAAGCCTGTTATATTTGTTATACTGCCCAACATGTATGCTAAAACTTACTAAAGATGAGTTATACCTATGCACCACATAGAGCGGCCTGCAAGTTACCAAGATAGAAAAGATAGATTTATTGCTGCCCGTGATGCCTTAGTTGCTGATATAAGAAAACATTTCGGTGATACACTTGATGCTCAGATAGATAATTTCTTTGCAAGAATTAGAATAGATACAACCAGAGAAGAAATAATCCATAAAAAAGTGTCAAGAATAGTGCATCAGGCAATAATCGCCGATGGTATTGACAGGGACGAACTTGGGTTCTGGAATGGCGCAACTGAACTTATAAAAGATGAGCAAAAATATCTGAATGAACTAATGGCAAGGTCCAGTGCTACTGATGCTGTAGAAACTGTAAAGGAACGGTTGGAAAATCTTGCCTCAGCAATAGACGATTTAGAAATGAGGCAACACCCCACTGCTCCACAACGAGGGGGCGTTCGGCAAAAAGCAGTCCCAATCCTTGCCCATCGCCAAGCACAAACCAGCCCCGGCACCGGCCGAGCTTAGTAATATCCAACCCTTACTCCATGTGCTGGCCGCCATTAATGGAGATAGTTTCCCCAGTTATGAAGGCAGAACTCTATTATTATCAGTATTTTCTATTTTTTGCACAAAATATATAGTTACTATGCCAATAAGCACCCCTGCAATCAAATCTGCCAGGTAATGCCCACCTGTAATTGGTATAGAGAACAGCATCAAAATATTTAATATAATAAAGAACCATTTTATCCGTCCCAAAACAGAAGAAGCCCACATTAAAATAACTGCTGTAGTAGAATGGAAACTAGGGAAAGTGATAATTCCTTTTAGGTCGGTTAATTTCAATATTTTCATTTCACCAGAACGCATTTTAAGCAAATCATCAACATGCCAATATCCTGAAATAACATTAGTGTTTTTATAAACATTAATATCTATATTCATGAATTTATAAATAGAAGTAGCAGGTAATGCCGCCGCAATCATAAAACATATTATAACTGATATTATGCAACAAAGCAGCATTGAGTAGATACGACTGTGTTTTTTGAATATGCTTAACAGTACAAACAGCAGAGGTACTTGAAAAAATGACCAATATGAGTTTTCCAATACAAAATTAATATATTTTGATCGATCTACTATTGCGACAAAATCTAATACATTAAAACCAAGTAACTTATCAAAATTCAAAAGGTAGTTATCTATAAAAGGGTGGTTTGATGCAGAAATTATGTAGGATAATATAGATGAGTATACGGTAAATATACCAAAACAGCACACAGACTCAAAAACATATGATAGTCCCTTAAGAAGCTCATCCATTGCCCCACTTTTATTTCCTGAAATACCTCTTACAGAATTTATTCTTAAAGCTACAGCTATAAGTAAGAATGCAAAAACAAAAATAATAGCCTGCAATATATAGCCATATTCAACTTTAATTCCAATTAGTTGCAACGCTATGTAATCAAAAATTATAATAGATAAAAGCCCAAACCACACAAGAAACTGTAGTATGTGCTCTCCCTTGTACATATTCTATTACAAATTTTACTGTTGTGAATCTTAACCAATAAATATCACTCCATGTGCTGGCCGCCATTAATGGAGATAGTTTCCCCAGTTATGAAGGCAGCTTCGTTGGCCGCGAGGAACACTA
>CAZUXB010000048.1:0-14715 GCA_964624555.1 uncultured Rickettsiales bacterium | reverse complement strand
CCACGTTACTCTTAAAACGTTAAATATGTATGAAAATTATTTGGGTTGACTATAAATAAGTATAAATGCTTGTACAAAATTCCATCTCCACGTAGTGGGGAGGGTCAGGGAGGGGTAACAGCCTGCCAGGCGATGTCACGGCGGCAGAAGCCTTCTGGCCAGTCGATGGCGTCTACGGCTTTATAGGCATTGCCCTGCGCTTCTTTGATGGTATTGCCGAGTGCCGTAACACCGAGCACACGCCCGCCGACACTGATTATTTCGCTGTCTTTCTGCGCAGTTCCGGCATGGAAAATTTTTACATTCGGGAGCGAAGCGGCTTTTTCAAGACCGCGAATTATGCTGCCTTTCTGGTACGAGCCGGGATAGCCCTTCGCTGCCATCACCACGCAAACAGCAGCTTGTTTTGTAAACGAAATAAATTTTTCTTGGACGTTCCCATTCGCGCAGGAAAGAAGAAGTTGGTACAGATCGCCATCAAAACGCAGCATCAAACTTTGCGTTTCCGGATCGCCAAAACGGGCGTTATATTCGATAAGTTTGGGGCCGTTCTTTGTGAGCATCAGCCCCGCGAACAATACGCCGGAGAAGGGCGAGCCTTCTTTCTGCATTGCTGCCATAGTGGGGTGGATTATTTTGTCCATTACTTCTTTGCGGATGGCCGCAGTCATTATTGGTGGCGGGCTGTAGGTGCCCATGCCGCCGGTGTTGGGGCCGGTATCGCCGTCGCCTACGCGTTTGTGATCCTGCGCATCGCCGAATTCGACAGCTTTTTTGCCGTCACACAGCGCGAAGAAACTGGCTTCCGGGCCTTCTAAAAATTCCTCGATGACTACCTGCGAACCGGCACCGCCGAACTCGCCGGAGAACATGCCTTCCACGGCCTGTTGCGCCGCACTTTTGTTTTCAGCGATGATCACGCCTTTACCTGCCGCGAGTCCGTCAGCCTTTACTACGATTGGGAAAGATTTACCTTCGAGATAGGCCAGCGCCGATTTTTTATCCGAGAAAAAACCATAATCAGCAGTGGGGATGTTATATTTTTTGCATAGCTCTTTGGTAAAACCCTTGGAAGATTCAAGCTGGGCGGCTTTCCGGCTGGGGCCGAATACGCTGAGATTGGCTGCGCGCAGCGTATCAGCGAGCCCTTCGGCCAGCGGTTGTTCCGGCCCGATAACGACCAGCGTAATGGCTTCTTTTTTGCAGAAATTTATGATTTCTTCGGGCGAGGAAAGATTAAGACAAGTCACATCCTGCGCGATACCGGCATTGCCCGGCGCGCAAAATACCTGCGTTATGCTAGGTGATTGCTTCAAACGCCAGCTTAGCGCATGTTCGCGCCCGCCACTACCAATTACTAAAACCTTCGCCATTGAATGCCCCTTTAATTATGCTAAGGTCGTTTCATGCCAGAGAACCAGATAGATTTCAACCATAACCAGATAACCTACAGCGTCAGCGAAGTGGCGCAGTCCATAAAGCGCATGGTCGAGGACCGCTTTGGGCGCCTTTCCTTGCGCGGGGAGATATCGGGCTGGAAAGTGGCCAGTTCCGGGCATGTTTACTTCCGCCTGAAAGATGAGAATGCTGTTATTGATGCGGTGTGCTGGAAAGGAACGGCCTCAAAATTAGCCTTCAAACCCGAAGATGGGCTAGAAGTGGTGGCGGCGGGAAAACTCACCACATATCCCGGAAAATCATCGTATCAGATTGTGGTCGATTCGATGCAACCAGCGGGAGCGGGTGCGTTGATGGCGCTGCTCGAAAAACGCCGCAAGGAGCTGGAAAAAGAAGGGTTGTTCGCGCCTGAGCGCAAGAAAAAATTGCCGTTCCTGCCGCAGGTAATTGGTGTGATAACGTCACCGACCGGCGCGGTGATACGCGATATACTGCACCGCATTTCCGAGCGTTTCCCGTTGCATGTTCTGGTTTATCCGGTAGCCGTGCAGGGCGAGGGCGCGGCGGAGCAGATTGCAAATGCGATAATTTTTTTTAATTCTCTGCCTTCTTCTCCCTCCCCCCTTGCGGGAGAGGGTTGGGGTGAGGGGTATGAACAAAACTACACCCTCCATCCTAACCTTCCCCCGCAAGGGGGGAAGGAATATTTTGGTCAGGGGAAAATACCCAAACCCGATCTGCTTATTGTCGCCCGTGGCGGTGGCTCGATCGAGGATCTGTGGGCGTTTAACGAGGAAATTGTGGTGCGCACGGCGGCGAATTCGCGTATTCCACTGATCTCGGCGGTGGGCCATGAAACGGACACTACGCTTATCGATTACGCATCCGACCAGCGTGCACCAACCCCTACGGCGGCTGCGGAAATGGCAGTGCCAGTGCGTGAGGAATTGCGTTTGGCCTTAGCGCAACTGGCTGTACGTCATGACACTGCTATATTCCGTTTACTGAGTCAACGCGCAGATCAATTGCAGGGCCTAGCGCGCGGTTTGCCCAAACCGGTGCAACTGCTGCAAACAGCCAGCCAGCGCCTGGTTGACTGGGGCGAGCGATTGATCGCTGCTCTGCCGACTTTGTTGGTTCGTAAAGAGCAACAATTGGCGGTTCTTGCTGCGCTTTTACGGCCAAAAGTTTTGCAAGGTGAAATTGACCGTTCGCAGGAACGCTTACTGGAGTTGCAGGAACGGTTAAAGGTGGCTGTAACGCGTATAATTGATGCTCGCAAGGAAAAGTTGATAAATATCACAAGTTTGATGGAAAGTATGGATTACCGTAAAATCCTGGCGCGGGGGTTTACCCTGGTTAAGGATAAGGACGGCAAACTCATAACCACTGCCAGTGAAGCTAGAATTAACGAATTCTTAACAGTTGTTTTTTCCGATGGGGAAATCCCGGTTAAAAATATTTAAAATAACCAACAAATAGCCCTTTAATTTAACCAAACTGTCAAAAAACTGTCACATATCTATGTTATATTAACGTTATACCGGTAACATGGTATGGCTGGCCGCACGTTTATCATTAATTATGCAGATAGAGCAAAAATATGCGCAAACATAGAATCCTCCCAACTTCAATTAGCCTATTGAGTGTTGCGCAAAGCTTGTTAATGCTTGTGCTTTCGCTGGGGATTTACGTATCTTTGCCCACAAGCTCGGCTCATGCTGCAACTTATTGTCAAATTTACCCTACGAATCCGAGTTGTGGTAATTATGCGACTTACTGCGCGACTAATGCAACCGATAGGAACTGCGTAGGCTTTAATACAATTTGTCCTATGGCTGCGCCAAATGATCCGGTTTGTTTTGGTTTTACCCAATATTGTAGCGGTTCAGGCGCAACGTCAGAAAGATGTATGGGGGATGCCTATTGCGGTGTAGACCCATCGGCTGCGCGATGCAGTGATGTAGATCATAAGAATTTTTGTCAATCTAATCCAGACCATGCCTATTGTGCTGGCTTTAAATCTTTTTGCGATACTAGCCCAAATGATAGTTATTGCAAAGGTGTATCTTCTCTTTGTTCAATTAATGCCCTGGCGCCGGATTGTGTTGGAATGACTGCTTATTGTAAGAACAATCCAAATGATACACAATGCTTCCACTCCTCTGCTGAATTCTGCAGTGTGTATTCATCTGATTCCAGATGTAGTACTGGGCAGTCTTTGTTCTGCGCGGCCAACCCTAATGATGTAAGTTGTCCAGGAAGCGAAGCTTTCTGTGCGCTTTCTTTCCACAAGTCTTATCCGGCCTGTAAGGCTGCAACGTTTTGCAATACTTATCCAAATGCACTGGACTGCGGTAATTATGCGGCTTATTGTGTTGCCAATCCGCAAGATGAAAATTGCGTAGGTTTTAGTACATTTTGTTCTACTGCGGCGGCAGACCATAGGGATTGCTTTGGTTATTCTGCATATTGCAGCGGGAGTGGTGCAACAAGCCATGAATGTATGGGGGATGCTTATTGTGGAGCGCATCCTGGTGATCCTACTTGCAATGATCTTGCCCATAAAAATTTTTGCCAATCTAATCCAAATGATGTAAATTGCGCGGGCTGGAAGACTTATTGTCAAAGTGCTGATCCAACATATACTCCCTGTGCCGGTATAGCTCAGATTTGTACAAAGCACCCAGAATATGTAGGCTGTATAGGAAGGAACACTTATTGCCTTAATAACCCGAACGCCGAGGATTGCTTCCACTCTTCTGCTGAGTATTGTGGTGTTTATGCAGCTAGCCCTAGGTGTAAACCAGGGGCAGACATGTTCTGTGCGGCTAACCCTAATGATGTAAGCTGTCCAGGGAGCGCGGCTTTCTGCGCCCTGAACACTGGTGACGTAAGCTGCCCGGGCAGTGAAGCTTTCTGTAAACTGGCCGCTAACTCCAATAGTGACAAATGCCCGGGCACGGCGGCTTATTGCGCGCTTCCTGGAAACCAGTTCCAGCCCGGTTGTGGTATCGGTTCGGCAACTTATTGCGCAGACCCGGCCCATACCGGTGAGGACGTATGCAAACCCGGAACTCAGGCCTATTGCACCAGCGGTTATCACTCCAATGATCCGACCTGCCCGGGCAGCGCGGCATTCTGTGCGGATCCGGCTAATTCCAACAGCGATAGATGTCCGGGTACTGTTTCCTACTGCACCAAGTTCCCTTATGACCCGCTGTGCAAAGTGGTAACTGACCCTACTAACAACGGCCCGCTGCCCTATAGCGTCCTCGAAACCAGCAAATCAACCGGGGTGGGCAGGGCTCTCTGCAACATGGTATATTATACCAAATCAAGTGTTGCTCGCAGCCTGTCGGCTCTTTCAATAATAATATTGGCCATTGCCGCAATGTTCGGGAAAATATCGTGGGGTAATGTAATTATGGTTGCTTTGGGAATTGCCGCAGTGTTTGGAGCGTCCCAGCTCTCCGTGTTTATTGGTAGCCATGTATCTGGGTTGGATGCGGTGCTGGCATGTCTTAAGGGAGATTGACCTGGTTAACCTTTATATGTTGGTAATTAGTATTTGAAATTCAGGATTTTATAAAAAAAACAACGTATCGCGTAATAAAAATGAAAACTGTCAAAAAACTGTCATATATCTATGCTATATTCATTATATGGTAACAATATAGTTATAGAATTTGTGCTGAAAATGACCACAAATTTTGTATAAAGTATCAATGGTTGATAGGAGAGAAAATAATGTCTAAATACATAACTGCAGCCGCTTCGGTTGATATCGCGATTATACGCAAATTTTCTTTCCTGACATTGCTGGTGCTTGGGTTGTATCTGTTATTTCCTAGCACTGCCCATGCTGCATGGGATTGTACCGACCCCAATAGTGATATGTGCCCTACTTCCGCCAATTTCTGTAATGTGCATGGGAGCGATTCCAGATGTACTGGTATAGTGACCGATTGTACAGATCCTGCTAATGCATCGGATTCAGCTTGTGATAATGCTTGGGAAACTGGTGGTAGTGCAGTTAATAACGGTAATGGTAGCAGTAGTTCGGCTCCCGATATAGCCAATGTTGCGAAAGTGATTTGTGGTGTCGCCTACATACTGGTGTTCGATGTGGGCAGGGGTATTGCCACTCTTTCCATTATAGCTGTAGGTGTTGCCGCAATGTTTGGGAAAGCGACATGGGCGCAGGCGATTACAGTAGCGGTTGGTATAGGCATTATTTGCGGCGGTATCATGATGTCTTCTATACTTACCCTGAATATTCCCAGCATTATTGCGAAAACGGCGTCGGCTCCTTGTCTTACCGGGTTAGTAGCTGCGGTAGGGATTCCTGTTGCCAGATAGTTTCGGCAGGTTTGCAACTTTCTTAGATTGGAAATATTAAGATAGATTATGTCAAAAAATCAGTCATCAGCTGCCAAACAAGAAAATCCTGCTGTTTCGCAGCTTGGGGACTGGAGCGAATTTATACCGCTTTACGCTCACTACAACCCACACACCTTAATAAATAAAAACGGCGAATTATTACAGATAATAAAAATAGACGGTAATTTGCTGGGGAGCCCGTGTGAAAATCTTGATGGTGTGCATGCGTCAGTTCGCAATACTTTGCGCCATGTTATTGCCAAGGGGGCGTTGGATGATAAATTTTCCTTCTGGCTGCATACTATTCGCAGGCGTGTTCCTATGGCGTATGATCCTCCGGTTGCTGAATCCAGCAATACTTCCAGCTTCAGCGAGTATGTTGATGAGGAATGGAAAAAAAGAAACAAGTGGGAATGCCATTATAATAATGAAGTTTACCTGACTGTATTATATGAAGGTGAGACTATCCCGCTGGTTGATGGGAAGGGGCTTTTATCGCTTGTTTTCCCTAAAGCTAACCGCCGTGCGCGTGATAAATATCTTGATGAATCCTATTCGATTCTGGATAATTTTACCAGCTCGGTTCTGGAAGTTCTGCGGAGCCAGTGTAACGCCAATAGGTTGACTCTGGTGGAGCGGGCCATGTCGAATACTGGCAAGGTTGCCAGGCCCCAGATTTTTTATTCCGAGCCTATGGAATTTTTAGGTAATATCCTTAACCTTCGTCATGAGCCTTTTCCTTTGCCGGATGTGGATCTGAGCGTTGCCCTGCAAACAACGGAGTTGTCTTTTGGGTTTAATGCCATAGAATCAAAAAGCAGGAAAACGGACTCACACCGTTTTGCGGCAATGCTGACCCTCAAGCAGTATATAGATACATATGTTGAAGCAGTGGACTGTGTAATGCAGGCCCCAATTGAATTTATTATCAGCCAGTGTTTTAATTTTATTCCTGCCGATAAGGCGCTTAAGCATCATAAAGACCAGAAAAATCTATTCGGTATGAGCGGTGATATAAAGCTGAATAAAAGTTTTGGTATTACCAAGATACTGGGTTTTGACCATAATAGCAGCGTTGATTATTGTGTTAACCAGATAAGTATAATGGTAATGTCTGATGATATCGACCAGCTGGACGGTGAGGTTGCCAAGTTCCTTAATTCTTTCGTTAAGTTAGGTTTTGTAACTGTGCGCGAAGATATAATGATGCAGGAATGTTTTTGGACGCAGTTTCCAGGAAATTTTGAATTTATCCGCCGCCCTGCGTCATTGGCTACGGAACATGTGGCAGGTTTCTGCCGCCTTAACCGTTTTCACAGTGGCAGCCCTACCGGAAATCATTGGGGAAGCAGCCTTGCGCTAATTCCAACAAGTGTTGGTTCTCCTTATTTCTTTAATTTCCATGTTAATGATAATGGGCACAGCGTTATATTTGACTTCAATTCCTTTAATGATGGCACTGGTAAAATACTGGAATATTTTTTACTTACCCAGACGCGCAAATTTGGGGCCAGGCTGGTTGTTTTTGATCGCAACCAGTCGTCACGCTTGTTATTGAGCAAGTTGTCCGGCAGCTATTTTACCATGATGCAGCTGGAGAAAAACAACAAGAATATAGTCGTTGGTGATTATCGTTCCCTTGCTTTGAACCCGTTTTCCTTGGAGCCATCAAATTATAATAAATCTTTCCTTGCTGCATGGTGTGGCCTGCTTATATCTCCTGATCTGCCGGTGGATAGTGAAGCCAAGAAGATATTAGGCGAAGTAATTGGAAAATTATATGAACTGCCTGCTTCTGAGCGGAATTTGCCAACTCTGGTAACCTTGCTTAAGGAAGTTGATGCGGCATTGGCGAAGCCGTTGGAAAAATGGATTGGTAAGGGAGAGTTTGCCGGTCTGTTTGATTTTTCCGGGGAAACATTGGACACACAGTTGGATATGGTGGGGTTTGATATGACCCCGGCTGTTACGAATTACGCCTATGGGTTGCCGCTGTTTTCCTATCTGATGCACCGGATGATTAACTCACTTACTGGCCAGCCAACAGTTATAGTAATCAATGAAGCCTGGGAACTTCTGGAGAATGCTTTTTTTGCCCCAAGGCTGGAAAGTCTGCTGGAGATGTTAAAGCAGAAAAATGTAATGGTCATATTTACTACCAGCAAGCCGCTGGCCTGCCACGGTACAGTCACTCTTTCGGCAATTATGGCGGGAACGGCAACGCAGATATATGTGCCGGATGATATGCCGGTAAATTATAAATCCGATGATATAAAACTGAATGAGTATGATGATGTTCTGTTATCGGAAATGCAGCGTCAGAAAGGTGACTTTTTACTTAAGCAGAGTGGTGAAAGTGTTGTCCTGCGCTTCTCCATGAATGACGCGGAGGATATAGCAGCAATTTTAAGTAACGATATAAAATCTTTAGGTTCGGCGCGTGGTAAATTTACCGGCGTGCCGAAGGATTATTAATATGAAAAATACACGGCAGTTTTTTACATTTCTGATTGCTATGCTGATGTGCTTTACATTGGTTTCCCAGACCGTGCTGGCCGACAGTACTGGGAACGTATCCTGTGATTCATCAGGCAAGGTTACTAACAGTGAGTTTTTCAATCCAAAATTAGTATATAAAGATTATAAAGCAGGGCCAGATGGTTGCGGTGAGGTGGATAATAAAAAATTTTTCAGCGGCATCGCCTGTAATTTCCTTGTTACTATGAATAATGTTTTCAGCAGGTTTTACTGCGCAGTCCAGTTTGGAATGAATGAAATAATGATGGCGGTTATAACGCTCTATGTAATAGTCTTTGGGTATAAATTACTGATAGGAACTCAGGAAGCCAATTTAGGTGCAACCATACTGGCTATGATTAAGGTTGGTATCCTTGTTGGTTTTATAAAAGGGGGGCTTCTCGGGGTTGGTTTTTTATACGATTTCTTCGCCGGTGTAATTATGGATACTGTAAGCTGGGTAGTGAAGTCCATTACCTGTAACATGGTGAATCCAGTTGATTTTGCAACCTGTCTGGTCAAGACTGATTTTACCAGCGTATTCAGCTATATAGACAGCAAGATATATTCTTCCCTGATGGGTATTGATGATGGTACGGGAACAGGCCATCTGGTAGACGGCCTATTTTCTGAAGAAGCCAAGGTTATTTTGTTATTTGTGGTACTTTTTGCAATTTGCCCACCGCTTTATATTCTGGCATGGAATGTGATGAAAGAGTCGTTCATGTTCCTTATCAGCACTTTCACAAGCATACTGCTTTGTCTTGTTGTAGTTTCATTCCTCATTGCATTAAGCCCTATCTTCCTGTGCTTTATGCTGTTCGGTTCCACCTACAACATATTTGACAGCTGGCTTAAATATCTGATTTCCTACGCAATACAGCCGTCCCTGATTTTTGCGATATTTGCAATATGGCTTCTGATCATAGTTGATTTTACCGGGTTTGTCGGGCAGTTGCAGAAGGTGATGATTATTGGTTCTAATGCTGTGGAGCAGGGGCCAACCGCAGGGAGAACAATAGGCGGTATTCTTTTCTGCCAGCCGCGTTATATCACTTCCCAAACCGCGATTACAATGCCTAGCCCTCCGGCAACTATATTGCCGCAGGTTACCTTGGGTGCTATGGATATAACCTGTTGCAGGATGATCGATGATCCAAACGGTGGTAGTTTAAGGATTTGCGATCCGGACAAAACCCATAACATAGAAAAGGCTGAAAATATACCAATGCAGGGAGACCTTATCTCGCCCGATGTCATGATCAAGGATAATGGCTTTATATCTTTCCTTGCCTATCACTTGATCTCGATGATTGTAATCTCCTATGTGTTCCTGCATATGTTGAAACAGGTTCCACAGATTGCCATGGAGCTGAGCGGCGCCAGTTCAGCGCTGCCTCTTGGCGCAGGCTTTAGAGGGCCGGGTGGTGGCCTTGGCGGTCTGGTAAAAGGCTTGTCTGGTGCGATAACGAGCGGCAAGGAAGAAAAGAAAGAGGAGCAGAGGTGGGAAGAGGCCAACAAAAGAAGGCGTGGAAAATAACTAAGCGCTTCTGAAAGGCGCTTCAGTTCTGGCACGGACCTCATCTATTGTAACATTGGGGGCCAGCTCCCTCAAAGTAAGTCCATCTTTATCGATAGTGAATTCAGCAAGGTCGGTTATTACCTGGTGAACAACATTTTTCCCGGTAAGTGGCAGGGTACATTCCTTTACTAATTTAGCGGCACCATCTTTGGAATTATGTTCCATTATCACCACTACTTTTTTTACACCGGCGACCAGATCCATTGCGCCGCCCATGCCTTTTACCATCTTGCCGGGGACCATCCAGTTGGCGAGGTCGCCATGTTCGGAAACCTGCAACGCACCTAGTATCGCTATGTCGATATGGCCTCCGCGGATCATCGCAAACGAAGTTGCTGAATCAAAATAACTGCTGTGCGGAAGCTGGGTAATGGTCTGTTTTCCTGCGTTTATCAGGTCGGCATCGACTTCGTTTTTAAGGGGAAATGGTCCCATTCCGAGCATACCATTTTCGCTTTGCAGGGTAATGCGAACGTCTGCTGGTATATAGTTGGCAACCAGCGTAGGGATACCAATGCCAAGATTGACATAATAGCCGTCTTTAAGTTCCTTGGCGGCGCGCATGCACATTTCTTCTTTTGTCCAAGCCATGCTTTTAAGCCTCTCTTGTGGTAGCAAATTCTATACGTTTTTCGAAATTAGTGCCTTTGAAAATACGCTGCACGAAAATTCCCGGTGTATGTATCATTTCAATTTCTAGTTCACCGACTTCCACCAGTTCTTCAACTTCTGCAACTGTAACTTTGGCCGCGGTTGCCATCATAGGGTTAAAATTACGGGCTGTCTTGCGGTAAACGAGATTACCTTCACTATCACCTTTCCACGCTTTTACAATTGCCAGGTCAGCTTTCAGGGCTTTTTCCATCACGTAGGTTTGCCCATCAAATATCTTGGTTTCTTTTCCATCGGCAATAACTGTTCCCACGCCTGTTTTGGTGTAAAAAGCTGGCACCCCTGCACCTCCGGCGCGAATGCGTTCGGCAAGGGTTCCCTGCGGGTTGAACTCAACCTCTAATTCACCGGAAAGAAACTGTTTCTCGAAGGTCTTGTTTTCACCAACATAAGAGGCGATCATTTTTTTTATCTGGTGTGAATGCAGTAATATACCACTACCAAAATCATCGACCCCGCAGTTATTTGCTATCCAGGTCAGGCCCTTCACTTTTGAGTCAGCCACAGCACGGATGGAGTGTTCAGGAATACCGCATAAACCAAAGCCGCCGGACATAATGGTCATGCCATCGAAGAGCAGGCCGTCAAGGGCGGTGGCAGCGTCTTTATATATTTTTTTCATATAGCATTTGTGAAAAATTTTATAGAATAAATCATAAAAAACTGGTACAGTTAGAAGATATATTTTAATAGGTTTAACATAAGTGAGTTAATGATAGGTAAACAGCATATTTTAATGTTATTTTAACTAAATATTTACTAATTGTGATGTATTATAAATAAAGAGATTGAAATTTATTAAGCTATTTAATTGGAACAATAAAAGCTTTCCAATTGCAATAACAGGAAATTTTGATATCGTGGGGCTTCAAATCCCTTAAATGTATAATGGTTATTCAAAATGCAATTAACCGCCATGGATGTACATAAATTAATAGAAAATCCTTACAGTGTACCCCGGGATACACTTGCCGAAAAAGTTGTTGTTGCATTTACCTCCGGTGGTTTTAATTCAAGTGAATCGGCCATAGCTTCTGATATTTTCCGTCTTTTGCTGCGTGATGCAGAAAAATCCATCCGGGTGACTCTGGCTGAACATCTTTGCCGCGATGCTAATGCTCCGCATGATGTTATAATGAAACTGGCTCGTGATGAAACAGATGTTGCCAGCCGCATCCTGCAATATTCGCTGGTGCTTACTGATGATGATCTGATCTCAATTGTTGAAAGCACCAAAGAAGTTCTTAGGCTGTGTGCGATTGCCAAGCGGGAGAAGGTTTCTGAACGTTTGTCGGAAGCCCTGATCACCACGGAACAGGAATTTGTATTGAAGGACTTGTTTGATAACAAGGGTGCCGAGATCAGCGAGCGCGGCCTGAATATGGCGTGGGATAAAATATCGAGTAATAACTACTTGCTGGAGTCATTGGTAAAGCGCGGTGGTTTACCACTTACTGTCGCAGAAAAGATATTTACCGTGGTATCTACAGAGTTAAGAGAGCGTTTAGCGCGTGAATATAAAATAAATAAACCTGCTTTATATAAAGCAGCTATTGATGCAAGGGAATGGGAGCTGCTTGGAATAATGCCGGTTGGTGATATTACTCATCCGGATGCTGATGAGCAGGTTGATGATCTGGTAGAGCAGCTTTATGCTACCGGCAGGCTTACCTATTCGTTTGTTATCCGCGCATTATGTATGGGATTTTTGAACCTGTTTGAAGCAAGTCTTGCCAAGATGGCGGATATTCATCGTGCCAATGCACGGATTCTGCTAACCGGTGGTTCGGAAGGGTTCCGGGCTTTGTATAACGCTGCTAATATGCCGGAAGGATTTGTGGACGCAGTTGAGAAGCTGCTTTTTATTTCCCATAAACTCACGCATTACGGCTATGAAAAGCCGCATGATTTCCGCAAGCAATTAATTGAGAACATCTATGTTTGTGGGTATCACCGTTCAGTAGATGGCATGGGGTATCTGTTGTCTATTATTGACGGGAAAATATCCGGCAGCTATTCATCTTTCTCCGTGCATTAAGATGATGAATAAAGCCAGCAGCGCACAAGTTTCACAATTTACCCTTACCGAGGCCGAAGTAGCGAGTTTGCTTGAGGATAAATCTTCCAGCAGCAGGATAGAGGTAAGCAACAGAATCGCTTCTACCTACAGCAACGCATCTTTAAGTAATACTGAACGGGAAATAGCCGAACAGATATTCCGCCTGTTGGTGCGTGATACAGAACTAAAAGTACGTGCTTCAATGGCTCAGAATCTCAAGGAAAGCACCCTGATACCCCATGATATAATTATGACCATGGCGCATGATGTGAACGAGGTCGCCCTGCCTGTCCTAGAATATTCGCAGGTTTTGAGCGATAATGACCTTCTTGATATCATCCATGCGACCAAGGAAAATAGTAAGTTCATGGCCATTTCCAAGCGTCCCACTGTTTCCGAGGTTATTTCTGATACGCTGGTGCATAAAGGTGATGAGGCGGTGGTTGGTGCTTTGCTTAAAAACAACGGCGCTTCCATTTCCGATAATGTCTATACCAAGATAATCAATGAGCATAAAGAAAATCCTGTTCTTATGGAGGCCATGACCAATCGTGCCCGCTTGCCGATAAGTGCGGTGGAAAAACTGGTGAATGTGGTTTCTTCCAATATTTCTGAAACGCTTAAGAAAAAATACAAGTTGCCGGATGAAGCCATCGTGAAAGAGGTGGAAAAGAGCCGCGAGGCGGAAACCCTGAATCTTGTCCGCGCTGCCCGCTCGCATGATGATGTCGGCAGCCTGATAAACCATCTCAATGAGTCCGGGCGCCTGACTCCATCAATGATACTTTCTGCACTGTGCCAGGGTAATTTCGACTTTTTTGAATCATCGCTGGCATTGCTTTCCAACATCCAGGTGGAGAATGCCCGCAAGCTTATTGCCGACCGCGGTGAGCTTGGGTTCCGCGCTATTTATAATAAATCCGGCCTACCTGATGCCATGTTTCCAGCAGTTAAATTATTGTTGAAAATTGTCCGTGAGCTTGATGCTGAAGGTGGTGAAAAATCCGGCTCTGCTCGCTATGCCAACCGTATCGTTGAACGTATCCTGCAATATTCGGAAGAAACCCCGGTCGAGAATTTATCTTATATCATTGCCCTTGTCCGCAGGGTAGCGCAGTAGTTTATGAAACAGTTGAAAATTGCCTGTATCGCGGATACCTCACCGAAAGCGCAAGCTGCGTTTAGGGAAATAAAAAAGCATTATGATATTGTAGAAATAAGCAAACGCCGTACCGGGGCAGAGGCTATTGTTGTGCTTGGCGGTGATGGTTTTATGCTTCAGACATTGCACGCTTATATGAAAATGAAACTACCGTTCTATGGCATCAATTGCGGTACGGTTGGTTTTCTGATGAATGAAAATATCCTGGAGGATCTTGACCATAAAATAAAACATGCCCGTGCCACTACTCTTTACCCGTTGCATATGTATGCGCGTTGCATTAATGGCAAGGTTGTGCAGGCCTTGGCCTTTAACGAAGTATCACTGTTCCGGCAGGGGCGGCAGGCGGCAAAGATCCATGTGGCTATCGACCATGTGGTGCGCCTTAACGAGCTTATTTGCGACGGGGTGATGGTTTCGACTCCGGCGGGAAGCACAGCCTACAATTTCTCGGCGGGAGGGCCGATTATACCGCTTAGCGCCAATGTTATGGCGCTTACTCCGCTGGTTCCCTTTCGCCCACGGCGCTGGCGGGGGGCGTTGCTGGACCATAATTCCAGTATTATTTTCAGCATATTGGAACCGAAAAAGCGTCCGGTAGCCGCAGTTGCTGACTTTACCGAGATAAAGGATGTCGGCGAGGTTATAATCAGCGAGCAGCGCAAATCTGGTGTTAACCTGCTCTTTGACCCCGAACACAACCTTGCCGAGCGCATAATAAAAGAGCAGTTTACTTATTAGTAAATGGTTAACTATGTTATTATACAATGAAAGCCGTGGCGTAGCTTTTCAACGAATAATATTGACATGTAAGCAATAATGCAAAAAAGTTACCAGTTACCAGTTACCAGTTACCAGTTACCAGTTACCAGTCATAAATCCGCCTTTACCCTGGTTGAGCTGGCGATTGTTCTGGTAATCATTGGCCTTATAATTGGCGGG
>CAZUXB010000047.1:11878-16386 GCA_964624555.1 uncultured Rickettsiales bacterium | reverse complement strand
TTACCGCAATCCGGCGCTGTTGGATAAGTATCACAAAAAGTTGCAGCAGAAGCCGACCTCGCCGGCAATGACCCGTAAATCCCCAGCGCAAGCACAAGCACACACAAACCATGCGCAATACTCAAAAAACCAAGGGAGGAGGGTATGAGTTTTGATTTGGTCATAAGGTTATACTTCCTATAATTATCTATCACATTGCAAAACTAAGGCGCACACTCATTAGCAGGGTCGTTACAATCAACATCCGGCAGCGGTGTAAAATCAACAGGAGCATTCATTAAAATATCAGTCTGGCTGGATAAATCGGTAATAGCATCCACAAAACCAGTAATATTAAAATCAAAACTGGGCATAGTTCCCGTTTTAATATCAAAATTGGAAATACCCTTAATAGCATTTTTGGTAAACTTATTATTCTGTAACTCACTGAGTAGGGCAACGGGATTCTGGAAATGTGCAATGGCGTCATAAAGCTTCTTGATTGCTGACAAATAATCTTTAATCTGCCTGACAGAACCAATGAATTTATTAATTTTGTTTTTAATTTCCTTGACTGTATCAGCAAGCTCCTTAAGAAGCTTTACTTGCCCGGAATATTGGTTCGCTATATCACGAACATCCTGAACAGCATCATTAATTTGCTTCAACTGATCCGCTATCTCAATCCCATTTTTTAAATCTTTCAGCATATTGCCCAGCGCTAATACAGCCTGAGCCTTATAGTAGGCCACAGTGACATTCTTCAGGGCAATAAGATTGTCCTTCAATGCTTTCAATTCGCTGAGAGTGCTCTGAATCTCCGTATAGGTAGCTTTAAGCTCGTTAACTTTATTTAAAAGCTCACCAGTAGAGTCGATATAATCAAGAAATTCTGCAGCTGAACTAGCCTCCTGGGCCATTTCGTATAAACCCATTATGTCGCTCAGAGAAACAAATTCAGCGGATGCTGGTCGTGAGGAACAAAAAAGCAAAAAGAAAGCCAGGGATATTGAGGCCAAGAAGGAGGGGAATTTTACTATCCCCTCCTTCTTACCATCAACACCTGCTATAGCTTTTTGCAAATACATGACTATTTCCCAATTTTTATCCTTTTTCCCCTATATGGCAGGAAGACAAGGCAATACAGGGAAGGAAACCCCAAGAAGACTGCTAACACCAGTAGTTAAAGTGGTAGTCATGGTCAGCGAACCAAAAACCACACCTATGCCAACACCAAGTGACATCGCCTGTCCCCAGGAAGCTTTTCCTAACATAGCAGCAATACCAATGGCAACAATCGCAAGGCTGGCAAGACCGCGGCCTATGTCGAATATAACCAGATATGCAGCATTGCATAATACTGTAGATATACCGGTGAGCTTGAATCCGCTCAAATCGATAGCGGCAGCAGGGTTAGAAATGAGCAGACACATACCCATCGCCAACGTTGCCATAACAGCAAACTGCTGACCTTCCTTAATATTAACCGAAGCGGTTATTGTTTTTTGTTTAGTCATGATGCAAAATCCTCCTAGCGTAATTTATTGTTTACTTAGTCTGTGTTAACTGGATACCAACGTAGAATTACCCTTACTCTAACAAAACAATGATAACATAGAAATGTGACAGTTTTTTGACAGTTTTCACTTTTTATTGTAATTAATTATTAACCTTTATGACTATTTTTAATTAATATAAATTAGGTAAAAATCCCCAAATACCATTTGCAATCAATATATACGTAGGGTAGTTGCTATAATTGGTTAATATTAACAACGGGGGGATACCAAATGAGTAAAATTGAACAAAAACTTGCCGATATGGGAATTATCCTGCCGCCATCGGTCATGCCGGCTGCTAATTACGTCCCGTACACAATTTCCGGGAATCTGGTATTTATTTCCGGCACCTTGCCGATGAAGGATGGAAAACCTCAGGATATTGGCAAGTTAGGCCGTGAATTCACTACTGAACAGGGTCAGGCCACTGCCAAATTATGCGGCGTTAACATTCTGGCCCATTTAAAAGCCGCCTGTGGTGGCGATTTAGACCGCGTGGTAAAATGCGTGCGTATGGGGATCTTTGTGGCTTCTGCCGAAGGCTTTACCGAACAGCCGAAAGTAGCAAACGGCGTTTCCGATATGATGGTGGGAATATTCGGCGATGCCGGCAAACACGCCCGCTTTGCGGTAGGGGTAAGCGAATTGCCATTCGGAGTCGCTGTGGAAGTTGATGCAACGTTTGAGATCGCATAATAACGCCTCCCCCTCTCTAACTCTCTCCCGCAATCCGCCTTCGCCAAGGCTACGGCGGACATGGCGGGAGAGAGGACTTATACAAAATCCACATGTGTGATTTTGTTTTTATAATATTCTTGTTCCCTCTCCACGCAGTGGGGAGGGTTAGGGAGGGGCAGCTTAACCGTCTTCAAGATGCAATAATAACGACGCTCCTATCATTATAGCAACCAACGATGGGGTCCACGCGGCAAGTATAATTGGCACCGTACCAGCGGAGCCAAAAGCAAAAATAATGTCCGTAAAGAAATGCATCAGGAACCCAACGGTAACACCAGCAACTATTAAAATACCGACTTTCCCACGGCGTGGGGAGCGCAGGGAAAATATAGCCGCTATAAGCGCTGTGCCAATCATTAAAAACGGGCTGGCAAGCAAGGTATGCCAGTAAAGCTTATGCTTTAAAGCCGAGAATCCAGCACTTTCCAACATGCTGATGAAGCCGGGAAGCTGCCAGAAAGATATTGTTTCCGGCGAGGCAAAGCTATCCTGGATATGCTCTATGGTCAGGGTGGTGGGCAGATCATATTCCTTTATTATTTCCGGTGGTTTACCGGCCACAGAACGGATTACATCGGTTAAATGCAGTGATTTGTCATTAAGCACGGCACGCCCCGCATCCATCCTTTCGACAAATTTTTTCTGCTTATCAAACGCAAATATAATGATTTTGGCAAAAGACATATCGTTTTGTAACAATTTTGCCGAATGGATAATATGTTCGCTGATGTTCGCATCGTTATTTTCCATCTGCCGGAGCCACAGGCCAGATGAGGAAACCGCAAGCAGATTTGCATTTCCAGAGATATATTTTCCTTCAACCTGCTCGTTACGCATCATCAGAGCGGCGGCAAATGGGTTGAATATTGTGGTCATGAACACCCCGATTGCAAAAACTACTATCATAGCCGGGGCAAGAAATTGCCATACTGATATTCCAGCCGAGCGGGCAATCACAAGTTCCTGCGTCCTGGTCAGGCGAGTAAGCGCCATCATGCTGCCGACCAGTACAGCATAAGGCACCAGTTTTACGGCAAAACTTGGCACCTTAAGCAGGGTAAGCGATATAATTATATGAAACGGTACACCATCACGGCCACTTGCCCGCCGTATCATCTCTACCACATCAATAAGCGAGGTGATGGCAACCAACCCTAAAAGCGCAAATATTATTGATAGCAAAAAATGCTTGCCGATATAGCGCGATAGTGTCCAAGGTAGGGTCATAAACAATCCAAGCCTCGAACAAAGCTTTTTTTCATAAACTCATCTTTGGATAATTTTTTATCATTGTCTTTATCAAAATATTTCAGCTCTTCCTTAAATTTTCCCTGTGGCATTTTTTTATTCCACTCTTCTTCGTCTACATAACCATCTTTATTTGCATCAAATTCCAGAAAGCGCTTTTCTTCTTGTTCCTTGGTTTCCATACAGGCCGCAGCCAAGGAAGGGATAATACTAGCCATTAACGCCATAATATATATTATTTTTCTCATGCCATCATCTTTTTCTCTATCATGCCAGCGCAGGCTGGCATCCAGTCTTTCTTTCGCACTGGATACCACATCGCTAAGTTTTCCAACCAGCTCGTTACACTCGCTGGGAAAACTTGCGTCTGGTATGACAATAAAAACCTCGTCATGCCAGCCTCTTTTTCTGGGCGATATGATCGCTTATTATCCAGGCGGTTACCAGTATCGGCAATAACAGGTTGGCATATGCCGCCGATACCATCATCGGTTGCAAGGACATTGCTCCGCGAATCCCCACCGCAGAAAATAATAACAAAGTAGCGATTATAACGGCCATAGTAATACGCTGCCACTGCCCGCGCCGGTTAAATTCACCCGAAAACAAAGCAGAAAGAGCCAGCAAGGTAAGGGCCAGTGTATAGGCAGGCCAGACTATACGCTGGTGCCCTTCCGCACGGCGTTTTATAATTTCCGCGCTGGTCAGTGATGTTTCATCAACAAGGCCAAATAATTCCGGCATAAAAAGCTCCTGAACATCCGACTTATGGGTATTGTTGGAGCTGGTATAAAAACTTATATCAAGAGTATAGTTTTCAAAATTCAGCAACGACAGGCGTCCATTATTCATTTCCTGACGGTTGCCGTTTTCGAGCAGGAAGCGCGGGCCCTGCGGGGTCTCCACCAGCCTGCCTGATTCGGCCAGCATGGTTATGGATTTATTGGGCTGGCGGTTATCATGCACCAAAATACCGTGCAGTTT
>CAZUXB010000047.1:0-11868 GCA_964624555.1 uncultured Rickettsiales bacterium | reverse complement strand
CCATCAACGTCACGCTCGCGTACAAAGACAGTAAGGCCCTCCACCGGGTTGCTGAACACACCTTCCTGCACCAATAATGATACATAGCTGTCACGCAATACATACTGCATATCCTTGAATTGTTTATAGCTTAAGGGTTGCAGGTACATAGCTATCCCATAAGTAAGCAACATAACTACCATCGCCACGATAATGGCCGGCTCGGCCAGTCGCCAGCGTGAAAGCCCCATCGCCTGCATTACCACCAACTCGCTGTCGGAAGTCAGCTTGTTATAGGTAAATAGCACCGCACAGAATACTGCCGGCGGTAAAATCATAAGCAGTAGTGATGGTACCAGCAATACAGTCAGGTGCAAAAAAACCGTAATGGATACACCCTGGTTGACGATAAATTCAACAAAGCGCAACGCCTGCGTCAGCCACACGATGCTGGTCAGGCTGAAAGTTATAAGCAGCGTGGAGTGAACCAGGTGGCGGATGATATATTTATTGTAACGATACATATTTGTAGATGACTAGATAATGAGATGATAGGATGAAGAGATTATCATTGTCTTATCATCTCGTCATCTTATAATCTTGTCATCTAAAATTAAGGAAAAGCCATGAAAATATCTTTTAGCGAACTCAAAGCCCCAACTTCTGACAATGTGATTATCTTCCTCGTGGGCGAGGACAAAAAACTGCCCGCACAAGCAGCGGATATTGATAAAAAATCCGGGGGATTACTCACCAAAGCCATGCAGAATATGGGCTTTTCCGGCAAGCGCGGCAAGAATATTTCCGTGGCCCTGTCCGGCGGCGCGCGTGCGGATTTTGCGGTTCTCGCCGGTACAGGTGACCCTAAAAAACTCGATGCCACCGCTTACGAAAATATCGGCGGCAGCGTGGTACCGGTGGTGAATTCCTTACGCGCCAAATCGGCCACTGTTATTTTGGAAAAAGGCACACCGGAAATCGCCGCGCGCATCGCCAATGGCGCACGCCTGCGCAGCTACACTTTCGATAAATATTTCACCAAAAAAACCGCCGATGAAAAACCGACCATCACCAGCTTCACCGTTGCCCTAACTGGCGCAAAGGCAGCAACAAAGCCCTACGCAGAGCTTTCTGCCATTGCTGATGGTGTGGTATTCACCCGCAACCTGGTTTCCGAGCCAGCCAATATCATCAACCCTGAAACCCTCGCTGAGCAATGCAAAACTCTAGAAGAAATGGGGGTTGAGGTTGAGGTTCTCGGTGAAGAGGATATGTACAAGCTCGGTTTCGGCGCACTGCTTGGCGTAGGTCAGGGTTCCGCCATCGAATCGCAGATGGTGGTAATGAAATGGAACGGCCTCGGCAAAGGTTCCAAAACCGCGCCTCTCGCTTTCGTTGGCAAGGGTGTGACCTTCGACACCGGTGGTATCAGCATCAAACCGGCCGGCGGCATGGAAGAAATGAAGTGGGACATGGGCGGCGCCGGCGTGGTGATAGGCCTCATGAAAGCCCTCGCTGGCCGCAAAGCCAAGGTCAACGCCGTGGGCCTTGTCGGCCTCGTGGAAAATATGCCAGGCGGCAATGCCCAGCGCCCCGGCGATGTGGTCACCAGCTATTCGGGTCAGACCATCGAGGTGCTCAATACCGATGCGGAGGGCCGCCTCGTGCTAGCCGATGTGCTGTGGTATTGCCAGAAACATTTCAAACCGAAATTCATCGTTGACCTCGCGACTTTAACCGGTGCCATTATCGTGGCGCTGGGCACCTCGCGCGCAGGCCTGTTCTCCAATGATGACAAGCTTGCCGACCAACTCTTTAAAACCGGCCAGAAAGTCGGTGAAGAAGTCTGGCGTTTGCCGCTTGCCGAGGTGTATGACAAGCAGATCAATTCCGACATTGCCGACATGCAGAATATCGGCAAGGAGCGCGAGGCCGGGTCCATTACCGCCGCGCAATTCCTGCAACGTTTCGTAAACGGAACGCCGTGGGCGCATCTTGATATTGCAGGCACCGCATGGAGCAAAAAAGACACCGACATCGTACCCAAAGGCGGCACCGGTTATGGTGTAAGACTGCTGAACCAGCTCGTTGAAGATTTCTACGAAGGCAAATGACCGCGATACAATTCTACCACTTAACCACCACCCCCATTGAGCGGGCATTACCCAAACTGTTGGAACGGGCAATTTCCGGCGGTTATAAGGTGTGTCTGGTTGCGAATTCCGATGCGCGGGTCGAGCAGTTCAACCAGCTACTCTGGGCCTATGACCCCGATAGTTTCCTGCCCCATGGCAGCGATAAAGACGCACAACCGGAGAGCCAGCCGATACTCCTTTCCTGCGAGTCTAAACCGCTGAATAATAGCAATTTATTGGTCGTTACCGATGGCCGTAAGGCCGAGGGTGATTTCGAACGTGTGCTCGATATTTTCGACGGCAACGACCCTGCCGCCACCGCCGCCGCCCGCACGCGCTGGAGCGAATATAAAAGCGCGGGCCACGAAATCACCTATTTCAGCCAGAACGAACAAGGAGGTTGGCAGAAAAAGGCGTAATTTTTAAATTACGCTCAAGCGCCGCTAGGGCTGCGCGCCTCAATGGCGCTAGTCCTCGCTCCGCTCGTCCACAAATCCCTTGAATTTCCCCTGAAAAACCCTTAAAAGAAGCGTCCTTATAAAAAATGGATGTTTTGTGGGTAGTGTGTGAAGCTGTCATTCCAACAGATGATTTTGAATCTGCACCAGTTCTGGGCGAAGCAGGGCTGCGTAATTTTGCAACCGTACGACATGGAGGTGGGCGCAGGAACCTTCCACCCGGCTACCACTCTGCGCGCGCTCGGTGAAAAGCCATGGAAAGCAGCTTACGTTCAACCTTCGCGCCGCCCCAAAGATGGCCGTTACGGCGAAAACCCCAACCGTTTGCAGCATTATTACCAGTATCAGATAATACTCAAACCCTCGCCCGACAATATTCAGGAGCTCTATCTCGAAAGCCTTAAAATGCTTGGTATTGACCCGCACAAGCACGATATTCGCTTCGTGGAAGATGACTGGGAATCACCCACGCTGGGCGCATGGGGCCTCGGCTGGGAAGTATGGTGTGACGGCATGGAAGTCACCCAATTCACTTATTTCCAGCAAGTCGGCGGCATCGAGTGCAAGCCGGTTTCCGGCGAAATCACCTACGGTCTGGAGCGTCTTGCCATGTATATTCAGGGCGTGGAAAATGTCTACGACCTTGATTTTAACGGTGCGGGCGTAACCTACGGCGATGTGTTCCTGCAAAACGAAAAGGAATTTTCGGCGTATAATCTGGAATATGCCGACACCGACCAACTGCTCCGCCAGTTCGAGGATGCCGAAAAAGAATGCTGCGCGCTGCTTGCTAAAAATCTGCCCCTGCCCGCTTATGACCAGTGCATCAAAGCCTCGCACCGTTTCAACCTGCTGGATGCGCGCGGCGTCATTTCGGTAACGGAACGTGCCGCCTATATCGCCCGTGTGCGCGCCCTCGCCAAAGGTTGCTGCGAGGCCTACGCACAAACTCAAATCGTCATACCGGCGAACGCCGGTATCCAGAATTGATGGTACGCGCATATGTATATATTCTCGCAAGCAAAAGAAACGGTACGTTATATATTGTGGTTACCAATGATATTGGGCGCCGTATTTGGGAGCATAAACAAAATATGTTCGAGGGCTTTACCAAAAAATATAATGTCCACACACTCGTTTATGTTGAGTGCTTCGACAGAATGGATGAGGCCATTACACGCGAAAAACAACTTAAAGAGTGGAAGCGCTCATGGAAGCTGGAACTCATCGAAAAAGCAAATCCGAATTGGAATGATCTCTATGAAACCGTCATTTAACCGTATTACATACTGGATCCCGACTTTCGTCGGGATGACGGAGCCCGAAGCCTTATGAACAACCTTTGGATCATAGATGCGTTCACCCCCGTTCCGTTTCGCGGAAACCCTGCTGCCGTTTATCTTTTAAGCGAATTTCCTTCGGACAAAGAACTGCAACTTCTCGCGGCGCAAGCCAACCTTTCCGAAACCGCGTTCGTGGTGCATAAGCTCGCCAATAACTATGATCTGCGCTGGTTCACCCCCACCACCGAGGTGCAGCTCTGCGGCCATGCAACGCTCGCCGCCGCGCATGTATTGCACCAGATCGATCTTGCTAAAAAAGGGGATACTATCAGCTTCAATACGCTCAGTGGAATTCTGAAAGCAAAAATCCTTGAAGATGGTATCGAGCTTAATTTCCCAACGCTTTCCGGCGAACCGGTCGATGAAGACCCGGCGCTTTCTGCCCTTGGTGTTCCTTTTTCCAACTGCCAGAAAAACCGTGATGATTACCTAGTCGAAGTAAAAGATTATGACACGCTCGTTGGCATCAAACCCAACTTTAAAAAACTGGCAAAGCTTGATGCGCGTGGTGTCATCGTCACCACGGCTAAGGGCATGCAAGGCTATGATTTTGCCTCGCGTTTCTTCGCACCGGGTGCTGGTGTTGATGAAGACCCGGTCACCGGCTCGGCGCATTGTTTCCTTGCCCCCTACTGGGCAAAAAAACTCAAAAAAAGCAGCTTCCACGCGGTACAGGCATCACGCTCACCGGGAATATTGGATATCACTCTCGCCGGCGAGCGCACGCTCATCAAAGGCCAGTGCATCACCACCATTCAGGGCAAAGTGAATTTTGTAAATACCACAAAAGCAAAAAAAGGAAATAAAGCATGATGCTCACCATGCTCCATAGCAAACTCCACCGCGCGCGCGTCACCCACTCCGAGTTGCATTATAACGGCTCGATCGGCATCGACACCGAATTGCTGGAAAAAACCGGCATCCTTGTCGGCCAGCAGGTGGATGTGCTCAACGTCAATAACGGCGAACGCTTCACCACCTACGCGATACCGGAACCGGCCGGCAGCAGGCGCATCGGCATCTATGGCGCGGCAGCGCATCTGGTCGACCCGCAGGACGTGGTTATCATAATCGCCTACGCGCAGATGACGCCGGAAGAAGCCAAATCCTATAAACCCGTAGTATTACTACTCGATGAAAACAACAACGTAACCGACCATGTCTGATTTTTTATTAGAACTATTCTCAGAAGAAATTCCCGCTCGGATGCAGGCGGATGCGCTCGGGCATTTGCAGGCAAGTTTGCAGAAAGGCCTTGGCATTACAACAAGTCATGGTTTCGTTACCCCTCGCCGCCTTGCAGTCATTATCAAAGACCTGCCCGCGGTGCAGAGCGACATTACCACCGAACTCAAAGGCCCAAAGATCGATGCGCCGGAAGCAGCGTTGAACGGCTTTCTCAAGAAAAACAACCTGACGCTGGAGCAGCTGGAAAAACGCGACGGCGTGTATTTCGCCACCACCCACGTAAAAGGCAAGCACACCAGCGAAATTTTAAAGCCGCTTATCGAAGAAATCCTCGCCAAATTCCCGTGGCCAAAATCAATGCGCTGGGGCTCGCGCAGCGAAATCTGGGTGCGCCCACTGCATAGTATTCTGTGTATTTTTGATGGCAAAATAGTGCCCGTGGAATTTGCCGGTGTAAAAGCTTCCAACGTCACTTATGGCCACCGCTTCCTCGCGCCACAACCTGTCATCATCCACAAGGCTTCCGAGTATGAAGCAACGCTGGAAAAATCGTTTGTCATCCCTGACCGCGACAAGCGCAAAACAAATATCGCGGCGCAAGTAGCAAAAATTGCCGAAGCCCTAAGCTTGAAGCCGGTAGCCGATCCTGCGCTGCTTGAAGAAGTGGTCGGCCTCGTTGAATATCCAGAATTACTGGTCGGAAAAATTGACGACACATTCATGGACCTGCCTACGGAAGTGCTGACCATGGTCATGCGCTCGCACCAGAAATATTTCGCGCTGGAAAATGCTGACGGCAAACTCTCAAACCACTTTCTCATAACTTCCAACATGCAAACCGCAGATGGCGGCAAAGCCATCATCGCCGGAAATGAGCGTGTACTGCGCGCACGCTTCGCCGATGCGCGCTTCTTCTGGGACAGTGACCGCAAAAAACCACTTTCCGAATGGGCGCATGGCCTTGAAACCGTTACCTATCACGCCAAGCTCGGCACGGTTGCGCAGAAGGTTGAGAGAATAAAAAAACTAGTCACTATCATTGCCCCCTCCCTAACCCTCCCCCGCAAGCGGGAGAGGGAACAAGAAAAGCTCCCTCTCCACGAAGTGGGGAGGGCTGGGGAGGGGGATTTAGTAACGCGTGCCGCCACACTTTGCAAGGCTGACCTCGTTACCGGCATGGTCGGTGAGTTTGCTGAATTACAGGGCATCATGGGTCGTTATTACGCTATCCAGCAAAAAGAAGATGCCGCCGTGGCCGATGCCATCCGCGACCATTACAAACCAGCGGGTGCAAATGATAACGTTCCCACCTCCCCTGTTTCCATCTGCGTGGCCCTTGCCGATAAGCTCGATACGCTGATTTCCATGTTCGCCATCGGTGAAAAACCCACCGGCAGCAAAGACCCGTTTGCCTTGCGCCGCGCCGCACTCGGAGTTATCCGAATTATACTTGAAAACAATATCCGCCTGCCGCTCAGACCAATATTATCCTGCCCGCCGCTGACCACTATTGCCACCCATAAGGCCCAGGAAAAGCTGATAAAGAAGACCGAGGAAGATCTGAAAAAACCGCACAAAATCGGTAAATATCTTTCGGTAAATGAAACCGCTTTTGAGGATATTCCCGAAGGTGCCGCCGAAAAACTCGCTGGTGAACTGCTCGCCTTTTTCCATGACCGCCTCAAGGTACAACTAAAAGACTCCGGCATCCGCCATGATGTGATCGATGCAGTTATAGCGGGGGATGATGATTTGGTTCGCATCGTAAACCGTGCCAAAGCGTTACAAGAATTTCTTGCTAGTGATGACGGCAAAAACCTCCTCGCCGCATATAAAAGAACCTCAAATATTTTAGCTATTGAGGAAAAAAAGGGCAAAAAGGGCTATGCCCCTGGAGAGCTAAATCAATTTATATTGATTGAGAATGAAGAAAAAGCTTTAGTGAATTTATTTAATCAGGAAAATCTAGGAAAGCTACGCAACTTTATTGACAATGAAAAATATACTGAATTAATGGAATGGTTTGCAACACTTAGAAAACCAATTGATAGCTTTTTTGAAAAAATCTTAGTAAACGCTGAAGATAATGAATTGCGAATAAATAGATTAAGATTACTTGCAATGATTAAAAATGGTATGAATTACATCGCCGACTTTAGCAAAATTGAAGGATGAAAAATAATTTGATATTCGTCATACCGACACAAGTCGGTATCCAGAATATACTAAAACATGAATACCGGCCTTCGCCGATATGACAGTAAAAGGTGACAAAGGATAAAAAAATATGCAAACCAACACACAACGGAAAAGTGATATGGCAGATAAATTAGTTTACAGCTTCGCGGGCGGGGCTTCTGACGGCAATGGCAGCATGCGCAACCTCCTCGGCGGCAAAGGTGCGAACCTCGCCGAAATGTGCTCGCTGGGCCTGCCGGTTCCTCCGGGATTTACCATCACCACCGAAGTATGCGTGAGCTACTACCAAAATGGCAAAAAGCTCGCTGCTGGCCTTGAGGCACAGGTCGCCGAGGCGCTAGCAAAGGTTGAAAAGAATGTCGGTGCGAAATTCGGTGACAGCGAAAACCCGCTGCTGCTTTCGGTTCGTTCCGGCGCACGCGCCTCGATGCCAGGCATGATGGACACGGTGCTCAACCTTGGTCTGAATGATACAACCGCCAAAGCCATCGCCAAAAAAACCGGCAATGAACGTTTCGCTTACGATAGCTACCGCCGCTTCATCCAGATGTATTCAGACGTTGTTCTTGAAGTTGACCATTATTATTTTGAGGAAATGCTGGAGCAGAAAAAACGTGATCGCGATATTGAGCTTGATACCGAGCTCTCCGCTGAAGACCTGAAAGATCTCGTTTCCCAGTACAAAGCGAAAGTCAAAGAAGAACTCGGCACACCGTTCCCCGATGATGTGAACGCGCAGCTGTGGGGCGCGATACAGGCCGTGTTCAACTCGTGGATGAACCCGCGCGCCAATACCTACCGCCGCCTGCATGACATACCGGAAAGCTGGGGCACTGCCGTTACCGTGCAATCGATGGTGTTCGGTAATATGGGCAATGACTGCGCCACCGGCGTGGCTTTCACCCGCAACCCTTCCACCGGCGAGCGCAAATATTACGGCGAATTTTTGGTCAATGCGCAGGGCGAAGACGTGGTAGCCGGAATCCGCACCCCGCAACCGCTTGATGAAATGCCACAGGTGATGCCCGATGTGTATAAGCAGCTTACCGCCGTGTTCGACAAGCTCGAAGGCCATTACCGCGATATGCAGGATATTGAATTCACTATCCAGAACAACAAACTGTGGATGTTGCAAACAAGAAACGGCAAACGCACTGCCGCTGCTGCCGTGAAAATCGCGGTCGATATGGTTGGCGAAAAAGTAATTACCAAAGCGGAAGCAATAAAGCGCATCGACCCGCTGTCGCTTGACCAGTTATTGCACCCAACCCTCGACCCGAAAGCCCAAAAAACCGTTATCGCCACCGGCCTGCCCGCTTCACCGGGCGCTGCTTCCGGCAAAGTTGTTTTCACCGCCGAGGACGCAGAGGCCATGGCGCTGGAGCATAAGGAAAAAGTTATTCTCGTGCGCATCGAAACCTCGCCGGAAGATATTCACGGCATGCATGCAGCGCAAGGTATTTTAACTGCCCGTGGCGGTATGACCAGCCACGCCGCGGTGGTTGCCCGCGGTATGGGTAAACCCTGCGTTTCCGGTGCCGGCGATTTGCGTATCGATTACGCCAAAAAAGAACTTAAAGCTGGCACGCACACCATCAAGGAAGGTGACATCATCACCATCAATGGCGGCACCGGCGAAGTAATGCTCGGTCAGATCGCCACCGTACAGCCGAACCTTTCCGGTGATTTCAACACGCTGATGGGCTGGGCCGATGAGGTACGCACGCTCAAAGTCCGCACCAACGCGGAAACTCCGCTTGACGCTTCTGTGGCACGTAAATTCGGTGCCGAAGGAATTGGTTTATGCCGTACCGAACATATGTTCTTCGATGCGCAGCGCATCATCGCCATGCGCGAAATGATCGTGGCGCAACATGTCGAAGGCCGCAAAGCCGCCCTCGCAAAGCTGCTTCCAATGCAGCGCAATGACTTCGTGGAACTATTCCGCATCATGAGCGGCCTGCCGGTGACCATCCGCCTGCTCGACCCGCCGCTGCATGAGTTTCTGCCGCACACCGAGGAAGACATCAAACAGGTGGCATCGGCTGCCGGCGTGAGCGTAGAACTCGTTCGCCACCGCGCACATGAGCTGAAAGAACAAAACCCGATGCTCGGCCATCGCGGTTGCCGCCTCGGTATCACCTATCCGGAAATTTATGAAATGCAGGCACGCGCGATATTTGAAGCCGCCGCTTCCATCATCAAGGAAGGGAAGGAAAACGTGATCCCTGAGATCATGATTCCACTCGTGATGATGCCAAAAGAGTTAGAAATACTCAAAGCACTGGTGGATGAAACCGCGCAGAAAGTGATGAAAGAAACCGGTGCAAAAATTGAATATATGGTTGGTACCATGATCGAGCTCCCACGCGCGGCGTTGCGTGCTGGCGACATCGCAAATACCGCCGCGTTCTTCAGTTTCGGCACAAATGACCTGACTCAGACCACCCTCGGTATCTCGCGCGATGACTCGGCGTCCTTCATCGAAGCCTATAAAAAACAAGGTATCGTAGAGCAGGATCCGTTCGTATCGCTCGACCAGACCGGTGTTGGCGAACTAATCGAAATCGCCAGCGAACGCGGCCGCAAAACCCGCCCTGACCTCAAAATCGGCATTTGCGGTGAACATGGTGGCGACCCGGCTTCGATCGCCTTCTGCCAGAAGGTCGGCCTCACCTACGTTTCCTGCTCACCATACCGCGTGCCGGTGGCGCGCCTCGCAGCAGCGCAGGCGGCTTTAAGTTAGAAGCTTGCTATTTCCTTACTCGTAGTATATACTATGTATATACATTAGGAGAAAATCATGGAAACTCATATAAATAGCTGGGGTAACAGCCTCGCGGTTCGCATACCGAAAGCACTGGCTGCGAACCTGGGCTTAAAGGAAAACTCGCCAATTGATATAAGCATCAATGATGGTGTTTTATTTATAAAGCCAATTGAGCCCTCAAAAAAACCGCGCCGCTACACGTTAGAAGAACTATTAGCTAAAATTCCAGAAGGATACGACCCCGCGAAAGATCCTGAAATTCAGGAATGGCTAAACATCAAATCGGTTGGCAAAGAAACAATCAAAGATGATTGGTCCTAATCAATGCCATATATACCCGACCGCTGCGATGTTGTGTGGATAGATTTTGACCCGCAGACTGGCAAGGAACAAGCCAAACGACGTCCTGCTTTGGTATTTTCACCAAAATCTTATAACAAGGCCTCTGGTTTATGCCTTGTTTGCCCGATTCGTAGTCGCAGCAAAGGCTGGGCTTTCGATATGCCAGTAAATGTTGGAAAGATTTCCGGATTCATTATGACCGATCAATTACGCTCATTTGATTGGCAATCACGCGATATCCAATATATCACTACAATACCCAGTGAAATATTTAATCAGGCTCGAGAATATTTTCTTCCTCTAATTGAATAATATGACCATCAAACTCCGTTTCGCCCCCTCACCCACTGGCTACCTGCATTTAGGCAATGTGCGCACCGCGCTCGTGAATTGGCTGTTCGCGCGCAAAACCGGCGGCGAGTTCTGGCTGCGTATTGACGACACCGATTCTGACCGTTCGAAGGCCGAATATGAAGCGGCGATACAGGAAGACCTGAAATGGCTCGGAATAAACTGGGACGGGTTTTTCAAGCAATCGGAAAAATTCGCCGAATATGAAAAAGCCAAACAAAATCTCATCGCATCAGGCCGTTTATATGCCTGCTACGAAACGCCGGAAGAGCTTGACGTACAGCGTAAGATGCAGGCCTCGCGCAGCTTACCGCCGATCTATAACCGCGCATCGTTGAAACTCACCGACGAACAAAAAGCAAAATACGAAACCGAAGGCCGCAAGCCGCATTTCCGTTTCCTGCTCGAAGATAAACCCATCATCTGGAATGACCTGGTGCGCGGCGAGGTAAAATTCCAGGCCACCCATATGAGCGATCCGGTGCTGGTGCGCGAGGATGACGTACCGCTTTATACCTTCGCCTCGGTGGTGGATGACGGCGAGATGGGCACAAGCCATGTCGTACGCGGGGAGGACCATGTGTCCAACACCGCAGTACAGGTGCAGATATTCGAGGCGCTGGGTTATAAACTGCCAACCTTCGGCCACCTGGCGCTGCTTAAAACCAAAGAAGGTGAAATGTCCAAACGCGTGGGCGGTAATGATATTAGAACGCTACGTGACACGGGCATCATGCCGATGGCCATCAACTCACTGCTCGCCCATATCGGCACGTCCGATGCGGTGGAACCATTTGCTAAAATGGAAGAGCTTGTAAAATTGTTTGATTTTAAAAAATTCGGGCGTGCACCAGCCAATTATGATTTCGCGGAGCTGGAAAAACTAAACGAAAAACTGCTGCATAAATTGCCATTTAGTGAAGTGAAAAATCTTATTCCATTTGCGGATGAAACATTCTGGCTCAGCGTTCAGGCCAACCTCAAAAATATCTCGGAAGCAAAAATGTGGTGGGATATTTTGCATGGTGAAATAAGCGGAAATTTAAATGCGGAAGAAAAACAATTCGTAAAAACCACCGTGGCGCTGCTGCCATCATGAACGT
>CAZUXB010000046.1:0-16573 GCA_964624555.1 uncultured Rickettsiales bacterium | reverse complement strand
GATTTGAACCAGCGAACTCATAAGAGGGCAGATTTACAGTCTGCTGCCATTGACCACTCGGCCACTCCTCCACAATATGGGCTTTTTTGTAAAAGCGAATTTTCCCTGATTTACTTGCGCTAATTGCCAGGAAATCAGTAGGAGGGAATGAGTTAAGGCAGTTATCTAAGAAAGTCAAGTTTCAATCGGTAATTTCTAGCTAAGGGGCTGTTTAAATCGGTCTTTATAGAAATACAGGGCTATCATGGACATAGCGTTGCATAACATTACGTACCAGCAGATAGAGCTATTACTGCCGGTTTCGCGGATCAGCCACTCACAGACTATGGGAGCGGTGCCCCCGAACAGGGCGGCGGCGAGGTTATAGGCTATGGCCATGCCGGTAAAGCGTATATTGGTTGGGAACATCTCCACCAGCATGGCCGGTACCGGGCCTGCATATATTCCGACCATGGCGGCGAACAAGAACTGGGATAGGCCAATGGTAAGCAGGGAAGCATCGGTTTCGGGAGTGAAGAAGGAGAACAGGGCAGGGGTTATGAAGAACATGGCAAGGGCTGCGGCTATCATGACTTTTTTGCGCCCAAGCCGGTCGGACATTACTGCTCCCAGCGGCATGGTTATGAGCATGGCAAGCATGTTATATACGTTAAAGCGCAGGGCTGCCTCCATGCTGGTACCTAAATGCTTCTCGCTGAAGCTGATGAAATATACCGAGGCAAGGTAAAAGGGCATGGTTACCGTCATATAGGCGGCAAACCCTTGCAGCATCTGCCACGGATGTTCTTTGAAAGCTGCGCGCACCGGGGTTTTTGATATTTTGTTATCCTGTCTGGCGGCCTCATAGACCGGGCTTTCCTCGCAGCAGCGGCGGATATAAAAACCAACCAGCCCGATAATAATACCGCCGAGGAAGGGCAGGCGCCAGCCCCAGGCTTCAAAGATTTCCTTACCCAGCGCATTCAGGGTGATATTGACTACCAGCGAGCCAAGCAGAAATCCCAATATCAGGCTAACCAGTGAACTGGAGCCGGCGGCACCACGTTTATTGGCCGGGGCGTGTTCGACAATATAGGTTATTGAACCGGCGAACTCACCACCAAGGGAAAGCCCTTGTAACAAGCGGATTATAGTAAGGAGAATGGGAGCAAGCATGCCGACATCGGCGTAGGTGGGCAGCAGGCCGATGCAGCCGGTGGGTATCGCCATCATCAGCACGGCGGCGACCATCGCAGTTTTGCGCCCGTAACGGTCACCGATCCAGCCGAATAATATCGCCCCTAGCGGGCGGACAATGAAACCGGCGGCAAATACGCCATAAGTGGCGAGAAGCTGCACACTGGGGTCGCCTTTGGGAAAAAATAAGGCCCCGAGCAGGGCCGCCATCTGGCCGTAGAGTGCGTAATCATACCACTCCAGCCCATTGCCTATCATACCGGAAGCGACTACTTTTTTCATTATTTGTGCCTTATCCGGTACACTCAGCTAATCAGGCGGATGGTGCTGTGGACAGGTTCATCACTTAATGATGAAGTATCCTCTTCACTGGAGGAGACACGGTCGGTGCGTTTGCATTTTCCATCCATAAAGGCGCCATTCTCTATTATCAGCCCTTCATGCATTATTATTCCTTCAACATAGCAATCCTTATAGAGGTGCACGTTTTTGGCGCGGACCAGCCCGTCTATTTTTCCGTATACATTTAAAATATCGACAGTCACATCGCCTTTTATGCGGCCATTACGCCGGACAGTAAGCATATGGGCGCGGATGTTGCCATCCAGCGTACCGTCAAAATCAATGCTGCCATCACTGATAATGGTTCCAAGTATATGAGTATCTTTGGCTATGACTGAGAGTATTTCCAGTCCCCGGGTGGCAGTTTTATCTTTTGTGGCGGGGTTTGTCTTTCGGAACGCCGCCCAGCTCCAACAATTTTCCGGTTTGCAGGAATTTTTCTGGATTTATGGCTTCGCCATTATAACGGACTTCATAATGGAGGTGTGGCCCGGTCGAGCGTCCGGTACTGCCTTCCATACCGATAACATCACCTTTTTTCACCTTGCTACCTTTATTTACATTTATGGCGCTTAAGTGGCCATAGCGGGTTACTATCCCAAAACCATGGTCGATATCAACCATATTGCCATAGGCGCCATCACGGCCGGAGCTTACCACAACGCCATCAGCTGCACTATGTATCGGTGTACCGTAAGGGCCAGCCAGATCCAGCCCGGAGTGGAAAGCTATGTTGCCATTGAAAGGGTCAATGCGGTGGCCAAACGGGCTGCGTTCCTCGGCGTTGGAAATCGGTAAACCCAACGGCAGGTTGGCAACAACTTTACGCATGGTGTGCAACCTGTCCAGCGAGTCAAGCATTTCATTGGCTTCATCGGAAATTGCCGGCATATCAGTAGGGATATAAGGGCCACCCTCAGCATCATCTTCTTCTGATTTTTGTAATTTGGAACTACGCTTCTGTATTTTGTCCGGGTTAAGCCCGGTCTGGCTGACAATGGACTCCAGGGCATCGAGGTGGCCATCGGTCTTCAGGCGGACCCGCTCAACAATAGCTTCATTGGCATTTTTAAGGTCAGCCACCTGTTTTTCCAGCATGGCAACCTTTGTCCGGCTGTCATGCAGTATTGCCAGTTTCTCAGCAGATTCAGTGCCAGTATCGCTGTTCGGCAGCACCGAACTCAGTATGTTAATATTGCTGGTTTTGGTGGCGGTAACTGAACGGATGGTGTCGCGCTGGGCTTCAAGCGTGGAGCGTGCTGCAATGAAACGGCCAGTAGCATATGATGACCAGGCTACTCCGCAGGCAAAAAGCAGCAGGATGGCAAGCTGCAAACCAACGCCTACAGGAAACTGCATTACCTTTTTTTCGGAGGAAATAATCAATCTGCGCGGGTGGATTATATGTTTGAAATACAACTTAAGCTCTTTATAGAATTGAAGCATATAAGACAGCATTACAACTCACTCCACGTTATATTTATTTTTATCTCTATTCGCTTCCTGCCGGCAATCGTTCTAAAACTGCGGCAAAAAAACCATCCACCCCATCTTCGTGCGGGGTTACATTAAAATATGAAGGCGAACCATCACATTCTAAAGAGAGTTCTTTATTCCATATTTTTTGCGCGCAGACAACCCTAAAATTTTTATTGGCAGTTAAGAAGTTTTCAATTTGCAATTCATTTTCAATTTTAAAGATAGAACAGGTCGCATAAATTAACCTTCCACCAACTTTCACCAGACGCGCAGCACTGCCCAAAATTTCCTGCTGCACAGCGCAGACCTCGTCCAAGTCTTGCTGGGTGAAACGCCATTTCAGGTCGGGGTTGCGCCGCCAGGTGCCGCTGCCGCTGCATGGTGCGTCCACCAGCACGCGGTCAGCACTGGCCTTGTGGCGTTTTATGAACGCGTCATGCTCCGATTCCAGCACATGCACCTGTACATTATCTACTCCCGCCCGCTTCAGGCGTTGTTTTATCTGGTCTAAGCGTTTGGCCGAAGTGTCCCACGCCAGAACACGCCCTTTGTTCTCCATAGTTGCAGCGATTGCCAGTGTTTTGCCGCCAGCGCCAGCGCAGAAATCTATCACCCGCATGCCCGGCCTTGCATCCACCAGCAGGGCAACGGCCTGTGAGCCTTCATCCTGTACTTCAAAATGACCTTCCTTGAAGAATTTTGAGTTGAATATCGGACCGCGCTTGGCCAGACGTATGCCAATAGGTGACATGGCGGTCGGCGTACATTCAAACCCTTCGGTGCGGAGTTCCTTAAGCAGGGCGTCGCGGTTGGTTTTTAGGGTGTTCACACGCAGGTCGGTAGGCGCCTGTTCGCTCATGGCGTGCATCGCTGCTTCTAAACTCTTACCAAAACTATCACGCAGCAGGCCGTCCAGCCACTGCGGGTAATTCAGGCGCACATGCTCGGGCATTTCCGGGTCGGAAATATTTTTACGCACCAGTGTGTGGATAAATTTTTCCTCGGCGCTGGTAAAAGCATCCGGCGAATACTTGCTGTCTTTGGGGATGCTGGCGATAGTTTGCGGATTGTAATCGCGGCGCAGTATCAGTGCGGTGATTACAAAACCGCGGCCATCAGTATTCTGTGAATATTTTTCCAGCCACCACTGCACTGCTGCTTTATTACGCAATACCCAATATACCAGCTCGGCAATAGCGCCGCGATCCTTGGAGCCGATATAGCGCTTGGCCTTGAAATACTGCTCAAGCAGCTTGTCAGCAGGAAAACGTTTCTTGGAGTTCCATACTTCATATATCTGGTCGAGTAGCTCTATAGCCGCTTGGGTTCTTGCGCCGGGGGTCATTCTTTAGTTACCTGTTACGAGTTACCAGATACTAGTAACAAGTAACTTGTAACTAGTAACTAATTTTCTTTCCCTATCACCATTTTATCGCCATCAATACGGAAGCCGCCCAGTGCCCGCAATGCGCTCATGCCCAACAGGGAAACATCAAGCTCGCCCTCATTGACGGTGGCAGGGAAATCATCAAGGATGAAATTAGCAATCTGTAAGCGTTTTAATTTGATAGCCGCCCCTCCGGTAACGCCGTTGGCAGTATGGTAAGTGCGGCTGTAATTCAAGCTATCAGTGTCGATACCTATCCTTTGCGCATCCTGCCTGCTTAGGGATATATCGCTGGCCCCGGTATCAATCATGAAATCAATAGGAACACCATCCACCCGCGCTTCGACATGGAAATGGCCATCGGCGCTGGCCTGAATGGTCACGTTGCCTTCGGAATTGATGCGCGGGCGGTTGGGATTCAGTACTGCCATGAACTGGCTGTTCATGATCTCGTCACGCTTGGTGAAGGCGAATATTATTCCTGTCCCTATGGCCAGCCAGATCAGCGAATATTTAACCGCCTGGTTAAACGGTATCCGCCGCGCACCGAGAGCAACGATGGAAAACAATAGTCCCAGATAGGCGAGCCGCATCTTGTCGTTATCATCCTTGATGGCATAGGGGAATTGGATGGCGAGGAAGGCTACCAGAAAGACAACAGCGATGAGTAATATCATTCTATTCATAATGAGTCCACATGCGCAGTATCTTCACGATATTTTCTTCTTCCAGCACTTCATAGACCAGACGGTGCTGGGCATTGATGCGACGGGAATATGCGTTTTTTAAATCTCCGCCTAGTTTTTCATATTTAGGATATGGGCAATAGGGATTCTCAAGAATGAGGTCAACGAGAGCTTCTGCTTTTTCCTGCAAGCCGGATGATTTGAGTTTTTTAGAATCTTTTTGTGCCTGTTTGGTAACCCTGAGAGAATAGTTTACCATTCTATTTTCGTGTCGCATTCTTCGATAGGAGTGTTAATTCCCTCTTTGATCGATTCCACCATACCGGGAATGGAAGACAGGTAAATAGTTTCCTGAATCGAACGCCAGTCTTCCTCGGAGAGGATGACAGCGTTGCCACGTTTGCCGGTGATGGTGACGGGGATGTGGGTTTCAGTCACCTGGTCCATCAGGCGGAAAATATTGGCGCGGGCTTCACTGGCGGTTATGATAGTTTGCATAGGATTTTCCTTCGTTTGATCCTATTGTACATAAAAGCGTACGTTTGTCAACTATCCATCCGGTAATTCGGAGCTTCCCTTGTTATGGTGATGTCGTGGGCGTGGGATTCGCGCAGGCCCGCGCCGGTGATACGCACGAACTCGCAGTTCTTCTGCATATCGCCGATGGTTCTGCTGCCGGTATAGCCCATCGCCGCCTTGAGGCCGCCGACGAGTTGGTGCACCACGCCCGATACCGGGCCTTTGAATGGCACGCGCCCTTCCACACCTTCGGGAACGAGCTTGAGTTTATCGCCAATTTCCTGCTGGAAGTAGCGGTCAGCCGAGCCGCGGGCCATCGCACCCACGCTGCCCATGCCGCGGTAGGTTTTGTAGGAACGGCCCTGATAGAGCACCACTTCGCCGGGGCTTTCCTCGGTTCCGGCAAAGAGCGAGCCGAGCATGGCGCAGTTGGCACCGGCGGCAATGGCTTTGGCGAGGTCGCCGGAATATTTGATGCCGCCATCGGCGATGATGGGCGTGCCGTATTTTTCGGTCACGCGCACTACATCCATAATAGCGGAAAGCTGCGGTACGCCGACACCGGCGACAATACGGGTAGTACATATCGAGCCGGGGCCGATACCTACTTTCACCGCGTCCGCACCGGCTTTTATGAGCGCTTCAGCACCTTCGGCAGTAGCGATATTACCACCGATGATCTGCACGTCCTTATGGATTTCCTTGATTTTTTTGATGCTGCCGAGCACGCCAGCGGAATGTCCGTGTGCAGTATCGACCACGATCAGGTCAACACCGGCGGCAATCAGCGCCTCGGCGCGTTTCAGCCCGTCTGCACCCGTTCCGGTAGCGGCGGCCACGCGCAGGCGGCCCCGCTCATCCTTGCTGGCGCTGGGATAGGCTTCGGCTTTTTCTATGTCCTTCACGGTGATAAGCCCGATGCAGCGATAAGCATCATCCACCACCAGCAGCTTTTCGATGCGGTGCTTGTGCAGCAGTTGCTTGGCCTCGGCCTGGGTGGTGCCTTTTTTTACGGTGATGAGGTTGTCTTTGGTCATCAGTTCATGCACCGGCTGATTGCGGTTGCTGGCAAAGCGCACGTCGCGGTTGGTGAGTATGCCCACCAGCTTGCCGCTGCCTTTTTCCACTACCGGAACGCCGGAGATATGGTAGTTGCTCATCAGTGTCAGCGCCTCGGCGAGCGTCGCTTCGGGGGCGATGGTCAGCGGGTCTACGACCATACCCGACTCGAATTTCTTGACGCTCTGCACCTCGGCAGCCTGCTCGGCGATGCTTAAATTCTTGTGGATACAGCCCATTCCGCCCTGCTGGGCCATGGCGATGGCGAGGCGTGATTCGGTGACCGTATCCATCGCCGCCGACATGAGGGGGATGGCGAGCTGGATGGTTTTGGTGAGCCTAGTGGTGGTATTGGCCTCGGATGGGATGAAATCGGAAGCGCGCGGCTTCATGAGTACATCATCAAAGGTGAGGGCTTCAGGGATTTTAAGGGTGGTCATTGTTGCAAAACTTTCCTTTGTTTTGCCGGGAAGGTGTAGCCTAGTTGAAGGGGCTTGTCACCTCCTATTTTTAATGTTTTTTCCACAGTGGTTAAAATTTTTGCAAAAATCACAAAAAAACATTATATTTTTTGAAATTTTTGCTTTATTATCATTTTGATTTCATTTATATGGAATCGTTTCGTTAACAACATATAGGCATTTTGTGTTAAATCATGTGAAAATACAACGTAGTAGCAAGCGGTTTTCCGGCATTATGCTCGGGGAACCATAAGGTCGTAACCCCTAATATATGGTATTAAGTTAGATGAACAAAACTACCAGTGAGCCTCCGGCTCGCACCCCCAACGTAAAGTTGGCCCGACGTTCCAACGTCCTCCCCCTTAAAAAGCTGAAAACACCACAGTTCCCGCTGAACGATAACAATGGGTACGTTTCGGTTGCCGATATGGTGAGCAAAATGCGCCCGGCCATGCCGGTGCATTGCCTGCGCCCGGCGGCCATCGCCCAGGTGAGCAAGTGGTTTGTGAAGAATTTCCCCGGGGAAGTGATGTTCGCGGTGAAAACCAATCCAGACCCGAAGGTGCTGCGCATTGTTGGCCAGTCCGGCGTGCAGCGTTTTGACGTGGCCTCGCTGGCCGAGATAAAGGTGGTTTCTGAAACCCTGCCTTACGCAAAAATGTATTTCATGCACCCGGTGAAGAACCGCGAGGCGATATTTGCTGCCTATTTCACTTACGGTATCCGCGATTTCTCGCTCGATTCGCATGAAGAACTGCAAAAGATCCTCGAAGTCACCAATTTCGCCGAGGATTTGAACCTCTATGTGCGCCTGTCCATGACCAGTGACAAAGCGGCCTACAGCCTTGAAGGCAAGTTCGGCGTGAAGCTGGAACAAGCCGCTTCGCTTATCACCGCCACCCGCAAAGCCAGCAAAAAGCTCGGTATCTGCTTCCATGTCGGTTCGCAGTGCATGAACCCACAGGCTTACGGCGACGCGATGCAGATAGTAGTCGACCTGCTCAAACAAACCGACGTGCGCCTTGACATGCTCGATATTGGCGGCGGTTTCCCGTCTATCTATCCAAGCATGACCCCGCCGCCGCTGATGGGTTATATGGATGCCATCAAAGCTGCGCTGAAAAACCAGCCGATGCTTTCTGAGTGTGAAATTCTGTGCGAACCCGGCCGCGCTCTGGTCGCCGAAGGCGGCTCTGTGGTCGTGCGCGTGGAACTGCGCAAAGGCAACATGCTTTACATCAACGATGGCACCTATGGCAGCCTGTTCGATGCCGGCACGCCGAATTTCAACTTCCCGGTGAGGGCCATACGCCCGGCGGGCAAGCTGTCTTCGGAAATGATGGAATTTGGCTTTTATGGCCCAACCTGCGACAGCATGGATACCATGAAAGGCCCCTTCCACCTGCCTGCGGATATCAACGAAGGCGACTGGATCGAGATCGGGCAACTGGGAGCCTATAGCGCGACCATGCGTACCAATTTCAACGGTTTCTATTCCGACACCACCGTAGAAGTAGCCGACAAGCCATTGCTAAGTATTTTTTCAGTGAATTAGGTGAGGCTTCGTGCTTCAGGCTTGAGTCTTTATAGTTGTTTTACTTTTTATGTACACATACATAAAAAGTAGTTGCGCTCGCTACGCGGCGGAAAATCGGTCTTTCGGACTCGATTTTCATAGCTGATTATAAAAGTATTTACATAATCAGCTATAGTGAAAAAAGAGACCCGCCAGTTTGAGAAAAATGGCGGGTTTTTGTTTGCCAGAGCAAAGAAGTGGGCCTGGAGTTTTTATGTTACTGAAAAGCGAATGAAAGCCAGCAATTTTTTGCTTCTCCACTATTCTGATTGGTTGTATAGTTTAGCTCTCCCCCGGCAGTGTTGTTATTATCATAACAGCTAAATGCTGATGCAGCAGCGGCAGGATTGGGATTGCCTGGTGTAACGCCGTACCAATAAACCCCCGCCGTAGCCAAGGGCAATTTCATAATAGCAGCAAAAACTTTTCCGCTTGCTGGTTTGCCATCATCTATTTTTGTATCTATAGCATAGGCCTCATTTATCTTCAAGGCCAGATCTTCTGTTACAAATGTACAGTTATTAAAGCCGTTGGCTTGGTAAAGGGCGTAGTAATTTTTGCCATTATAACTATAAGTACTGATTATTGCTTTAGGATTAATTATACTATTAGGAACATAATTTGCAAATCCACTAGGCGAAAAAAAGCCCGGAATGGAAGAAGCGGTCATGGTAGAAAAATTGTTGCCGATGAGTTTGGCTGATGATAAATCCTCCCAGAATAAAAGATTTTCGCCAGAACCCGTGCATCTTGGGTTATTGTTGGACGCCATATATAATATGATGCCTTCAAGAATTGAATTGCCATCTCCTGTGCCTGCATATGCGCCGCGTGCGGCAAAGCCGAATCCACTGGCTGTGGGGTCGGGAATATCTCCCGGGAGGTAGCCATATTTGACTTTAAAGGTATTAACCGCCTGATGATATTTTTCAATCTGGCTTATCTGCGCACGTATCTGAGCCGTAGCGATCATGTCACGCCCAACCAAAATCCCACCCACGATAAGGCCAATAATGACAATGACTATACTTAATTCTATAAGTGTGAAGCCCACTGTCACCCAGCACGTGGTTAGCGGTGGTCTGGAGCTACAATTTATGGCAGTGGTTTTACCATAGGATACCGCAACAAGTGCGGTATGACAAGAATTGCAACTTACAGTTGATGAAGAGGGGCTTTGCATGGACTATTTGCTCTAAATCCAGAAGTTAATATATTCCCTCTCCCTTTGGGAGAAGGTTAGGATGAGGGCTAACCCTCGTGGTAACTTAGCCCTCACCCCAGCCCTCTCCCAGAGGGAGAGGGAGTTTAAAGGGTGGCTCTCCCAGAGGGAGAGGGAGAAGTAAGTTTTTCTTTATCCATCTAGGTTTAATAATACAGTAACCGTCAGGTTGGACAAGTGATAAATATCAATGTATATTGTTGAAAGGGCCAATGTTAGGGGCCGCCATTAATCAAATATTAAGCCAAGTAATCTATAATTTCAGCTGCTTAAACTATAGGTTATATCAATGCGAAGCTCCTGGGCACAACCTTCACTATCACGCGATTTTATACTGCTTTCGGCGGCGGTGATATTCGTGCTGACGATAGTTTCCAGTTGGATAACCTACACTACTTACGATAAACATTCCAGGCGGATATCCGCGGAGCTGGGGAAAGAGGCTACGCGGATAGATAATGCAATCGCCCGGGAAATGGGCAATGCCAACTACATGCTGTCATCCATAGGGCGGCAGATTATTATTGATCCTAACCGTGATTATACGAAGCTGGCGCAGTCGCTTAAATCTTTTGACAGCAAAAATTATATTTACAGTATCTTTTCCTGGATAAATACCGACAAAAAACTGGTGGTAAGCAGCAATAAGGGGATACTGGAGGAGCCGGTTGATATTTCTGACCGTGATTATATCCAGAAAGCGGCAAATGATTCATGGAAAATGCATATTGGCCGCCCGATAGATGGGCGTGTTTCCGGGCGCTGGGTCATCCCGGTAGCTATGGGTATTACAGATTATACCGGGAAATTTATAGGTATTGTCGCCCTCAGTATTGATATAGCCGTGCTTACCGAGGAAATATCCAATCTGGTCAAACGTGATGGCATCAGCTTTGCCATAGTCACCAAAGATACCGAATCTACGGACTTCAGTAATAAATTTATTACCTTAACTGAGATATCGGACAGCAATAATTTTATTAATGGAAACTTTCCCCTGCAAAAATTATCTGATTTTGATCTGGCAAAGAATACCAGTGGCCTGATTGCGCAGGGCAGTATTGTAATGGGATCAGGTGTATATTCCTACTACAGGGTTTCCGATGCTTTTCCGTATATAGTACTTATGGGCTATGATGCCAGCTATAGTGATGAAACGGTCCGGGTTATGCTCTGGGGGCGCCTGTTGCAGATTTTTACGGTAGCAATATTTTTTGTATTCTTTTTATGGATTGTGCGGCTGCGGGTTATAAGCCCGGTTATGGATATAACTGAGGTGGTTGCTTCCATAGCCAAAGGCAATAAGTTCGTTGCAATGCGTAAAAAAGGGCAGGTGGAACTGGAAGCGCTGGTTGAGCAGGTCGAACAGGTAAGTAAATATATTGATGAGAACAAGCGTATTGAAAATGAACTGCGCAACAAAATGTTCATGCTGAAAAAAGCTAAGGAAAATGCCGAGCTTGATGTTCGCAGCAAATCCGAATTCCTTGCCTATATTGCCCAGGAACTGCGCATGCCGGTCAATAATATCATAGGCTTTGCCCAGGTTCTTAAAGATCAGGTATATGGCGCTATCGAAAACCGGAAATACAGGCAGTATGCAGCGGATATTTTCCTGATAGCCAATCAGTTGATAGAAAAAATACAGGATATAAATGTCCACTCCAAAGTGGAGAGTGGCTATATAGAGTTACGGGAAAAAGCTATTGATATCAGTAGTGCTATTGACACCGCCTTAAAGCAACTTGAGGGAAAATTACAGGCCAGAGAAATTAGCATAAATACAGCTATTGATGAAGCGCTTCCCCAGCTATTGGCTGATGAATTCAGGATCCAGCAGGTTATAGCAAACCTGTTAATGATAGTATTGGAACATGTTGAACCAGATGGTACGATAAATCTGGAAGCGAGAATGGTTTATGAGCACGGTGAAAATAAATTCCTGGTGCTTAATATTGGCGATGCAAGCCATGTTCTGGACAGGAATGATGATTTTTATATTTCCCTGTGGGATAACGAAAGCAAGCAGGAAAGCACCAATTCTGATCTGCGTTTTGGATTGGCAAAGATACTTATAAAACTGCATGGCGGGATGTTACATTGCGAACAGGTAGGTGACGAAAAATACATCTACACCGTTATATTCCCAGACTCGCGTTTAGTTTTTAATGATTAATTACCAGACAAATTTGGTTTTACCAAGCCACGACCTTACCTGCGATTTGGCTTTTTCAATTTTCATTACATCTTCGATCCGCCGGTCTAAAAAAGCCCATGTCGCTTCCTGACCGGGGGTTTGGTCATCAAGCCAGACAAGCAGGGTAGAGGAATATACGGCAGCAAGAGTCAGGCGTTTGCTGTAGAAATTAAAATCAGTGGAAGTATCGCCAATTCCGTACCAGATATTGTCCACAGTTTCATACAATGCCCGCAGACCACGGTGGGCATAAAAAGGCAGGGAATGCATGGCTACGGTTTTCCGTACCGCCTCCCGGTATGGGGTCTGCAATTCAAGATGCAGGCGAACCGCCCTGGTTATGCGCGCACGGATCTTCATCGTATCAAGGTTATAATGCGATAATGCTTCCAGCATCTGGGCATCACACATGCGGCAGTAGGTATCTACCGCATCAATCGCCCCGCCAGGGAATATCCTGACAATATCAGTTTTTTTATAACCAGCTTCTACTGCTGCTTTCCCAAGGGTCACAGTATTCCATCCATCAAAAGGGACGAGGGGGAGGGCATGGGTAATTATTTCATTAGCAGCTTTTATTTTATCCATCTTCAAATTGCTTTACAGCTTCACTATTATTTACAGTTGACCTCCTGCTAGGGGTGATGCGGATACATTCGCGCGGCAGCGAGATAGAAACAGTTGTGCCAATCCCGGCACTGCTGTTTATGTCCACCGTCCCGCCGTGCAGGGCTATGAACTCCTTGGTAAGGGCCAAGCCTATTCCTATATGCTGGTTGTTTTTTGCTGTCCAGCAATTTTCCTGCTGCAGGGACTCGCGAATATCATGGCATTTAAGGTCGGTCATGCCAACGCCGTTATCATGTACACAAAATTTTATACCACTTTTCCCATCGCGGTGTATTTCGATAGTAACATCGCCGCCAGCGCGGTTGAACTTGACCGCATTTGCGACCAGATGCCCCAGTATGTGCTGCATCTTCAGCCGGTCAACGAATAACAGCATATTCCCACGGGGAATATAGGAAAGTGATACCTTCGCCGCTTGTGCATGGTGCGACTGGGATTTTATAACATGTTTTACGAGGTCATTAATATAAATCTCCTCGCGTTCCAGATTCACCTTACCTGCGTCAATGTTGGCAATCTCCAGCAGGTCCTCAATCTTGGCAAGCAGATCATGTCCACTTTCCTGAATATGGCGGATATAGCCGACATAATGCGGGTTGGTTATCTCCCCGAAAACACCGCGTTCCATAATTTGTGAAAAACCAATTACCGCATTAAGCGGTGTGCGCAGTTCATGGCTCATATTGGCAAGAAATTCAGAACGGGCGCGCAGGGCCAGCTCAGCTTCCAGCCGCGCCTTCTGCAAAGTATTCTGGGTCTGGATATGTTCGTGGATGTTTTCGATAAGGCAGACATACTGATCCATCTGGGTGTGGACGGTAAACTGGTACCAGTAATATTTTTCATCAGCGTGCTGCAATTTCAGGCGCAATACCTGCTCCTTGCTGTTTGCCGCGGATGAGGCCGAAACAGGTACAAACAGGCTGCGCAGCTTTTCCTGCGAATCAGCGTGTAAAAGAGAAAAGAAATTATCGCCGAGCCAGTTGCTTGTTTGTTGCTTAGTTATAGCTTCAAAGTTGCGTGACAGGTAGGTGCAATCTCCAACCGGTGTGAACAGGGCAAGTATCTGGGTGCCATATTTAGTGAGGTATTCGTACTTATCTTCAGTATGTTTTTCGTTTCCAGAATTTGTTTCGGATGCGGAATTAATAAGAGGAGATAATTCATCAAGGATGTTGCAGATCTTTTTTATCAGCACGGCATCGCTGATTTTTACATCTATTATTTCTGAGTTTTCATCACGCCCGACAATGATGGCAAGAGGGGGTGACCAGCTATCCGCACTCGCGGACGGGACATCTTTCAAACATTCGCCTGGATATGTTGAACGAAATTCTGAAAGTAACACTATGTTTTTGCCTCTTGTAACCGCTCATCCCGTAAAAAAGCGGTGGTGAAACAACTGCTTTGAGTAATTTTTATATAAAATTTTATGCATTGTTTACAAAAAATTCACCTTTATGCTACCACTATATGTGGTAGTGCGTAAAAAAACATACATTAAACTTAGTATTGTTGCAGCGAAGCAACAAAGTTTGAAGATTTAGTTAATTGGGATGTGCCGCAAAAAAATTATCCGGCGAGCATCGCCGATAATTTACCAGCACTTTCCAGCGCGTATAAATCCTCGCAACCACCAATGTGGGTGTCGTCGATAAATATCTGCGGGACTGTTCTTCTCCCGCCGGATTTTTTTATCATTTCCATCTGGAGGGTTTCATCATTGGTTATATCAATTTCAGAAATATATAATGCAGACTTCCGCTGCAAAAGATTTTTCGCTTTGGTACAGTAAGGGCAGTAGTCTTTGGTATATATGGTTACCTGCGCCATAAAATTCCTTGAGCATTTCCCATTTAGTCCTGCACTTCGTTAGCCATCGGCTTGTGTAGTTTTTCTACACTTCGCCTCGTCTGCCTGGTGCAGAACTAAAGCGAAAACGCTCTCGCAGCTATCAACTGTTTCACTGTACCATTTTTTAAATTGTTATTCAAGGATACAGTTGTTGCAACGCAGCAAAAATGGCGGTTTTCTTATAAAAATACTGGACAAGTAGAATATAGGTACCTACATAAGGGGCAATGTATTTTTGAAAAAATGATGACTAGATGACGGGATAACGAGATGGTGATTTCCAGTCATCTTATCATCTAGTAATCGAGTCATCTAACGAGGAGAAAATCATGAGCGATAGTGATGTTGTAATTGTAAGTGCAGTACGTACACCGATAGGAAGCTTTAATGGAACCCTTAGTTCTCTTGCTGCCCATAAGCTAGGCGAAATAGCTATAAAAGAAATACTGAAGCGTACCGGGGTGGCGGGAAGTGATATTTCCGAAATTATATTGGGGCAGATACTTACCGCACATGCCGGCCCGAACCCGGCACGTCAGGCATCGCTCAATGCAGGTGTGCCGAAAGAAACACCGGCGTGGGGAATGAACCAGCTTTGTGGTTCCGGGCTGCGGGCGGTATGCCTCGGCTACCAGGCCATTAAAAGTGGTGACAGTACAATTGTTATTGCCGGTGGGCAGGAAAGCATGAGCCAGGCACCACATGCCGTGCCGCTACGCAACGGTGTGAAGATGGGCAGTGCGACGATGGTTGATACCATGCTTTATGATGCGCTGGTTGACCCGTTCCATAATGTGCATATGGGGGTGACTGCGGAAAATGTTGCCAAGCAATTTGGCATCAGCCGTGCCGAGCAGGACGCGCTGGCACTGGCTTCACAACAAAAAGCAGTGGCCGCTATTCAGGCCGGAAAATTCAAGGATGAAATTGTGCCGGTGGTGATAGCGGGACGTAAGGGTGACACGATTGTAGATACTGACGAACATCCGAAGCCGGATACAACCGCCGAGACACTGGCTAAATTAAAACCAGCCTTTGATAAGGAAGGTACTGTTACCGCTGGTAATGCATCAGGTATCAATGACGGTGCGGCGGTGGTTATGCTTATGTCACGCGCTGAAGCAAACAAGCGGGGCCTTAAAATAATGGCAACAATTAAATCATGGGCGCATGCCGGGGTTGATCCGGCGATAATGGGAACCGGCCCGATCCCTGCCAGCAAAAAAGCTCTGGAAAAAGCCGGATGGAAACATGAAGAACTCGACCTTATCGAAGCCAATGAGGCTTTTGCGGCGCAGGCCTGTGCAGTGAATAAAGAGATGGGCTGGGATATGAGCAAGGTCAATGTCAATGGCGGTGCTATCGCCCTTGGCCATCCGGTTGGTGCTTCCGGCGCCCGGGTGCTTACCGGGTTGCTATATGAAATGGCGCGCCGTGATGCAAAAAAAGCTATCGCCACCCTATGTATCGGCGGCGGTATGGGCATCGCAATGTGTGTGGAAAGATAATTAAATACGGAGAAGAAAATGACCAAAAAAATTGCATTAGTAACAGGTGGTACGCGTGGTATCGGTGCAGCTATTTCGATTGCGCTAAAAGAAGCAGGGTATAAGGTCGCGGCGACCTATGCGGCGCGTGACGATGTAGCCGAAGAGTTCAGCAAAGCGCATCATATAGCGGTGTTCAAGTGGGATATCGCTAATTTTGATGCCTGTGTGGAAGGGGTGAAAAAAATATCGGAAAAACTGCATGGCCCAGTTGATGTACTGGTCAATAATGCCGGTATAACCCGTGATGGCGCGATGCATAACATGGATGGCAAGCAGTGGAATGAAGTGATTGAAACTAACCTCAACTCATGTTTCTATATGGCTCGGGCTGTCATTGATTCAATGCGCGAACGTAAATTCGAGCGCATCATCAATATAAGTTCGATGACTGGCCAACTCGGCTAGTTCGCGCAGACCAATTACTCGGCAGCAAAA
>CAZUXB010000045.1:0-16783 GCA_964624555.1 uncultured Rickettsiales bacterium | reverse complement strand
GAAGTTCACCGTTCATATGGCTGAATTCCAAGCATAAAAACCGGCCGCCGATGCGCAGTACGCGGTACGCTTCGGCAAGTGCCTTATCAATATGGGTGACGTTGCGGATACCAAAGGCGATGGTGTAGGCATCGACGCTATTATCGGGTAGTGGCAGGTTTTCGGCATCACCACAGACCCAGTTCAGCCCCTCGCGCAGGTTGCGGTCGGTTGCGCGGTTCTTGCCTTCTTTCAGCATCGCATGGTTGATGTCGCAGACGGTGACGTGGCAATCGGCCTTTTCGCGCATCCTGAACGCAATATCGCCGGTGCCGCCGGCAACATCGAGTATCTCCATGCCTGCCTTAGGATTCAGCATGGATACCATATCGTTCTTCCACAGGCGGTGGAGGCCGGCGCTCATAAGGTCATTCATGATGTCATAGCGCGAAGCGACGCTGTCAAAAACCCCCCGCACCATTCCGGCTTTTTCGTCCTCATTCACTGTCTGGAAGCCGAAATGGGTTTTCATATTATTCTTTCAAATCTTCCCAGAAATCCTTGACCTTGGCGAAGAAGCTCTCAGACTGCGGGCTTACATGTTCACCGGCCTTGTCGAATTCCTTGAGCAGTTCTTTCTGCTTTTTATTGAGTTTTATTGGAGTTTCAACAAGGGTGTGGATATACATATCGCCGCGGCTGCCAGCACGCAGTATCGACATACCCTTACCCCGCAGGCGCATCTGGTGCCCATGTTGGGTGCCTTCAGGTATGGTGACCTTCACCCGGCTTCCATCGATGGTTGGTACTTCGATGGAACCGCCGAGTGTAGCCGTGGTCATGCTGATGGGGATGTTGCAGTGGATGTCGGCAGAATCACGTGCGAACAGCGCATGCGGTTTGATACCGATGAATATATATAGGTCGCCGGGGCTACCACCGCGTACACCAACTTCGCCCTCTCCAGACAGGCGGATGCGGGTGCCTTCCTCAACTCCAGCTGGGATATTGACCGACAATGTCTTTTCCTTGCGCACACGACCACTACCCGCGCAGTTCTTGCACGGGTCTTTGATGGTTTTGCCCATGCCGCCGCAGGTGCTGCAGGTGCGTTCGACAGTGAAAAATCCTTGCGTGGAGCGCACGCGGCCGGAGCCGTTGCAGGTGGTGCAGGTGACCGGCTTGCTGCCGGCGGCAGAGCCGCTGCCAGTACAGGTTTCGCACGTGGCGGCGGTGGTCACTTTTATATTCTCGCTTTTGCCCTTGAAAGCTTCTTCGAGGGTTACATTCAAATTATAGCGCAGATCGGCTCCGCGAGTTGCTGCCTGTTGGTCGCCGCCGCGGCCTCGGCCACCGCCCATGCCAAAGAGGTCTTCAAATATATCGGCAAAGCCTGAGGAGAAATCGAACCCGCCCATTCCCGCACCACCGGAAGCGCCACCCATGCCGCCCTGAGTGAAGGCATCATGGCCGTAGCGATCATAGGCTGCGCGTTTCTGCTCATCGGAGAGGATATCGTAAGCGTGGCTTATTTCCTTGAATTTTTCCTCAGAGGTTTTATCGCCGGGGTTTTTATCGGGGTGGTGTTTCATCGCCAGCTTGCGGTAAGCCTTTTTAAGCTCATCCGCTGTTGCTGATTTGGAAACACCAAGTATTTCGTAGAAGTCTTTAGCCATGTTCAGTTGTCGGTGGTCAGTTGTCGGTTGTCAGTAAAAACAAAGTGACCGGTTTCATGTTATCCATTCGCCGGTCACTTCCAGTAATTCGCCATCTACTTAGCTGGCTTTTTTGTTGTCATCGTTGACCTCTTCGTAAGTCGCGTCAACAACTTTACCATCGCCACTATCGGAAGCAGCTTCGCCACCGGAAGCAGCGCCTGCCGCAGCCGCTTTTTCCTGCTCGGCCTTGTAGATGATCTCACCGATCTTCATGGAAGACTGGGTGAGGGCTTCGGTCTGCTTTTTAATACGTTCCGCATCATCACTGGCGAGAGCTTCTTTCAAAGACGCTATGTCTTTTTCGATAGCACCTTTGTCGGCAGCCGGGATTTTATCCCCGTGCTCTTTTAGGCTCTTTTCAGAAGCATGAACCATCGCATCGGCATGGTTCTTAGCGTCAACCGTCTCGCGGCGTTTTTTATCTTCTTCGGCATGGGCCTGCGCGTCCTTGACCATTTTGTCAATGTCGGAATCAGACAGACCGCCGGAAGCCTGAATACGGATCTGCTGTTCTTTGCCAGTTGCTTTGTCTTTTGCTGATACATTCACGATACCGTTGGCATCAATATCAAAAGTTACTTCGATCTGCGGCATGCCACGTGGCGCAGGAGGGATGCCAACCAGGTCAAACTGGCCGAGCAGCTTGTTGTCAGCGGCCATTTCGCGTTCACCCTGGAACACACGGATAGTTACAGCGCTCTGGTTATCGTCAGCGGTAGAAAATACCTGCGATTTCTTGGTCGGGATGGTGGTGTTGCGGTCAATAAGGCGGGTGAATACGCCACCAAGGGTTTCGATACCAAGAGAGAGTGGTGTTACGTCAAGAAGGAGAACGTCCTTCACGTCGCCTTTGAGCACTGCTCCTTGTATCGCAGCGCCCATGGCCACCACTTCGTCCGGGTTCACACCTTTATGTGGTTCGCGGCCGAAGAATTCTTTCACTACTTCAATTACTTTCGGCATACGGGTCATACCACCTACCAGTATCACTTCGTCAATATCCTTTGCGGCAAGGCCAGCATCTTTAAGCGCGGCTTTGCACGGGGCAATGGTGTTCTGGATCAAGTCATCAACCAGACCCTCGAGTTTAGCGCGGGTGAGCTTGATGTTCATGTGCTTTGGACCGGCTGCATCAGCGGTGATGAACGGCAGGTTGACATCGGTCTGCATTGAGTTTGAAAGTTCGATCTTGGCTTTTTCGGCGGCTTCTTTCAAGCGCTGCAGGGCGAGCTTGTCATTACGCAGGTCGATACCCTGATCGCGTTTGAATTCGTCGGCGAGGAAGTCGATTATGCGTTTATCAAAGTCTTCACCGCCGAGGAAAGTATCGCCGTTGGTGGCTTTTACTTCGAATACGCCATCGTCAATTTCAAGAATGGATACGTCGAATGTACCGCCACCTAAGTCGTATACGGCTACGGTCTTACCATCTTTTTTCTCTTTATCGAGGCCGTAGGCGAGGGCGGCGGCATGCGGTTCGTTGATGATGCGCAGCACTTCAAGACCGGCGATACGGCCAGCGTCATTAGTAGCCTGACGTTGTGCGTCATTGAAATAAGCAGGGACGGTGATAACTGCTTGCGTTACTTTTTCTCCGAGATAGCTTTCAGCAACGTCTTTCATTTTTGTAAGGATGAAAGCAGAAACCTGACTCGGTGAATATTTATCACCACGTGCCTCTACCCAGGCATCACCATTGTCGCCTTTCACGATCTTATAAGGTACAAGCCCCATATCCTTAGTTACCATAGGGTCGCCAAAATTACGCCCGATAAGGCGTTTTATGGCAAACAGCGTGTTCTCCGGGTTGGTTACTGCCTGACGCTTTGCGCCATCGCCGACCAGCCTTTCACCGCTTTCGGTAAGCGCCACTACCGAAGGAACAACGTTACGCCCTTCCTGAGAATGGATAACCTTTATCTGGCTGCCTTCCATTATAGCAACGCAGCTATTGGTTGTTCCTAAGTCTATACCTATAATTTTACTCATCTTTTTCTCCTTGATTGAATATGGTTTTATGTGTGTTTTATATTTGACTGATGGATGTGATATAGGAAGTAAAAATGCAATGACAACACCCTCAGGCTAATTTTTTAGCAGTTTTTTCCAAAAAGTTGGAAAAGGGAAAAAAAAAATAAAAAATATGCAAAAAATTGCATTTTATTAAGATTCGTTAACTAAAATTTAACTATTAACTATTATTAACATAATCACAAATTTTGTTAAGGAAAGTTAATATTTATGAATAAAAAAGATATAAAAACTGTTGAAATAGCTAAAGAATTGCTCAGGGCGCATGGATATTTTGTAGATAATTTATGGCATATAGATGATATTCACTTCATCTGTGAGCAAAAAAACCTACCTGCTCTTTCCAATATTGAAGCAATGGAGGTGTTCATAATTGCCAACGAACAATTTGAAGGAGAAACCGGTCTGTGCTGGCCACAATTGGAGAAAGCCGTCAATTGCTATTTGCACAGAAAAAAACTCATCGAGGATAAATGCGTTGATGATGCGTAGTTATCACAATTCCATGTGATAACTTACGCAGAATTTTATAGCAGGATAACCAACTATTTTGCTGCATTGCACATTAAGATTAAGTTAAAAAATGGTAAAATTTTATAGATTTTCTGCACTTTTCATGGTATTCTGGGCTTATGAATAAAACATTGGCAGTAGTGGCGGCGCTTCTACTTGGTCAAGTGGCAATAATAAACGTGGCAGCGGCCGTCGAAATTCCAGGTAATCCTGGGCCGGAATATCTTAGCAAAGATACGAATGCGTCGCACAAGCAAAAAAAAGCTGAAAAACTTTTAGGAATGATGAAATCTGTCGGTATCTCTGACTCAGGCATAGCAAGATTAGTAAATGAGGTGGATGCCAATACCAAGGATGGCCAGCTAATGTTATATAAAAACGAGGTGGCTGGCGGAAAAATATCCCTGCGTTATGAATTCAACCCGGATATGAATAATAAGAAATTAGGTCTTTTCTACCAACCGGAAAATTCACACACTGAATATAGTGTGCATACCAACGGCGCAATGGTAAGGTATAAATTTAAATTCTAATATCCCCACACTTGTTTCAGGGTATAGGGTCACTTTATTATCAAAAATTGGCTTTTATAACGGCATCACAATATCCATAATTGGATGCTAATGATGAGTTTATATTGTACGCATTAGGAGTTACGTCATTCCTCACGCAAAAATCTCCACCACCAGTACCTGCCCCATTGGTACTAAACATAGTGTCGTACATGCTAAACCAGTAATCTCCTGCCGGAAAAGCAAGGTAATTAAGATAAAAATAAGAAAAAGGGCGCATAATTCCAGAGGTTGGTAATCCATCGTCTATTTTACTATCTATGGCCGCAATATCACTGGGTTTATATCCCCTTTCATATTGAATATTCGGTCTTCCTGCTCCCAAGGTAAAAGCATGTCCATTAAACGCACCGCTACCAAGCGTGGAATCAAATTTAACCTGAGTAATAATGCCCCATCCAAGATTAATCCCATAAGGATTGTAGCCAACAATTTTCGCTGCCGGGCCTGATGCGTAATATTCAAATTGCGGATCAGATATCAAATTTGCTGAATTAAGATGTAGCCATAAACGTATGTTTTCGCCGGTTCTATCTGCAGGGTATTTACAAGATGTTTTGGTACGGCACTGGCCAATAAAACCATCACCATCACCATTGCCAGAAAAACCAAAATCCGTAGCATTAGCGCAATCACCAGGCAAACAATTATATTTTGTACGAAAGGTATTTACGGCAGAGTTATATTTTTCATATTGGGAAACAGTGGCGCGAATATAGGAAGACTGAATAAGATCACGGCCGACAAGAACTCCACCGATAACTAATCCAATAATTACCAGCACTATACTTAATTCTATTAATGTGAACCCCACCGTCACCCCACGCTTGTTGCTGGGTCTGGAGCTACAATTTATGGCAGTGGTTTTACCACCGGATACCGCAACAAGTGCGGTATGACAGGTATTGTGGCCTATGGTTGCGTGGGGGGGGGAAGTTTGTATGGTCAGCATGGTGTTGAACTCATGTTAAATCGCTGTCCAATTATATTAGATTTGCTATTAACAAACTATTAATGCTATTGGATATTGCTGTCTAAGTCAAAGCCCCGTGGCAATGCTTGTATTTCTTGCCGCTGCCGCAGGGGCAGGGGTCATTACGGCCGATTTTAGGGTCGGAAGTTTGTGGCGATGATTTCTCTGAATTGCCAAGGACATCAACTTCGGCGTGGCTTTCCACCATTCTGGAAGTTTTCAGTTCCGGCATCGGGACCGGTTGTTCAAAATGAATTTCCAGATGCGACAGGCGGCTGACTACCAGCTCGCGCAGTTGTGACAACATCTGTTCAAATAGATTAAACGCTTCCTGTTTGTACTCGTTAAGCGGGTCGCGCTGGCCATAGCCGCGCAAATGGATACCCTGACGGAGATGGTCAAGCGACAATAAATGGTCTTTCCATAGCTGATCCAAAGTTTGCAGCATGATGCGTTTCTCGGCTACCTTGATGGTATCTTCACCATATTTTGCTGTTTTGGCAGCAAAATGGTCACTGGTAGCTTTGGTTATACGCTGGTTTATTTCATTATCGGCGATACCTTCTTCTTTTGCCCATGTTGCAACCGGGAGGTGCAATCCGAAAATACGGAATATTTCTTTCTCTAAACCTTCTGTATCCCAGGCATCAGCATAGGTTTTTGCGGGAACATGCACAGCAACAAGTGAAGCAATTATTTCCGCAGACATATCAGATACTGTGTCAGACACAGAATCAGCCTGCATTAGCTCAATGCGCTGCTCGTATATAACCTTGCGCTGGTCATTCATCACATCGTCATATTTCAGCAGGTTTTTGCGCATCTCATAGTTGCGGGCTTCAACCTTCTGCTGGGCGCGCTCTATGGCTTTGCTCATCCACGGGTGGAATATCGCTTCATCTTCTTTCATGCCGAGCTTCTGGAGCAGGCCATCCATGCGGTCACTGCCAAAAATCCTCATGAGATCATCTTCAAGCGAGAGGTAGAATTTGGAAGCGCCAGGATCGCCCTGACGACCCGCGCGGCCTCTAAGCTGGTTATCAATACGCCGGGATTCGTGGCGCTCTGTTGCAATTACAAACAGGCCGCCAGAAGCGATAACTTTTTCCTTATCCTTGGCAACTTGTTCTACGATTTGCGAGGACTCGAGGACTCGAGGATTAGATGCGCTTTCTCGAGTTCTCGAGTTCTCGAGTTCTCTAATCATCATCTCCGGGTTACCACCAAGGACAATATCGGTTCCGCGTCCGGCCATATTAGTGGCTATGGTAACTGTGCCGGGCCGTCCCGCCTGGGCAATAATATAGGCTTCCTGCTCATGATAACGGGCGTTAAGGACCTGATGGGCTATCTTTTCCTTTTTGAGCATCTCGGAAAGCATTTCTGATTTTTCAATCGAAACTGTGCCGACAAGAACCGGAGTGCCCTTGGCATTGGCAGCTTTTATCTCGCGTATTACCGAGCGGTATTTTTCCTTGGCGGTGCGGTATATCTCGTCCTGATGGTCGATACGGCGGACCGGTATGTTGGTAGGTATGTCGATAACTTCCAGCTTGTAGATATCCCGGAACTCGCCAGCTTCGGTCATTGCCGTTCCGGTCATGCCCGAGAGTTTTGGGTACATGCGGAAATAATTTTGGAAAGTGATGGAGGCGAGGGTCTGGTTTTCGTTCTGGATCTTAACGCCTTCCTTGGCTTCCAGTGCCTGATGCAAGCCTTCGGAATAGCGGCGGCCTTCCATCATACGGCCAGTAAATTCGTCAATAATCACCACCTTGTTGTCTTTAACTATATAATCAACATCGGCGGTAAACAGGGTCCGGGCACGCAGAGCCTGGTTTACATGGTGGACAAAGGAAACATTTTCGATATCGTACAGGGAGGCACCTTCATTAAGCATTCCCTTGGCGACAAGCAAAGCTTCCATATGCTGCACACCATGTTCGGTAAGGGTAACACTACGTTGTTTTTCATCTTTTTCATAATCTTCAGGTTTCAGCTGTTTAACCAGCTTGTCAACCTGGGTGTAGAGTTCGGAATTATCCTCGGTAGGGCCGGAAATTATAAGCGGGGTGCGGGCTTCGTCGATAAGTATGGAGTCAACTTCGTCGACAATGGCGTAGGCAAAGGGGCGGTGAACCATCGCTTCGCGTGAATATTTCATATTGTCGCGCAGGTAATCAAAGCCGAGCTCGTTATTGGTGGCGTAGGTTATATCACACTCATAGGCAACCCTGCGTTCATGATCGTCAAGCCCATGGACAATGCAGCCGACAGTAAGGCCAAGGAATTCATGCAACTTCCCCATCCATCCGGCGTCGCGCTTGGCCAGGTAATCATTTACTGTGACCACATGCACGCCTTTGCCGGGCAGGGCGTTCAAATAGGCGGCCAGCGTGCAGACCAGCGTTTTACCTTCACCGGTGCGCATTTCCGCTATCATACCCTTGTGCAGAACCATACCGCCGATAAGCTGAACATCGAAATGGCGCATTCCAAGTACGCGCTTTCCGGCCTCGCGGACGGTGGCAAAAGCGTCAACCAGAAGGTTATCAAGGGATTCACCGCCGTTATAGCGCTCACGCAGCCAAGTGGTGCGGCCACGCAGTTCTTCGTCCGAAAGGTGGGAAACCTGCTCTTCAAGAGCGTTTATCTGCTGCAGTTTTGGCTGCAGGGATTTGATAAACCGCTCATTGGCAGAACCGAATAATTTTTTAGCAATAGAATTTAGCATTGGGGATAGATAGGTGTTTATTTTCAGGAAGTCAATGTTGTATAATGCAGCATGACAGGTTTATTGTTGATTATATTGGATTATCTTATAAAAACATTACACTTTGGTAATTGTTAAGTTTTATTTATAAAAATTCGTGGAGGATATTTTGCAAAGTAATATATGGTGTAGAATAACTCTGGTGCTGATAGGTGTTTTTTGTGGGGTAATGGCCACAACTTCCATATATGCACAATTTTCTGGTCAGGCAGCGTTAGGGAATACGAATATACAGGCAGCCATGTATATAGTATTTGGTATTTTGGGGGCTGCCGTAATGCATGAGTTGCATAATACTACACATAAAGTGATAAAACGTTTGAGTCTGTCCGACAATACACAAATAGTGTTCCATAAATATCATATACTTACGTATTTTATTTTCCTTGGTTGCGGGTTGATGCTGGTTGGGATAGAAGCAAAACTTTCTTTTGCAATATTTTTGCTGGTTCTCTTTATCTTGGCGCAGGTTGTTCTGCTGATTATCAGCGCAGAAAAATCGCAAAAGGATAAGTGGCTTAAGTCGCTGGACGCGGTTCCATTTTTGTTTTTTATATCCGGTTTTGCTGCCCTTATATACCAGGTGGTCTGGCAGAGGGTGTTATTTTCCACATTTGGCACCAACATAGAATCTGTTACGGTGATCGTTTCGGTATTCATGTTTGGGCTTGGCCTTGGTTCACTTATCGGTGGACAGGTACAAAAATACTTCCCTAACCGTTTGCTTGAATGTTTTGTGGCTATAGAAATTGCAATAGGGATTTTTGGTATTTTCAGTATCCCGTTAATCTATAAGGTAGGAGAAATGGTTCCGCATGATTCCCTGCCAACGCTTGTTTTGGCTACTTTTTCCCTGCTGGCCTTTCCGACCATGCTGATGGGCAGTACATTGCCATTTCTAGTGGCCTATTTACAACGGCAAACTAATAATCTTGGGGTAATTGTTGGCAAGCTTTACGCCTATAATACGCTAGGCTCATCTCTGGCATCTTTTATCACTGTAATGCTGTTATTTACGGTCATGGGCAGGCAATCTACTCTGTTCGTAGCCGCTATGTGCAATGTGGTAACGGCCTATCTGGTGTGGATTTGCTGCAAAAATAACACAGTTGACAGTGTGTATTATGATGTAAGTAAAAAAGAATATAATGCCGGAAATATATTGCCTGATAGCAGTATATCGTTGCCACTGGCGTTGTTCCTGTCGTGCATGGTTGGATATGCTTCTCTGAGTTTAGAGATTATTTGGTTTCGGATAATCGGGTTCATGACCGAGGGGTTACCACAGGTGTTTGGGACGTTGCTGGCGGTTTTTCTTGCAGGAATAGCTTACGGTTCGCTTAAAGCCAAAGATTGGAGCGAGTCGTGTAAGGATCCGCGTGAGTTTATGGTGCGTGGGTTGCTGATCATGGTTGTAATTGCCTATTTTTCGGTTCCTCTGGTTGGCGTCTCATCTGAATATATCCATAAGTATTTCGGAACTTTACTTGGTTATGTGGCGGTTGGGATGATAGCCTTCTTTTCCGGTGGAGTATTTCCAATGCTTTGTCAAATTTGCGGTAGCGCTCATGGGAAACATTCTGCCGTAGCTGTTTCATGGGTATATTTTTCGAATATTATAGGAGCTACTCTTGGCTCATTTATTACCGGATTTGTTCTTTTTGATAGGCTTGATTTAGAATGGAATGTGGCGCTGGTGTGTGTAATAATAATCTTTTCACTGATATTATTGACAAGAAGGCAGTATAAGGTCATCGCTTGTACTGGTTTTGCTGTTGCCCTGTTAGTATTATTCATACAGCCAGTAATTTATCAAAATATTATTTTCAATTTACAATCTAAGACGAAAAAAACAAGTTTGTTGGTTCATGTTAACGAAAATCGGCATGGTATCATCACCACATTCAAATCAAAAGGCGGCGATTTTATTTTCGGCAACGGAGCTTACGATGGCAGGTTTAATATTGACCCTGTTGTAAACAGTAATAAGATTACTCGCGCCTATCAGTCGGTAACTCTGCATCCCAACCCGAAAAGAATCTTGGAGTTAGGTTTGAGCGGTGGGGCATGGGCGCGGGCCATAACTTTTTATAAGCCTTTGCAGGAGCTGGTTAGCATCGAAATAAACCCGGGCTATCTGGAGGTAATCAAGAATTATCCAGAAGTTTCTCCCGTATTGCACAGTGCAAAGTGGACTAATCACATTGACGATGGTCGTAGGTGGCTTAATAACAACCCTGATGAAAAGTTTGATATTATTATAATGAATACAATATATTACTGGCGTAGTAATTCAACAAACCTGCTGTCATATGAATTTCTGGAGCTGTGCAAGAAGCACCTGAATAAAGGTGGCGTACTATTTTATAACAGTACGGGGGCAATGGATAATTATTACACTGCGGCTCACTTATTCAAGCATATTGGGAAAATAGATAGTATGGTGATTGCTGGTGATGAACCGCTTGATGTACCAGCTGATATAAAAAGGCGTAATTTATTGGGATTTGAAAATGATAATGGTAAAACAATATTTTCAGACAATGATCCTAATTACAGCAGTGTAAGGGAAAATTTAGTTAATCAGAAAATCGAGGATATGCATGATGAATTATTGCAAAGGAAAGATCTATGGCTGATTACCGACGATAACATGTCTTCGGAATATAAGATAAACAATTCCTTTATGCCGCCATTTTGGTACACTGGTTTTCCATCATATTAGGCATATAATTAATTTATTCAGTGTCTATTGCAAATAAAGCAATAATATGTCATTAAAGCTGCGTTCAAATAACTAACTCGCAGTATTAATTTTTAACGTAATTTCAACATTAAGGATATTTTATGAAAATAGTTACCCTTGCCAGTTTACTGCTCACTACTTCGCTTATTGCTTTTCCAGCTCTGGCCACTGATGCGGCCGCTCCAGCAGCACCTGCAACTGATGCTAAACCGGTGGCAGTTGCTCCAGCTAAGGATGCTGCACCGGCTAAGGACTATACCATAATCAGTCTTGATGGTGAGAATCTAAAATATTCTGATGTTATGGAAGTATGGAAAGGGTTATTCCAAGGGGCCGCAGCGCCGGATTTCGGTAGTTTTGATGAGAGCATTAAACAAAATGTTCTGCGGGGGCTGGTGTCTGAGCGTCTGATCTATAAAGAGGCTGTAAAAGGCGGTGTCGATAAAAGCGATGAGGTAAAAAAACGCATAGAAGCTTTGCAGAAGCAGGTGGTAATGCAGACATTTATGGAAGATAAGGCGAAGGCACTGGTAACTGATGAACAGATTAAAGCGTTGTATGATGAAAAGCTTGCCGCCACTAAAGGGCAAGATGAGCTCAAAGCGCGCCATATTCTGGTTGCAAGTGAGGAAGAAGCCAAAAAAATTGCGGCTGACCTGAAAAAAGGCGGTGATTTTGATAAGGTAGCTAAAGAAAAATCAACCGATAAAGGGTCAGGTGTCAATGGTGGTGAGCTTGGCTGGTTCTCGAAGGATAAAATGGTTCCTGAATTCTTTGAAGCAGCCAATAAGCTGAAAAAAGATGAGGTGTCATCCCCGGTAAAGAGCAGTTTTGGCTGGCATATCATCAAATTGGAAGATCGCCGTCCGTTGAAACCAGCAAGTTTTGAAGAAAGTAAGGAATCGCTCAAGGCTGAGTTAAGCAATAAAGCTGTACAAGGCTATGTTGAAGGGTTACTTAAGGCTGCTAACATCAAATATTTTGATGAAAGTGGTAAGGAAAAGGATTTCCCGCGTACCTTAAGCGCACTGAAGCCATCTGCTAAAGGTGCTGACTCTTCAGCCCCGGCTGCTGATGCTCCGGCCAAGGCTGACGGGAAGAAATAAAAACGTAAATCGTACCTCGTAGTTCGTAATTCGTTACGATTTACGAAGTACGAACTACGCATTACGCCTATGAAAATCTCACCGCTCGCTCCCAAGTCACATCCTGTTCTGCTGCCGATAAGCGGTGTGCGGCTCGGTACTGCTGCTTGTGGAATCCGTTATACCGGGCGTGAAGATCTGCTGGTTGCTGAATTTTCTGAGGGTACAACTGTTGCCGGAGTCCTGACCAGATCGCTTACCGCATCAGAATCGGTTTTGGCCTGCCGCGAAGCGCTTAAAAGCGGTAAAGCACGGGCTCTGGTCATCAATTCCGGCAACTCCAATGCCTTTACTGGCAAGCACGGTGTGGTGTCGGTTGCACGTATCCGGGAAGCGGCGGCGAAATTATTTGGCTGTGATGTGGAACATGTTTTCACTTCCTCGACCGGCGTCATCGGTGAGAAACTACCTGACGAAAAAATTGCTGCTGCGCTGCCTACAGTAAAACTTTCGGAAAAAGCGTGGGATGCTGCTGCCAAAGCGATAATGACCACCGACACCTACCAGAAAGTTGCAACGGCCACGGCAATTATCAGCGGTGTGAAAGTAACGCTGAACGGTATCGCCAAAGGTTCGGGTATGATAGCGCCGGACATGGCCACTATGCTTGCCTATGTGTTTACCGATGCGAATATTCCGGCGGCTGAACTGCAGGAATATTTGAATGAAAGTAATGAGACAACTTTCAACAGCGTAACGGTTGACGGCGATACTTCGACCAGCGACACGCTACTGGTTTTTGCCACTGGTAAAGCTGGGAATAAAGATGGCGATTATAGCGATTTCAAAAAAGCTTTGCATGCTGTGCTGCATGATCTGGCACTGCAGGTGGTGAAGGATGGCGAGGGCGCGGAGAAATTGATAACCATAACCGTTTCTGGTGCGGAATCAAAAAAAGCGGCCAAGATCATTGCCATGAGCATCGCTAATTCGCCGCTGGTAAAAACCGCGCTGGCGGCCTCTGACGCTAATTGGGGGCGGATCGTAATGGCGGTGGGTAAGGCCGGTGAAAAAGCCGACCGCGATAAATTATCTATCGCCATCGGTGATGTAAGCGTTGCAAAAAATGGCGAGGCGGATCCTTCTTACAAAGAAGCGCAGATAGTGGAGCATATGCAGGGACGCGATATAAACATACATGTCGATGTCGGCGTGGGTAAAGAAACTGCTACCGTCTACACCTGTGATCTGACGCATGCCTATATCGATATCAACGGAAGCTATAGAACATAATAATGTCATCCCCGCGAAGGCGGTGATCTCTAGTTGTAACAATTTAAGTCCTAAGTTTTGGGTATGTGAGATTCCCGCCTACGAGGGAATGACAAAAAAAGCGGGAGATAATGTTTATGAAAAAATTATCTATTATCACGACTATAATATGCTTGTTAGCATTCCCATCGCTGGCTGCCAATGTTCCTACAGCGTACCTTGCGGTAGTAAGGATCGGTGGGTATCCAACCCCCAATACACCAGCGGAAGATATGTTTAAAACGGTTTGTGAAATTGTTCCTGATTCCGCAGGGGCGCGTGCTAGAATAGGGGAGATATGGAATAAATTTGCCCCAAGATTTGATTATAAAGACTGGGAATACGGTGTTCCCGATGCCGCCTTCTACAAAATACTTATTTATTATGAGGGCCATTTTTTAAAGCTGAATTCGGTCACTCCGGAACTAAAGGTAGATATCAAGGACGCAGAGTTTAATAAAAAGAAGGATGCATTCAATGAACTGATACGTGAGTGCAAAGCTTGGAAAGAAACGCCGGTTGTTCCATGAAAATCCTTCTCGTTGTCGCGGCGGTTATCATCAATTCAAAGGGGGAGGTGTTGCTGGCGCAGAGGCCGGAAGGAAAACGCCTTGCCGGTAAATGGGAATTTCCCGGCGGCAAGATAGAAGAGGGAGAAACCCCGGAGGCAGCCATGGTGCGCGAATTGCATGAGGAACTGGGAATTGAAATTGTGCCAGAAAATTTGGAAAATTTCTGGTTCCTGTCGCACCCATATCCCGAATTTGGCTTTCACCTGCTGATGCCGGTTTACCTATGCCGCAAGTGGCAGGGGGAACCGCGCCCGCTTGAACATTCCGCCTTGTCATGGACACTGCCTGCCGACATGCACAAGATGGATATGATCGAAGCGGACGCGGATCTGGTGGAACTTATCGTAGAACGTCTTACGTAAAACGTTTTACGAAAAGTTAGGCAGCGCCATATTGGCGACGAGATACGGTATACCGCAGCCGACACTGGGATGGATGCCGTCATTGGCGCAGAATGCTGTTGCTCCGCCGTAAGTATCCACGCGCCATGAGCTGGTGGTGGTGGCATCGCGGCAATAGCTGCTGATGTCGATGATACCGTCATTGGCGATAGCACCGGATAGCAGCGCCGAATTATATTGCTCAACACGTCCACCCGCCTGATAGTTAGCGGAACTGCCGCCTACCAGTGTTGGTGATTGTTCGGCAAGAGTGGTGAATTTGTTGCTGCCTGAGGATGTGGTGTTAGAGGGCGGAATGGTGGTGAGGATGATTTTCGCCCCGCGGCTGCGCCACATATCGGCTATGGTGCTGATGTAAGACTGGGTGGCGGAAATAACAGTACTGTTATTATTGGTAAGAAAATCATTCACACCTAGGCCTATAACCACATGGGTCGGGCGCATGCCACGTGCTATCTGTGCATCCATATAATTCATCTGGTGGGTTTTGGTGGTAACCCAGCCAACGGCTGATTCACCCGATACGGCCATTTTATGGACAGTTACCCCGGCGCGGTTGACCAGGGCCTGCTCGTAGAGGCCAAAGCTGGCGTTTAAGTCACCTATGGCATCGACAGAACCATAACCGATGGTAATACTGTCGCCGATAAGAAGAACGCTAGGTCTGCGGTAACGGGGAATGCCGCTTATCAAGCTGGGGCCGTAGGTCGCAGTGGTGGTGCCAAAGCCGGTTGCCGCCGTTCCCGTGCCACCTATGAAGGCCTGTGGTGGTGCTCCTGGAGTATATCCAGAACCACCGGTGCTTACAGTTATGCTGGAAAGCTGGCCACCGCTTACGCTGCCATAACCTGTAACGCCGGAGCCGGTATATAGCGAGGCTGGCTGGTTGACCCCTGCCGGGCCGTACCAGATGGCGAGGTTGACGCCAGCACTATAGCCGGTGCCGCGGTTTGCGCTGTCGATAGGTATCGAGGTCATAACCCCGCTGCCATTTATCACCGGTGTGCCTGCGCGTGCGCCATAGGCTACGCCAGTACCAAGTGTAAAATCCTTGCTGGTGTCGGTGCCGCTGATGATACCGTCCTGGCGGTAGGTGGTGCCAGCCGTAGTGGTTATGACTTTATAGCTTCCGGCGGCACCATTATCGGTGGCAACGCGGCGGTTGGTGATATAAAAATCGGTGTTGGGCGGGATATAGACGCTGGCCTTGCCTACAGCTATTCCCCAGTCCTTGGAAACAGTAACTTCTGTCTGCCCATCAAACAAGAACTGGGTGAAAGTCCCGTTAACATAGATTCCGGCGCGGAGCACAAAATCGTAATACGAGCTTTGTTCGCTGTTGGTGCTGATCAGCCCGTTGATAAAGGTAGCCTCAATAGCACTATAGCCGGTGGGGCCGGAATGGTGTCGTGTCCAGCAGTTCTGTACCCAGTTAGCCCCGGTGTTGTAATTTATCGGGATGTTGCAGTTATTGGCAACGGCAACCCGGTTCTGGTTCTTGGAAAGCAATAGCGGGTTCATATTACAACGCCCGGATTGCAAGGGTTATGACGGCATCGGTCGAAGCCTGGGCAACGCCGGCAGTCAGTTTTATGAAGCGCAGGCCGGCAGTGATGTTGAAGTTGTTGATCGGCACGTATTTACTGGCGGCAACGCTTAGGGAATAGGTCGAGCCAAAACCGTCCTGAACGGCAACGTAAGTTCCGGCAAGGGCAGGAGCGGCCTGCATGGTTATTGTGGTGGCGGTGAAGTTGGAGGGTATAAACAGGCCGACCAGCTCAAGGCCGGAAAGGTCGATGGCGGCGCTGTCGGTATTGCCAACGGTGATGGTGGTGGTCAGGTCATAGAATTTATCGTTGGCATAGCTTAATTCACTGGTCATGTTTTTCCCCTTTTTGGTTATGGTTACTTGCTTGGTAACCTATTGTTCCTACAGGTCGGTATGGTCGGGAAGTGGGAATTTTCAGAAATCTGCAATATGAGGGCAGAAAGAGGGTGGACAAATAAATCCCCATCTTCTATAAAGCCTAGCTCGTTTAAGGCCTTACTATGAAATGCCCGGATAGCTCAGTTGGTAGAGCAAGGGACTGAAAATCCCTGTGTCGCTGG
>CAZUXB010000044.1:0-17256 GCA_964624555.1 uncultured Rickettsiales bacterium | reverse complement strand
ACTCTTCCGCATGCACTTCCATAACACATTTTTGCGTTATCTGGTACAGCCCCAATCTTACAAAGGCAGGTGAAGATTATAAAAGTTTGCTAATGGAAGCAAAAACAAAATCAGATATTAAGTTGCAAGAACAAATTAATGAGCATCAGCACTATCTTAATAATAGAAAGCTATGAAGTCTTATCATTGTATTCTGTTACCGACCTCCAGTTACTCTAAAATTGTAAATTACACCCTATTCATTATTAATAGCCAACTAAACACTAGCCACAGTCAATCGTAGCCCTAAAGCCTTTGTAACTGCATTAAGTGCAGATAATCTAGGATTTCCACGAGTTGATAACTCATGAGCTAGGCTTTCGTTGCCTTTACAGCAAGAAATCACTGCTTGTAAGCGTGTGTAGCCCAGTGAGTTCTATCTGGAAGTCAAGCGCACCATTGCCATCTGCATCTACTCCAATGATGGTATTACCAGATACTTGCGCATAATTTACTTCGTTAGCTGTGCCGGTAAATGCTCCAGTACCTTTAAAAGAAAACGTTCCAGCAAAAGCACTTAGGTCGATCTTATCAGCCTGCGAGATATTGAAATCAGTGATTATATCACGCGTTCCAGCAACAGAAGTAGAATCAGTAGTAGCAGTATATCTGAATGTATCAGCACCTGTTCCGCCAGTCAGCGTATCTTTGCCTGTGCTTCCAGTCAGGATGTTATTACCAGTATTGCCAGTCAGTATGTCGTTATACATAGAGCCAGTAAGGTTTTCAATATTGATCAAAATATCTCCAGCAGCAAAGCCACCAGATTGAGCAGTAGCTAAAGAAAGATCAACCGTAACAGCAGAGGTAGAAGCAAAATAAGACATCGTATCCGTTCCGGCACCACCGTCTATGGTATTGGCGACTGCATTACCAGCTAACTTATCGGGGTAAGCTGAACCGATAATATGTTCAATATTTGATAGAATATCATCTGTAGCCGAACCACCGAACTGCACACCCGTACGAGTCAGGTTTACATCTACCAAACTTGCTGAGTCCGCATAAGAAACTGTATCTGAACCATTTCCACCGTTTATTGTATCACCACCAAGTCCTCCAGTTAAGACATCATTTCCATCCCCTCCACTAAGAGAATCAACGCCACTACCACCTGCGATAATATCATTTCCTGCGTCGCCTTGAATGGTGTCATTCCCATTATCCCCACTGATATTATCATCACCATCTTCACCATAAAGCGTATCGTTGCCATCATTGGCAAAAATATAATCATTTCCTAAACCGCCACGTATAATATTGTCTATGGTGTTGCCATATAAGCTATCGTTGTAGTTTGAACCAGTAAGATTTTCGATATTAGACAAAATATCGTCGATTGCCGACCCTCCAAACTGCACACCAGCACGAGTTAAATCGACATTTACTATCCCTGTAGAATCAATATACGAAACCGTATCAATACCAGCTCCACCGTTGATAATATCACCGCCTGTACCACCAATCAGCGTATCATTGCCAACCCCGCCATTGAGATTGTCAACACCTGCCCCACCAGTTAACACACTTCCTGTCGCCAAGGCTGTCAAAATATCATTGTAGCCAGAGCCAGTAACATTTTCAATATTAGATAAGCTATCCCCAGCAGCATCGCCGCCCGTATTGACGTTCGTTTGTAAATTCACCGTCACTCCAGAAGCTGAAGCTGCATAAGACATCGTATCAATATCGGCTCCACCATCGATAGTATCCGCTCCAGCACTACCGTTAATGATATCATTGCCAGCTAAAGCATTAATGATATCCGCTCCCGCTGTACCATTTAATACATCATTGCCAGAAGTGCCATTGATTGGCCCTGTTTGCCCAAAGCTTGCGGGGCTAAGTGTGCTTGCGGTAACATTCAGCAAAGTGAGCGTTTGTCCATTTTCAAGGGTAATAACTGTATTCGCCCCATTTTGGGCGATATTAAGATTAGAAAAATTAACGGAGTTAGTGAAACCAAGTAAGCTTATATATTCACCAACTGTGCTGGTGCTAAAATCAGTGATGATATCGCTAGAACCAGCGTCCTTATTAATAACGAAAACATCAACACCCGCACCACCAGTTACAGTATCGTCACCAACTCCACCATTGATGGTATCGTTACCAGCACCGCCATCTATTGCATTGGCTACAGCACTGCCAGTTAGTGTGTCATTGTTAGAAGAGCCGATGATATTTTCTATATTGGATAAACTATCACCTTGTGCTGTTCCGCCAGATTGTGCTGTGGTTAAGGCAAGATTTACTGCTACGGCGACAGCAGAGTCTTTATAAGAAACCGTGTCAATTCCTGCACCACCATCAATGGTATCACTACCAAGCCCTCCCGTAATGATATTATTGCTAGCATTTCCAGTTAACGTATCATTTGAGAATGACCCGATGATATTTTCTATGTTAGAGAGAATATCATTAGTTGCCGAACCGCCAAACTGAACGCCGGTACGCATAAGGCTAACATTTACTAAACTTGCTGAATCTAAATAAGAAACGGTATCTATCCCATTACCGCCATTAATGGTATCACCACCAGTTCCACCTATTATAATATCATTGCCATCGTTACCATTTAAAATATCATTACCTGCAAAACCAAACATAACATTATCGTTACTGTTACCATTTAGCGCAATATCGTTAGACGAAGTGCCAGTAACTAAATCACTGCGCAGCAAAATTTCGCCATCACTAAAAATGAATTTTTCTAAACCATACACCGGATTAGGATCTAGTTGGTTAGCAATATAAATTTTATCTGTAATTCCAGAAAAATTAAATACCGCTGTAGCTGGGTTAGTCCCAACAGTAAGGTAAAAATTGTCTTTCTTAAGTGCAGAACCATTTAACTGCAAGCTATCAAATCCACCCAAATAGCCTTCTTCTATGGTATCATTTCCCTGTGCTTGTGTGTGGATATAGGTATCATCACCGCTAAGCCCCCGTAAAATATCATCCCCACCAAGACCATCTATAGTGTCATCACCACTTCCACCCTCAATATTATCATTAAAATATTCAAATCCATAAATGATGTCATTCCCATTGGTTGCCGCTCCTTGTAAATATCTAGCTTGTAAATCCGCTAGATCCCAAACGACCCCGTCGGAAAAAATAATATTCTCTATTGGAACGCCATTGCCACCAAATTGATTGTTCAATTTAATAGTGCCAGATACACCAACAAACCCTAGTATTGCATGGGTATATTCTCCAGCAGGGCGAGTAACAATTGCTTTATCGGACGTTAGATTAGCTCCTAATAATGGCAAGGTATCAAAACCCATATCGCCATTATAACTTTCAGTAATTACATCATTGCCATCACCTTCACGATAGATATACAGATCGTTACCACCTAACCCCTCCATGTAATCATCACCTAAGCCACCAGTGATGGTTTCCGCCGCATTAAAACCATATATGTTATCATTTCCTGAAGTCTGAATATTGTTAATATATGCAAGTCTTATATCATCTCTATCCCATATAACTGAATTAGAGAATATTATACGATCCACCTGAGAATCATGTCTTTCAAATAGACCACCTAATTTTATTGAACCGGAAACTCCGTTGAAACCTAAGGTAACAGTATTTGAGGCTCCATCACGATAGATAACTGCATTAGTAGAAATTAGACCAGCCCCATTTAATTGAAGTGTATCTTGATTTCCTTCATAATCACTAACTGTATCATTGCCATCACCTTCATTATAAAAATACAAATCGTTACCACCTAACCCATTCATATAATCATCACCTACCCCTCCAGTGATAATATCATTTCCTGCGAAGCCATAAATCGTATCATTGCCTGAAGTGGAGACATCAGATAAATATCTGTTTTTAAAATCCTGAATTCCCCATGTTACGCCGTTAGAGAAAATAATATTTTCTGCACCCGCAACTAAATTAGCAAATACACCTTTATTGATAACTTTGTCAGATACGCCATTAAAACCTATAATAATATTATCAAGTTCTGTAACAGGTCTTGAAATAATCACATTAGTTGAGGTCAGAGCTGCACCGAAGAGCTTGACCGTATCATTTCCACTGAAAATCTGATCCCCAATCGTATCAATCCCATCTCCTTGGTTATGGATATAAATATCGTCGCCACCAAGCCCATCCATGGTGTCATCACCCAAACCACCAGTGATCGTATCATTTCCTGCGAAGCCGTAAATATAATCGTTTCCATTGGTTGAAGCATTGGATAAATATTGCAGTTGCAGAGTTTGTTTATTCCAAACCACTCCATCGGAGAATTGTATATACTCTACGCCAGCCCCATATGGACCAAATTCATCTTTAAGAATGATTTGGTCTGATAAACCATTAAAACTCAATATCGCGCTATTATTAAAGGGAGAATTGTAATCAAATATTGCCTGAAAAATAACATTGGTAGAAGTAAGACCAGCACCAGTTAATTGTAGTGTATCATTACCTGAAAAATAACCTTCGATAATCGTGTCAACGCCATCTCCGAGATTATGAATATAGGTAGTGTCGCCTGTTTCATACAATGAAGTGTTATTAACCAACGTGTCATTGCCTTTTCCACCGATGATGACATCGTTGCCGCTTAGACCATTAATCGTATCATCCCCATCGCCACCATTGATCGTATCATTAGTTTCTAAATATCCGTATATGGTATCGTTACCAGAGGTTATGCTGCGTTCCAGCACAACCTGCTTCATATAATTATAATCCCACTGAGTTCCATTTTTAAACGTGAAATATTCAATGCGCCCCGTATCCATTCCAAATACTGGCAGAAGGTTGAATTGATCTTTAATAGTTACATTGCTACCATCTGGAATCGTTATTTTTAGATCATAAGGAACGCCATTTCCTCCAGTGCGTGACAATACTAAGTCCTCAGGGTTTATTCCGTCTAAGAATTGCAATGTATCATTATTACCACTATACAGATTGGTTCGCTGGTCGCTTATGATATCATTACCGTAACCAAAACCTAATGTGTAAAGATCTCCTTCTTCCCCACCAGAGTAAAAATCATTTCCTGCACCACCTATAAAGGTATCTGTACGAGAGAATCCGTATATGGTATCATTTCCAGAGGTTTCCGCTGAGCTAATAACCATATCAAAGACCTGATCCCATGATATGTTCGTGCCATCATCAAACACAAAACCCTCAATACGAGAAACCCATTGAGTGCTGTATATTCCGGGATACAAAGCATAGAACTGGTCTTTAATGGTCAGTTGCTCGCTCGTTCCATTTATTTTTATCACCAGATCCTTGGAGTCCCCTTGACGGGTGAACGATACCATATCCAAGGTGATTCCTGCTTTGAATTGTACGATGTCTGGAGAATCAATGGTTATGATGCCAATATTATCATAAACGACATCCTGCCCATACCCAGCACCAAATATATACACATCACCTTCAATGCCACCATTCAGCGTATCGTTTCCTAAGCCACCATCAAGGAAATCGATGGTATCTGTACCATTAATGATGTCATTGCCCGCAGTATTGGTAGAAACCGCTTTAGCAATATCCAGCCTGTCCCACACCTGCCCACCCGCAAAGATAATTTCTTCTACGCCATGATTAGGTATTGCATACGATATTAGATTAAAGATAGGCAGTGAGTAATTTTGCCTCGCGAATTGTCCAATAATACGAATGCTATTGCTAGTTCCCACTTCAGTAATAATTAAATCGATACCATCGCGTACCATAGTAACTTGATTAGAATTCAGATGAGCAAACCGCACCGTATCAGGGCTACCACTTGGCGCATCATTAGTTCCATCAATGGTATCACTCCCAAAGTTCCTGCCAACAATATACGTATCTGGCCCAACTCCCCCGTGAACATTCTGGTTGCCAGTCCCCAGATAGAACAGGTCAGCATCATCGCTACCGTTTATTGTTCCCGTGCCCGTTTTAATCAAATCTGCTGGTATGCCAAAAGCATCGGCTGCTTGTACAAGTGATGTTGCTAGGCTCACGTTTTCATAAGCCGCAACGATATTTTTCATCAGGAAACCATAGGAGATTTCAAGGTTGCCACCTCGGTCAAAGCTACCCAAAAACACATCAATAATAGGTTTCCACGTTGCCAGATGTGCAAGCGCACCAGATGTATTAGTAGGTGCCGCGCTGAAGATCGCCTGAATGGCTGGGGCTATTTGCTGGGCAGTCGTTGCCTCAAATTTATCAGTAACTGAGTTATAGATTATACCTGGGAAATACGATGCAAGCGGCCCCTGAATAGCCAGCTTTACGGCAACATCGTTAAGCGTGCGCCACATTTCATTAAGCAGCCCTTGCGCTGCATCAACCACCGCCGCACCACTTAAGTTATTCTCATTCCCAATCGGAAGTTCTGTGCCCAGATACCGCTCTAGGAATTGTATCTGCTGCCCGTTGAATGTTGTCCATGTTCCTTGGGTTGATGTCTGCGCCAACACCTCGGTAATGGTCGGGCGAGCGATCACCACCCCTTGCGCATTCTTCACCGCATCACCACTCGCGAGCTTCCAATAGCTACCTTGTATATCCGTCACCTTATAGGCAAAATCATTGACCACCGCGCCACTACTGGTCACTTGCGAGAGAATCGGCACATCCACATGCGCCACCGTTCCGGGGTTGCCCGCAGGCACAGGCACCGCCGCCATCCACGCATTAAGCACCGGCGTAAGAGCCGAGCGCATCGAGCTAAGGCTTAAAGATCCAAGCTGGGTAAGAGCAGTCGTCACCGCGCTTTTAAGAGCCGCACTATCGGTCATGGCGATGCGAAGGTCGGTGAGTGTCCCAAATCCTTTAAGCTCCGGCAAAGCCGCAGATGCCGAATCGATGGTCTTATCCCCCAGCCAATCCGTGTCGCGCTGGTTAGCGCGTAGGGCAACATCGCCCACCGCGCCAGTGGTTCCGTTAGCGCGGGTGAATGTGCCAGTGGCGGTGACGATATTCCCCGCAATATTCTGGATGGTGCTGGCGTTCGCAAGGCTGATAGAGGCGATGCTTGCCGCTGATAAGGTCTGCAGTTCGCCCGCGTCGGTGACTCCGTCGCCGTCAAGGTCGCGCCATAGCTTAAGTGTCGAAAACGCGCTATCGAGCGAGCTTATCTTGCCGTCCGCGTTGCTATCCAGTGTTGCAAGCGCGCTAAACCCCGTGGTGCTGGCATTGCCGAACATCTCGCCCACATTATCGATCTTGCCGTTAGCGTTCAAATCACGCACGAGTATCGCGTCATCGCCCCGCACCCAGCCAGTTTTTTCGGCAAAGCCATCCGCATCCACATCATAAAACGGTGAGACGGAGGAACGGGCGGAGAGTTCTATCCCATCCGCATCCAGATCCAGCACCAACGGGTCAACCCCCGCAAAATACGATGTGCCAGTCATTATCTTAAGGTAATACCCAAATATCGCCTCATAGGTTTCATATATCTGCCAGTTTTTGGGTGTGTCTCTCAGGCGGTAGGACTCCATCGAAATTTCACCAATGCGAATACCCGCAGTCTGCCCGCTTAATTGGTCAAAAAACCCAGCTAAATACGTATCCTTGCCGCTTAGGTTTTTAATCACCAATTCACTGCCATTATCGCTAAGGGCGTATTTTATTCCGTATAATCCTTTAGCCCACGGTGACTCCTGTCCCTTCCACGTCACACCACCATATATCTGCTTGCCTTGGTAAGTGATTTTATCTTCCACAGCAGCATCACCAATGAGATAATCACTTCCAAGCTCGAACGTGTCCTTACCCGTGCCGCCATATACAATGCTCCCGCGTGGTGCAGCATGAAGAAAATCATCTTTATCACCAAGGTCTATGGTCGGGTTAGAGCCTACCAACGAGCCAAACACCCACACATGATCCACACCATCCCCAGCATTAATGCTCGTCACTTTCGTGTTCGCGAGCAAGCCAATATTGAGCTTATCGTCGCCGCCTGTGCCGATGATATTCTCTATGTTGCCGATTAGTTCCATTTTTAAACCGTTAGAGTCGGCTTCATTCGGTGCTGTGATTTCTTTTATGGAAGTCACCACATTCGTCCCCGCATATTGCAGCGTGTCTATCCCATCACCACCGTCAATCATCACGTTGCTCGGGTATGGAATATTGGGATTGCGCGTGACGGTGATGGTGTTATTTAAAGCATTTAGCTCAACTTTTTCTATGTTCTTGATATGGTCAATATTACCAGCACCACCATCAATTTCAATGGTGCCAGGATTGCTGGAACCTGATGAGGATGCTCGAACATTTATGTTTACAACCGTTGTACCATCATAAAATGCAGTATCATTTCCTTCTCCACCGTCAATAAAATCATTGCCTGTACCACCTTCGAGAGAATCATTCCCTCCATTTCCATATAAAAAATCATTTCCGTTTCCAGAAAATATTACATTATTTGCGCTATTACCTATTAATAAATCTCTACTACCTGCAATATGTCCATTTGAGGTAACATCATAATTATTAACTGGCTGATTGTTTTCAGAAAAATTAAGTACAATTGCCGTATCAATTTGAAGTCCATTGGTGTATTCTTTCCCTCCCTCTAACTGTGGTGCGACTCCAGCCCCTTTATAACTTAAACGATGCGGAATTTCAAAATCATCATGTATTAAATTGGTCATTTCCACTACAGGCCCAGCAAAGTTTGGGGCAATCTGTGGATTATCACTCAATCCTTCTATCGCATGCACCAATTCATGAGCTATGGAAACAGATAAGGGCCATTCAACTGCTCTGCCGTTTGGACTTATATAATAATCTTGCTCCATAGTCGGATCAATATAAATTTTAAATTGCCCTGTATCAGCTTCAAAATGGTCAGCCTCAAATTGTATTGTTAGCTTTTTTGACGGAGTTATTTTATCCAATATATCTCTAGCATGCTCTGATACACTATATAATTGTGTTAACGCTACAATAATTCGAGTTTGATCAATAAATCCTTCATCTCCTGTATAACCAGTCCAAATTATATTTTCTAACACTGTTTGAATTGTCATTTTGCATTCTCCTTAATATATTTGGAAAAACAGTTATAATTTTCAGACGAAATACTAATAGCCTTTATAACTTCCGCAGATGGCGATATATCATATATCTTATTATCACTTGCTTTAATGACCTGATTAAACAAACTTGAGACAATATTCATATACAAGCTATTATAAAAAACTTGTGAATCTTTTACACATTTACCCCATATTCTCTCAGCAGAATAAATTTGTCCATCTTTTGATGGGCAGATAGCCGCGAAACGAGCCAATACCAATGCAACACGTCCTTTCGAGGAAGATATGCCTTTCAATTTTTCTTCTCTGCCTTCAGGAGTATTGTTATAATACTCAAGTCTTTTTTCAGGCAGTGTATTATTTTTCTGTGCATACACATAGGCTAAAGCTACATCATTTAATTTTGTTGTATCAATTTCATCAAATTTATCCCAACTACCATAAGCCGCTTTATATAATTGATCTTTCTTTGCAATATCTGATATTGGAATTATAATAATTCCACCAATCGGTTTATTATCTTTTGTATACAACGTTCCACGTATCCATGTAGATTTAAAATGATAGGACTTTACGTTACTATCGCTCTCATATTTATTTTTAGGGAGCGTCGGATCGAGGTTAGGAAGCTCTAATTTCTTGCCTCTCCACTCAGTTTCATAAGAACTATTTATAGTAATAAAAACCACATGATAATCAGCTTGAGCCTGATTTTTGGCTGGAATGGCATTTAGCTGCTTCTGAAGAATATCAAGTATATATCCGTAAGGCTTTTTCTCCTGCGCTAATGAGTTTACCTCTTCACTTAATATGGTGCTAAAGCTCGGCCTGATATCAGTGCTAGCATACTCTTCTACAAATATAGTGGGCTTGTTCGCCTCATCCGCAAAAGCTGGATGGATCATTAGGGCAAGGATAACTAACAACCGTCCAAAACTGCTACAGATTTTAATTAGCATCCGTTAATCCCAATTTAAAATGACTAACACACCATAGCTTTAGGATATATCCAGTCAATAACATTATCATTTTTCGCTTTCAAATAATACCCAAATATCGCCTCATACGTCTCATATATCTGCCAGTTTTTGGGTGTGTCTCTCAGGCGGTAGGACTCCATCGAAATTTCACCAATGCGAATACCCGCAGTCTGCCCGCTTAATTGGTCAAAAAACCCAGCTAAATACGTATCCTTGCCGCTTAGGTTTTTAATCACCAATTCACTGCCATTATCGCTAAGGGCGTATTTTATTCCGTATAATCCTTTAGCCCACGGTGACTCCTGTCCCTTCCACGTCACACCACCATATATCTGCTTGCCTTGGTAAGTGATTTTATCTTCCACAGCAGCATCACCAATGAGATAATCACTTCCAAGCTCGAACGTGTCCTTACCCGTGCCGCCATATACAATGCTCCCGCGTGGTGCAGCATGAAGAAAATCATCTTTATCACCAAGGTCTATCACTGGCTTAAACCCAACCGCCGAGCCAACAACAGATAAGAACTGGCAACGGCGACCTATAGAATCACTTTGTGCATACTCATTTATTGGAGGTTTAGTTCTACTTGGAATAGTTTGTTCTTGTCTTAAGCATTCAATTAGAATAGGGAACCCAAAGAAATGGTGCTTTTCTGAAAAATAATAGATAGAACCATTTATAGTATTAATTGATGATTGCTTAGGAGCTTCAAAAAAATCCGGTGCTTTCTCATATCTTTTCCACTTCTCTATTTCACCATCAATTTTATTTTTAGTTTCACAATATGAATCTATTGGTTCTTGTCGTTTTCTTGAAATTTGAATATCTAAGTTACCCAATAATTCTGGAAAATAATTTTGCCTTTCATCACCGAAGTATTTAGAGCGAATAAAAAATTCTCCAATTTCAAACGCTGGTTGATTTGGCTCTTGGCAGTAGCCTTGCCTTGAAACGGTTTTATTATCTTCGTTTTTCTGGTCATAACATCTGCAACTTTCCTGCCCAAAGCTGCGAGCTTGCCCATCTTTATACACAAAAAATACTGGGTGGAATTTATTTGGTATATGAAACTCTGTTTCACCAACCTTTACTCGCACAGGGTCAGCAAAATCATAACATTCTGGCTTGGCAGGTTCATTCGCGTTAGCTGGAAAAGAAAAACAACATAAACACATTGCAAATAAAAAAAATAAACTGTGTTTATATTTTTGCGGCATTAATTTGCTCTGTTTTTATTTAATCAAAACCACGCTACCAGAATTGATTGTTTTGTCCACAAGCTAATATTTGAATGCATCTCAGTCCCATATTGAGACATGTTATATATTAAATATTTGCTGCAAAAGTGCTTCAACTTTCCAGTTGTACAAAAGTTAACTAATAGTTATAAATTGACTATGAAACTTGAGAAAAACACTCGCCTTGGTACGATGTTCAAATTACTGCGTCCGGTGTGGTTGGCGGTGGGGTTTGCCAGTTTTTTTATCAATCTATTGATACTTCCTATTTCGTTATATTCATTACAGGTGATGGATAGAGTTCTAAGCACTGGAAGTATGCCAACCTTGTTATGGCTTACTGTTATCATGCTTGCGATGTTCGCGGCGGCGGGACTGTTGCAAACGCTACGAAGTATGATGCTACAAAAAGCGGCTGACTGGCTGCATGATTCAGTAGCGGAAGTGGTGTTACCACTGGTACTTGCGCAAGCCGCAACGGGTGGGAAAGGTGCGCAACATTTGCGTGATGCGGGTTCGCTAAAACAATTCATCGGTGGGCAGGGTTTGGTTACTATGATCGATACGCCGTGGTCACTGCTTTATATCACTGCGCTATTTGTTGTGCATTGGGTTCTTGGTGTGCTGGTGACTGTTGGCGCGATATTGCTGTTGTTACTGGCATGGCTGAATGAAACCGCCATGCGCCGCCCTAGCCATGAAGCAAATATACGCAGCTTACGAGCGATGCAGGAATTGGAACTAGCTACCCGCAACGCTGAAGTGACCGAAGCGATGGGCATGGGTGAAGCTTTAGCCAATCGCTGGAAAACGATGCAGAAAACCACTGGAGAGTTTCAGGCGCAAGCGAGTGGTCGTTCTTCAATCATTCAGGGTGGAACGAAGTTTGTGCGGCTTTCTTTGCAGGTGCTGGTTACTTGTGCTTCGGCGTGGCTGGCTATAGAAGGTCAGGTCACCACGGGTGCAATCATTGCCGCTTCTATACTTGCTAGCCGTGCGCTTGCCCCATTTGAAGCAGCAATAGCCAGTTGGAAATCATTTAATGATGTTCGTGCTGCTTATTCACGCCTTAAAAAAGCATTCGCTGATGGTAGCAGCCGTGAGACTGGAATGTCGCTTCCTGCACCTGCTGGAATGCTCTCGGTCGAAAAATTAACCTTTGCGGTTGAAGGCAGAGAAGAGCCAATTTTAAAAGAGATAAGCTTTGCTCTTAATGCTGGTGAGGTTTTAGGCGTTGTTGGAGCCAGCGGTTCGGGTAAATCAACCTTAGCTCGCCTTATCATGGGAATATGGCCAGCGTCATCTGGCATTGTGCGTTTGGACTCGGCGGATATTTACCGTTGGTCACGTGCTGAGTTTGGAAAGTTTGTTGGTTATCTGCCGCAGGATGTGGAACTATTCAGTGGTACGGTTAAAGATAATATCGCGCGGTTTAATCATGATGCCTCGCCAGAAGCCATTATAAAAGCCGCGCAGATGGCAAGTGCTCATGAACTTATCCTGCGTCTGCCAAAAGGGTATGATAGTGAGATAGGGCAAGGTGGCGCGATGCTTTCTGCTGGGCAACGCCAGAGGGTTGGATTGGCACGAGCGTTTTATGGTGAACCGCGTTTTATGGTGCTTGATGAACCCGACGCTAATCTTGATGAAGAAGGACAACAAGCACTAATAGCCGCACTGCATTTAGCTAAACAAAGAAAAATAACTACAGTAGTGATAACCCACCGCAATGCTTTACTTACCAACTTTGATAAACTGTTGGTTCTTCGTGATGGCAGAGTTGAAGCGTTTGGCAGCGTTGGTGAAGTAACTGCTGCTTACGCTACCAAAACTAAAAATCGGACAATGGCTCCGTCATGAAAAATTTCTCTAAATACCTAAATATTCTTCGTGATTTTTTTCAGCGCGAAAATCTGCAAAACAAATTTGAGCAGATTAAAAAGAAATCTCAAGAATTTACTGAACACCCTAAAGTTATCTCTTCCATTCATAACATGGATAGTTTTGTTCAGGTGGTAAGCAATAAGGAATATAAAGGTAGTAATCCTGCTGTTGCCAGTGTTTACGCCCCATTTCGTGCCTGCGTATTAGTCATAACGGCGATATGCCTTATATTTATTGTTTTCGGAATGATTGTACCTATTGAAAGTGCTGCGATTGCCAAAGGGAATGTAGCGGTAATTTCCAAACGTAAAACCGTGCAGCATCTGGAAGGTGGTATTGTTAAAAAGATACTGGTGGAGGAAGGCGAGATGGTAAAAGCTGGGCAACCATTACTGGAGATAAGTGATATAGCCCCAAAAGCTAACCGCGAGATTGTACAAAGCGAATTATGGTCTCTAAGAGCAGCCGAAACCAGAATTACCTCTCTTAAGAGTAATGCCAGTTCCCCAGAGTTTCCTGATTGGCTGAAAGAAGCCGCAGAGCAGAATCAAGAATTAGCAAAAACTCTGCAAGCGCAAACCGATTTATTTGTTACTCAGCATGACGCACAGCAAGGAAAGTTAAACTCACTGAAGCAGCGCATTGAGGGTATCAAAGAAGAAATCACAGGTCTTAAAGCGCAGAAAGAAAGTGCCGATAGTCAACTTGTTTTAATTAAAGATGAACTTGAAGGAATTGAAGGTCTTTATAAAAAAGGTATGGCAACCAAACCAAGATTACTTGACTTGCAACGTCGCGCTGAGGAACTTAAAGGCAATAGTGGTCAATATCAGGCGCAAATCGCTAAAGCCGAGCAAACCACCACCGAAGCTGAAATGGATATTATTAATCTGCAAAATGAGTTCTCCTCTAAACTCGCTGAAGAACTCCGTGATACTCGCTCAAAAATAAGTGACTATGAAGAAAAGCTCCGTGCTGCAACCGATGTTATGCAGCGTACCATTATTACCTCTCCATCCGAAGGAATAGTCACAGGTCTTAAATTCCACACAGTCGGTGGTGTCATCATGGCTGGCGCACCGATCATGGATATAACCCCGCAAAGCGATAAGCTGGTACTGGAAGTACAAGTGCAACCCACCGATATTGATGTGGTCGAAATTGGTATGGATTCGCGAATTGTGTTTTCTGCCTATAAATCGCGCAAAATGCCGATGCTGACTGGCAAAGTGACTCAAGTATCCGCCGATGCCTTCAGCGAACAGCAAGGTATCCAGAATGTTTCCTATTATACTGCAAGGGTCGAGGTTGATAGTGAGGAACTCAAAGCAGTAGAGAATAAAGTTAAACTCTACCCCGGAATGCCCGTTGACGTATTCATCCGCACAGGATCACGCTCTTTCTTCTCCTACATGCTCGCCCCACTCACCGATAGCTTAGAGAGAGCGTTTAAGGAAGAGTGATACTATAATATCTCCACCGCCGCCCTGAGCATTTCATCATTTACATCAATATAACGCTGGGTGGTTGATAAATGCTTGTGACCAGCCAGCGTCATGATAACTTTTGCCGAAACACTATTATGTGCCAGTTTCGTAATAAACCAACGCCGTCCACTAACGCCCACTTGATATTATGGTGAGCAATCGTTTCATTTCCGCTTCGGAGAGAACCTTCGCCTGTTTCATCAAACCTCATGTTTTGTTATTATTTATCACTAATTATTATATTTGATTTCAGTGTATTGGGCGACTGAATAATTCCAGCCAATAAATCCGCGCATCACAGCGGAAACATAATGAAATGTAGATTGTATTAGGTTTTTTAAGGATGTTGTTTTATTAACCAACTTATAACATCTTCTTGTAATCTCATTCTTCTTGCTGCTGCGATTTCCCGCTGAGGTTCAAATTTGAATTTTATGATTGGAATGCCACGCCCTGTCATCTCTACTCTCATGTGAGACATTCGTTCCATATACATAGCTATTTCATCTTTAGGTGGTTTATACGGTGACTCTTTATGGAAAGATAATACTGCATGCACGATAATTTCATCGAATATATCTCTCAACTGTTCATCTGCTAAATATGCCATGTATGGTTTTCTACGGTATTCTAATTCCCATTTTTCATACCTAGTCATCTCATCGGGAACATGTTCAATAGTTGTAAATTCGTTAATAGATGATTTGTCCTCAATTACAGCATAACCGCTCCATTTTTTCCATCTGTTGACCACATTATCTAATACATCTCTTTTCCAAGATGCTATTTCAATACCCATACCTTCAATACATACAATAGGGTAAGTCAGTAGTTTGTCTTGAATCAAAGCATGGCGTTCTGTTAAATAGATTACTGCATCAACATCTACATACGATAGTTTCCCATCTTCTTTGTGCCGCAATGCTTTTTGTATAGCAAACGCAGCTACTTGGGGCTCATAAACTTGATGATCTTCATTAATGAGGATAAGCAATTTTACAAGATTCTTTTGTTGTACAAGCTGGTCATACGCTCGTAATTGTTTATTTGCTTTGCGAACATGAGCAACTATGGCACGACCGATGCGATCTAACGCCTTTTTTTGTAAGTTTTCGCTATCTGCCATGTTTTTAAGTACAGAATGTAATGGAGCACTTCCCATCATTTGAGGAAAGTCATCTCTAAGCCTTAAATCATCAGAAAAGTTATCTATTCTGATTTTGCCATCTTCCTCTAAAGTTTTTATTTCGACCGCTAACAGACCATTCAGACAAATAAAATCTGGTCTTAATTGCTGAAAGAAGCTAGTTACTGAATGCTGTACCAAGCTCTAATGGCAGTATGCCGTTTTCTATAGCTATCTCACCAGCAGCAGCAATATGCCCAAAGCGTGCAGCCACACGCTTTACCTGACCATCGGAGTTATCAGGTAGATACTGAGCAATAAAATCTCGCTGGGTAGTTGATATTATCTGCTCTAGCGTGTCAGGCTGCAAGGTGGTGATGTAATGCAGGAATGAACGTATGGCAGTACCATAATATTTTTTGCTGGCATTGCTTAAATGACGGCAGAATGATTCAGGATTGGCAAATTCATGCAGTTCCTCAAACACGCCCATGCCTTTACCAGCATCAGCAGGAATATTGGCAAAACGTGTTTCCATACCTGCTAATGGTTTCTTCATGGCTTCTGCCAGTTTATTGGATCCATATCATCACCATACCAATATAATCCATCCATCTTGAGCCGAAAACCTGCTGGCAAATTATAGGTGCTTAGTATGGGCTTGAATATGCGCTTTATGGCAACAATTCCTTCAAGGCAGTGCAAATCATTAAAATCTGTGGGCAAGCTGGATTTGTCGTTAAATTTTGGGAATAGCACACAGTCTCAAGAACATTAACAAACTCATCTTGTTTGCTCTTTAACTCTTGGATAATGATACTAAAACCAAAAAGTTTATGGCTTTGAATTATAGTATCTATTTCCTCAAGCCGATTATCCGAAATAAAATTTCGCAAAACCTCGTTCTTGAGTGAGCAATAATCTTTGGAATCTCTGTCGCGGAAGTTGGGATGTTCGCTTAGTGCAAACAATATCTCTTTAACTACCTTAAATCCATTTTCATATAGGTGACCTGATTTTATAAAAGAAGACAATTTGCACAAGCTGGTTGCGTTTGAACATTCAATTAAACGACTTAGTGAAAGTAAATATTCATGCTCCTGTTCAGTTATTTGATTGTTTTCATTTAACAAACCGCGAAAAATATCTTGCCACTCTTTGGACTCAACATTGCCATAGCACTTCTTTATTTCAAGCATCAGAAGTCTGAGTTTTATCTCACTTAAAGTGTATTCTTCTGGATATTTAGGCCACATAGTTTGGCTCACATAATTAAGAGATTGTCTTACGACCTTGTTACCATACGATTAATCATGCGCAATAATATTTGCGACTTAGCTGCGACTTGGCAAAATAAGCGGCTAGGAGAGGGGAGAAATTGATATTGAAATATCTAGGTAAAATGGTGGCTCGGGGGTGATTTGAACACCCGACCAAGGGATTATGATTCCCCTG
>CAZUXB010000043.1:0-17295 GCA_964624555.1 uncultured Rickettsiales bacterium | reverse complement strand
AAATGCTTTGGTAAACGGCATTGCTAAAATTCCCGATATTGACGCCAGCGTGCGCACGCAGGCAACCAGTGATTACGAGGCGATGGGCAAGGAAGCTTTCAGCGAACGGCTGCGCGCTATCGACCCCAAATTTTTTGAACGCTTGAAAGTATATGACAAGCAACGGCTGATCCGCGCCTATGCCGTATGGCTGGGCACTGCCAAAACATTATCCTATTGGCAGGAACAGGAAGTAACACCAACCTACCCAGCAGAAGAAATCGAAATAACCAAAATCGAAATCCCACGCGAGGAATTATACAGGCGCTGTGATATGCGTTTTACAAAAATGATAGAAGACGGAGCCATCGAGGAAGTAAAGCAACTCATGACGCAGAACCTGCCGGAAAATCTGCCCATCATGAAGACAATCGGCGTGCGTGAACTGGCTGCTTACCTGCGCGGCGAAAGCTCCTTACCCGAAGCGATAGAAAAATGCCAGACCGCTACCCGCCACTACGCCAAACGCCAGATGACCTGGTTCCGCCACCAGATATAACGGACTATTGTCATTCCTGCCCACCTTATATTTAAAAGAATTGGCAGGAATCTCTTTTTGGTCTTGCGCAAGAAGTTAGAGATATCCCCGCCACCAACACCCGGAAATCCGGAATTTCCATTAAAAATCGACGCAGCGGCCAGCTATTTCCCAATCATCAAAGCGTGTCGGGTCGAGGCCACCGCGCCCCCCGATTTCTTCAATTTTGGTTGTTTCTGGCTTTTTTTCCGGGTTATTTTCCGGTTTTTTCTTATTTTTATTGTCTTTATTCGCATTTTTCATAAATATGCCACTTCATTATTTGCCGCAGTTATGCCATAAGTGTTGGATATAAACAGAAACTATTACAATAATGATAATTAAACAAACTAATATTACCGAGAGTTCACTTCCTTCAAATGCCCGCCTGAGCGCGCTTGTAGCGCTTGTACATACGCTGGACAAAGGCAAGACTCTTGATAGCGCCTGGACAAGTGACCGCCACTTTGCCATGCTGAACCCATCGGACCGGGCTTTCGCACAGCTATTGGTAAAGATCGTGTTACGCCGTATTGGCCAGATTGATGAACTGATTGGCAAATTCCTTGAACACCCGCTAAATAGTAAAACCTCGCGGATTATGCATATCCTGCGCCTTGGCATTGTCCAGCTTATGTGGCTGGATACCCCACCCCATGCAGCGGTACATTCTTCAGTAGAAATGACCAAGCAGATAAAGCTGGAAAAATTCAGCGGGCTGGTCAATGCCGTACTGAAGCGGGTTGCAAAGGAAGGCAGGGAAATTATAGACCAGCAGGATGCAGCAAAATTAAATACCCCAAAATGGTTATGGGATAGCTGGGAAAAATCTTACGGCGCAGCCATAACCCGCAAGATTGCCGATATGCACCTGGTCGAACCACCACTCGACGTTACCGTAAAATCCGATCCCGATTACTGGGCGCAACAGCTTGGCGGTGTTGTACTTCCCATTGGATCAGTGCGGTTGCGTTCGGCAAAAAACATAACTCACATGAAAGGTTTCGCCGAAGGAAACTGGTGGGTGCAGGACATGGCCGCCACTATCCCCGCCCGCCTGCTTGGTGATGTGAAAGACAAACGTGTAATCGACCTCTGCGCTGCCCCCGGTGGCAAAACCGCACAGCTCGCTTCAGCAGGTGCAAAAGTATCGGCTGTTGACCGCTCCAAAGAACGCATAACCATGCTTAAAACCAATGTCCACCGCCTGAAGCTACAGGCCGAATACATAACTACCGATGCCTCCAACTGGCTGCCTACCTTCGCACCAGATGCCATATTGCTGGATGCCCCTTGCTCGGCAACCGGCACCCTGCGCCGCCACCCTGACGTGGCATGGCACCGCAGGCCAGAAGATATCGCCCGCCTCGCCGAAACGCAGCATAAACTGCTCCAGCATGCGCTCAATATACTGAAACCGGGGGGAACGCTGGTGTATGCTGTGTGCTCACTGCAACCAGAGGAAGGCGAACAGCAGATAACCAATATCCTCGCTGAACGTAAAGATATTTCGCTGGTGCCAGTTGCCCCGGCCTCCTTAGGTGGATTAACAGAATGTATAACAGCACGCGGCGAAGTGCGCACCTTCCCTTTCCACCTTGCTGAACTTGACGGAATGGATGGTTTCTACAGCGCAATTCTGCATAAGAAAGGATAATAACTTACTTGTCACCTCCGCGCAGGCGGAGGTCTTTGGCTAAGTCTAAGATTCCCGCCTTCGCGGGAATGACAGCATCACAGAGGATAAAAAACATGAACAAAATTAAAATAGCGCCATCCATACTCTCCGCCGATTTCGCCCGCCTTGGCGATGAAGTTGCGGCAATTGATAAAGCCGGCGCTGATTATATCCATGTTGATGTGATGGATGGTCATTTTGTCCCCAACCTGACCATTGGCCCAGTAGTAATAAAATCCATCAGATCCTACAGTAAGCTTACCTTTGATGTACATCTGATGATCGAACCGGTTGACCAGTTCATCGAAGCTTATGCCAACTCCGGAGCCGATATAATAACGATCCACGCCGAAGCGACCAAACATTTGCACCGCAGTTTGCAGCTTATAAAATCTTTCGGCAAAAAATGCGGTGTATCGCTGGTGCCAAGCTCCCCTGCTTCCATGCTTGAACATGTAATTGGTGATGTTGACCTGATATTAGTGATGAGCGTAAACCCAGGTTTTGGTGGCCAGTCATTCATCCCAGCGCAACTCGAAAAAATTAAAACCCTGCGCGCAATGATAGATAAAAGCGGCCGCAACATTGACCTCGAAGTTGATGGTGGCATCAATCCGCAAACTGCCAAGGAAGTTATCAAGGCCGGTGCCAATGTTCTGGTGGCCGGATCGGCGGTATTTACCGGCAAAGAATCCGACTACGCCAAAAATATTGCCGCCCTCCGTCCATGAATAACTCTGGTAAATGCCCTATATGTGGCAAAAGCACCATCAAAGAAATTGAGCCTTTCTGCTCCAGACGCTGTGCCGATGTTGACCTAGCCCGCTGGTTCCGCGGAGATTATGCGCTACCTTCTTCGGAAAGTGAGGAATTGCCTGAAGACGGCGCTGACAGCGACTTAGGGACAATCCAACATTAAATTTTTGTAATGATATAGATATATACATGTAACTAACATTGTAGTAAAAATCCGCACGTGGATATTTTCATTTTGAGATATCTATTTTTCTCACAAATAATAAGGACATATAGTTATGAATAAACTCACTGCTCTCGCTCTGGTACTCGCTCTTGTTGCCCCAGTTTCTATCGCTCAGGCTAACGAACATAAAGCCGCCGCTCCTGCTGCTGAAGCTGCTGCTCCTGCCGCTGATACTAAAGCCGAAAAGCATGCTAAAAAGCACGCTGGTAAACACCATGGCAAAAAGCACGCTAAAAAAGCTGCTGAAAAAGCTGCTGAAGCTCCTGCTGCTGAAGCTGCTCCTGCTGCTGAAGCTCCTGCCGCTGAAGAAGCTAAATAGTCTATTAAGTGATTTTTTAAAAAAAGCACGCTACTGCCATAATATTTCTTTAATATCATGGTGTTAGTGTGCTTTTTATTTGCCTGATTTTCTATTAATATATAAAACTGTAAAATTATAAAAAAAACCTTTCACCTTTTGCTGGTTTTGATATACAAAGCCCCTTCGCAGTGCTAAAAGCATGTATCAAACATATGGATAACTAACTAATTTCCCGAAAATCGTGGAAGGATTAAGACAATGGCTGTACCTAAAAGAAAAACGACTAAATCGAAACGCAATATGCGCCGTGCGCATGATGCGCTGAAAAAAAATACCGTGGTTGAAGATAAAACCACTGGCGAACTCAAACGCCCGCATCACGTGTCGGCAGATGGCTATTATAATGGCCGTCAGGTAACTACAGATAAAGTTAATCGCTAATATAAGGTAGCCTCAATGGCTCTCGGGAAACTCCAGACCCCTATCGCACTTGATGCAATGGGTGGTGACAACGCGCCCGACTCGGTGATCTGCGGTGCAGAAATGGCGCTTATCCGCCACCCGGGGATAAGGTTCCTGATATTCGGCAATGAAGGTGAGATATTGCCGCTGATAAAATCACGTCCGGCCCTTAAAGCTGCCAGTGAAATAGTTCACACCTCGCATGTTATTTCCAGTGAAGATAAGCCTTCTGTTGCCGTACGCCGTGGCCGCCAGTCGAGCATGTGGCTGGCGATAGAATCAGTAAAGGAAGGTCGCGCCTGCGCCGTAGTTTCCGCTGGCAATACCGGTGCTCTAATGGCTATTTCTAAACTTGTCCTGCGTACCCTCCCGGGAGTATCGCGCCCTGCCATAGCCGCCCTGTTCCCAACACTACGCGGTGAGTGCGTTATGTTAGATCTGGGTGCCAATGTGGAATCCGACGCGCAGGATCTATATAGATTCGCCATAATGGGCGATGCCTTTGCCCGCGCAGTGCTTGGCCTTTCACGCCCACGTATCGGCCTGCTCAATGTAGGTTCGGAAGATCTGAAAGGCAGAACCGAAGTGAAGGAAGCCTGCACACTGCTTAAAAATTCCAGCCTGCGCCTGAATTTCCACGGCTTCATCGAAGGTAACGACATTGCTGCCGGAACGGTTGACGTAGTAGTTACCGATGGTTTTACCGGCAACGTTGCCCTTAAAACTGCCGAGGGAGCGGCCAGACTTATCCGCACTTATCTGCGCGATGCCTTTAACAGCTCGCCAGTTGCCAAGGTCGGCGGCGCACTGGCCAGCGGCGCGCTCAAAGGCGTGAAAGACAAACTTGATGACCGCAAACGCAATGGCGCAATGTTCCTGGGCCTTGCCGGTATCGCAGTGAAAAGCCACGGCGGCGCGGACGCCTATAGTTTCTGCAACGCCGTAAGTGTTGCGGTAGAGTTGGTCGCCCACCATATCAACACCCGCATCATGGATGAGATCGGCCATATTAGCCCGGTAAAAGTTCCGGAAACAAATCTTGAGGCCATTGAAGGGGAAGCGGACTGATGCTGCGTTCTGTGGTAATAGGTACGGGCGCATATCTCCCCGCAAAAATTATGACTAATTATGATTTTCCCGCCAGCCTGGAAACCAACCATGACTGGATAGTAGAGCGTACAGGCATAATCCAGCGCCACATAGCGGCCGATAATGAGCTTACATCCGACCTGGCCACCCATGCCGCCGCCGCTGCGCTTAAAGATTTTGACATAGCGCCGGAAAGCATCGACCTCGTCATCCTCGCCACCACCACGCCTGATGATACCATGCCTTCCACCGCCAGCAAAGTGCAGCACCGCCTGGGAATTAAAAACGGCGCCGCTTTCGATATGAACGCAGCCTGTAGCGGTTTTGTCTATGCCATGACTGTCGCCAACAGTTTTATCGTAGCCGGACAGGCAACCCGCGTATTGGTTATCGGAGCGGAAACATACTCGCGCATATTGAACTGGGAAGACCGGGGAACCTGTATTTTATTTGGTGATGGCGCAGCGGCAGTGGTGTTGGAGGCGCAGATATCCTATGGCAACAATGATGACCGTGGTATTTTATTTTCGCGCATCCATTCTGACGGGCAATATACTAGCCTGCTCAATACCACCGGGGGTATTTCCTCTACACGCACAGCCGGTGTGCTCACCATGGTCGGAAAAGAAATATTCCGCCACGCCGCCAGCAAAATGCCTGCCGCAGTTGAAGAAGGGCTCCACGAATTAAATATGGAAAAAGATGCTATCGACTGGCTGGTGCCACATCAGGCCAATATGCGTATCCTGAACAGCGTAGCCCATAAATTGGGCATGGGCGAAGACAAGGTTATATCTACCGTACAGAACCATGCCAACACCTCAGCTGCTTCCATACCGCTCGCTCTCCACGAGGCTTCCAGGGACGGACGCATCAAAAAAGGCCAGGTAATAGCTTGCCCTGCCCTCGGTGCCGGACTAACCTGGGGCGCAACGATTTTAAGGTGGTAAATAGTAAATTGTAATTTGTAAATTGTAATAATAAAAATCTCACAAACTACAAATTACAAGCTACGATTTACGATTTACGATTTACGATTTACGGACTATAAGACCATTATGACCAAACCATTATTGCCACCCGGCTGCTACGACCTTCTGCCGCCTTATGCCCGTCAGGAGTCTGAGCTTTCGCACGCCCTGCTTTCAGTGTTTGAGAGCTTTGGTTATGAGCAGGTGTCGCCACCGCTGCTCGAATATAGCGATAGCTTGCTCAGTGGCCGCCGCAATGCCTTAAGTACACAGATATTCCGGGTGATGGATACCACCGCCCAAAAGATTATGGGCATACGCGCTGATATAACCTTGCAGATAGCACGCATCGCCATTACCCGCCTGAGCCAGGCACCGCGCCCGTTGCGCCTATGCTATAACGGGCTGATACTGCGCATGCAGGGTGAACAGCTGAAAAAAGATAGGCAACTTCATCAGGCCGGTATTGAGCTTATCGGCGCAGGAAGTGCCGAAGCTGACGCGGAAATAATTCTGGTAGCGGCAGTTGCCCTGAAAAAAGCCGGTGTCAATAAAATATCCATAGACCTCAACCTGCCGGGCATTGTCGGATCCCTGCTCGCCGATGAAAAATTCTCCAGCGATGAGTTACAGTATCTGCTCGCTGCGGTTGCACATAAGGATGTTTCGGCGATAAAAACTTTCAAACTGAAATATCTTGATGCGCTTATCGGACTGGTACAGAACGCAGGTTCGGCGGAAAGTGTGCTTGCCGCCATGGCAAAACTTAATATGCCGGATAATGCACGCCGCCAATGCGCTGACTTAAAACAAGTGGTCGACATTCTGCAAAAACGCAACAACCCGGAATGGACAATCACCATCGATGCTACCGAAAACCGTGGTATTGATTATCACTCTGGTATCAGTTTTTCGATATTCGTTTCCGGCATTTCCTGTGAGGTTGGCCGCGGTGGGCGCTATAAAATACAGGGCGAGAATGCGATGCAAGATATTGAAGCTACTGGCTTCACCTTGTATCTGGAAACATTGCTCGATATTTTACCAAAAGCGACGCCAAGCAAACGTGTGTTCGTAAGCGGTGGCATCGCCGACGACACTTACAAGCTGCGCACCGACGGTTACAGCGTGGTCTACGCCCTACAGGAATATGGCAATAGCCGCGAAGAAGCAAAACGCCTCGGCTGCGGCTGGATATATGAAAATGGCAAGCTTACAAGCATATAAATTATCCTTGACGTAACGCGTAATTATATATACCATGATCCTTAGTTATAAAGATAAACTCACAGAAGACTTCGCAAATGGCAAACGAATAAAAGATTTTGAAAATTTTGCCAAACAGGCCGAAAAACGCTTGGAAATATTAGATGCTGCGCCTAACAAGGAAGCACTCAGACATTTGCCAAGCAATAATTTTGAGGCTTTGGGTGGTAAACGCAAAGGTTATTTCAGCATCCGCATTAACCGCCAGTGGCGGATATGCTTTGAATGGCCTGACGGTGAGCTTGGCCCATCAAACGTTGAAATAATTGATTACCACTGAACAGTTGGAGGAAATATGGCAAGAACGCCAATACATCCCGGCGAAATACTCGCTGATGAATTAGAGGAACTGAATATAAGCGCCGCAGAACTGGCACGGATTCTGCATGTCCCTACCAACCGTATCACCCAGATCATAAACGGTAAGCGTGCATTAACCGCCGATACGGCACTTCGCCTTGGCCGCTGGTTTGGCACCGGTGCGGAATTATGGATGAATTTGCAAAAATCATATGAACTCCGCCTTGCCGAACTTGAAGTTGGTAATGACATAAAACGGTTGATTCCTAAAAGAAGTAATGCAATATCCGCAGATTACTAAATTATAGATAATAAGGAACACAATGACAAACGTAGTGGTAATCGGTTCGCAGTGGGGCGATGAGGGTAAAGGTAAGGTGGTGGACTGGCTGTCGGAACGCGCGGATGTGGTGGTGCGCTTCCAGGGCGGGCATAATGCCGGGCACACGCTGGTAGTGGATGGCGTTACATATAAGCTATCACTACTGCCATCGGGTATCGTGCGCCCGAACAAACTTTCCATCATCGGCAATGGCGTGGTGATCGACCCGTTCGCATTATTTTCCGAAATAGAATCGGTTGGAAAATTAGGCGTAAAAGTAACGCCGGATAATCTGCGTATCGCTGAGAACGCTCCGCTTATTTTACCCATCCACCGCAGCGTCGACCAGAGCGCCGAAACCAACCGCGGCAGCGCCAAGATCGGCACCACTGGACGCGGTATCGGCCCGGCTTATGAAGATAAGGTCGCCCGCCGCGCGATTCGCGTTTGTGATCTCGCCGATGTTGATATACTCCGCGACAAAGTGCAAAACCTTCTCGCCTACCATAACGCGTTACTTAAAGCCAGTGGCGGGCAGCAGATGAGCGTAGAAGAAATTTTAGAACCGCTGCTTGCAGTTGCGCCGAAAATATTACCATTTTCCACACCAGTGTGGATGCTGCTGCACCAGCTCCGCCGCGATGGGAAACGTATTTTATTCGAAGGAGCACAGGGTGCGCTGCTCGATGTCGACCACGGAACCTATCCTTATGTCACTTCCTCAAACACTCTTGCTGGTACTGCCACCATCGGCTCCGGTGTTGGTATAAACACCATCGGCTATGTGCTCGGCATCACCAAAGCCTATACCACGCGCGTGGGCAGCGGCCCCTTCCCCACCGAACTGAATGATGAAATTGGACAAACCCTTGGCCGCGTAGGTCATGAGTTTGGCACCGTTACCGGGCGCCCACGCCGCTGCGGATGGTTTGACGCAACACTGGTACGCCAGACAGCACGCATTGGTGGCATCACCGGCATAGCACTAACCAAACTCGACGTGCTTGATGGTTTCAAGACCATAAAAATCTGCATCGGCTACAAACATGACGGCAAGCTTTATGAGTACCTGCCCGCATCCATGAAAATCCAGGCTGAGATCGAACCGGTTTATGAAGAAATGGACGGATGGAGCGAGAGTACTCACGGCAAACAAAGCTGGGCCGAGCTTCCGGCGCAGGCGATCAAATACATCCGCCGCATTGAGGAGCTTATCGAATGTCCGGTGGCGCTGCTTTCCACCAGCCCACGCCGCGAAGATACCATTCTGGTGAAGGATCCATTCGTGGATTGACATTTGTATATTTCTGACATATACTTAAACAATGCACCAAAAATTGCTGGAACTGCTGATAAGTTTTAACTGGGATGACGGCAATCTGCATAAAAACCGCCGCAAACATGGCATTTCGACACAGGAGGCCGAAGAAATTTTTGTTAACAACCCATTTGTTATGATGGATGATTTTAAGCATTCACTCTCGGAAAAACGTTACCACGCCTTAGGTATAACCAATGAAGGAAAAAAAATATCCGTGTGTTTTACTATCAGGAAACAATCTATCCGTATCATTTCAGCGCGGGCAATGAGTAAGAAGGAGCTTGGAATTTATGTCAAAACGGGAAACTAAGAAACTAAAAGCCATACCAAAATTTAAAACTGAAGACGAAGAGGCTCGGTTTTGGCTTACGCATGATACTGCCGATTATGTCGATTGGAGCGAGGCAAAAAAAGCTGCTTTTCCTAACTTGAAACTATCTACAAAATCAATTTCCCTGCGCCTTCCATCCGGTCTTTTGAACAATATTAAAGTTCTGGCAAATAAGAAGGACGTGCCATACCAGTCATTAATGAAAATTATGTTGGATGATGCAGTAAAAAAAGAACTGCATGGCAGGTAGTGAATCCAAAGATATCTGGCGTGGCATGTTCTACGGTTTTATCGCTGTTGCGCTGTTCAGCCTCACTGCGCCTTTCACCAAACTGGCACTTGGCGGGTTTTCGGCTTACTTCATAACGGTCGGGCGGGTGGCGATCGCCGGCATTGTCGCCAGCGGGATGATGCTGGCACGCAAGCAACCATTCCCGCGCAGCCGCTACTGGTTCCAAATAATATTAGTGTCACTGGGAACTTCAGTCGGTTTTCCCATGTGCCTCGCCATGGCCCTCACCCACACCGACGCTTCCCACGCCGGTATCGCGCTGACCATGCTGCCGATATTCACATCCTCCATCGGCGCATGGGTTAACCGCGAAAAACATGGAATAAAATTCTGGCTGATGGCTATAAGCAGTTTCCTCACCGTATTTTTCTACGTAATCTGGAAGAACGGCATCAGCTTCAGCATCGCCGATTCGTGGTTGCTGGCTGCTTCCATTTCCGGCGCGATATCCTACGCGGTTGGTGGCAAACTAGCCAAACGCATCGGCGGGATGAACACCATCTGCTGGGCGGCGATATTCTCCCTGCCGTTCAGCACCTCCATCGGCCTCTATATGCTGCTATATACCGAGCCTTTCAGCACAGTATCGGTAACGTCACTCGCATCGTTCCTCTACCTCGCACTCATCAGCCAACTGCTCGGTTTCATACCGTGGTATGAAGGGCTGAAAATGGGCGGTATCGCCCGCGTCTCACAGGTGCAACTCTTACAAACTTTCCTGACCCTGTTCGCCGCCTGGATATTTATTGGTGAGTCCGTACCGTGGCATAGCTGGCTGGTTGCAATGGTGGTGGTGTTTCAGATATATTTGACAAAAAAAATGGCGTGATGATTATGACAAAGAAGCTCCTGAAAAAAACAGTAAAATTTTTAGCGATATCCTACGCACTGGTCTGCGTCGTGATGTATTCCGAACAGCGCAGCTTCATGTATCACCCGGCGCAACTGGTCAACCTGCCGGAAACATACGGCCTTAGCGACTTTACCAAGGAAACCCTCCTCACCAAAGATAAACAGCATGTGGAAATTTGGTACCATAAAGCGAATGGCGATTTACCTACCATAATCCATATTCACGGTAATGGTGGCAACCTCTCGCACCGGGTCAATTTTTTTGAACTGCTAAGCAAGGCTGGATTCGGGGTTATTGGCCTTGATTACCGCGGCTATGGCAATAGCGATGGCATCCCATCAGAACAAGGATTTTATAACGATGCCCGTGCCACACTCGATTTTACAATCCATAAACTGGCAGTGCCGGAAAATAAGATAATTCTATTCGGTGAATCGATTGGAACCGGGGTATCGGTGCAAATGGCAACCGAATACAACATCGGCGGGCTGGTGCTGCAATCACCATTTACATCTATGACTGCAGCGGCCTCTTACCATTATCCGTGGCTTCCGGTAAGCCTGCTGCTTGCGGACCGTTATGATTCCATGAGCAAAATAGCCAATATTCATGTTCCCATGCTGTTCCTGCATGGCGAAATAGATACTATAGTGCCGATTGCCCAAGGCAAGGAGCTATATGCACACGCACCAGAGCCAAAGAAGGCTATATATTTCGCCGATGTCGGCCATAATAATTTTAACCTTGAGGAATTAATAAAAATATTGCTGGAATTCAGTAAAACTAATAAGTTGATGGAATGAAAATAACCCTGCTCGATAACTACGACAGTTTTACATACAACCTCGTTCACTATGTCGGTGAACTGGGTGCGGATGTTGTTATCCACCGTAATGACGTCATAAGCGTGGCCGACCTGCTCGCCGAAAAACCCGATGGCATCGTGATCTCCCCCGGCCCCGGCACGCCACAGCAATCGGGCATCTGCCTTGAACTCATCAAAACCGCATCGGGCAAGGTTCCCATCTTCGGTGTGTGCCTCGGCATGCAGGCAATGGGCGAAGCCTTCGGCGGCGATGTCATTCGCGCCCCCAAACCGATGCACGGAAAAATAAGCCCCGTCACCCACACCGGCAAAGGCGTATTCAGGGGCATTCCAAGCCCGTTCAACGCCACCCGCTACCACTCGCTGATCGTCGATAAAAAAACATTGCCAGATTGCCTGGAAATAACCGCCACCACCGATGATGGATTAATAATGGGATTGCAACACAAGACCCATAACACCCACGGTGTGCAGTTCCACCCCGAATCCATCGCTTCGGAATATGGCCACACGCTCATCAAGAATTTCCTGGGCGGTATCTGATGGAACACGCCATTCACCCCATGCTTAATTTACTGGCCGATGGCAAGAACCTGCCGCTGGATGTCGCCACACGCGCTTTCCAGGTTATCATGAACGGCGGCACCACTCCTGCGCAAACTGCAGCTTTCCTCATGGGTCTGCGCATCAAAGGCGAAACTGTGGATGAAATAACCGCCGGGGCCACCGCCATGCGCGTAAAGGCAAAATCATTCCACAGTATGGAAGGAGCGATCGATACCTGCGGCACCGGCGGCGATTCGCGCGGAACCTATAACATCTCCACCGCCACCGCCTTTGTGCTCGCCGCCTGCGGTCTGCCGGTGGTAAAACACGGCAACCGCTCGGTTTCCTCGCGCACCGGCTCGGCTGATGTGCTCGATTGCCTCGGGGTAAAAACCGATGTCGAACCGGAAGTTGCAGAACATTGCCTGCGCGAATGTGGCATAGCATTTTTATTCGCACCGCGCTTTCACCCGGCCATGCGCCATGTCGCCCCTATCCGCAGCGAGCTGGCCCTGCGCACCATATTCAATATTTTGGGCCCGCTCACCAACCCGGCAAAACCAGATTTCCAACTACTCGGTGTTTATAATAAATCATTATTAAAGCCACTCGCCGAATCGCTAAAAGCACTCGGCACCAAAGCCGCGTGGGTAGTGCATGGCAGCGACGGGCTTGATGAACTGACCATCACCGGAAGCTCCAGCGTAGCTGCCCTTAAGAATGGCGAAATAACTGAATTCAGCGTATCACCGGAAGATGCCGGATTGCCCACCGCGCTGCTCGAAGATATAAAGGGCGGCAATGCCGAGCGCAACGCCGCCGCCCTCACAGAGGCTATCTCCGGTATGGAAACAGCCTACCGCAACGCCGTGGTCTATAATGCCGCTGCCGGCCTGCTCATCGCCGGTAAGTGCGAAGATTTAAAATCCGGCGCGGAAATGGCAAAACAGGCGATAGATTCCGGCAAGGCCCATTCTGTACTCAGAAAACTGGTCGATGTCAGTAATACCAGTAAACTGTCATCCTGAGCGGAGCGAAGCGTAGTCGAAGGATCTTTTCATGAAAAAATATTGTATTTACATGCTGACCAACTGGAACTGGGATGATTTAAATGATATGTTATTGCAAAGATCTCTCACTTCGTTCGAGATGACAGCATGAAAAGCGATACGTTAGCAAAGATCTGCGCCGACAAACGCGAGCATATCAGCAAGCGTAAAGCCGCAATTCCTGAAAGCGCATTACTCGAAAAAATAAAAGCTGGGAGCGCGCCGCGCGGTTTTAAAAATGCCCTGCGTGCTACAATCGCGCAGAACAAACCGGCCCTCATCGCCGAAATAAAAAAAGCCTCGCCAAGCAAAGGGCAGATACGCGAGGATTTTACTCCGTCATTACTGGCCAAAGCTTACAGCGATGGCGGCGCAACCTGCCTTTCGGTGCTTACTGATATTCCTTATTTTCAAGGCAAGGATGAATATCTGGTGGAGGCGCGCGCGGCAGTAAACCTGCCCTGCCTGCGTAAGGATTTCATACTCGACACCTACCAGGTAACCGAATCACGTGCGCTTGGTGCTGATTGCATATTGCTTATCATGGCGGCACTGAGTGACACGCAGGCCAGCGAACTAGAACTGGCGGCAACTGCGCTGGGTATGGATGTGCTCGTGGAAGTGCATGATAAGGCCGAGCTGGAACGCGCCCTTGATCTTAACCAAAATAATCCCAGCAAAATTATCGGCGTAAATAACCGCAACTTAAAAACTTTAGAAGTAAACCTCTCCACCTCGCAGGAGCTTATTCAACACATTCCGGAACGGTTTATAGGGGTTTGCGAAAGCGGTATCGCTACCGCCGAGGATATCAAGATCATGCGCGCCTGCGGCCTGGATGCCTTCCTCGTCGGCGAATCACTGATGCGCCAGCGTGATGTGACTGCTGCTACAAAAGCGCTACTGTCGTGACACGCCTAATATCTTGTCATTTCGAACGTAGTGAGAAATCTTTGCATGAAAACATATTATATTTATATGCTAACAAATTGGGACAACAAGGTGTTATACATAGGCATGACCAATGATTTAGAACGTAGGATATACGAACATAAGAATAAATTATTTGAAGGGTTCACTGCAAAGTATAACCTTACAAAACTTGTTTACGTGGAAGCCACAACTGACGTTAATTCGGCAATCGCTCGCGAAAAAGAACTGAAAAAATGGCGCAGAGAAAAGAAAGATGCGTTGGTTGAAAGCATAAATCCAAACTGGGATGATTTAGATATGGTTATATTGCAAAGATCTCTCCCTTCGCTTCGCTCGCTCGAGATGACAAATGCGTAGACCGTGGGAAGATTTCGCAAATGTGCGCTCAAAAACATTTGTACGTGATATGATGGGCGATGCGCGCGATGCCGTGCCCGACCTTGTCGATATGGCAGGCCATACTAAAAAATTCCCTATCTTCATTTGCCTTGCCTATGCGCAGGAAAATGCAATCTATGACGAACGCAATATAACAGTTATTGTAGATGATAAAACTTACAAGAACACCCCTCGCGAGCAACGGGTAAATAAATTTGGATTGGCCTATCCACCAGACTCTAAATTTCTTCTGCACAAAAACCTCGCATCCATAGTTTTACTTGCCTCAACCCACCTGTATTTAGAATATGGCTGGCTAACAGTTCTCTATGATGGGCTGCGCACTGTTGACGGCGCGTTCAAGCTTTATAATTTTGCAACCGACGCCGATATCGAAGCCAAACTGCTCGCCCTGCCCGGCCACAGCGCACATAATAAAGGTCTCGCCGTCGACAGCATGATGATGGATAAAGATGGTGTAGAAATTGACATGGGCGGGCATTTTGACCATCTCGACATGTCCACCAACATGCGTTTTTATAAGGGCGATAAAATTTCCGAAACTGCCAAGAAAAACCGTATCATACGTGAGGCGGCTTTCCTACGCGCCGCATTTTCATTGGGGCTGCTTATAGCGCCTCTACGCAGCGAATTCTGGGATGACCGCCCACCGGAAGATCGCTCCGACCTATGGCGAGTGCTCGATAGCGCCGCCCGCGTTATCGGCCTTGAGTATAAGGTGGAGAATAAGGAAAGCTGGAACTACTCCGATTTCCTGGCTAACTGGCAGCGCGTATTCCAAGGCTATGAAAAAAAGTTAGAGGAAACAATAGGCTGCACCATGCCGCCACTCGAAGAAAAACCTGAGTTCTATCACGGTAATTACCACCCGATTTATGATGCTGATTTATATCAATAAATTAATTTTGATTTTAAACCATTATCATGGTACAATACTGACAAATAATAATAAGAGCATTACCGATGCCAGAACCTACGACAGTGCCAGATTCTGCTTTACCACCCTATCAAATTGTGATTCAGCCTGTCACTTATTTCCCAATAATAAATAACAATCCGTTCCAACAGGAAATTGATCAGTTTGTATCTACTGACGCTAGATTAGAGGCTTTAAATAAGCTCAATGAAGAGGCTAAAGGTACTAAATTTGGCCCAATCACTGAAAGTGATTTAGAAAAAGCCCTGCAATATATGAAAGTTACCGAGTTAAAAGCAGGTGGTTTTTTACAGGCCAAAGATGGTAAAGTTTCCTACACTGATCTGGCTAAAGTGGCAAAATCGGTAGAAAATGTAACCGATAAAGACGTGTCTTTTGGCGGTAAAATGCCCAGATTTTTTACTATAGACGCCGTTCCGCATGTCGAATCAAAAGAATATTTTATTATAAACAACCTTGATGTAGATCATTATAAATCCGTTATTAGCAGTATAGCCTTTTATGAGGGCAAAACTGATAGTATGACGGCCAGGCGGGACGCTTTACAGAAACTTGACGCTGAGCAAGTAAAAGATGCTTTTGCTCATGAATATGGTCACAGGCTCGGCACTGCAACACACGGCGCAGTATTTGCGGTGTATGACGTTAATGCCCATGCCCAAGCTCTTACCGGAAAAACATTCTCCGAAGTTTGCAAAGTTGACACAGTTCTAGGAGAAATTCCTACTGTATCTAACCCAACAACAGAATGTTTTAACACCCGCTACCGTATTAAACTAGATATAGGAAATGTAGAGAAAATTCTTCAAGAAGAACAGGCTTATATACAAATCAAGCGCGAAGAAATTGCAGACACATATATGGCACTTGCCCGCCCAAATTCAGGAAAAAATATAGGAGAATTTCTAGTACGTTTTGAGCAAGGTAGCGCTCTATTAGGAACCGGTCCGCTTGCCGATATAGGAATTTTTCCTATTCCTGCAGATGGTGTTAAAAATCACCCATCATCACAAAACCGCAACTCTATCATAGAAAAAGCAAAAAATAACCCCGCCGCTTCCAAGGCAGGTCTGGAGGCAGCCCTTGCCGAGTTCAGCAAATATGTCTCCTCGGGGCCTACCAGCACAAATCATAACCTAAAATCTGCTCCACCACTGACCGCTTCGCCACCCACCACAGGCCAGGAAGCTGCTAGACAGTAGCCGCATTACCTAAATGTAACGTGCTACTGCTTTCGTCTCGTGCTATGCTATAACCATGAAAAATTTTATATTATCGGTTTTACTGTTTCTCACAATGTCTTCAGCCTTCGCGCAGGAAATAGACCCGAAGCATTTCAAAGACTGGCTTACTTTAAGTGCGCTGTTGCAAAGCAAAGGCATCAATCCTTCCGCACCAAGCTGGTCGGTGATAATGCCCATGTGCCTGCCCTTAAGAAAGAGCGATGATGAAACCGAATATAATAAATGCTTATATGACAAAACAATGGACGAGTATAACTGGCATAATGATAATAAAACCTGCTCCGACCGGGCCGATAGCGATTATGATAAATATGTGCAAAGCCAGAGAACTATAACCACCGCTGTTATAACTGACAGTAACGGCAAAAAAAAGATAGTCCAGCAGGACACCACTGCTCTCAACCCGCCACGAAACCTAAGAAGCCGCGATTCTTTTTATCGTGACTGCATGACCAGGGACATGTACTGGAATGATTCTAACCTATGGACTGTAGGTCATAAGGAAGTTCCAGCCAGCGGGAGCATTATCAATAATAATACTGTAATTAATAATAACAGATAATGGGGCGAGTGACCGGGGTCGAACCGGCGACATCCAGAATCACAATCTGGCGCTCTAACCAACTGAGCTACACCC
>CAZUXB010000042.1:0-17463 GCA_964624555.1 uncultured Rickettsiales bacterium | reverse complement strand
TTATTTCTTCTCCCTTTTCCTCTGGGAGAGAACTCTTTAAACTCCCTCTCCCCTTGGGAGAGGGCTGGGGTGAGGGCTAAGTCACCGCTATAACGATAGCAGCCCTCATCCTAACCTTCTCCCAGAGGTAGAAGGAATATTTTATTAGACCTTAAGTTGCACCCCTAATATCACCACCCTGTTTCTCGGCAGATGGAAATAATCTTCCGGTAGGTTGGCGTTGTTGGTCATGGTAATGAAAATATTATCCTGCCATGGGCGCATTCCGAAACTGGCTGAAGAGACTATGCTATGGCGCGATATGAAGAAGGTGGTAGTTTTCATATCGAGTATAATGTTTTTTTTCGGAAGCAGGGCAAGGGCTTTCGGGATATTTGGTTTTTGCATATAACCGAAATGTATCACCAACTGGGTGAATATATCATTTAACGGTATTACATTTATCCTTTCGCTATCATCTATATATGGCTCATTGGCAAATTGCAGGTTGAGTATCAGGTTGCGTTCATGCAGCACGTGGTAATGTTTCAGGTTTTGCAGCAGTGCCGATGGCGCGTGTGACTGGTCGTTGGAAAGATATATGGCGGTTCCTGGTATCCGCTGCGGCGGGGATACTTCGAGCATTTCCATGAGATGGGTCATGGTATTGTTGCGGTGGTAGAGCTGTTTGTGGAGTATGGCCACGCCACGCATCCACGTTACCATCAACAGTATCAGGAACACGGCTATCATCAGCGGTATAAAACCGCCTTCCATGACCTTGGTAAGGTTAGCGGCAAGGAATGCACCGTCTATGACAAATAATGGTGCTATAATCATAAGCGATACTGGCAGCGACCATTTCCACCGGTTACGCATTATTATGAAGGTAAGAACAGCGGTGATTATCATGGTGGTGGTGACAGCTATACCATATGCTGAGGCAAGGTTGCTGGAAGTATGGAATATTGCAATTAAGAGTATTATTCCGGCAAGCAGCATCCAGTTTACTTGCGGTATGTATATCTGGCCGGAGGTATCTGACGAGGTATATTTTATTGAGAAGCGGGGCAGCAGACCAAGCTGTATTGCCTGGTGGGTGAGTGAATAGGCACCGGTTATCACTGCCTGGCTGGCGATGATAGTTGCAAATGTTGACAGTATTACCATAAACGGCAGCGTCCATGCCGGATAAAGCAGGAAGAACGGGTCTTTTGCTGTTTCCGGATGGAGAAGAACCAGCGCTCCTTGCCCTAAATAATTAAGAACCAGCGATGGCATAACCAGTCCAACCCATGCCAGCCTTATTGGTGCTTTTCCGAAATGGCCAAGATCAGCATAGAGTGCTTCTGCGCCAGTTACTGCAAGGAACACCGCGCCAAGTGTAATGAATGCGCTATAGCCATGACTGCTCAGGAATTTGAGGCCATGCAGTGGGTTAATTGCTGCGAGCACTTGTGGGTATCTTGATATTTCGTCTAATCCACCAATAGCCAGAATTATGAACCACAGGGCCATTATCGGGCCAAATATCCATGAAACTTTTCCTGTTCCCTGTCTTTGGAAGGAGAACAGGAACAGTAATATAATAAGGGATATTGGAATTATAAAATAATCAATGCCGTGGGCAATGAGCTTTACGCCTTCTACAGCTGATAGAACTGATATGGCCGGAGTGATTATGGCATCGCCGTAGAACATGGCGGCTCCGGTCATACCCAGCGCCAGTGTCCATGCGCCGCGCTTACCCAGTGACTTGTGGGCCAGTGCCATCAGCGATAATATTCCGCCTTCGCCGTTATTGTCGGCGCGTAGGAGTAACACCACGTATTTAAGCGTTACAATTATTATCAGCGCCCAGATGATGAGCGATAATATTCCCAGCACCACCTCCGGCTGGATGGCGCTACCGTTATGGGCGGCGTGCAGAGATTCGCGGAAAGCGTAGAGCGGGCTGGTACCGATATCGCCATACACCACACCGATGGAACCAAGGGTGAGGGCGGCAAGTTTTGGTGATTTAGGATGATGTGTGGACATGGTTATTCAATTTTCATTCCAAGTTTCTCGACCATTTTTATCAGCAGGTTATTCTGGTATTCAAGATGTGCAAGAATTGTTTCTATTTCTTCCTCAGCTTTTACGTTTACTTCCAGATCATACTCGGCGCGCTTTTCGGCATGATGCCCCTGCAGGTTTTGCCCGACCATGATAAGCGGCATCAGCAATATCTGTATCATGTTGGAGATGAACAGCCATAGCACAAATCCCATCGGCGGGTCAAATTGTAGTTCTTTGGGAGCAAGCAGGTTCCAGCCCAGCCACAATACCGTCCATGTCAGTATTATCAGGAAGAAACCGATAGTGCCTACCTTCTGGGTTATAAAAATTGCAATTTTATCCAGCCGCGAAGTTTTTCCGGAAAATTCCTTTTTCAAAGCCCGTAGCGGCTTGTGTTTCTGTTTGAATTCCTCAAGCGATATGGGTTTTTTCATGGCTATTTACCGTTACTATCATGAAACTCGGTGTGCAGGTTTTTCAGCACGCCATTTACGAAATTCACCTCCGCGTCCGCAAAGAAGCGGCTGGTCAGTCTGGTATATTCATCAATCAGCACCTTATGTTTGGTATCTTTGAAAAAGAATAATTCAAACAGCGCACACTGCAAAATTGCTATCAAAATTGGGCTCATGCGCGCGCGTGTCCATTCCTTGCTCAGTGATTTATCGATGCGTTTATCGATTTCTTTTTCCCATTCCAGCGTGCCTTCCAATAGTGCGCCGACTAGCGCATAGTTCGGCTCCATAGCGATGCCGAGGATCAGTTTTTGTTCGTCCTTATTATTCGCGAGCCGCTTCTTCAAAGCCGCCAGTTGTTTTTCCGTGCTGGGTTTTTCTTCGCCTATCAGCCGCGCATACACGCATTGCACCGCCGCTGTCCGCGCCGCCGATTTTTTCTGCAGGGATGGGTTTATTGTTTCGCTCACAATATTTTTTCTTTCCTAAACCAATTCAATTCTTATAGTTTTTCCGATAGTCGCTGCAGCCCTCATCATAGTATTCAGTGTTACAGCGGTATTACTTGGATCAAGCAGCCTATCAAGGGCAGCTCTGCTTGTTTTCATGCGTTCTGCCATTGCCATTTTGCTTATGCCCTTTTCCTTCATTGCCTTTTGCAATTGCCATGCAAGGACCTCCTTGATAGCCTTATTATTGCATTCATCATAAATTCCATCTTCTTTCAAAAAATCTTCAAGTGAAGAACCTATGGCGGGGTGTTTTGATTTTGTCATAGTTTAGACTCCTTTTTTCGCTTTAACGCCAAATCAATTTCGCCGGGTGGCGTTTTTTGTGTCTTTTTTATAAACCCATGCACAGATTGTTGTACCAAAAATGATGCAGTATATCAATGGTTAAATAGTTTTTTGATTTCAATGAGTTTTAAAGCTGCTTCTACGGCATCGCGGCCTTTATTGCCCTGCGAAACTTTTGCGCGCACCATCGCCTGCTCCATATTCTCTACGGTGAGAATGCCGTAACCGATGCAGGCGTTTTTTTGTATTTCAAGGTCCATCAATCCACGCGCTGACTCGCCGCAGACATAATCATAATGCGTAGTTTCACCGCGGATGACGCAGCCAAGCGCCACATAGCCCGCATATTTTTTGCTTTGAATAGCAAAATTTATCGCTGCCGGAATTTCAAACGCGCCGGGCACTATTATCTCATCGAATGTCGCACCGACTTTTTTAAGCGCCGCGCGCGCGCCGGTGAGCAGTTCTCCGGTTACTTCCTGGTAAAAATTGGCCGCTACTATTAATATGTGGGGTTGGGTCATGTGAGCCTGTAAATTTGTTGTTTGGGAATTGTTTAGTCCCATTTTATCATAGTATCAACTTTGGAATTGGCTTTTTTCCATATATCTTGCCAATTTTCAAGGTGAGAAGCATTAAAACTAACTGATATATCTATATTTTTTTTGTAATTGCCGATTATAGTGCAAACGGAGTCGCAGGCAAATTTCATGGAGGGCGGATAGCCATCTCCAACGGGAGTTGCTAATCCCACTTCTTTGTAAGTAAATGCATGCTGTCCATTTATTATTGTGCGGAAGCGAGTCTTGGTGGTTCTTAAATATAATCCATATTTATATTCTGATGTTACTTTGTTTTGAGACTCGGCCATATCTGCAAGCATGCTTTTTTCTGCACTTGCGATATCATCACTCGTAGCTGAAAAACCATCAATCAGGTTAATGCTGACGAAATTACTATCTTCTCTTAAAATTTCATATACTGCAGATTCTGATTCGTGGTCGAGTTTTAGGTTGTGCTCTCGTTCCTGTAAATATTCGAGCGCGTTTTTCGTAAGCTTCCATGGTTCGAGGTCGGGTAACTGCGCGGCTAAATGGATTTTGCTGGTGGCAAGCCTTTCAGAAAAAACTCCTTCTTCCTTATGGTAATTTTTAAGTAGCAGATATGCTTTTGGGGCCGTTAATGTGATGGAACCATCAGAAAACTGGAGTTTGTTTTCAACAGGCTCTAATGAATATAGAAGGTCAAATTTTTCTATGGTTTTATCATTTTCATAGCTGGTTTTTTTTCGTTTTAATTCTTCAAATTGTTTTGGAAAAAATAATGCCATTAAAACTATGGCTATCCAGATAAATATTTGTGCGAAAGTGATGATAGCCATTTGCCATGGTATGGGTTTTCCCGGATAGGTTTTGTAAAAATCCAATCTGGTTAAGACAAATAACCATGTCAGTGCTACCAAAAGGAAAACGGGAAGATAAATATAGAAAAACAGCGGTAAAAGCTTTGGTGAGCCAAAATAGATGAACGAAATGATTTCTATTATCACAGTAATTATAAAACTGTACTTAAGCGAATATCGCCAGAAACCTTTATCTTTTATCGCAGTATAATATTTAATCTTATCGGCTTTGAATTGATTCAACTTATCGGGATATTTATTCATTCTAAACCCTGATAGCCTTTTATGGTAAGGCCGTACCCTTCCAAGCCGATGATGGAACGTTTGGAATTGGTAAGCAGTAGCATATCTTTGACTCCAAGGTCTAAAAGTATTTGCGCGCCGATGCCATAATCGCGCAAATCCATCGGTGAATGCGGTGCTTCGCCGAGGCGCAGGCGTAGCCTATCAGACACCGCCGTGCGTATCGGCTCGCGGATTAGTACGACAACACCACTACCGTTTTTAGCGATCTGCTCCATTGCTGGCTGCAAATGGCTCGCGGTAGAAGGGCTGGCGTCACCGAGCATGTCCTGCAATAAATTAAGTGCGTGCATGCGCACCAATGTTGGTTTGCTGCTGTCTATCTTGCCTTTTATGAGGGCGATATGCTCGGAATATTCAGTGGTAGAACTATAGATAACCATTTTGAAATCGCCGCCGAACTGGCTTACAAAATCACTTTCGATAATGCGCTTCACCAGTTTTTCGCTGCGGCGGCGGTAGGAAATCAAATCAGCGATGGTTGCAATTTTTAATTCATGCTGTTTGGCAAATTCGATGAGGTCAGGCAGGCGCGCCATGGTGCCATCATCATTCATGATCTCACAAATGACACCTGATGGGTTGAGTCCCGCGAGGCGGGAAATATCCACCGCTGCTTCGGTGTGTCCTGCGCGCACCAGCACGCCGCCGTCACGTGCGACGAGGGGGAACACATGTCCCGGCGTGGCAATGTCAGCAGAATGTCTCGAGGGGTCGATGGCCACCTGAATCGTGTGCGCGCGGTCGGCGGCGGAAATTCCGGTGGTAACACCTTCGCGTGCTTCGATGGAAACGGTGAACGCTGTCTGGTGTCTGGATTTATTATCGCGCGACATCAGATTCAAACCCAAGCTCTCCACCCGTTCATGGGTCATGGACAAACATATTAGCCCGCGCCCGTGCTTGGCCATGAAGTTTATCGCCGCCGGGGTTGCGAACTGGGCAGGGATTACCAAATCGCCCTCATTTTCCCGGTTCTCATCATCGATGAGGATAAACATTTTGCCATCGCGCGCATCGGCGATGATATCCTCTATAGGTGATAAGTGTTGTGAATACGGCATTTCCGGCTCTATTGAAAACTAATTGAAAGCCCACTATATACAATAGGTTCAATACAGTTACCAACTAAAATATAAGCCCTATGCCCAGCGCATTTTTGCCCAAAAGAGCCGTACTTAGTTTAAGCGGTGAGGAAACAATCCCTTTTTTACAAGGGCTTATCAGTAATGACGCCAATCTGCTGGCAAAAGGGCAGGCAATATACGCTGCGCTTTTATCGCCGCAGGGCAAATTCCAGCATGATTTTTTCCTGGTGCCTTATGATGGGAAAATATATATCGATGTCAGTGCGCAGCGCGCCACCGACCTGCTTGCTAAACTCAAAATCTACAGGTTGCGTTCCAAAGTGGAACTTGCGCTGGAGAGTGAATATAAAGTGGCTGTCCTATGGGATTCTGTCATACCAGCGCAGGCTGGTATCCAGAGTGAAGAAAAACTGGATGCCAGCTTTAGCTGGCATGACAAAGATCATAAAATATACCCCGACCCGCGCCTGCATGAGCTGGGTTATAGGGCGATTGTAAGAAGTGATGATTCGTCATTGCGAGGAGGCGAAGCCGACGTGGCAATCCAGTACCAGAATGTTGCATTGCCACGCTTATTTCGCAATGACGTAAATAATGAAAGTGAATATGAAAAATTCCGCTTATCTCTCGGCGTGCCTGATACTTTGGATATGATAGTGGATAGGTCGTTATTGCTGGAATGCGGGTTTGAAGAACTGCACGGGGTGGATTTTGGCAAGGGTTGTTATGTTGGGCAGGAAGTTACCGCCCGCAGCAAGTTCCGCGGGCAGGTTCGTAAAGGCTTTTATAAAGTCAGTGCTTCGCAGTCGCTGCCAGTTATTGGTACAAAAATAGAGGCAGGCGAAAAAACTATTGGTGAAATGCGCAGTTCGCTTGGTGGAAACGGCATTGCCATTATAAATAACGAAGAATACGAAGCCGCTCAAAATAATGCTACAGGCTTTTCCTGCGGGGGAATTAAAATTACTGTTTCACCTGCGGAATGGTTGAAAAAAATATAACTATCCCCTTTTCATTTTCCAAAAATAGATTATATTTAAGCTATGATAAAGAACGTGATGATATTGAAACCAACCCCCCGGCAGACAGATATCGCCTCTGCTGTTGGTTATAGCACTGGCCGTTGCGTAGACTCCCTTGCTGGCAAGCTTCTGGTAGCGTCCCCTTCATTGCAGGATACTTGTTTCACCCGCGCTGTCATCTATATGTGTTCGCATAATGAAAATGGGGCAATGGGTATCACGGTTAATTATCCTATCGATAATGTCGGGATGGATGACATAATGGAGCAGTTGAATATTGAAAATGCTGTGGGCTGTAGCTTGCCTATCCATTTCGGTGGCCCGGTGGAGGGTAATCGCGGGTTTATTATTCATAGCGATGAAATTACTGCAAATGGCACTATTTATCAGAATGATGGTATGGCGGTTACTTCAAATAGTGAAATGTTGCAGGCTATGGCAAAAGGTATTGGCCCGAAACAGGGGCTTCTGGCCTTGGGTTATGCCGGGTGGACTGCTGGCCAGCTGGAAGCGGAAATGGAAAGTGGCAGTTGGATTGTTGTTTCTGCTACCAAGCAGCTCATCTTTGACACTGATAATGAAATGAAGTGGTCGTTGGCGATTGCCTCTCTTGGCTTTGACGTGGGGCATTTCTCTGCCGCAGTTGGCCACGCCTGATTTAACTATCTTCCTTGGTAGTGGATTGGGGTAACCGCTTTTTTTGCAGGCTCTTTGCGTTGTACTGGCTTTCTTGCAAATATATCAATTTCCTCATCATCAGCAGCGCTGGTAGGCCTTGTTTTTCTGTTGTTGCCTTTATGCAGGAATTGCTGCATGTCCTCGTCATTTACGGCAGCCTTTTCCATTAATTCCTGCATTGGGGTTTTACTGGTGCAGCCGAACATTGCCGGAAATTTGCGCAGGGCTGCTTCAGATATATAGCTGTCAGGCAATGTAGCTTCTTCATAACATCGATGCGATACCCCGTGGTCTTTTTCATTAATAGCATCGGTCCGTATGCCGCGTATTGTTTTCATCTTCCATATTGATGCGCGGTATTTTAACATGTCTTTCGGCATGGGCTCAAGTTCATCAGCGGCCCGGATAATTTTTTCCTCAGTATCATAGTCGCCATATTTGCTCATGGCCTGTGGGATTATGCTTCTGACAGGGGAAGAGAAGCGCCCGGTTTTTAGATATTCATCAAGGGTAAAATGAGAAATACCAAGTTCATCTGCTAGAGCTGGATTCTTTATTCCTTTTGCTTTAATTAATTTTTTTACGGCTATGACCAGCTCATCACCTTCTTCATGTTTTGGTTTTATAATTGGTTTAATTTTCTTGGCGTATCTATCCTCCAGTACCTTTGGGTCTTCCAGCAAATCCTTAATGGAATCTTTGTCTAGGAGCTTCGCCATGTAATATTCTTTTTCGAAGTGTGATTTTCCCAGTTTATATTTAATTTCTGATCGTGCTTCTACATCCTTTATACTAAGCCTTCGCTCGGTGGCCAGAACCATAACGGCATGGTATATATTATCGTGGTTTATCCCGCCAGCGGCTTCTACCTTTGCTGCATATTTTATTACATCCTCATCACTTTTCAGTTTAACATGGGAGCTTTTGTTTATTTCTTCTCTTATTTTGGATATATTGTTTGTTGATATTATTGATTTGCCATTAAAGAATCGGGATATTTGATGAATGGGCACTTTGCTATCGTGACTCAGTTGGGCTCTCGTTATCCCTTCCGACCAGCACACGATCTGGTAGCATTGCCCCAAAGCCGGGTCTTGTGTGGTTTCTGGTGTTTTTTTTCTTGGCATATTGAATTACAATACAATAATTGGTTAAATTACATTAATAATATGTACTTTAAATAAATCCATAAAGCAACTAAGATGTGTAGCAATAGTTACCTAATCAGCTTGTCTTTACTGGCCACGCCTGATTTTAACTATCTTCCTGCATTCGGGGCTTGGGCAACCGCTTTTTTTGAGGGTTCTCTGCGCTGTACTGGGTTTTTTGTTAATAAATCAGGCCCTTCTGGCGTTTCATCATCACCAGTGCTGGTAGGCCTTGTTTTTCTGTTGTTGCCTTTATGCAGGAATTGCTGCATGTCCTCGTCATTTACGGCAGCCTTTTCCATTAATTCCTGCATTGGGGTTTTACTGGTGCAGCCGAACATTGCCGGAAATTTGCGCAGGGCTGCTTCAGATATATAGCTGTCAGGCAATGTAGCTTCTTCATAACATCGATGCGATACCCCGTGGTCTTTTTCATTAATAGCATCGGTCCGTATGCCGCGTATTGTTTTCATCTTCCATATTGATGCGCGGTATTTTAACATGTCTTTCGGCATGGGCTCAAGTTCATCAGCGGCCCGGATAATTTTTTCCTCAGTATCATAGTCGCCATATTTGCTCATGGCCTGTGGGATTATGCTTCTGGTATTGGCAGAAAAATGATTGGCTACTAAATCACTTCTAAGAGTATGATGAGAGAGGCCTAAATCTCCGGCCAGGGTCTTTACCTTTATTCCTTTTGCTTTCATTAATTTTTTTACGGCGATTGCCAATTCTTCAACCTCATAGTGTTTTTCCGATTCGGGTAGAATAACATCCTTTGCTTTATCTGTAGGTTGCTTTTGTCCCAGAAAATCCCCTAATGATTCATAACCTGCGGCCTGCGCCAGCCAGTAGGCATTTTCATAGGGTTGTCCTTCTCTGGTTTCAGGTGGTGACATTGCTGCTGCGCTTTGGCGTAATGTTGATGCTGTAAGGCATTTTTTTAGGGGCTGGCTTATGATTCTTTGCTCAAGCTCGTTTGGGTCGGGGAGTTCTGGATATTTATCGGCTGTGGCTATAATATCGGCAATACCTGCTGTTTTGCGTTTTACAGGGTCAGTTTCAATAAAATTATGCAGGGCTGTTACCAGCTCTCTTATCTGGTCGTCATCTATGACAACCTTCCCTCTGGCAAATAGAGTGATACTTTCTGGTTCGATAAATGTCGTTTTTGACAGCTCACTCATCCTCACACCTTCCAGAGCGCAGATTTTGCCGAAGGCTTTACCTAGATCCGATTTTTTGACACCGTCTATTTCGGTTATATGTCTATAATCGCCCATTGTGCTGTAACCAACGTGAATATATTTATAATATTAACAAATATTAATATTATAAATAACGGCAATAGACAAGCTGGAAAAAAATTGTTTTAAACCATAACCTTTACATAGGTTCCCGGGGCATCGCACAGGGGTTTGAGTTTGCCGCTGCCGACAGCGCGGGCGGGAACTTTTTCGCCGGTGAACTGCTTTTGCCAATTATCCCAGTCCGGCCACCATGATCCGGGATATTCCTTGGCTGATTCCAGCCATTTATCGGCTGATTCAGGTAGTTCCTCATTAATCCAGTGGCAATATTTCTGTTTGGTCGGCGGGTTGACGACCCCGGCAATATGGCCGGAGGCGGCGAGTACGAAGCGTATGCTTCCTTTGAAAATCTGGGTAGCGGTATATGTGGATTTCCACGGGGCGATATGATCCTCGCGGGTGGAAAGCATATAGGTGGGGGTGTTAATGGTGTGCAGATCTATTGGCACTCCGCCTACAGTTATGCCGCCGGGCTTGATCAACTGGTTTTTCTGGTACATGTTGCGCAGGTAGAAGCTGTGCATTGCTGCCGGCATCCTTGTTGAGTCAGAATTCCAGTACAGCAGGTCAAACGGGAACGGGTCTTTTCCCAGCAGATAATTATTCACTACGAAAGACCATATCAGGTCGTTGGCGCGGAGCATGTTAAAGGTCATGGCCATTTCGCTGCCTTCAAGATATCCTTGCTGCGACATACGGTTTTCCAGCAGTTTGAGCTGTGCCTCATCAATGAACACGGAGAGCTCGCCAGCTTCGGAAAAATCGATCATGGTGGTGAGGTAGGTCGCTGATTTTACCCGGTGCTGCTGTTTTTTAGCATGGAGCCAGGCGAGGGTAATGGAAAGCAGTGTGCCGCCCAGACAATAGGCCATCACGCTTACTTCTTTTTCCCCGGTAGCTTTTTCTATGGCATCCATGGCGGCGAGGGGGCCTTCCTGCATATAATTATCGAATGATTTCTGGCTTAAATGCTCATCCGGGTTTACCCATGAGATAACAAACACGGTGTAGCCCTGATCAACACCCCACTTCACCACTGAATTATCGGGTTGCAGGTCGAGAATGTAATATTTGTTTATCCATGCCGGTATTACCAGGAGCGGGGTTTTATGCACTTCGGCGGTGGTCGGTTCATACTGGATAAGCTCGATAAGATCGTTGCGGAAAACGACTTTTCCTTTGGTTATAGCCAGATTCTTACCAACGGCAAAAGCTGAATGGTCGGTCATGCTGATGCGCAGGCTACCTTTGCCGCGTTCGATATCTTCGAGCAGATTCTCCAGCCCCTTGACCAGGTTTTCCCCATTGCTGTCGATTGTCGCTTTCAGCACTTCGGGGTTGGTCATCAGGAAGTTGCTTGGTGCCATCGCGTCCACGAACTGGCGGGTATAGAAATCTATTTTCCTGGCGTCATGCGCTTCCAGCCCTTCCACATCTTTTACCGAGCTTTGTATCCAGCGGGCGGATAGCAAATATGACTGCTTAAGGAAGTTAAACACCGCGTTCTGCTCCCACGCGGCATCCTTAAAGCGTTTGTCGCGGCTGTCAGCGTCTATTACCGGCTGTTGTTCTTCTCCCAGCAGGCGCTGTGTGGTTCTTTGCCACAAATGCACATAGTCCTGCCACAGGTTGAACTGTTTTTCGACCACGGTCAGTGGGTCGCTCATCATGCGGGTGAAGAGTTCGGCAAAGGCGTTATTTATATTGAGGGGGTCAAAAGGTGTAGAGGTTGCATCCTGCGCTTGTCTGGCCAGAAATTCCTGCATGATAAGCTGGCATTTTTCTGCCGCCTTTGCCATATTGGCTGCAAACTCAGCCGGATCATGAGTATATGATTGATTATCATTGCTATTTTTAGTGTTTTGCATATTGCGACATCATGTCTGGGATTGTTTTTCAAAAAACATCAGCTATTCACAAATAGGTAATTGCATTAAAGGCACCCTCTGCTATATGTTTTCTATCTAAACATGTTGTGTGGTTACTAGCAACTACTTAAACTATTAATTTTATATATCGGACAATTAAGTATGGAAAATAAGATCGCAGTAAAAAATGAATTGCTCATAACTAAGAAAAGCCAAAATAATAAACATAAAAATTTATATCTGGCCCTTTCGGTGGCTTTGATGCTTGGTGGCTGCGAAACAACAACGAGCATGATGAACAATATTACCGGGGAGCGTTCCAGCGGTCATTCCAGCGGTTCTCGGCGTGTTCCTGCGCTTAATAATGGCCGCGTGGCCCCTGCGCCTGTACGGACGCAGCCTGAGGCAGGGAGCGTTGCGCCTGCGCCACGTGTTGAGCAGAAACCGGCAACCCGGACTGCGGCTGATAGTCCTTATGACCAGTATGACGAGAATGGTAATGAAGTTGCCGCAGCCGATGATAGCAGCGGAGGCAGTGATTTCTTCTCAGATTGGTTTGGGTTTGGTAAGCCGTCCCCGCAGCAACCTGACGTAAAGCAATCTGGTTCTCATATAGCGCGGAAGCCTTTGCCTGGCAATCCAGCCTTGGCAAAGAATATATCGAAGGGACAGGTTGCCCAGCCTGCTGCCAAGCCGCTTATTGAGCATAGTGAATTTAATGTAAATACTGTGGAACCAGCGGTGGAGCAGCCAGTAGCGCAGGAAGCCCCAAAGGAGCACGTATTAGAGCTTCCGGTTGCGAAGGAAACTCCTAAGGCTCCGGTAGTAGAAACCCCGGTTGTTCAGGAATCCCCGAAAGCGCCTGTGGTAGAGACTCCTGTTGTTCAGGAAACCCCGAAAGCTCCGGTGGTGGAAACCCCGGTTGTTCAGGAAACCTCGAAAGCGCCTGTGGTAGAGACTCCTGTTGTTCAGGAAACTCCGAGAGCTCCTGCTCTGGAGAGTACAGAAGTTGGTGTAGCGGTGGAACCTGCCTTTGAGCAGCAGTCTTTAGCTAAGGAAGTTGCTGAGGAAGCTGGTAAGGAGCAACAGCCAGTCCAGCAGCCAGTCCAGCAGGCGGAAAGTGAAAATGTAGATAAAACCCAACCCAAGGAAACACTGCTTGGCCGCATAGGTTCGAAGCTAAATATTTTTGATTCCAAAAAGAAATCTGAACCGCAGCAAGCTTATCCTGAAATATCCTCAGTTCCGCCCAAGCCTGAGGAGTTTGAGGCTATCAAGCAGGACAAGCAGCAGAATTTTAACAACCTGCAGTTTGATACTCATGTAGCTGAGCAGGAGAAGCAATCGCTTGATAGTGAAGTTTCTGGTGTTCCCGTACCTCCTGTTGCTGCCACTGTGGAGCCACCTGTTGTATCCAAGCCTGCTGTTTCGACTGCGATTAGCGATAGCAGCGACAAGGTCAGCCCGCCGCTTCCTGTTCAGGGGCAGGATCTTTCTGAAAAGCCTGTAGCGGTAGAGGAAGCCCCGAAGGCTCCGGTTGCAGAAACCCCGGCAGTAGAAACTCCTGTAGTGCAGGAATCTCCGAAAGCACCTGCTGTAGAAACTCCGGTGGTGCAGGAAACTCCTCCGGTTGCTGCTTCTGTCGGGGAAAACGAACAGGTTAGCCCGGCTGTTATTGCCGATACCAATAAAGCTTCGCCATTGCCGGTGTCATCTTTGCAGGAGGTTGATGTTAAAACTTCTCCTATGCAGCCAGCGATGGATAATTCTCCTGCGCCGGTGCAATCTGCTGTGGAGCAGCCTGTGGCGGAGCAGTCTGATGAAGGGCAGGCAGATAATGGTTCTTCCGGCTCTCAACCTGCTTCAAAGCTGCTTGGCGCGGAGTCACTTCCTTCTCCGGATATTATAAAGACCATGCGTCCATCGCGTTATGACATCAGGAAAAAACAAGCGCAAAACTACGATTATTAAATGGCAGGGCTATGCAGGAAGATTTTTATCGTATTGGCCGCTTACCGCCCTACGTATTTGCAGAAGTCAATAAAATGAAGGCTGCTGCGCGGGCGGCAGGGCGTGATATAATTGATTTCGGCATGGGTAATCCTGACTCCCAGCCGCCGCAGCATGTTATTGAAAAACTACGGGAAACCCTTAAGGATCCCAAGGTCCACCGTTATTCCCTTTCCCGTGGGATACATGGGTTGCGCAAGGCTCAGGCTGGTTATTATGAGCGGCGTTTTGGGGTCGGGGTTGATCCTGATAGCGAAGTGGTGGTTACCATTGGTTCCAAGGAGGGTCTGGCCAATCTTGCCCAGGCAATAACCGGCCCTGGCGACAGGTTTGTGGTACCCAACCCCAGCTATCCGATCCATGTCTGGGGTTTTGTTATCGCTGGTGCTGAGGTTGTTGCGGTTCCCAATAGCACGGGCGAGGATTTTTTTACTGCGCTTAAGGCGGTATTTGATGATGGTAAGCGCAAGCCAGTAGCGTTGGTTGTGAATTATCCCTGCAACCCAACGGCGCAATCGGCCAGCCTTGAGTTTTACGAGCGGGTTATTGATATTTGTAGGCACTATGGTGTGTATGTGCTTTCCGACCTTGCTTATTGTGAATTATATTATAATGGCAACCCACCGCCTTCTATCTTGCAGGTGAAGGGCGCCAAGGATATTGCCGTTGAGTTTACAACAGTAAGCAAAACTTATTCGATGGCCGGGTGGCGTATTGGTTTTGCGGTTGGCAATAAAACCCTTATTGCGGCCCTCACCAAGATAAAATCCTACCTTGATTATGGTACTTTCCTTCCGGTCCAGGTGGCGGCGGCGGCGGCACTTAACGGCCCGCAGGATTATGTTGTCAAACTCCGCGCCATGTATAAAGAGCGCCGTGATATTCTTGCCGAGGGGCTGATTGATGCTGGTTGGAATGTTACTGTTCCGGATGCTTCGATGTTCATATGGGCGGCGCTGCCGGAAGCCTACCGTAGTCTGGGCTGCCTCGAATTTTCTAAACAACTGCTCCAGCATGCTGATGTTGCTGTTGCCCCGGGTATTGGTTTTGGCGATGGTGGGGAGGGGTTTGTGCGTATTGCCCTGGTTGAGAACAAATACCGTATCCGTCAGGCAGTGCGTAACATCAAGCAGTTTCTGGTAAGTTCCCCCAAGGAGCTTGGTAATCTGGAGAAAGTAAGCTGAACTTCAAGTTCTTTTCTGGTAAAAAAATAAGGGCGGTGTGAACCGCCCTTATTCATTTTACCGTCTAAAAGAAACAATTATTTCTTTACGATCATGCCACCTTTAGTGGTGATCTTGGTACCATCTTTCAGAGTGTGTTCAGCATCTGGAGCTGGGGTTTTTTTGCCGTCTTTGCCGATAACTTCTACTTTGTCACCGGTGATTTCGATCTTGGTGCCGTCTTTGAGTTCACCAGCAACAGTCTTTACTTCACCAGCAGCGGCAGGAGCGGCAGCAGGAGCAGCAACTGGAGCAGCAGGAGTAGGAGTTACTGCGTCAGTAGCGAAAGCAGCAAATGGAGCAGCAGCTACAGATGCGATAAGAGCAGAAAGTACAAGTTTATTCATATCAATATCCTCTAAGTTATGGTTAGTAATTTTTAGTTTTAACTTTAAAGCAATTGTGATCGGTTATCCCAACTGCTTATGCTGTAGTATATATACCATTTTAACGCTGGGTAAAGAGCAATATGCTTACATTACAGAGATTTAATCTGATGGTAAGGAAGCTACTATAAATCAAGGGTAAAGGGAGTAAGTTTCCCAGCCATTTTTGCTGCGGGTGAAGAGTTCACGTTCATGCAAACGGAAATCACCCTGCTGCCAGAATTCTATTTTTTCGGGCACGACCCGCCAGCCCGACCAGAAGGGTGGGCGGGGGACTTTTTTGCCATCAAACTTTGCCATATTATCGGATATTGCCTGTAGCAGGTCGGCGCGTTCCGGCAGCAGCTGTGATTGTTTTGATGACCACGCCCCGATCTGGCTGTCGCGCGCACGGGTGGCGAAATACGCATCGGCCTGTGCGGCGCTTACCTGTTCTATTTTTCCTTCGATACGCACCTGTCTGTTCAGTTCCATCCAGTAAAAACACAATGCGGCATTTGGGTTTTCTTTTAGCTCCGCGCTTTTGCGGCTTTCTAAGTTGGTGTAGAATACAAAACCGCGCTCATCCAGCCCTTTAAGCAGCACTATGCGCACGGAAGGGATACCGCCCCTGGTAGCCGTTGCCAGCGCCATGGCGGTGGGTTCGGCTATGGAAGGTTGTTTTTTTGCTTCTTCCAGCCATGCGGAGAATTTTTTGATAGGATTTTCAGTCATATTTCCTCGATTCTGTCATCCCCGCGCAGGCAGGAATGACAAGAAAAATTGTTGTATTCCAATATATTAATGATATATGACAATGTTATATACCAGAAAAAACCTATTGTCACAAAATTTTCACACTATAAGCAGGTTAGCTATGTTAGATTTATGGATAATAAAACAGATAATTATGGAATATCCGCAATGGTAGCTAAACCAACAGCATCAGGGACACAATTCAAGACCCCGGAAGAATTTAAGAAACAAGTTCTGGATAACCTTTCCAATCTGTGGCAGGCCGCCGCCAGTGGCACTGATAATTCTGTTTCTGAAATGTTTGATACCATGGCCTCGGCAAAGGCTGCATCTCTGGAGAAGGCGGCAAAAAGGAAGAAAAACGGGGTTGAGCTTACCGCAGATGAAAAAGGGGTAATAAACAGGCAAGCTAATGAATGGGCAAGAACTAAGGGTTTTGAAGAGCTTAAAAATGAGTTGATGCCAACTGACGAGAATGGCAATGCCTTGCAGACTGCAGGCAAATTTGGAAAGGTCTGGCAGGCCTTTAATCATGGATGGATAGAAGGTCTTATGAGTCTTGCGGAAAATTTCCGGAGTTTTGTATCGGCAGTTATGGAATCTCGCAATTCGGATGAAAGTTTCTCTGTTATACGTGCGCGTAAAGATTTTGAGTCTACGGTAATTACTTTTGGTACAAATGCTAAAATGGGAAATTTGTCACAGTTCCTGTCTGAATTAAAAAACCCACCGCCAGAAGCAATTACTGTCGCCAAAGCAGATACTGTAGCCAAAGCAGGAATCCCAGCCGATGCTGGTGCTGCTGCTAGGGGTGCTGCAGCTCCCGGTGTTACAGCAACTGGGGTAGGCCCCGCAAACGGTCAGCCTGGTGCGCAGCATAATCTGCCTAGGCCTCCTGCATCAGCTGCTGGTGCCAGCCCGACCTGATAATTAAACCGATTATATTTTAGGGGCTGTACCAGCTAATCAGTTAAACACTCTCCAACCCATTGTTTGAG
>CAZUXB010000041.1:0-17515 GCA_964624555.1 uncultured Rickettsiales bacterium | reverse complement strand
TGGGAGAAGGTTAGGATGAGGGCTTTTGTCATCCTGAGGCGTAGCCGAAGGATCTCGTCATTGTAAAGCAAGGATTCTTCGCTTTGCTCAGAATGACAGTAGTAGCCCTCACCCCAGCCCTCTCCCAAGAGGAGAGGGAGAAGAATGAGAAGTAAGTATAACTTTAACTACGGATTTTAACAAATAAAAGGTAGCGTTATGAACAATATTACAGATTCGTTTTTGCCGTTAACTTCTATCGACCTTAAAAAATATTCATTATTAGATCCATCTTCTGCTGGTTCTGCGCAGGGTGGTGTAAGCAGTTTTGAGGACTTGTTGTCCAGCATCACCGCCACTGGGGCGAATGATGATAAAAAGAAAGTTAACAGTGCGGATAACTCTGGCAACGAGGACCAGCTTATGAAATTTCTCCAGCAGATATTAAGCAGCATGGATGATTCGCTGCAAAATATACTTTCCCCGGCCGACAGTGCGCAGAATTATGTTAATTCAGTGTATCAAGCAGATACGGGCAGCAACATAGATTCTGCCAATACGTCCTCATATGAATCAATTCTTGCTGGTGGTGGCCCGTTGCCGACATTTCTTAAAGAGGTTGACGCGCGCTTGCATCTTGACCCTGCCCACCAGCAGGCCCTGCGCGATATTGCTGAACAAAATAAGGATGTGGTCAAGACTCCTGATTCAGTCCATCAAATTGCAATGGAGTTGCAGGCCGCCGGTATATAGGGCGTGTCGACATGCTGCCTTCTTCATTGTCATCCCGAGCATTGAGCGAGGGATCTTTGCAAATGTTGACATGTGCCTTGTTTAGGCGTAATTTCCCCGCTACTAATTGAGGTACGTGACGGTGGCTGTTGTAAGCTATATTCTGGTCATATTTTTATTTGCCCTTCTTGCGGTGTTGCTGGCTGGCGTGTTCCTTATGGGCAAGGGCGGAGAAGCCAATTTAAAGTACAGCAACAAGCTGATGGTTGCCCGAGTTTCGCTGCAGGGAGTTATATTGTTGTTGCTTGTAATGGTTTATTTTTTAGGAGCAAAATAACATGGTAAAACTCAACAAAATCTATACCCGTACCGGCGATGCTGGCGATACCGGGCTTGCTGACGGCAGCCGCCGTCCCAAATATGATTTGCGGGTGGAAACTTACGGCACGGTTGATGAGGCCAATTCGGCTGTTGGCCTTGCCCTTCTGCATTCGCTGGGTGAGCATGAATATATGCTTCGCCGCATCCAGCATGATTTGTTTGATCTTGGTGCTGATTTTTCCACTCCTTATAGTGGTGGCGTTGGTGATAATGCGTTGCGTATCGTTGAGTCGCAGACTTTGCGGCTGGAACGTGAGATTGATGAGCTTAATGAAAATGTCCCGCCTTTGGACTCTTTCGTTTTGCCGGGCGGTAGTGCCCTTGCCGCGCATTTGCATGTGGCACGTACTGTTACCCGCCGTGCTGAACGCTTGGCCTGCGAACTTGCTACGCGCGAAACTGTAAATCCGGAAGGGATAAAATATCTTAACCGCCTTTCTGATTTTTTATTTGTTCTTGCGCGCGTGGCCAATGACAATGGCGAAAGTGATGTGTTGTGGGTTCCGGCGGCGAACCGGTAAGCTGATAAATTTGTATCGTAGTAATATCAAAAAAATATTTAAAAAATATTTTTTTTGTTGCAGTTTTTTTGTTATCACTGCACAATGAAAAAAGTTTTTTATATAAACTAAATTACGGTTGATAGAAATTTTGTAATGTCAGTTAGAAAAAGTCGTACAGCCCATTTAACCGCAATCACTCCACGCCAGTGGACGGCGCGACTTTCTCTGGTTTTTTTGATGGCATTATCCATGTTGCTTATCGTCATGGGTCAGGTTAACAGCCAGTTTGCCGTGCGCCTGCGTGTTAAACTTATGGATGTTGTCCTGCCGGTTGTTTCGGTAGCCAGTAAACCACTTGATGCGGTGGCGGATTTTGGCGCATGGGTAGGTGAGATGTCGCAACTCCGTTCGGAAAATATTGCCCTTAAAAACACCAATCTCCAGCTTTTGCAGTGGCAGTCTTTGGCCAAGAGCTTGGAGGCGGAGAATAATAATTTACGCTCTCTCATGAACGTGGTTTCGATCCCCAAAAGCCGCTACATCACGGCAAGGATTGTTACTGATATGAGCGGCCCTTATGTGCGCTCGGCGTTGATCGGTGGCGGTAATGCGCAGGGTATAAAGAAAGACCAGGCGGTCATTAACGAATACGGGCTGGTTGGCCGGGTGGTTGAGACTGGTGATACCAGTTCACGTGTACTGCTGCTTAACGATATTAATTCGCGCATTCCGGTTATGGTTGAATCGAGCCGTGAGAAGGCCATATTGGTGGGCAATAATAATGAGCTTCCCAGCCTGTCCTATGTTCTTTCCGACAGCAGTATTAAAGTTGGTGACCGTATCATCACTTCTGGTGATGGTGGCGTTTTCCCGCGAGGTATTGTTGTTGGTGTTGTCAGTAAAATTGAGAAGGGTGTGGTTCGGGTTCAGCCTTCGGTTGATGCCGCCCGTATTGAATATGTGAATGTGGTGGATTATTCCTTGTAAGTTAGTTACTAGTAACTGGTAACTAGTAACCAGCAACTGATTATCTGTGAACTTCAGCTATAAACGTTTTGAACTTATCCTGTGGATGTTCGTACCTGCGAGCATTACTGCCCTGCTGTTCGTAATCTGCATTATTCCCAAGCATCTCTGGGGTGTTTCTTATATCGTTCCGCTTCTGCCGTTGCTGCCTGTATTTTATTGGGGCAGATTGCAGACTGCGGAAATGCCTTATTGGTTTGTTGGTTTGGTTGGGTTGCTTACTGATGTTGTTAGCTCCACCCCCCTTGGGCTTACGTCACTGCTATATCTGCTATTTCTTGCGCTATTACATATCCAGAGTAAATATATCCACAAGGAAGGCTTTGCTATAATCTGGAGTTATTTTACTATGCTTCTGGCGCTAATATCTGCCTTGCAGTGGATTGTCATGTCGTTGCTGGCGGGGCAGCTATATGCTTTTGTTCCCGCTTTGGTGCAGTTGTTTTTGACTGCCAGTATTTATCCGCTGTTTCACAAAATATTTGACGCTGTAGCTGAGCATATCAAGCAGCGGCGGTGGGTTATCATGCATGGCTAAGGATAACGAGAAACAATATACCTTCAGCCGCCGCGCCTTGATATTTGGAGGATTGCAGCTGGCGGCTTTTACAACCCTTGCTGGCCGTCTTTATTACCTGCAATTTGTCAATGCCGAAAAATACACGGCTTTGTCTGAGAACAACCGCATCAAATTGCAGCTTATGGCACCGGCGCGCGGTAATATTTTAGATCGCAACGGAAAGCCTCTTGCCACCAGCGACATCAATTACCGCCTGTTCATTGATTACAGCACCATCACCCAGCAGGCCCTGAAAACCACGTTGGAAAAACTGAAAACCCTGATAGTCCTGCCGGAGAAGAAACTGAAGATGCTGGAGAACGTCAAAGTTTCCACCGCTTCCATGCCGGATATGCTCAAGGAGCACCTGTCATGGGATGAGGTGTCGCTTATCGAGCTGCATATGATGGATCTGGCCGGGGTAACGATCGATATTGGCCAGATCCGTTATTACCCTCTGCTTGATGAGGCGGCGCACCTTCTGGGGTATCTTGGGGCGGTAGCTGAGGATGAATTATCGGAGGATGACCCGCCGCTTATGCGCCTTCCTGATTTTAAAATAGGCAAGAATGGTGTGGAAAAAATGCTGGAGGAGCGTTTGCGCGGGACTGCCGGAATCCGCCAGTTGGAGGTAAACGTGCACGGGATGCCGGTGCGGGAAATCGGCAAGACCGACAGCAAACCGGGTGAGAATGTCCGCCTGACCATTGATGCCGACCTTCAGCATTATGCTGCTGGTTTAGTGGAAAAGGAAAGCGCCAGTGTTGTGGTGATGGAAATCGCTACCGGCAATTTACTGAGCATGGTTTCGCTTCCTGCCTTCGATCCTAATGTATTCAGCAAAGGTATCAGCAGCGACTATTGGAAAGAGCTTTCGCGGGATAAAAAAGCGCCACTTCTCAACAAGGCTATTACTGGCCAGTATCCTCCGGGGTCGACCTTCAAAATGATTGTTGGTCTGGCGGCGCTGGAGGCGCGGGTTATTACTTCGGCCACCAGTGTATTCTGCCCTGGTTATTTTTACCTTGGCGATCATAAGTTCAACTGCTGGAAAGAGGGCGGTCACGGGACGGTTCATTACCATGAGGCGATAGAGCAGTCGTGTGACACATTCTTTTATACCACGGCCCAGAGGCTAGGTACCGAGAAGATAGTAGAAATGGCCCACCGCTTTGGTCTTGGCGAGTTGCATGATATCGGGATTACCGGGGAGAAGCCGGGCAATATCCCAACTCCGGAGTGGAAGATGAAGCGTTTTAAGCAGCGCTGGAGTGGTGGCGATACGATCAATTACGCCATTGGCCAGGGTTTTGTTCTTGCCACCCCTTTGCAATTGGCCACCATGGTTGCGCGCATGGCCAGCAACCGCAAAGTTTCTCCGCGTTTATTGGTCCCGGCCGGAGAAGAAAATCCTATATTTGAGAGTATGGGGTTGAGCGATGAGCTGATGCGGATAAATATTGACGCAATGTCGGCAGTGACCAATGATGAACATGGAACCGCTTATTCAAAGCGTATTCTTGACCCGCGTTTCCAGATGGGTGGGAAAACTGGTACTTCACAGGTACGCAAGATTCTGCAGCGTGGGCAGGACCAGAACCTGATACCGTGGGAATCGCGCCACCACGCATTGTTTGTTGGGTTTGCGCCGGTTGATGATCCAAAATATGCCTGTTGTGTTGCAATTGAGCACGGCGGTGGGGGGGCATCAGCGGCGGCCCCGGTTGCCCGCGATGTGCTGCTTCGGATCCAGCAGATTGATGCCGGGGTAGATCTTGTACCACAAAATTCAGCCCAGCCAGCGGCGCAACCTGTTGAACAACCTGAAATTATTGAAGATACGCCTGGTGATGACACAAACGTCCCTGAAGATGACACGGCAGTTGAAACACACTGAAATTTAACTTATCTTCAAGATTAAATTCATCGCAGCTTGCTGTGTTTTTTTCTTCCTCCCTCTCCCCCTGGGAGAGGGCTGGGGTGAGGGCTAAGTTACATAAAGAACAAGCCCTCATCCTAACCTTCTCCCAGAGGGAGAAGGGATATTAGGCTATCAAAATCGAGGCCGAAAGCACGATTTTGCGCCGCGTAGCGGGCGTTATAATGCGTTAGCATTATGTTAACTTGTTATAATTAATAATGGTTACTCCTTAACGCTTTTTTTGCTTTTAAGCTGTATTGTTGTTCGAGTTATACACTTAATTTGGATTATCCATGGTTCCTGTAATTGGTTTAGTCGTTATTTTCGCGTGCGTATTCGGTATTTATATTGAATCTGGCGGGAAGATAGAAATTATTCTGCATGCGCTACCTCATGAGCTGGGCATGATATTTGGGGCGGCCATTGGCGCGTACATGATTTCCAACCCCGGTACGGTTCTGAAAAAAACCTTCAAGCAGATAATAGTTTCCATGAAAGGCGTAAAATGGAAGAAGCAGGATTATAAGGATCTGCTGTGCCTGTTATTCGCTCTTTGTAAATTAATGAAATCCAAGGGGCTTATCGCGGTGGAGCAGCATATCGAAAAACCGGAGGAAAGCAGTATCTTCAAACAATATCCGAAGATCGCGCATGATCATTTCTGTGTTGATATAATTTGCGATACCCTGCGTACCCTGACCATGGGTGTGGAGAATGCTCACCAGATTGAAGAGCTGATAGAGAAGCAGATTGAAAAACACCACCACGAGGCAACCGGCCCCGGCCATGCCTTGCAGGGTATGTCAGACGGCCTTCCGGCCATTGGTATCGTTGCGGCGGTTCTGGGGGTGGTAAAAACCATGGCCAGTATTACCGAGCCGCCGGAAATTCTGGGGAAGATGATCGGTGGCGCGTTGGTGGGAACATTCCTCGGCGTGTTCCTTTCTTATTGTATAGTGGGGCCGATTGCCGCAAAGAACATGGCCATTCATGCCGAAGAACAGCAATTTTATTTTATTATCCGCGATGTTCTGGTTGCGCACTTAAAAGGCATGGCGCCGCAGGTTTCTGCGGAAATAGGCCGTACCCAGGTTCCATCGCACCTGCAACCGACCTTTGCCGAGATGGAAACGGCCACCAGCGAAGTGAAGATTGAGTAGGCCCAGGGCAAAATAACTGGACTTATGCCTCAGAAATAGCTATTATATGAGGTATAAGCAGGGCGGGTTATAACTCATGGCTATAGAAAAAACATGGAACTGGCAGCAAAAAAGCTGGCCTGACTTTACTTATAACAGTAGCAGATTAAAATCTTTTGAAGATGAATTTTTGCACTCTTCAGGAATTTTACTTGGCGCCTATCTGCATATAGATAGCGCAGATAAGCTTACCATTGCTATAGATTTCATGAGCGATGAGGCCTTAAAAACTTCAGAGATAGAAGGGGAAATCCTTAGCCGTGATAGTGTGCAGTCATCAATCCGTAAACAATTCGGCCTTTCTGCTGATAAGCGTAATATAAAGCCAGCGGAATCCGGAATTGCCGAGATGATGGTAGATTTATATAAGAATTTTCATAAGCCGCTTAGCCATGACACCTTGTTTGCATGGCACTCTATGCTGATGAAGGGGGCCAGGGGCATAGAAACTATTGGTGCATATCGCAAACATAATGACCCTATGCAAATTATTTCAGCGCGTTTGGATAATCCCAAAATCCATTTTGAAGCCCCGCCTTCCAGGCAAGTGTACAAGGAAATGCAAAGATTCATCGTCTGGTTTAATGCCAGTGCGCCAGACGGCAAACATCCGCTTCCAGCTATGACCCGGGCAGGCATAGCCCATTTGTATTTTGAAAGCATCCATCCTTTTGAAGATGGCAACGGGCGCATCGGGCGCAGTATTTGTGAAAAGATACTGGCGCAGCATTTAGGTAAACCGGCGATACTGGCATTATCACAAACCATCTATAACCAGAGAAAAAAATATTATGAAATGCTGGAGAAAAGCAATAAATCTACCAATATTGATGTCTGGTTGGAATATTTTGCCAAGGTAATTTTACAGGCCCAGAATTCCAGCTTGCAGATGTTGGAATTTATCATTGCCAAAAGCCGGTTTTATAGCTGCTTCCGGGATGTGCTTAATCCCCGTCAGCGCAAGGCAGTAGAACGGATATTCCGCGCTGGGGTAAATGGATTTTCTGGAGGTTTCAGTGCAGAAAATTATATTGCGATAACTGGCACATCCCGTGCGACCGCTACCCGTGACTTAACCGACCTTGTACAAAAATCTGCCTTTAGCAAAATCGGAGTTGGCAAAGGAACGCGCTATGGGCTTAGGTTGGAAACCGCCACCAGCGAAGTGAAGATCGAGTAATCTGCCCCCTCTCTAACTCTCCCCCGTGATGCGGGAGAGAGGACTTTCTAGTAATCCCCTCTCCACGTAGTGGGGAGGGTTAGGGAGGGGAATTCTTCCCCCTAAGCTTTTCCCAATACGCCAGTCTTTTGATTATCTCGCGTTCGAATCCGGCTTCGGCGGGCGTGTAATAGGTTTTGCGCGGCATTTCGTCGGGGAAATAATTCTGGCCGGAGAAACCGTCCTTAGTGTCGGGGTCATAGATATATCCTTCGCTGTAGCCGGCTTCCTTCATAAGCTTGGTGGGTGCGTTGAGTATATGTTTGGGTGGTGAGAGCGAGCCGTTCTTGCGGGCGTCGGAGGTCGCTTTGCCGAATGCGCGGTAAATGCCGACAGATTTTGGTGCGGTGGCGAGATAGACCACGGCCTGTGCGATATTCAGGAGCCCTTCCGGTTCGCCTAAGAATTCAAAAGCATCCTTAGCGGCGATACATTGTACCAGTGCGTTCGGGTCGGCCATACCGATATCTTCCGAGGCGAAACGGGTAATGCGGCGCAGTATATAAAGAGGGTTTTCGCCGCCGTCCAGCATCCGTGCGAACCAGTAGAGAGCGGCGTCAACATCGCTGCCGCGCATGGATTTATGCAGGGCGCTGATTAGGTTATAATGGCCGTCACGCGATTTGTCATAGACCGGCATGCGCTTCTGGATAAGTTTGAGGAGCTCTTCGCTGTTGATGGGCTTTTCTATGGCAAATAATTCTTCGGCAATATTCAGCAGGTAGCGGGCATCGCCATCGGCGATGGCGCATAAGGTGGTGCGGGCCTCGTCATCAAGCGGCAGTTGTTTTCCGGTAAATTCTTCGGCCTTGTAGGTAAGTTTGAGCAGGGTAGGGATGTCGAGGCGGTTAAGTATCAGCACTTTGCAGCGCGAAAGCAGCGCCGAGTTAAGTTCAAAGGATGGATTCTCGGTGGTTGCGCCGATTAGTATAATTGTTCCATTTTCGATATAGGGCAGGAACAGGTCCTGTTGCGCGCGGTTGAAACGGTGGATTTCATCAACCAGCAGGATTGTGCGCTTACCAGCTTGTTTATCCAACTCGGCCTGCTCAAAAACCTTGCGCAGGTCGGCGGTTGCATGGGCTACGGCGGACAGTTGCACGAACAGCGCGCCGCTATATTTAGCGATAAGGCGGGCGATGGTGGTTTTGCCGCAACCGGCGCTGCCCCAGAAAATTATCGAGGGAAAGTTTCCACTTTTTATGGCGGTGGCAAACAGTGAACCTTCGGCGAGGAGTTGGTCCTGGCCCAGGACATCGTCAAAACTGGCCGGGCGCATCCGGTCGGCGAGTGGGCGGTTGTTGTCTTCAAAGACGATGCTCGATTGATTTTTTGCCATAGCTTTTAAATTATTTGTCATTACACACCCCGCAACAAGTGCGTGGTTTGAATTACCGCGCTCGTGAGAGCATGTGCATCAGGCCGTTCATCATGGCGTAGATTTTGAACAATATGGCGCGGATTATTACCACCTGGAGCAGGGCTATGGTAAATCCGGAGAGTACGTCCATCGGGAAATGGACGCCGAGCGCTATCCGCGACCAGCATACCGATACGACCAGCCCGATTGCGGCCCAGCGGAAATTCTCAGTTAGTATCGGCCACAGGGTAGCGATTAAAATGGTGATCATCGCGGCATGTCCGCTGGGGAAAGAGTGGTTGGCATCGCTTGCCGGACGTGCTTCCAGCTGGATAAATTCTCCGGCGGGAAGGGCGGCATATGGCCGCGGATAGGCAAAATGGTTTTTAAGGTAGGTGGTACTAAAGTGGTTGGCGACCAACGCTCCGGTCATCACCAGCATTATATTGAACCACACCAGGAAGCGGTGTTTACCGTGGCCTTGCGAGGAAAATACGGAAATTATCGCATAGCCTATGATAAGCGCCAGAAAATAGGGGAGCAGTTCTTTATCCCCGAAGTTGGTGATAAGCACCATAAGCTGCTTATAGACCGGGACATCGCTCAGCGAGTTTATCTGCTTGAACAACCAGGTGTTCAGGCCGAGCCAGTCATACCATAGATCCCTGAGATCAACACCATTACTCATAACCTATACCTCGCCATAGTTAGCCCATGCAGCAAAATTGCCGGAGTTTTATTTTCCATGATGTCCGCCACCAGTGTGGCACTTCCTGCGGCCTGAGTCCAGCCCAATGTTCCATGCCCGGTGTTAAGGAACAGGTTTATATAAGGTGTCTGGCCGATGATTGGCGGGCCATCAGGGGTGGAGGGGCGCAGGCAGGCCCACTTGGAGATTTTCTGGCTCCAGTCGGCTTTGGGCAGCAGCCCGCTGGCGGCTTTCACTATTGGTGCGATGCGCTTTTCATTGATGCTGGGGTCATGCCCAGCAAATTCTGCGGTTCCTGCCACCCGGATTTTATTGCCCAGGCGGCTATAGACAATTTTATGGGTTCCGTCGGTCAGGCTCAGATGCGGGCAGAATTCATTGGCTTCTATGGTTATGCTGTAGCCTTTCATTGGATATATGGGCAAATCAATACCGACTTCCCGCAGATAGATCGGGCTGTATGAACCCAGCGCCATAACATAGCCATCAGCCTGCATATCGCCGATGTCGGTATTTACGGCCACTATCTGGTTGCCCTGCTTCTTCAGCCCGTTGACAGAAACGCCATAGAAAAATTTTACATTGAAGCGCTTTGTTGCTCGTTCTGCAAGCTGGATACAGAAGGTATTGGCATCGCCGCTTTCATCATGGTGCGCGTGGATACCGCCGATAATTTTCTGTGAGCTATGGGCAAGTGCTGGCTCCAGCGCAAATACCTCATCGCGGGTGAGGATTTTTTCCTCGCTGCCGAATTTGGCCTGGAATTCGATTTGTTTTTTTCCGTGGTTGAACCCGGACTCGGTGCCATAGATATGCAATATACCTTTCGTCGAGTGGTTGAATTCCAGACCTTCGTCATTCCTTAATTTATTCAGGCATTCCCTGCTATACAGGCCCAGACGCAATATATTCACAGTATTTATATCGGCGCGGAACTTGGTGCAGTTACGCAGGAAGGAAGCGCCCCATTTTACCATCTGCCAGTCGGCGCGGGGGCGGAACACCAGCGGTGAATCGGAACGCAACATCCAGCCCGGTAAAACAGGCAATACTGAAGGGTTGGCCCACGGCTCGGCGTGGCTGTAGCTTAATTGCCCGCCATTGGCATAGCTGGTTTCTGCTGCGGCAGAATTCTGGCGGTCGATTACGGTTACGTCAAAGCCGCGCTTCCCCAGCTCATAAGCGGTTGTAACACCAAGTAATCCAGAACCAAGAACAAGAATTTTCATGAAGGGATATTATCTTTTTATTTATTGTAACATTAATAATAGACATAAAATTATTATTCAAACTTTTTTTCTCTAGTGTTTTATCTAAAAAGGCGTAAATAAACTGGCTTATGGAAAAAATTACAGAATTTCTCGCTATGGGCGGTTATGGCATATATGTCTGGCCGTCATATATTATTGCGGCTGCTGTTATTGTTATCATGGCGGTGGTTACCGTGCGTTCGCTGCGGCAGGCGCAGAAAACTTTAAGCAGCCTGAAAGATTATAAAGATTAGTTGTTTCCATGAAACCCAAGCACCAGCGTTTATTGTTTGTCATTGCCAGCATGGTATTTTTATGTGTCGGCGGGTTGCTTACCCTCAGTGCCTTCCGTGCGAACCTGGTGTTTTTTTACAGCCCTTCGGATATTGCCAAACAAGCACCATCTCCTGAGCAGAATATCCGTGTTGGCGGGCTGGTAAAAGCTGGGAGCATAGAGCACGGGGAAGGTGAATCTATCAGTTTTATAATTACCGATGGGAATGCTGATATAAAAATTTATTATAAGGGTATGTTACCTAATTTATTCCGCGAAGGGCAGGGTTGCATTGCCGAGGGTAAAATGCTTTCTGCTGGCGAGTTTTCGGCGCAGAGGATACTGGCCAAGCATGATGAAAAATATATGCCCAGGGAAGTGGTCGATGCGCTTAAGCGTTCTGGCAATTGGCATGGCGATGGTGCGAAATGATAAATAAACATAAATTCCCTCTCCCCTCTAGGGAGAGCTACCTTTAACCCCCCTCTCCCTCTGGGAGAGGGCTGGGGTGAGGGCTAAACCATACAAAGAAAAAGCCCTCATCCTAACCTTCTCCCAGAGGGAGAAGGAAAATAGAGAAGTTAAATGATAGCTGAACTAGGCGTGTTTTTTCTGGTGCTGGCGTTGCTGGCATCGCTTGTGCAAAGCGCATATCTGCTGCGGGTGGATTCTTTGCGTGCGGTACTTGCAATGGTGATGCCTGTATCCGCGTGGTTGCAGGCATTATGTATAACTGCGGCGCTGGCGGTGCTGATGACTTTGCGCCTTAATTCCGATTTTACCGTAGCGAATGTAGCTGCTAATTCCAACCTGTCGCTTCCGGTTTTGTACAAAATAGTTGGCACATGGGGCAACCATGAAGGCTCGATGCTGTTATGGGTATTTGTGCTGGCATTGTTTGGGGCCTTGCTGTTAAGCTCGCGTGAGAAAATAAGGCTTTATGCCAATGCCATTCAATCAGTATTGTGCGCTGGTTTCCTGATGTTTATTTTGTGTACGTCCAATCCATTTGCGCGGGCCTTTCCCCCTGCCACTGATGGCAGAACCTTAAATCCATTGTTACAGGATATTGGCCTTGCCCTCCACCCGCCGCTGCTTTATCTGGGCTATGTTGGTTTTTCCATAGTTTTTTCATTAGGGGTTGCTGCGCTTTTTAATGGGCAGGCGGGGCGTGTTTGGGCGGAGCTTGCCCATCCGTGGATAATGTTGGCCTGGAGCGCGCTTACTATTGGAATTGGTTTGGGAAGCTGGTGGGCTTACCGCGAACTGGGCTGGGGCGGCTGGTGGTTCTGGGATCCGGTGGAGAATGCTTCGCTGCTTCCGTGGTTGGCGGGGACGGCTTTGCTTCATTCCAACATTGTCCTTAAAAAACGCGGGATGCTGGCGCAGTGGGTGATATTATTGTCGATAATTACTTTTGCCCTTAGCCTGCTTGGTACTTTTCTGGTGCGTTCGGGAGCGATTACCTCGGTGCATAGTTTTGCCAGCGATCCGGCGCGGGGAATTTTCATACTGGCCTATATCTCGCTTACTGTTGGCGGTGCGTTATTTTTATACAGCTTGCGCGGTGGGCAACTTGATAAAAATTTGCGCGGAGGCGCTGCGCAGGCTGCGCCCGTCAACCGGGCTAGTCGCTTCGCTCCGGAAATACAGGACAGGAAAAGGATGCTTCCGGTTTCGCGTGAGGGGTTGATTGTAATAAATAACCTGTTCATCCTTTCGGCCTGTGCGACGGTGTTATTGGGGACATTATATCCCATGTTCGCTGAATTAAGTGGCGGTGGTAAAATAAGCGTTGGTGCGCCGTTTTTCCAGGCTACCTTCCTTCCGCTTATGGCCTTGCCACTTATCTTTGCGGCAATAACACCATTCATGGCGTGGAAAAAAGCCTCCCTGCGTTCGGCGCTGCGAGCATTGCGTCCGGCCTTTTGCGCTACACTGGCTGTAGTTTTTCTGGTGCTGGCATTTTTTCACGCCTCTGTTATAGCGGGCATATGTGGTTTTGCTGTTGCTGCCTGGCTTGCTGCGGGCAGCGTGCAATGGCTGGTAAGCGCCCATGGTCGGCGCGGGAAATATTCTGTTTTCCTTGGCCATATTGGTGCAGCCTGTATCGTACTTGGAATCACTGCTTCTGGTTTATGGAAAGAGGAACAACAGTTTTTTGCGGCGGTTGGTGATACTGTAAATATTGCTGGCTATAATGTTACCTATAGTGGAAATGAGGATATACAGGGTAAAAATTATAGCGCAAAACAAGCCACTCTGTCAGTTGCTGATAAAAATAACAGCCCGCTTACCAGCCTGTTTCCCCAGTACCGGACTTATGCTATAAGTGGCAGCAGCACCAGCGAAACGGCTATTTATTATGGTTGGGGTGGTGACCTGTACAGTGCCATAGGTGAGGCTGCGCAAAATGGTAAAACTGCGGTTCGCCTGTATTATCAGCCAATGATAAGTTTTATTTGGATAGGATTTGTGCTAATGGCAATAGGTGGTATAATCAGCCGCCTTAACAGGAAAACGACATAACAAAATAACTTAGGACTAATACTGAATGCTATATTTTAAATCACCTCTGAGCTGGCCGGAATCGATACCGGTTACTTCGCTGATGCAACAACGCAGTGACAATGGTTTTTCTCCTGATATCCCGCTTACTGATGCGGTTAATTTTCTCAAGGATGAGATTGACGCTGCCGGTATAAATTACGCAGTTTTATACACTGATTATGAGCAGCCCAATGTTGACCGCCTGCGCCGGAAAGTTGGTAGCCGTACTGGGGCCTGCCTGCATCTAAAATACCGTGACCGCGGCTATATTATCACCTGTGACCGCTGGCAGCGGCTGGAGCATAATGTTTATGCAATGCACCTTGCGTTGCGCCAGTGGGGCAATATGGAGAAGTGGGGCATTGGCAATATCGCTTCGCTGATGGCCGGTTTTGAAGTTGACAGGCCGCCTGAATCAGCCGGTGAAGAGAGGGTGGTGGGCAGCGTTGCGGAATGTCTGGAGTCATTTGGTTTAGGTGCCAATGCTACTCTTGATGACGCTACGGCCATATATCACCGGCGTGCAAAAGCACTGGCTGATGATAACGAGGCGCTGGTCAAATTAAACCTCCAGATGGATGAGATACGCAATTATTTCCAGAGTAAAGAATCTTAGGGTATGGCGCTATGAATAATCTGTTACGGATGCTACCTCTTTTCATTATGTTTATACTAAGTGCGGCCTTGGCGCTTGGTTTATTCAACAGGGAAACGGAAAGCCCGTTTGATAATTTGCATGTTGGCCAGAACCTGCCGGATTTTTCGATAGCTTCCATGAGTAAAGATACGGTATTTTCTCCCAAATTATTTGGCAATGGACAGGTGGTGGTGGTGAATGTTTTTGCCTCATGGTGTGAGCCATGTGCGGCGGAGCACAGCCTGCTTATGAAGCTGGCGCACAAGGTAAATATATATGGCATTGCCTGGAAAGATAAACCGGCCAAGGTATTTTCTTATTTAAAGGAGAGGGGAAATCCATTCCAGCAGATCGGGGTTGACGAAACTGGTGAGGTTACTATCCCGCTGGGTCTTACAGGTGTTCCTGAAACATTTGTCTTAAACAAGAAAGGGCAGGTTGTGGTGCATTATAAAGCGCCGATAACTGACGATCTGCTCAACCAGTTGCTAATTCCCCTGGTGGATAAATTAAACCATGAAAATGTTCCGGCTCGTTAGTTCGTTTTTTTTTCTGTTACTGGTTTTTCCCGCCTTCGCCTTCACGGTTGATGTCCCGGTTTCTGATCCTGTTTTGGAGGCGCGGGCGCAGTCGCTTTTTCATGAGATACGCTGCATGGTGTGCCAGGGGCAGGCGATAGCTGATTCCAACGCTTCTGTTGCCAGCGACATGCGCGCTGATATCCGCAAGCAGATAGTGGCGGGAGTCAGTGACGATAACATAAAAGCTGGTCTGGCCGCGCAATATGGTGATGTGATTTTGATGAAACCGCCACTTAAAAACAGCACTGTTTTATTGTGGTTTGGGCCGTGGCTGGTGTTGTTTTTGGGTATGGTTGCCACTTATTTTTATTTCCGTAAGCCCCCTGCACACAAAGCGCCATGAACATATATTTTATTTTTGCCATTATCATTTTGGTATTTACCGCTATTTTATTGTTCCCGCTTTATGGGGCAAAAGATATTCCCAAACGTCAAAAAATTTTATTCTCTGTAGTAGTGGCCCTGTTTTTTTTCATTGGCGGGTTTTTGTTATATGCGCAATTTGGCACGCCGGGGATTTTGCCGCTTATTGCCGAGCGTGAAAACAGGCTGGCGGTGTTGAAAGAAAAGATTAGCAGTAGTTCAGCCGCGATTAAAAATGACCCTAAAAACCTGCGGGCATGGCTGGAGCTTGGCGACAGCTTTATGGAAACCAGCCAGTTTGCCGCCGCCGGCAATAGCTACAAACAGGCGGTATTGCTTTCCGGGGGGAATCCGGCGATTATCATGGCTTATGCACGTGCTCTGGTTATGGCCGAAGGCGGCACGGTGACTGGCGAGGCCAAGAAAAGCCTCGACATGGTGCTGATGTTGCAGCCGGAAAATGCGGAAGCGCGCTATTTTGAGGCGGTGTATAAATTGCAGTCTGGCAATATGGAAGCTATGCAAGATATGAAAGAGTTATATAAATCATTGCCTTCCGATTCCCCGATTAAGGAAATGATAGACCGTCAGATTGGCCGTAAAGATTAAACGTACTTCTCCCTCTCCCCTTGGGAGAGAACTCTTTAAACTCCCTCTCCCCTTGGGAGAGGGTGGGGGTGAGGGCTACTACTGTCATTCTGACCCCGCACTTGTTGCGGGGGAAGAATCTCTGCTTTATAATGACGAGATCCTTCACTTTGTTCAGGATGACAAAGCCCTCATCCTGACCTTCTCCCAGAGGGGGAAGGATACATGCAAAGATTAAAATAAATTAATATTACCTTAAGAAAAATCTTGAAATAATTAATGCAAATAGCCTTTATTATTGTTACATTGTATCCGTACAAAAACATAAATTATGGGCAAAAAAATCATGACTCAAGATGGTACAAGTATCAATGGTGGCCTGACCAAAGCTCAGCAGAGGGTCGTTTACGAAAATATGGTTGCGGTTAACCAGCGGGCGGTAGACCAGTTTGAGGCTAATACGGCTAGGATGCGTGCTGAATTAATGGCTAAGAATGTTCTTACCGCGATAAGGCATTGTCCTGATACAGACAGGATTATCGAGGTGGTTAATAATACCCCGCCTGCGGTTATTGTGGACAGGATTCCTGTTCTTATAGATGCGGCTCATGAAATGCGTGACAGGCAGAATCGCGCCAGCAATGCCCAGCATATAGCGGAAATGCAGCCGGTTATTGACGCTATAAAGGCAAGGTCGTACGAAGCCTTTCAGGATGCAAGCCAGATTGCAGCGCCGGTTGCAGGCCGCAGAGAGGCTGCTTTGGAGCCTGCGTAACTGCCTGGCATTTATCTTCAAGGTTGAATTCCTCGCAACTTGCCGCGTTTTTTCTTCTCCCTCTCCCCTTGGGAGAGGGCTGGGGTGAGGGCTAAGTACCCACGATAGATAGCCCTCATCCTGACCTTCTCCCAGGGGGAGACGGGATATTAGGTTAATGCCCTGCCGTTTGCGGCTGGGTTATTTATTCCGGCTGTAATAAATTTGTCATAAAATCTTCATAATTTTTTTATGCAGTTGCCTGTAGAACTATACTGGTTGATTTGGTATAATTAGCAGAGGATAGGAAATATGGGCTTTGCATCAGTTATAAAACAGAAATCTAGTAACAGCGTAGTTCTGTACCGCGCGGTGTCCAAGGATGGGCAGGATTTTTATGCCTATATCCGCTGCAATGAAAAACAATACCTGAAAATGAAACACGACTATATGACCAAAACCTCGTGCAAGGATGCCCGCGATTATGGCGAGGTCATCTATACCCGCCTTGGCAAGGAACCGGACGCTGAGGCCGAGGCGTTCCTGGCCGAATACCTGAAGAACATGTAAAAACTATAGCCAGCCTGTTGTCATAATCACAAGCATTCTATAGTTGATGGGGCGGCATTTTTTCTTCCCCTCCTCTCTCTCTGGAAGATAACTCTTTAAACTCCCTCTCCCTCCGGGAGAGGGCTGGGGTGAGGGCTAATACTGTCATTCTGAGCGTAGCGAAGAATCTCTGCTTTATAATGACGAGATCCTTCACTTTGTTCAGGATGACAAAGCCCTCATCCTAACCTTCTCCCAGAGGGAGAAGGGATATTAAGCTAATCCCTCGCAGCTTGTGGCGGGGGATTTTTAATCCTGCTTTCGCATATTTGACAATTATCTAAAAATATGCCATACTTAACTAGTTAACTAGTTGTAGCT
>CAZUXB010000040.1:14289-17790 GCA_964624555.1 uncultured Rickettsiales bacterium | reverse complement strand
AGGGATAAAGGTTTAAATACAATTCAGGACAGAACTCTTACGGCTTATAATGAGGAAGAAAAAGCTGCTTTAAAATCCGGTCTGCTTGCCAATAAAGACCAGCTTCAGGTTTTTGCGGTCGCCCTTACCCCGGAACAGGCGGCGCAGTCTGCCAAAAATGCCGGGCTTTCTTTAACTTCCGGTGAGGCTGAACGCAGCGCCATAGCGTTTCATGAAACCTATAAGGAAATACTTTCCGGCAAGATCCCAAACTTCACATTACTTGATGAAAATGGTAAAGTTTTATTTGCCAAGCGCGATGGAAAAATAACTGCTCTTGATGAAAAAGGTCTGACGGAATGGAATAAAAGTTTTGAGAGCAAACATTCTGATGGTCGTTCAATTGATGGGCAGTTGCGTTATTCACAGTCTTTGCCGAAATTTGTAGTGGCAATAGCAGAAAAAGGTGTAACAATTTCTTGACTGGTTCGTAATAAGCACTTATAGAAATTACAGTTTAATTTCATGACGTAATTACTAATAAGGATAGGAGAAAACATGGCTCGTGAACTGGTTATTGATGGTGTAAAAATTAATGATGCGAGCGATTGCTATGTTATTGCCGAAATCGGCCAGAACCACCAGGGTGATGTTGAAACCTGCAAAAAACTTTTTGATGCTGCTAAATTTTGTGGCGCTAACGCTGTAAAAATCCAGAAGCGCAATAATTTCAAGCTTTATACCAAGGAGATGTTTGATAGTCCCTACAACAGCGAAAATGCTTTTGCGGAAACCTATGGGACTCACCGCGAAGCCTTGGAATTCAACCGTGAGCAGTATCAGGAACTGATTGATTACGCTAAGGAAATAGGCATAATGTTTTTTGCCACTGCTTGGGATTATGATAGTGCGGATTTTCTGGAGTCGCTTGATATGCCAGCCTATAAAATGGCATCTGGTGATATTATCAATACCCCGCTTCTCAAATATATAGCTAAATTTGGCAAGCCGATGATTATTTCCACTGGCGGTGCCACAATGGAAGATGTAAAGCGCGCCTATGACGCAATTTATCCTATAAATCAACAGCTTGCGATACTGCAATGCACAGCCGGTTATCCGCCAGCATGGGAAGAATTAAATCTAAATGTTATAACTACCCTGCGTAAGGAATTCCCGAAGGTTGTCATTGGTTTTTCATCGCATGATAACGGTATTGCTATGGCAGTTGCGGGTTATGCCCTTGGCGCGCGCATTATCGAGAAACATTTCACACTGAACCGCGCGATGAAAGGCACTGACCATGCCTTTTCGCTGGAGCGTTCCGGTCTTGAAAAAATGGTGCGTGATTTGAAGCGTTGCCGTATCGCTATGGGCGATGGGGTGAAACAGCGTTATGCCAGCGAGGAGAAACCGCTTTATAAAATGGGTAAAAAGCTGGTTATTGCCCATGATCTACCGGCTGGGCATGTACTTACTGAAAAAGATATTGCCTATAAATCGCCAAATGATGGTCTTCCGCCATATGCTGTATACGATATTATAGGGAAGCGCCTGAAGCATAGTGTTAAAGAGGATCATACTATCAGCTATTCCGATATCGAAGTGGTGGCGGATAGCAAAAAACAGGCAAAAATTACCGAAGCAGCTTAGGCATGTTATTTAGCCTTAATGGTGGCGTTGTAGTGGTAACTGGTGCGCTTGGTCAACTCGGGCGGGAATATACTTCGGCGATTATTTCCGCTGGTGGCCGGGTTGCGGCTATTGATGTTGCGCTTCCTGCATCTCCTGAATTTGGTGCTGATAAAGTTTTATATATCAAATGTGATATTACCCAAAAAGGCGAACTTGAAAAATCACTGGCGCAGATCAGCGACCATTGGGAGGTTCCTTTTGGCTTGATAAACAATGCTGCTATTGATTCCCCGCCTGATGCTCCGGCTTCAGAAAATGGACCATTTGAAGACTATCCGGAAAGCTCGTGGGACAAAATAATGGAAGTGAATGTTAAAGGAGCCATGCTTTGTGCGCAGGTATTTGGCGGGGCGATGGCGAAGGCAGGCCGTGGCAGCATTATAAATATCAGTTCAATTTACGGTATTGTTGCGCCTGACCAGTCGATCTATCAATACCGCCGGGATCGCGGCGAGGTATTCTTCAAGCCGGTGGCGTATAGCGTTTCCAAATCGGCGTTATTCAACTTAACCCGCTACCTTGCCTCATACTGGGCGAAAACGGGAGTGCGGGTTAATACGCTGGTAATTGCCGGGGTTTTCCGTAATCAGGAACAGAAATTTCTGGATGCTTATAATGCCCGTATTCCGGTTGGGCGCATGGCTCAGGCAAATGAATATAATGGCACAATAATTTATATGTTATCTCCTGCCTCGCAATATATGACCGGCGCCACAGTTACCGTTGATGGAGGATGGACGTGCATATAACCACCCATGAAATACCCAAAATTATTCCCAACATTATTGATGGCAAAGAGGCCGAGGCCATTGGCGGCAAAACGATTGATAAATATTCCCCGCACGATGGCAACCTGTTGTATAAGGTGGCTGGTTCCACGGCTGCCGATGTTGAAAAAGCCATTAATGTTGCTAAGGCAGCGCAAAGTTCGTGGGCGGATACACCACCGGTGCAGCGCGGGTTTATTTTGCATCAGGCTTGTAACTATCTGGAGCAGCATGCCGAAAAAATCGCCAAGGTTGTTGCCCTTGAAACCGGTAAATCCCTTAAGGATGCCAGGGGCGAAACTGCTGGTGCCATCGCATTAGGTAGGTTTTATGCTGGTGAGGGGCAGCGTTTTTATGCCCGCAGCACCACCAGCGGTACTGCGGATAAATACGCTGTTACTGTGCGCCAGCCTTGTGGGGTAGCTGGCCTTATTGTTGCTGCCAATACTCCCATTGCCAATGTCGCATGGAAAACTTTCCCTGCGCTCATTTGCGGTAATTCAGCGCTACTTAAAGCACCGGAGGATACTCCGGCTACTGCTTGGTTATTTGTAACGCTGTTGCATGAGGCTGGTCTTCCTCCCGGGCTTCTCAACTTGATACAGGGTTTGGGGCAGGAAGCCGGTTCGCCAATTGTAGAGTCGCCGGATATTGACGTGGTAAGCTTTACCGGCTCGACCCGGGTTGGAAAATGGATAGCGGAAACTGCCGGAAAAAGACTGGCAAAAATCTCATTGGAACTGGGTGGTAAAAACCCCTTTGTAGTTTGCGATGATGCGGATATTGACAATGCGGTAAAATGGGCCTGCCTTTCTGCTTTCAGCAATGCCGGGCAACGTTGTGCAGCCGGTAGCCGTATCATAGTTTTTGCCAGCATATATGATAAATTTGTGAAGAAATTACTGGAAGCAGCCAGGAACCTGAAACTTGGCAATAGCGATAGTGATGATCTGGGGCCAGTCATCAACAAACGGCAGATGGAAAATATATTAGCTGCCGTAAGCGCCGCCAGGGCGCGGGGTGCAAAAATTCTCTGTGGTGGTGACAGGGTAGGGGGGGG
>CAZUXB010000040.1:0-14279 GCA_964624555.1 uncultured Rickettsiales bacterium | reverse complement strand
TTATATAGCCCCGACGCTACTTGCCAACGTCGCACATGATGACGAAATATCCTATACCGAGCTGTTTGGCCCGGTGGCGGTGGTTTACAAGGTGAAAGATTTTAGTGAGGCTCTGGAGCTTGCCAACGATTCGCCGTATGGCCTTACAGCTTGTATCCATACTGGCAGCATCGACCGTGCGCAGCATTTTGCCAGCAAAGTTAAGGCGGGGATGGCGGTAATAAACGCTGGCACTTTTGGCAGCGAACCGCACATGCCGTTTGGTGGCTTCAAACAATCCGGCAATGGCAGCCGCGAGCCGGGAACAGAAGCGCTGGATATATATAGTGAGCTTAAGAGTATATATTACACCGTCAACCGTAACAATTTATAACGATGAGCAGTCTGGATTTAGCTATTGTTACAGTTGCCGGTCCGGGTGATGACCCGTTCATACGCCTTAATATAGAGGCAATATGCCAGAAAAACCCGGAAGCGGAAATCCCGATCTATGTAATAGATAATGGAAAATTTGCCGCGCCGCCGGATGGTATAAAATCAGGACTGGATGCAATATTATCAGATGGAGTTGCGCAAATGGCTACGTTGCCAGCGCATTACCGTGGTTCTTATCAGCATGCTGATGCCCTTAATAATTTTTTCAAAACACAAAAAATCAGCCAGCGTTATGTATTGATTATTGACCCGGATTTTTATGTGGTTCGCAAGAACTGGATAGAAAGAATCCTGGATGAAATGGACAAGGAAAAATTGGCATTTTTTGGCGCGCCGTGGCATCCGCGCTGGTATAATAAATACCGCTATTTTCCCTGTGTCCATTTTATGTGCATAGACACTACCAAAATAGACATAGCCATGCTGGATTTTTCTCCCGACCTGCCTCTTGATAAATCGGGTGAAGCAAAGAAAGTGCCGTTTTTTATGAAGCTGGTGCAACTCCTGTATTTTATGACCTTGCAGCGTAAAATAATCGGCAAGGCCAAAGATACCGGATACCGGATTTTTGATAGTCACCATCTGCAAAAAACTGGTTTGCTGGTTCCGGTAATGGCCGTGAAAATAAATTTTGTACAGGCGAAAATATTGCAGTTTAAACTGGTGCGGTATCTGGAACTGCTGGTGCCGGATAAATTCAGCTACCTTCCCAAAAGGCCAAAATATTATACTGAAAAAGGGTTTAGTCAGTTTTCTCTTCCTGACTTAAGCGCGCTTGGCTGGGAAGAATTTATGTGGCGGCGGCGGCCATTTGCTTTTCACTTGCGCCGCTTCCTTCGCAAAGACCGTAATGTTGCAGCAGAGTTAGAGCAAATAAAGCAGGTATTTTTACAACAATGATACACAGAAAAATTACCTTGCAAATTAGTATTTTACCATGCAAATAGTGTATAAATAATTCAGGGGATTGTGATGTCTGGCTATAGTGTCATGTACAAAAAGATACGTAAGTTTGTAGCCCGTCACGTCCGCCACAAAACCAAGAGGGACCGCTCTTGTGACGTCACCTTGGTCAAGCCGGTTTTAGCACTGGATCTGGATGAATTTTACAAAATTTCTGATGCAGTAATTAAACAAAAACGCACCCTTATGCGTCACCAGCGCCTTTATGTTCTGTGGCAGGCCGCTTACCAGACACGAAACCTTACCGAGGCTGTGGTGGAGATTGGTTCCTATAAAGGTGGTTCGGCTTATTTTATCGCTTCGGCCATCAAACATTTCCGTAAGGCCGATAGTGAAGTTATGGTGATAGATACATTTACCGGACATCCGGCCCATAAGTTGACTGAAGAAATTGAACCGCACCATAAAACCGGGTTGTTTGGTGATACTGCTTATGAAGACGTAAAAAATTATCTTAAGCCGTTTTCCAACCTTACAGTTATTGCTGGTGAAGGTACTGCGGTGATAGGCGGTTGGCCGGAGCGGAGATATAGCTTGTTGCATCTTGATGTTGATACTTATTTGACAACTAAACAGTGTCTTGAATATTTTATCCCGCGGATGGTTTCCGGTGGGGTTATAGTGATTGACGATTTTGCCAGCCGTAAATGTGCGGGCGTAGCGCAGGCGGTGAATGAATTGCTTCCTGCACTTGAGGGATGCAGTTTTTGGCAGATGCAGACAGAACAGTTTATTTTACGGAAAAATTAGCAACGTGGCGGCACTTCTTACCATCCTTATCGTTTCTGGTCCCAATGATGAACCATTGGTGAAGGAGAATGTCAGCCTTATAAAAAAACTAAATCCCAGTTCAGAATACGATATTTTTATTGTGGATAACGGCGCATCGGCAGATACCCCGGCGGGAATTAACGGTGATGTCGGGGCCCAGATACTTTCCGGTGTGCCCCAGGATATGACAGTTCTGCCAATGTGCCGTGGGTCATACCAGCATAGTTCTGCCCTGAACCAGTTTATCAGGACGCATCCTATAACCACACCCTATTTGCTGGTTCTTGATCCTGATTTTTATATTATTCGTCTGGAGTGGATATCTGAACTGACCTCCTGCATGGAAAAAAGGAACCTGTCTTTTTTTGGATCGGTATGGAACCCGCGCTGGTTCAAGAAATACCGTAATTTTCCTAGTGTCCACTGCCTGCTGATTAACAGTCGGCTGGTTCCGCTTGTTTCGTTGAATTTTATGCCCGATTCCATGCGTTTTGCTGACAAAAAAATAGATAAGAACGAGGCCAGACTCAATAAGGAAGTAAAGCGTGCCCAGAAATTGTCCAAATCGGGCAAGGGAAAAAGAGGTTTTTCCCGTTTATTGTTCCAAATAAAATCTATGCTTATGTATGCTCCCGGGCTGTGCCATGCCGCGTATAAACATCTGGTGGTAAACCGTGAAATGATCGCTTCATCACTGGATACCGGCTATCTTATAGAAAAAAAATATGCGCATGATGCCAATAGCAAATATGAGCTGCTCACTCCGGTAATAACTAATGATACAATTCCTGCTTTCTGGAATAGCTGGATAAATAAATTAATTGAGAATTTTTTACCTGATAAGTTTTGTTACCTGCCGAAGAGGAAGGGATATTATACTTATGATGGCTTCCATTTTTATGGCCTGCCTGATTTAGCTAAAATGCAATGGGAAGAGTTCATGTGGCAGGGGGCGCCGTTTGCTTTCCATATTCGCAGGCAGAACAAAAAAGGTAAAACTGTTGAATCCAAGGACTATGAAATAGAGCTGCTCAAGCAGGTTTTGAAACAGATATTTTAGAAGAAGTGGAAGTTGTGAATATATGATGGGTTTATACCGTTTCCTTTTAGCGCAGACAGTACTGCTCAGCCATTTCGGCGGATTGCCGTCTGAATCGTCCCGGGTTGCGGTTTATTCTTTCTATACTATCAGCGGGTTTCTTATATTTCGTGTGCTTGATACCAAGTATATGACGGATGCAGGTGCTGGTATCCGCGCATTTTTTATCAACCGTTTTTTAAGGATATTCCCTTTATTCGTTATATTAGATTTATGTGCCTGTTTGCTTGCCAAAATTTTCAATCAGGGATTTGATAATGGCCCGGGTGAGCAAAGGTTACATGTCCTTAGTTACTCTGGTATAGAAAATATATGGAATGACATGTTGTTTTTTATTCCCCATTTTAATTTTCAGGGGATATTACCGGTTATATCATCAGCTGGCCCTACCATGCCGCAAGTCTGGTCGGTTGGGATAGAGATGTACTGCTATCTATTTGCTCCTTTAATACTGTGGTTTGCAAGGGATAACTGGAAAAAATGGGCAGCAATAAACTTATGTTTGCTTGCTTATTTCATTGTTTTGCTGGTAGTTCCTCACCCTGTTTTTAAATTTGAGGATGCTATATACAAAAATTTCTTTCCTGGTTTGTTCATGTTTGTAACTGGTGGTTGTATATGGCAGCTAAGGAAGCGTATAACTTATAAATTTGACGGTGTTAGCTCATTTTTTATAATCGCCTTTTATTTCTGGTATTTATTTTTCTGGTCTACAAACCTTTTATTTGGTCATGAGATCACTAACTTTAAGTTTTTTTGTGATATTATTTTGTCAATCCCGGTTACTATGCTGGTAGTTTTCACTTCTGTTGATGGGACTTTGAAAAAAATTAATGACCAGTTGGGTGAACTGAGCTACGGTATTTACCTCAACCAGTATATCATTGCTTTTATTATGATGCTGGTCAATGCGTTCAGTGCGAGGATGTTTAACTTTAGTACTGTTTTTGGAGCTGGTTATAACAGGTTGGAATTTGGTATACATGCCGCTGTGTTTAGTGCTATTGCAGCTTATATAACTTACATTCTAATAGAAAAAAATATAGAAAAATTACGGAAACGGGTAGGGTCGTCAAAACATTTTGGAAAGGAAAACTTGGTTTTATGTCACTGAATGTTGCAAAAATTGTGGGTGGTGCTGAGCAGGAAGCTGCTTATAACAGCTATATAACCATGCGTCCGTACATTTTAAAGATGATGGAGATGAATAACAAAGACTCCGGCACCGCCAGTGCTTACTGGGAAGAGGAAATGGCCGGGTTTGATTACATGCTGGATGCATCGCCGCTTCTTATCCGCAAGCTCCGTGAGCATTGCTACCATATTACCGGTATCCGTTCTTATGAATACCGCGCCCACCATTCCCACGCTGCCCCGCAATTTGCTGCTAAACTTGAGGCCTTGCGCAAGCTGGATACAGATAATCTTTTTGTTCCTGAGTCACCGGAAATGGGCGGGTTCGGGCATGTTATCAATAATGTTCTGGTCAATATAGATACCCTGAAATTTTATGAATCGTTGATTGCAATGAATAAGGCCGGGTTGCTGGCTGGTATTAAGAAAAAACCGTCAGCAGTTCTTGAAGTTGGGGCCGGGTGGGGTGGTTTTGCTTACCAGTTCAAAACATTATTCCCTGATTCTACTTATATCATCGTTGATTTACCGCCGACCATGTTATTTTCGGCTACCTACCTTGCGACCCAGTTCCCCAAGGCCAAAATGTTTATTTACGGGCGCGATGATGTGAAGTTGCTTAAAACCAACCTGCTTGATTATGATTTTGTTTTTATCCCCCATTATGCCTTTCCTGATGTGGAATTGCAGCAGCTTGATCTGGCCATCAACATGGTTTCATTCCAGGAAATGACCACGGAACAGGTGTCCGGCTATATGCGCAGGCTGGCTACTCTTGGTTGTAAGAATCTGTATAGCCATAACCGTGACCGTTCCAAGCACAACAACCAGTTGACTTCGGTTTCCGATTTGTTCAAAAACTACTACCATACTGAGGAAATTAAAATTCTTCCGGTTTCCTATACCAACCTGAATTTTGCAACAAAACAGCCGAAAAAGAGCAAATCCAAGAAAAAGACCCTGCTGGGAATCGCCCGTAATGTGAAACAGAAGATAGTGGCAATGCCGGTAGTAGGTGGCAAGGTTGCTGGCCAGTTTGATTACAAGCACATTGTAGGAAAAGCTAAGATTTAGTGATGACGAATAATTGTTTAGATGTTTTATCGTTATCCAAGCTGTACCGTGTATACCGCAAGAATTTTTCCCCACTTAGTTGGGCAACGGATACCTTAAAGCAGCTTGCTTGCCGTGAGATACCTAAATCAAAACGTCCGGTGCGGGAAATATTAGCACTTAACAATGTCAGTTTCAGCGTAAAACAAGGTGAGTCGCTTGGGGTTATCGGCCCTAACGGGGCGGGTAAATCTACCCTTCTTAAAATTATGGCGCGGGTAACTTTTCCGACTGGCGGCAGGGTTTTGGGCAGGGGCAGGGTGGTTCCCCTGTTGGAGATAGGTACCGGGTTCAGCAAGGAATTATCGCCGGTTGAGAATATATACCTTAGTGGCGCATTATTTGGGATTCCTGAGGGGATGATAAAATCCAGGATGGATAAGATACTGGATTGGGCGGAGCTTGGTGATTATGCCGATATGGCTGTAGCCCGGCTTTCCAGCGGTATGTATATGCGCCTTGCTTTTTCGGTAGCGGTAAATCTGGAGCCGGATATATTACTGGCGGATGAGATATTGTCGGTGGGCGATATGGCCTTTAAAAGCCGTTGTGAAGAGCGTTTAAAAGAACTTACCAAAAATGGTATGACTTTACTTTTAGTATCGCATGATATGCAGGCTATTTCGCAAATGACATCGCGGGCTATTTTCCTTTCCCAGGGCAGTTTGATTGCCGATGGTGAACCGGATAATATTATTCAGCAATATGAGCAATATTCGGTGCAGCAGGCGCGCACGCGTATCATTACCAATGACGAAAAGGTCGCCAGTAATGAATATTGCTCGATCCTGGAGCCTGCTATCACCTCTGCCGACCGCACGGTTAAAGGTATCCTGACCATTAACGAGGACTCATGGCTGAAAGTACCGTTTGAGGTTTTTGAAGCACATTTGCGGTATACAGTTAATATCGACCTCTACCATCATGGGATTGTTCTTTTCGGAACACGTGGAATGCCAATCCAGGCCGATAGGGTTGGCATGTATGTGGCGTGGATAAAAATTCCGGCCCAGTTGCTGGTGGATGATGTTTACGTAATTAATATCAGCGTTATGTGTGAGGATGATGGTATCTGGCATGTTGCCAAAATGAGCAATGCGATCAGCGTTCCCCTTCTTGATCCTGAAGACCGCTTCCAGAAATTGCGGGAAATTGGCCTGAAAATTCCCAGGAACTGGGTGATAGATCCCCGCCTGCACACAGAATATGAATATATAGGACAAATGGAAACTGTATGACCGCAGAAGCATTGGCACCTTGGGTTATTTCCACACGCAATGTGGGTATTTCCGGCTATTTTAAGGAAATGTGGTTCTACCGCGGGCTGTTTTCTTTTTTCTGTGCAAAAAGTGTGCACCGCTTGTACCGGCGTACTATCCTTGGAAAAGTCTGGATATTGGTGCGCCCGATGATAGCCGTGGTATCCTATAGCATTTTTTTCTATCATGTGGTTCATGTGGAGACGCCGAATGTTCCATTTCTGCTGTTTATGATATTGGGATTTACGGTCTGGCATACTTTTGAGCGGGCGCTTGTCTGGTCGACCCGCAGCCTTAGTTCTGGACGCGGAATAATGCAGAAAGTTTATTTCCCGCGGATGCTCCTGCCGCTGGCGGCGCAGTCTGTGAGCATAATAGAATGTGCATTTTTTCTGTCTTATATTATGGCGGCAGTTGTTTATTTTGAATGGTATAAAGGGGAATCAGTATTTTACTGGAGTAGTGATCTTTTTGCTGCGCCAATTGTTTTGCTGACTACTTTGCTGTTTGCCTTGGGCATCAGCCTGTGGACATCGGTGCTGGATGCGATAGGGCGCGATATGCGTTTTGTCCTGCGCTATATAATGCAAGGCTGGCTTTTCCTTACTCCGATATTATATCCTTTGTCCAACGTGCCTATCAAGTGGCGGTGGATTGTTGAGCTTAATCCTCTTACTCCTCTGGTAATTAATTTCCGGGCAGCGGTTTTATCATCGGAATCGGTTGAGTGGTCAAGTTTGATATACCCGGTAATAGTTACGATTATGTCGGTTATTATCGGGGCGTGGTTCTTTTTGACATTTGAGAATGAATCTGTAGATGCAATATAATCGGAGATGGTGGATATGAAAGTTTTGTTTGTTGGTCTGGGCCGCTCGCATTTTAAATGCTATGAGTCTATTATAAGGCAGCTTATCGCCAGCGGGCATGAGCTGAGGTTTGTCCTGCGCAAGGATGCCAAGGATACAAAACCGGCTTCAGAGCTTGACCGTTTTGTTGCGGAGTTTCCTAATATTCCGGTTGATTACCAGAAAGGTGATAAGGTTGGGCCAACCCTTGAATTACTGGCGGCGCTGCGTACTGTTTCCTGCTATTTGCGCTTGTCGAATAATTCAGAATTTTACCTGAACCGCCGTATTCCAAAACCTATCCGCAAATCCAAATTCTGGCCTATATTAAGGCGGCTGCTTAAAATATCCTTTGTGGCAAAACTCCTCGGTGTTGTGGTTGAGGCTATGCTGCCAACCAGGGAAGCAGAAAAATACATCAGGAAATTTTCACCGGATGTGGTGATAGCGTCCCCGGCCAATGGCAAGCTGCTGTTTGAAGCTATTTTTCTGAAAGCAGCCCGGAAGCTTGGTATTAAAACCGCGGTTTCTGTTCTAAGCTGGGATAACCTTTCCACCAAAAGCATGTTCCAGACCACGCCGGATAAATTGTTGTTGTGGAATCAGGCGCATATCCAGGATGCAACACAGTTCCACCAGTTACCGATGGACAAGCTCGCGGTTATTGGCTCGCCGTATTTTGATTGCTGGTTTGATACAAAGTGGAAGGAAATGTCTTATCCGGAATTTTGCGGGCTGGTTGGTTTGGATGCCAGCAAGCCGTTTATACTTTATCTGGTTTCTTCCGCGAATATTGCCAAGGATGAGACCTGGTCTATCGAGGAAATTGCCGGGAAACTGAAAAATACTGATATGCAGATACTGGTGCGCCCGCATCCGGAAAATTTTGTCAATGTTGAACGGCTGGTGGGTATGGATAATATGGCTGTTTATCCCAAACCCGGTGTCGCTGCTGACAAAAGGCTGGATATGATGTATTACAGCCTTAAATACGCGAAGGCGGTAGTGGCGATTAATACCACGGCCATGTTGGAATCAATGATTTTTGATACGCCGGTTATCACTATCCTCCTGCCTGAATATAAAGATACGCAGGAAGGTGCTCTGCACTTCCAGCATCTGGTAAATTCCGAGGCGATGTATGTTGTAGAAAACGCCAGTGGGGTTGCTGCTGTTTTGGGTAAGCTGGAAAATGGCGATGATCCTAAAAAGCCTTTGCGTGACAAATTTGTAAAAGATTATATTCGTCCTTATGGTCGTGATGTATCGGCGGCAAGGAAGGCAGTAGAGGTTCTGGAGGCGTTGTAATGGCACGTATTGCTTATGTTAATGGCAGGTATGTTAATCATGCGGAGGCAGGTGTCCATATCGAGGATCGTGGCTACCAGTTTTCGGATGGCATATATGAATACATAGCTTTCTATAACCGTAAATTGCTTGATAGTGACCTGCATTTCAGGCGCATGGAGCGCAGCCTGAAAGAGCTTGAAATTGCCGAGCCGGTAGGTGTTGGCGCTTTCCGGACTATTGTGCATGAACTGATAGAACGTAACGGGCGTGAGGATGGTGGTCTTTATATTCAGGTCACACGCGGGGTTGCACCACGCAACCATATTTTCCCAAAACGTGTGCGCCCGGCTCTGGTTATGACCGTATGCGGCGCGAAGACACCCAAGCCACATGAATTCACAGATGGGGTGAAAGTCATAACCATGCCTGATAACCGCTGGGGCCGGCGCGATATAAAATCTGTGTGCCTGCTTGCCAATATACTGGCCAAGCAGGAGGCGGCGCGTAAGAATGTCAAGGAAGCCATATTGGTGGAAAAGGATGGAACTATTACCGAAGGATCCGCTTCCAATTTTTTTATAGTTACCCAGAACGGGGAAGTGGTTACCCACCAATCCGACAATAACATATTAGGTGGCATTACCCGTGATGTATTGTTGAAACTTGCCCCCAAATCCCAGATAAAGGTGGTGGAGAGGGCTTTCAGGGTGGAGGAAATGAAGTCTGCCGCGGAAGCGTTTATAACCTCTACCAGCATCAATGTTCTGCCAGTTGTAAAAATTGATGATAAGCTGGTTGGTAAAGGCAAGGTTGGTGAGGTGACGCAGAAGTTGCAACATCTTTATGAAGCGCATATTTACAAGCAGACAGGGAAGAAATTTTGAGTATTAAACTACCTAAACCACGGGCCGTTATTTTCGATTGGGATAATACGTTGGTGAACACCTGGCCGGTTATTCATGATGCGCTGAATACCACATTTGCGGAGTATGGCCTGCCGCTGTGGAGCTTTGAGCAGACCAAGGCCAGGGTGCGTAAATCCATGCGTGATTCTTTCCCGGAAATATTTGGTGAGGACTGGCAAAAGGCGGGAGCCACTTATCAGGCGCATTACCGTGCCAGCCACCTGAACAAATTGCAGGCCTTGCCGCAGGCGGAAGAAGTTCTGGAAGCGGTGAAGAAACTGGGGCTTTATAGCGTAGTGGTGAGCAACAAGAAAGGCGATAATCTGCGCAAGGAAGCCGAGCATATCGGCTGGGCAGGACTTTTTAACAGCATCGTTGGCTCTGATGATGCGGCGCGCGACAAACCCTTTGCTGATCCAGTGCATCTTGCCCTTCAGGGCAGCGGATTTGAGCCTGACAGTGCTATCTGGTTTATCGGCGACAGTGAAATAGATTTGGAATGTGCGCTTAATACCGGATGTACGGCAATTTTATATGGTGATGAAGCCGCCGGCCATCCTGATTACAGCAAAACCCATTATCAGGGTTTTCCCTATCATGCGCATGTAAAAACGCATCAGGATACGTTAGAATTTTTGAAATAGGCGTACTCCGTACTCGGTACTCGGTAAAAAACAAACCGAGTACGCAACACCGAGTACGATTTTTTCTTATTTCGGCCCAACCAGCATGGATATCTGCTTGCCTTCAATGCGTGGAGCCTGTTCGATCTTGGCATGTTCAGCCAGTGTGGTTTGCACCTGCTGGATAACTTTCATGCCGATTTCCGAATGGTCCATCTCGCGGCCGCGGAAGCGCAGGGTGATGCGCACCTTGTCGCCTTCTTCAAGGAAAGAGAGGGTGTTACGCATTTTTATCTCAAGGTCGTGCTTGTCGATCATCGGGCGGAGTTTTATTTCCTTTACCACCACGACTTTCTGTTTTTTACGGGCCTCGTGGGCTTTTTTCTGGATTTCGTAACGGTATTTACCGTAATCAAGTATTTTGCATACTGGCGGGCTGGCTGTTGGTGATATTTCCACCAGGTCAAGTCCTGCTTTTTCTGCCATAACCAATGCTTCGGCGACTGAAACAACGCCTACCATATTGCCATTATGGTCTACTAAACGGATTGATTGGGTGGTGATTTCGCGGTTTACGCGTGGTTCCTCGGGGCGACTCATGCTAAGTCTACCAACAGTTTATTCAAACAGTCCTCCTGTAATAGTTAATAATGATACTATAGTAAATATAATAGTAAATATAAGCGTAAAAGGTTAACAAAACCTTGCGGAGGTAAGCTAGTAGCGAAAAACCTGTAAAAAATCAAGTCATAAATAGAGAATTACTGGATATTGGCCTGTATGAAGTCCTGTATGGGACATCCGGGGCTTTTTTGTTTTATTGCGAGAGTAAAATATTGTGTTATCTTGTTTTTTATGAAAACCACCCGCTACTTTGAAGAAGAAGTAATAAGCAAAAAACGGCCTTATATGAAGCGCCAGTGGTGTTTAGAGGCTATTTCATCGCCGGATTACAAAATGCTTCAATCAGACGGTAGAATACGTTATTATAAGTACATTACCGAGGTGCAAAAATTTGTACGTGTGATAACTCTGGAAGACGGAGAAACTGTCCATAACATATTTTTTGATCGCGGATTTAAACCAAAGGAACATTAGGGATGAAATTCAACTACGATAAAGAGACCGATTCTTTATACATAGACTTTATCGATGGCCCGGGCACGGACACAGTTATCGTCACGGACGATATAGTCGCCGACATTGATGCGCTGGGCCGGTTGGTGGGGCTGGATATCCAGCATGCCAGCAAACAATCCGACCTGAGTAAATTTATAGTGGATGGATTGAATCCTACGCTAAGTGCGGCAACCTAACAGATACCGTTAAATCGGGCTTGAAGCCCTGCCTCCGAGCGGGGCTTACCTTTTTCTGGGAACAAGGCAACCTAAATATCACTCTCGATCTTGCCTTGCCAGGTGAGGCGCAGGGCCCAGAGGATGGCGGCGGCGTCGATAAATTCCTGGGCGATGGCGCCGGCGACGGGAGTTAAGTGCCCAGCTGCGGCGAAAGCCATTCCCACAATGCTTAAAATCATGCCACCCACCGCGCTTTGCAGGGCGATGGCGCGCATTGATTCGCTGATATGGATAAGCTCATCCACCTTCGCCAGCGTGTTTTCCATGATCACCGCACCGGCCGCTTCCGCGGTAACGCTGCTGGCCTGCCCAAAGGCAATGCCTACGGTTGCTGCCGCAAGGGCGGGAGCGTCATTGATACCATCTCCCATGAACACGGTCGGCGCTTTGGCGGCTTCCGCGCGCACTAGTGCCAGTTTCTGTTCCGGTGTCTGCGATGATAATGTTTCGCTGATGCCCATGCGCTGCGCGAGGTAGGAAACTTCCGATTCGCGGTCGCCCGATACCAGCATTATTTTTTTGAACTGGTGGGTGGGGCCTAAGTGGGTGATAAAGCTTTGCCCTTCCTCGCGCGGCGCATCGCGGAAATGGATGGTTGCGCCGTATCCACCATTCACCAGCACCACACATTCCAGCCCGGCGCTGATGGGGGGCAGCCCAGCGGTTATTTCAGGAGGGAGTTTTTTGCGGTTGGTTATGCTTATTTCATTGCCACCGACTGTTCCGGTAAGGCCAAGGCCGGGCTTTTCCGATACGCTCTGCGCTTCCAATAATACTAGCTTTTTTTCTTTTGCTTTTTGTAATAGCGCATGGGCGAGAGGATGTTTGGAATAACGCTCCAGGCTGGCTGCCTGCTGCAAAATAATATTCTCATCTGCTTCCGGTGCGGTTATGACTTCGGTGAGTTCCGGGCGGCCATAGGTGAGGGTTCCGGTCTTATCGAAGATGCCGGTGGTGCAGGTAGGCAGGCGCTCGAGCACGGTTGGGTCTTTGATGATGATACCGCGCTTGGCTGACATCGATATTGCGCTGATGATGGTCACCGGGATGGCAATAAGCAGCGGGCAGGGTGTGGCCACCACCAGCACGGCGAGGAAACGGGTAGCGTCACCAGTTGCAAACCACGCGCCGAGCGCGAGGGCGAGGGCGAGGGGGGCGAACACCGCCCCGATCTGGTCACCAAGGCGGCGGAGTTGTGGCCGCTTCTGCTCGGCATCCTGCATCACTTCCATTATTTTGGCGTAACGCGAATCGGACGGGAGTTTTTCGGCTTGTATGGTGAGCGCCGCTTCGCCGTTTATCGCGCCCGAAAGAACGCTGGCGCCTTTGGCCTTGGACACGCGGTAGGGCTCGCCGGTTAAGTATGATTCGTCCATGGTGCTGTGGCCTTCCACCACCACGCCGTCAACCGGGCAGGTTTCATGCGGCGGCACTACGATCAGGTCACCAATTTTTATATCAGATATGGCTATTTCTTCTATTTTGCTGCCAACTTTACGCTGCGCGATAGTCGGCATACGCTCGGACAGTGCGGCCAGAACGTTGGAGGCTTTGCGCATGGCGTAATTCTCCAGTGCCTGCCCGCCCGCGAGCATGAGGACGATAAGAACTGCAGCGAGATATTCACCGAGTACGGCAGCGGTGATAAGCGCCAGTGCGGCGAGTATGTCGGCCCCCAAGTCTAATTTCAGGGCTTTCCGGGCGATTTCCCAGAGCAGGGGCGCGCCGCCGATTATGGTCACAATTATCAGCGGAATATTATGTAACAACCCCACTGGCAGCAATAAATGCAGTATTATTGCAATAAAAGAGGCCGCGACCAGCAGGGTTTGGCTGTTGATAAATGAAGGTTTTTTGCTCATTGGCTGATTACACGATTAAATACGGCTTTGTTCAAGGGAAATTGTAATAAAACTGTAACGTGCCTTTTTTCGTGGGATATGCAACAATTACAGCCAGATAATTTGAAACTGCGGAGTCGAAAATGGCTGATACTGATAAAAATGATGATAAACATACTATAGTTGGAATAAAGGTTGTTGTTCTGCCTTTCGACCAAAAGACACCGGATAAAGACTAGGGTACAACTCCTAAACTTGCTGATGATAATGCTCGTGATATTAGATTTGCCTTATCAAGATTAGAGAATTTATCTGCAAACTTAAAAACCAAAATTGACGAAGCTGGATTAAAAAAAGCCCTAGAGGGGGATTATAATGGAGTCAAAGAAACCAAAGTAGGGTTTGAGTTTGAATATGCTCCTGAACATGGGAAAAAAGTACCAAGTGAACTAATTGCTTTTGAAGCGACACCAGAGTCGATTAAAAAGGCCCTTGCTGCATTAGGTAAAGCCGGTGATGCTGCGGCGGCAGATGTAGCGCAAATACCGCAAGGTCTTAAGAGAGAAAAATATGATAACATGGCGCTATAGCTGATTAACTAATTATTTATACATATATGTTACTGCTGTTATGCACAGGA
>CAZUXB010000039.1:0-19234 GCA_964624555.1 uncultured Rickettsiales bacterium | reverse complement strand
AGGAAAGCGGACTCTGACTCCGTCAATCTAGGTTCGAGTCCTAGTCCCCCAGCCATTAACGTTACAAAATCTTATTCAGCTTTCTTTGCAGTGTTCTGCGGTGCATACCCAGTTCGCGGGCAGTTGCCGAGATGTTACGCTGGTTACGTTCATAGGCGCTCATAATATGCTCCCGCTCCGCTTGGCTGAGTTTTAAGGTTTCTGTTTCTACGGGCGTTTGTGGGTTGCCTTCCTGCTTGTGGAAAGCGGCAATAATTTCTGCGGTGGAGACTGGCTTGGCAAGATAATGAACCGCTCCCAGTTTTATAGCTTCAATAGCCGTTGTGACGCTGGCATAGCCAGTAAGAACCACAATTTTTGTTTGTGGGTCTATTTCCAGTAATTTATGGATGAGTTGCAAGCCAGATTCACGCTTGATTTTCAGGTCAACCACCACCCATTCCGGGTTAAATATTTCTGACACAGAAACTGCTTGGGCAATATTATTCGCCGTTTTTACTTCATGCCCCAGCTTTGCAAAACTTTCTGCTAATACCTCGCAGAATGTCTGGTCATCATCAACGATAAGCAGGCTGGTCATACGCAAATCCTGCTTATTGGCAGTGTTATGACTGCTTGTGTTCCACTTTCTGATGACGGGCTGATTATAAGCGAGCCACCCAAGCGGTTTATAATATTGCGCGAAAGAAAAACACCTAAACCCAGGCCATCATTTTTTGTGGTTACCCCCGCCATTCCAAAATTGTTGGAGATTTCTTCTGGGATGCCTTCGCCTTTGTCTTTAATGGTAATTATGAGGTTTTTCCCTGACCAGTTAGCCAAGAAGCTAATCTTATGCGGTGAAGCATCAGCGGCATTATCAAGCAGGTTTTTTATAGCCTGCTCCAAAGCATATTCGCCTATGATGCGCGGGGAAGCCCCAGCTTGTATATCGATTGCTATGGCAGTTTCTGGGTTCTCATTTTTCCATTGGCTTAATAGTTCATCCAAAAAATCAGCAAGTGCTATAGCTTCCCCGCCTTCTGCTCTTGTCACGCCGCCTGCCATTGTGATACGCGATAGGATGTTTTTACAGCGCACCACCTGTTCTTTAAGGAGCCTATCTTCTGATTGTTCAGCCAGTAACATCATGGTCGCAAGCGGAGTGCCTAACTCATGGGCAGAACTGGCGGCAAGTGTTCCTATAGCAGCCATTTTTTCGGCTTCGGCAAGCAGTGAATCCTGCCTGCGAATAGTGCGGTTCATGCGTACTACAAACCACGAAACAATTAGTGACAACATAACAAAAGACACGAGCATACCCTGAACGTGCAGGCTAAAAAAACTATTGCTGTGGTTATGCTCCAGATACGGCACTTCAACATTCCAAAACATCAGGGTAACATATAAACCAACGCTTATTGCCGCAGTGAGCCAAGTGTAAAGCGGCGGTAGGGTTATGGCAGCTATAATAACTTGCACAATGAACATGGAGGTAAAAGGGTTGGTTGCCCCGCCCGTGTAATATAGCAGTCCAAACAGTGCCAGAACATCCATGAATAGTTGGCAGAAAAACTCAATTTCAGTTATTCCTGCGGCTGTTTTAATGCGGATAATGGTAAAAATGTTTAACAAAACCACCATTCCGATAATTAACCATAGGGGGGTGGTGGAAAGTGGTATGTGTAAAAACCCCGTCACAAAGAGAATGGCCACAGCTTCGCCTGTTATGGCTATGTTCCTGAGCCACCATAATAATTTCATGTTTTTTAGATTTGAGTTATTCATCATTCTTTATATTTAGAATATTTTTGCCCTGCTGTCGCTGCGACAATTTGCCACATTCTCAAAAAACACCCAGTTACTATAATGCTTAAAGAAAAGGAATCTCTATGAAAAGCATGATTTTTACGTTTTTAGTCACCGTTTTATGTTTAGGTTTATCAACCAACCCGTTATTTGCTCATTCGCATTTGGAAGCATCAAGCCCAAAATCAGGCGAGGTACTTGCATCCGCCCCAGAGGCAGTAACATTAACATTTGAAGAGCTGGTTATCCCTAAAGGTAGCGAAATAATTGTTACCGACAGTAAAAAACATCAAGTCAGTGATGCTGAATCAACCAAAGTATCAGAAAATAAAAAAGAGCTTTCTGTGAATTTGCATGACGTTAAATCTGGCACTTACACTGTGAAGTGGAAAGCGGTCTGTATGTGTGCTGACCATCATGTTACTTCCGGCAGTTATACATTTACGGTGAAGTGATTAACATGACAAATGAAGCTGTTTTTTCAGAAGCATTATGTAAACAAGCCAGAGATTGTGCGCAACCTATAAAAGTAGCTTGGGATAGCCCTAAAATAAAAGGCCCGGCACTGGTTTATACGGCGTGGAATGGTGCAAGCTGTGGTGCTTCGCATAACTTTTCGGCAATCAGTGAGGCTGGCAAAAAACTTGGTGTGCCTGTCTATGTAATCAATGGAAGTCCCGGTGAGATATTATCCAGCGACCGACAAGGGCAAAGGATTGAACCCAGAAACTTTAATGATATGGCGAATATACTAGGGGATTATAATTTGTTCGTTGAGGACAAGCATATTAGGCTGGTAGGTGCTGACGGTAAAGTTGTTGGGTCGCAGGATGTTGTTAGCTCCAAAGGTGCTGATGCCATAGTAAATGCCTTTAAGGATATTGTGCAATCAATGCGGCCTAAAGCGGAAGCCCGAGGTTTTTTGCGTGGCTGAGCATAATCATCACGTTCATACCATAAATAATAATGCTGAGAGTGAACACGATCATTCCCACCACTTAAACCCGTGGTTGCTTGGTGGTTTAGGAGCGGTAGGGGCAGTTACGCTTGCACCCTATATTCTGCCATTATTTGATGTTGGCTCATTTGAAAATGCTGAAAATATCATGCACGGAATTGGCGGTCATTCCGTAGTTGATGCGGCAGGTGTGCCGAGTAGTTTTGGCAGAGGTCTAGCAGGAAGCGTTGCCTCTGGCATCAGCAAAATACCACTTATCGGTTCTATTCTCACCTCTGCCGCTCCTGTTGAAATACCCCTTATTGGTATAACACTTACTACAGGGGTTCTGGCGACACTCGGCGTTACCGCTGCAATAGGTATTGGCGGGGTTATGCTTGCCAATAAATTAGAAAAGCAAGAAAATGCTGATTCCAAAATCCATTGGAGTAAAATAATACGTTATACAGCAATGGCAACCACTGCGCTTATCGCGCTTCCTAATATACTTAGCGGTTTAAGTGTTGGTATAGCTTCGCTTGCCATGGCAGTTGGTGGTTACGGTGCAGCAAATAGCGCAATACTCGCCCTGCAATCAACCATCGGTGCAACCGCAATGGCTGAAACTGCTATGGCTGGCAATACCGCCAACGCCATAGTTGGGATTACAGTTCCTCATCTGATAAGTTGCGGTTCAGGGTTGCTTCCTGCTGTCCTTCCTTTTTTATTCAATAAATCCAAAGACAGCGAAAAAGCCACAGAAGTTAGTAATCATCCTAAAACCAAAGATGATATACAAATATCAGCACGGCTAGATAAACCGCTGCGTCTGGGTGTTAAAACGAAGGTTAATTTGAAACTTACGCATAGTAATGGCAAGCCTGTAGAATTGGATGAACTTGCGGTTGTTCATACCGAAAAACTACACATGCTGATTGCCGATAAATCCCTCAAAGATTACCAGCATATCCACCCGCAACCAACTGGCAAGGTTGGTGAGATGGAGTTTAGCTTCACTCCTCAAATAACTAATGACTATAGTGCGTGGGCTGATTTTAGAACCGCACAGGATGGCGTTGACCATCAGATAAAATTAAATTTGCCTACGCTGGTTACCCGCAATATTACTCCCTCTATACGCATAAATAACAGTGTAGAAAAGGCAGGACTACACTTTGAATGGAAAAGCGGTATGCTTAAAGAAGGTCGCGGCTCAATGGTGGAAGTAACTGTGACCGATACCAATGGCAGGCCGGTAAATGACCTGCAACCTGTCATGGGCGCATTTGCCCACCTCGTAGGATTTTCAGCAGATGGCGGGCAAATGATACATACCCATCCTATTGGTAGAGAGATTATTGATGGAAATGAGCGTGGCGGAAATAAATTAAGATTTCATATCCATCCAGAATCTGATGGTATGTTCCAGTTCCATTTGCAAGTCAGAAGGGACGGACAGGACATCTATGTTCCGTTCGGGCAAATGGTAGCAGCGGAGGTTGGTGCATCAGAAAAGCTGTATACTGAAAGATATATTAGCCATCCTAAGCAACAGATGAACGGCATGGCTTAGTGGTAATTCAATCGTTATGGTAAAGAATCTAGCCAAAAATAGCAGTCATCTGGGGAGTGAAAATGCTTTTCGGGGGTATAATTGGGGGTAGATTGCAAAATCATATTGTTTATGATATATTTTGTTAATCAGATACTTGCTTTACCAATTTGAATGTTAGTTCCCCTAATACACCGCTTTCTCAAAGAACGTTCTAACCATGTGGGTTTCGTCTTTAATTATCATCAGCATTTCCTGCTTTTTCGCTTCTGTATCCTCGAAATGAATTTCGGCCTGTTTGCAGACGTTATATAGCTTCATCGCCCCAAGGTTTCCTGACGAGCCCTTGAAGCGGTGGGCGGCCGATTTCCATTCGTCTTTTTTGTCGTTGCTGGTGCATTGCATCATGATATCTATCATTTCCTGGGCCTGATCGAGGAAGAGTATAGATAGTGCTTTTTCTTCATCCTTATCGCCATTGGTGAACAGGCGTAACTGCTCCATATCGACCGGGGTCTCTTCCGCCGCCTTATGTGCAGCTACTTCCGTATTCTTACTGGAAATACCTGCTTTGCTGGTATCAAGGGCAAACCAGTTTTCCAGTACCTTCTTCAGATGTTCGGCACGCAATGGTTTGCTCAGGTAATCATCCATACCCGCAGCCAGGCATTTTTCGCGGTCACCGATCATGGCATTTGCGGTCATCGCGACTATTGGTGTATGTTTAAGCCCGGAAGCCTCGCGGGAACGTATTTCATGGCAAGTAATATAGCCGTCCATTTTTGGCATCTGGCAATCCATGAAGATCATATCATAGGTGTTTTCGTTATATTTAAGCACTGCTTCAAAGCCATCTTCAGCCTTGTCGATATGTTGGAAACCGAATTTACGCAGCAGCTTTTCAGCAAAAACCTGGTTTACATAATAATCGTCAACCAGTAGTACACGCGCATCAGCTATCGGCATTTTTGTATTGGAAACTGTGATGTTTTTCAGGTGTTCGCTGGTCACAATTTCATCAGATGGCTGTGCTACCTTGCACGGTATATAAAACCAGAATGTAGAACCCTTGCCCTCGGCGCTTTCCACGCCTATATCACCGCCCATAAGATTGACCAGCTGCTTGGAAATAGTAAGGCCAAGGCCGGTACCACCATATTTCCGGGTAACTGTGGCATCGGCCTGGGTAAATTTTTCAAATATCTCGCCCAGCCTGTGTTGTGGTATGCCCATGCCGGTATCTTCCACGCTTACATAGAGGCTGTCATTCCCATCATTTTCCTGTAAGCCTACCCTTAAGCCCACATAACCGCGCTCGGTGAATTTTATAGCATTACCGACAAGGTTGATGATTATCTGCCCGATGCGTCCGGAATCGCCCCAGATGTAAGATGGAACATTTGCTTCATAATCAACACGCAACTCTATACCCTTTTTTTCCGCCTGCGGGCGCATGATCATGGTGGTTTTATTGATCACGTCAGTAAAATTAAATGCCGCATTTTCCAGCACCAGTGCGCCAGCCTCTATTTTAGAAAAATCGAGGATATCATTGAGCAGCATCAAAAGATTTTCCGCCGATCCGTTGATTGTAGAAACCAGTTCTTTCTGCTCCTCATCAAGTTTGGTATCAGCAAGAAGTTGGGCCATACCAAGTACACCGTTCATCGGTGTACGTAGCTCATGACTCATGTTGGAAAGGAAGTCGCTCTTGGCTTTGTTTGCCGCCTCAGCCTTGACAAAACTATCCTGAAGGTCTTTTGCCACTTCCTCCATTTTCATGTTGGCCTGCTGCAATTCCATAGTCCTTGCCTGCACCCTTTTTTCCAATTCGTCATTGGTTTTCTGGATAAAATTGAAGTTGTGCTGCTGCGCCGCCCATACTGCCGAACCAAGCAGGGCCAGCATGGCCGCAAAGGCATAGCCGAATGTTTCAAAGTCATTTATCATTTTTATGGCATCGCTTTGCAAAAACCTTTCGTCAGGGAAGCCTGCCCATACCACCCAATTGCCCTGCGGGTCAGAAGTTGGAACAGTAACAACGGTAGAAAAAAGCAGGTTACTGTCTTTTTGCCCCTGCTGCATTACGTTATATGAGGCGCTGGCCTGCCCGCCATCATCTTTGGTAAGCACATAACCATAGCTTTTGTTTACCAGCGCATAATCGCTTGTTGGCAGGCGATTTTTCAGAATATTATTGCGGATTATAGTAGATACTGTGCCTTTTAACAGCCCGTCCTCACCGTAAAACGGTACAGAAAATACCAACCCGGAACGATCGGCATCATTGTGTGAATATGTATACTCGCTGTTATCGCAGGTTATAGCCGCGGGGCCGCTTATGAAGGGCAGGTGCATTTCTGCAAAATTAAGGTAAGTCGGGTAATTCTTACTGAAATAACGTACATGCTCTTTAAGTAAACTATATTCCTGTCCTTCTTCTTCTTTAATATCACTGCCTATGCCGGTTTCTTTTGATGCTATTTTTTCATCAAACATGATTATCGGTTCCTGGCTGCGTAATGTGACCGGATCTATGGCCTGCGGGTTGAAATCTGCTGGAACTATATAAACTTCCGATATGGATATGCTGTTGGCCATATTGTGGTATATCTGGGCTATTGATGCGTAGGAATCGTCACTCAGGTTTTTGCCATAACGGTCAATATTTCTTACGCTGGGCAGCAAACTTATGGTGCGGATGCCCTGATAGATATAATTAAATGATTCCTCAACTTCCCGCGCTGTTTGTTCCGTCTCCGCCTGCGATTCTTTGCGGTAGTTATCTAAAGCCGCATTGTAATCTTTTTCGCCCTGGACATTGGTCATGAATATAAGTGCGATGCTAACAAACGCTATCGCCATATAGCCGGCATTCCACCTGTTTAAAAATTTATTCATGGGACTGCACCTTTCCGTTACTGGCATGATTTATTGTGGTGATATGCGCTGCTTAATATATACCCGCGCATGTCTTCTTTCTTAAATGGCTTGGAAACAAAACCGGAAGCCCCGGATTTCTTCGCCTTCTTAACGATATCGGGATGATCATGGCTGCTGAACATAACAACATAGGCATCAGGATCGCAGGCAACCAACAGATCTAAAACCTCAAATCCGCTGGAATCAGGCAGGCCAATATCCAGGAATACCACGTCCGGTGCGTACATCATGTAATCGGCCACCGCTTCCTGCGCGTTCTGTGCGGTTATCAGGGCATAGTTATCCTTGAACGAATTGGTAACTATACGCCTGGTGATTGGGTCATCCTCAACCACCATTATGAATTGCGGAGATCTGTTCTGGCGCAATTTTTTTGCATGGGCAAAAACCTCACGTAGTGAACCAACCTCACCAAAATTGCTATCAATCTTCATACAAAACTCCTCTGGTTATTATGGTTTATGGTCGGGCAGCGTTCGATATACTGGAACAGCTTGTCGCGGGTGAATGGCTTGGCGATGAAGCCTTTGGCACCTTTGCTCATTGCCTGCATTATGTTGGCCTGGTCGGAATTACCGCTGAGCATCACCACGTAAGCATCTGGATCAATAGCAAGTATCTTCTCCAGCAATTCATGCCCGGTCACATCGGGCAGGTTTATATCAAGGAACAAGAGGTCGGGAGCAAGGCGTGCATAGGTATCAAGCGCAAAATTTGCCTCGCCCAGCCCAGTTATGGGATATTGTTTGTGTAATACGTTCTCCACCAGGCGCCGTGAAAAAGCGTCATCTTCCACCATCATCAGTTCCGGTGTGCTGCGGTTGGCACGGCGGCGGCTAATTTCACCGTATTTATTATGTGCACCGGCATTTAATATGGCCTGGCGCTTACGCTCATGCTGCTGCTGCTCCAGAATCTTTTGTTTTTCCATCTCGGCAATGTGGCGTTTCTCCAGTTTTTGTCCGACTGTCTGCGCAACTTTGTTTATATGCACCGGCAATTCATAAAAACCAACCCAGCCTTCGTTGGCCGGAATTTTTGTATAGCTGGCCACATCTATAATGAAGTCCCGGCCATCCTTAGAGGGGATATGTGGTGCGAGGATGCAGGTGTCTCCATCCTCGCATAGAAAAATCTGGGCGTTGAGGAATGGAAAATGTTTCATTGCCAGCTCGACAATTTTTTTGCCGATACCGGGGATAGCTGGCCTGTCCATCAGGGATAAATAAATGCAACGCATAGGCTGTAAATTTTCACTGATCGTTTTTAGTAAATCAGCCAGCTTGTCTTCTGCATTTTCATCTACGATTATCATATTCGCCTCCTATTAGTGATTATCGCACTAACGCGGCTAAATACATAATCGTTGTATATCAATATGTTGGATTAACGGGGTTTTATATTTTCTCAAAAAAGAGTTCTATTTTGAGAAAAAATATGTTATATTCTCAAAATAAAACGGTTATGGAGTAAGCAATGACAGATACGATACTTATCGCCGAAGATGATCCTCTACAACGCAGGATGATGGTCGCCATGCTTAGCAAAAAGCTGGGCTATAAGGTCATCGCCGCCAGCAATGGCAAGGAAGCTGTCGATATACTTCAGTCAAGCAATCTTGGTGAAATAAATGTTGTGCTGTTGGATATTTCTATGCCGGTTATGGATGGGTTTGAGGCCCTTAAATATATCCGTAAATATCATTCCGGACTTCCCGTGCTGATGCTCACTGGTAATGAGGATATCAATATAGCAGTAAAAGCTATCAAGGAAGGTGCCAGCGATTTTATCGTCAAGCCACCGGAACCAGCGCATCTGGATATTGCAATCAAAAATTCAATCCGTATTTCGACACTCTCCCGCGAACTGGCAAAGTTAAAACGCGACAGGGAAGGTGTGCTGTCTTTTACCGATCTGGTTGGTCACAATGCCGGCATCGCCGGGGCCGTGGCCTATGGGCGCAAAGCTGCATCCTCTGATGTTCCGGTACTGCTCATGGGCGAAAGCGGAGTTGGCAAGGAACTTTTCGCCCGCGCAATTCACGGCGAAAGTAAACGCGCCAGCGCGCAATTTGTCACTATCAATTGCAGCGCTATGTCGCAGCATATCGAGCAGATACTTTTCGGTGATTCGCGCAACAGCATCGGCAACAATGCGCCGCGCGATGTAGGCAAGATACGCGCTGCCGATGGTGGAACCATATTCCTTGATGATGTAACCGAACTCCCGCCCGATGTGCAGATTCGCCTGCTGCGCCTGCTGCAACAAAAAGAGGTCGAGCCGCTCAGCGGGGGGCGGGCTGTTAAGGTCAATGTCCGCATCATATCCGCCACTGACCGTGACCTGCTGCGGGACGTGCAGTCCGGACGTTTCCGCGAAGACCTTTATTTCCGGATGAATGTATTGCCAATAACCATACCGCCACTGCGCCAGCGCCCGCAGGATATCATCACCCTTGCCGAATATTTCATCCAGAAAATTTCTGTTTCCGATGGGATAGTCTTAAAAACACTCACCCCTGATGCAAAAAATTACCTTACTAAAAACCACTGGTCGGGTAATGTCCGTGAACTGGAAGGGCTGATCCACCGCGCGCTTGTACTTTCTGAAAGCGATAGCATCGACCACGAAATACTTGAACAGATACACGAGTCGAACATGGCGGCAGAGCCTGTAGAACGCCGCGCCACACCTGCCTTGCATATCAATATGCGCAAAGCCGATGGTAGTTTTAAAACAATGTCTGAAATTGAAGCTGAAACGCTGCAGACTGCCTTGAGCCACTTTGAAAATAACATCAGCAAGGCTGCCACCTGCCTTGATATTGCTAAATCAACCTTCTACCGGAAAATCAAGCCAGATACCTGAGAGTTTATACCCCGGCCTTACGCGCTTTCTCAAGTATCGCAAACGGGGAACGTACCGTTATCATTTCTTTCCTGAGCGTACCATCTTTAGCAGGTGTAGTTACTATGATCGCATTAATATCAAACGGATGTTTTTCTATGGTACAGCGTTTATCGTCTTCCATGTATTTTCCAGATGAAAATATTTTAAAAAAGTTCCTAAAACTATCTGTTAAAGTATACATTCTACTATCTGCCTAGGTTAAATTATTGTCTACATGACTAACAACATAAGCCTTTTCAGGGACAAGGCAATGCTTACCCTCCCCATATCTTAACTGTTCCTCTGTCTGTGTCAAGAGAACATAGAGCAGATCAACATAGGCGGCCGCCAACTCAACACAATAATTGCGATCAAATGCACCTTTTTTCATACTGTCGATACACAGAAATCCTATAAAATCCGTACCACACCTGACAGGAACTACCAATGTTGCCTTATGTCTTATAGAATGTGGCCAGTTCCTGATTCTTCCAAAATTATCCACGCTGACTACGGATTTATCTATTAACGGATGCCAGTAAACATGCTTTTTGTAACCCCTCTTGATATTGTTACAAAGATAATAGCGTGAACAACCATTCCGGTTATGTAATATGTTTGAGATGCTGGAAAAGTCATTGCATTGGTAACTGTGTTTTTCATGTTTCGTAACAGCGTAATCAACGTAATAATATTTGTCTGATACTACCTCGGTAACGGTTAAACCACCATCGGTTAATCCCTTGAATGTGACGTAACAGGTGCTGTCGCACACCAGGCGGAAAGAATCTGAGATTGTATTCACTATATCGTCCAGAACATCATCTATTTTCAAATTTGCATTTCCTGCCAAATAATCCCTCACTTTATGGATGCAATAATGCAGGTGGGGGATAGAATTAGAAGTCCGGTATTTGCCTTTGATGGTGACCATGAATAATGAGTAAAACACACCGGATACTACGGCTAATGTCGCCAACCCGGTTATCATGACAAAGGGCTCAACTTCTGTATAAGACTTGTTCACAGCAACGTAAATCAAAGTAAAAGAAACAGTAACCGGCACTAAAATAAATGATAATGCCTGCAAAAAATTATAAACCATGTTTCTCTTGGGGAGCTGTTCCTTAAGTAGGTCATCTATAGATTTTCTTTCCCAGCTTTTTTTAATGGACAAAGCTATGTATTTTGCTCCAGCAACAATCCATACAGCAGCATTATATATTACTAACAATAGTAGGAGGCCTGCCGCCAACATACATATCGGTTTAATCTGATTATTAATTACTTCTGCTATCTTATTGCCAAACGTACTATAAATCAGATTATTAACCGCTGGAATCTCAATAACGTATAACAGAATACCCAACGCAACCAGATATACTATATATTTTATACACTCATTCGTTGCGGATTTATGCAGTGCAATTAATATATCTTTGATTTTTTTTAACATAGATGTTTACTCTTAACATTTTGAATTGCAGTGCAGTTTAAAATGGTAAGAGGTTTTTAATTTAGTTGCAACGTCTCAAAATTATTTTTTGCGATACTTTTTAGGGTGTTGCTTTATTACCGTATCCCGCGCAGTTTCTGCCAGAAGGAATCGCCAAGTTCCGCGCCATGTTTGGTTGCTGGCCCGTCATCTGTTTCCTGTGGCCGTTCCAGCATTTCCGGCTCATTGTTGTTCCACGGCAGGATTGCGGAAATACTGCGGTCGGTGGGTAGGTTTGCCACCGGGGTGGAGGCCAGCGCGGCTGCCATAAAACCGTGCCAGATCGAAGCAGGCAGGCTGCCGCCGGTAACTTTTTTCATTGGGTCGTTATCATCATTTCCTACCCATACGCCACAGGTCAGGTCTGGTGTGTAGCCAATAAACCAGGCATCCTTATAATCAGATGTGGTTCCGGTTTTCCCCGCTGCTGGCCTGCCGATCTGGGCAGCTTTGCCGGTGCCGCTGGTCACCACGTTCATCAGCATTTCATTCATCATGGCCACCACATTCTCACTTAGCACCATGCCACGGTGTGGTGTCGGGCGTTTATATAACAACTTGTCGTTGCTGGTACGTATTTCCAGAATACCGTAAGGGTAGACTATAGCCCCGCCGGCCGCCAAATGGTCATAAGCCGTGGTAAGTTCCAGCAGGTTAACTTCGGTGGCGCCAAGCGCGATACTGGGCAGCGGTTGCATATCGGCGGTAATGCCAAGACGTTCGGCAACGCTTATCACTTTGTCGCGCCCGGTTTGTTCGCTGACCTGCACCGCTATGGTATTTACCGACTCGGCAACAGCATCTTTCAATGCCATGCTCCCCAGATATTTATTGTTATAGTTCTGCGGATGCCAGCGTCCGCCAGCAATTTTGATGGAAATTGGTTCATCATTCATAGTCGTATCCGGCGTCATGCCGTTTTCCAGCCCGGCCAGATACACAAATAATTTAAATGCCGATCCCGGCTGGCGCAACGATTGGGTGGCGCGGTTATACTGGCTCTCGGCGTAACTAAGGCCGCCGATCATAACCCGGATTGCACCATCCGGTGACATGGCGATCATCGAGGCCTGCGACACATTCATTTTCTCAGCGTTTTTATCCATAACCTCGTGCATGGATTTTTCGGCCAGTAATTGCCAGCCCGGTTTCAAGGTTGTGGTTACCACCAGGTCATCATCAACATTGCCGATATATTCCGGAAGCTGGTCGGCTATCCAGTCAGCAAAATAAAAAGTGCTTTGTGAATTGGGTTTTTTGCCCTTCATCGAATTTTCTAACTCCTTGCGCGCCCGGCTTAACTTTTCCGTAGTGAGGTATCCGGCATCTTCCATGTTAACCAGAACCTGATCAGCACGCTTGCGCGAAAGAGCAGGGTTGCTGGTAGGAGAATAGCGGGACGGGGCCTTGAGCAGGCCGGCCATGATTGCCGATTCAGCAAGGTTCAGGTCGCGGGCTGATTTATCAAAATAGCGTTTCGAGGCGGCGTCAACACCATAGCTGCCTGCCCCCAGATAAACGCGGTTCATATAAATGCTCAGGATATCTTCCTTGGAAAAACGGTACTCCAGCTTAAAAGCCAGGAGCATTTCCTTTATCTTGCGGATCAGGGTGCGTTCCGGGGTCAAAAATACGTTCTTGGCCACCTGCTGAGTGATGGTGCTGGCACCTTGCACTACACGTCTGGCTTTTATGTTGGCGAACATTGCCCGCGCAATGCCCAGCGGGTCAACGCCAAAATGGTGTCTGAAATTACGGTCTTCAGTGGCAATTACGGCATCTATAAGTGAAGTGGGTAGCTCGTTGTAGGGCACATATTCACCGTAAACATCGCCGAAACTGCCGATAATTTCCCCATCCTCCGATTTTATCAAAACACTTTGCGCCTTAATGACCTTGTTCAGGTCGTCAATATTGGGCAGGGTAAGGGTAAGAACACCAAGAAATAATATAGTCGCAATGGTGCCATAGATAACAGATTTTCTGATAAAATTCTTCACCCTGTATTTGAAACCTGATTTACGGGCAGAGCGGTAGGACGGGTAGGAAGAAGTTTTCCCCTTTTTTTTGCCGCCCTTTTTTTTGCCGCCAAATATCTTTTTTATTCTTTTGGATAATTTCATTTGCTGTCTTTTTTAATCATATAAACCAGCTTGCGGATAGCAAGCTTTGCCAGTTGCTTCTTGCCTGTATTGGTCGCGCCAACCACCGATACTTCTTTCAGTGTTACCGGGTCAAAGGCTGTTACCTTCACCGATTTTCCGATAACTACATACTCGATTATGTAACTGTCGTCACTCATGAAAATTTATTTAGCACATACTGGTTTTATCGTACCATGCCAGGTAGTCCATTAAGGCAAATGCGTAAAAGTTCATCTGACACTACGTATGATGTTATGTCCGGCCAATCCTTCCGCTCTTCCATGAACGTATGGTATTCTCGTTCGCTGCCAATGCTTACCGCAACATCATCCCTCTCTGGGTTTCCCTTAGCGATAAGTACCAGAGTTTGTCCGGTAGGAATAGTTGGTAATGTTCCTCCCAAATCAATTTTTCGGCCCATTCCTTCGACCATGTCAGGTTTATAATAACTCCCCATATAACCTCTTCTTATAATTCTATATCACTCTGTAATTTTGTTTCCGGGCGTTTTTTCATTCGCACCCTGGTTATCTGCATCGCCGATTTTGCCACAACGGTGCAATCAAAACCATGAATGGTAAAAGTCTCGCCGATCTCAGGAATATTTTCCGCGACATGGATAAGCAACCCGGCGATGGTTGCCGCGTCCTCGTCAGGCAGGTTCCAGCCCAACTGCCGGTTTATATCGCGGATAGTGACGATCCCATCTATAAGGTAAGTATCATCATCGACTTTCTGTATATCGTTATCTATTTCATCGTGCTCGTCTTCAATATCACCGACTATTTCCTCGATAATATCTTCCAGCGTCACTATACCCTGCCAGCCGCCATATTCATCAACCACGAAAGCAAAATGCTGGCGCTTGCTGCGGAAGGCGAGCAACTGGTCGCGCAGGGTGGTGGTTTCAGGTATAAACCACGGTTTGTTGCAGATGGCGAGTATATCATCAGTGGTGAGCGCCGATTTCTGCTCGCGCATGATTTTAATAAGGTTTTTTACGTGCAGCACGCCAATGATATTATCCGGCTCGCCGCGCCACAGGGGAATACGGCTGTGCATGGTCGATACCGCCATTTTCACCAGCTCATCGGCGCCCTGGTCGGCATCAAGGGTTTCCACCTCCATGCGGTGGATCATTATTTCTTCAACTTCAATATCATTAAGGTCGAGGATACTGCCGAGCATGTCGCGATCCTGTTTTATCATTTTGCCTTCGCGGTGGTGCAGTTCAATAGTTCCGCGGATAACATCAGTGCTTGAAATAAGGGTATTGGCCTTGGTTATGTCGATACCAAAACATTTCAGCAAGAGGCGGATAAAAACATGGATGCTATGGGTGATAGGCAGTAATATCTTCATTATCACGCGCAGGGGGGCGGCCAGAGCCAGCGATGCTCCCTCCGAGTTGTGGATGGCATAGGTCTTTGGCAACACCTCGGTGAATATCACCACCAGCAGGGTCATGACGATAGTGGTATAGACCAGCCCCTCACCATCACCAAAGAGTTTTATCGACAGGCTGGTGGCCAGTACTGATGCGGCAATATTCACCGCGTTGTAGCCCAGCAGTACCGTGCCGATCATCGCTTCTTTTTCCTTGCGCAGGTAGCTTACTATCTTGGCGCGCCTGTCGCCGTCCATCACCAGCTGGTAGATGCGGGCGCGGGACACAGCGGTGAGCGCAGTCTCCGCCGCAGCAAAGAAGGCTGAGATCAGCAGGAACAAAAATATTGTCAGGCCGTAGAAGATTATCTCGTTATCCATAGGAGATATACATATTACAGATTGCAGGCTTCTACAAGTGTCTGAATTTAGACTTGCTTTACATGGACACCAATACGCAAGCCAAAAGCATCAAGAACCTTGGCCAGTGTATCAAGACGGGGGTTCCCATGTTTGGATAACGAACGATAAAGAGCTTCGCGAGTTAATTTGGTGTGTTTTGACAACTTGGTCATCCCCCCGTTATGGGCATCAGCAACATGCTTTAAGGCCAGTTTGAATAAATCAATGTCGCCATCTTCCAGACATTCTTCGAGATATAGTGCGGCAACTTCAGGATCAGCAAGCAGCTTTTTGCTGGTTTCATCAAAAGACGAACTGGCTTTTTTCTTTCTCATAATTTTGTCCTCTTTTCGTAATCAACAATATATTCTTTGGCTTTACTGATGGCCCTTTGCTGGTCTTGCTTGGTCGAACCAGCTAAAAGCAAAATAATTTTATTCCCAATAACCTTATAATAAATCCGAAAGCCAGCACCGTAATGTTCTCGCATTTTATAAATGCCACCTGCACCTTCAAGGCTTTTCCAATCACCGAAATTCCCCAAGCTGGCGCGGGAAATACGGCTACGGATTTTTGCCTGCGCCTTTTTATCTTTAAGGCTCAGCAACCAGTTGGCAAAAGGTTTTTTGCCGTCAGCAGTCACGTATTCTAAAATTTCCAGCATATTGTAACTTATAAATTACAGTTAATCAAGCTGTTTTATTGCTTCCACAAGTGTCTGGCGAATAACCACCGCATCGACGTTATTTTCGATAAAAGCCTTGCCGATACCGCGGGTCAGGATGAAGGTAAGCTTGCCATCCATGGCTTTTTTATCGCGGGTGAAATGCTCCATCAGCTTGTCTATGTCCCAGTCTTTCCTGATGGCAAGGGGAGAAACCAGCAGGCCGGTATCGCTGAAATGTTCGCTGACGCGGGTTAAATCTTCCTTAGGGCAAATACCTAGCTTTACTGAAGCGCAGAAGGCCAGCACCATACCCAGCGCCACCGCCTCGCCATGTAGCAAGGTATTGCTGTAACCGGTTTCCGCTTCAAAAGCGTGGGCGAAAGTATGCCCGAAATTCAACAGGGCGCGGATATTTTTTTCCTTTTCATCAGCGGCGACAATCGCTGCCTTTGCCGCACAGCTTTTTATGATTGCTTGCTTTTGCAGATTGCCATCACCGGAAATTATTGCTGCACCGTTTTTTTCCAGCCAGTTGAAAAATTCCGAGTCGTTGATAAGGCCGTATTTGACGATTTCACCATAACCGGCAAGTAATTCACGTCTTGGTAAAGTCGTCAATGTATCAACATCGGACAGTACTAAAACCGGCTGGTGGAAACTGCCGATAAGGTTTTTTCCCCAGCGGGAATTGATCCCGGTTTTGCCGCCAACCGAGCTATCCACCTGCGAAAGCAATGTCGTCGGTATCTGGATAAAATCTACCCCGCGTAACAGCACACTGGCGGCAAAGCCAGTAAGGTCACCAACCACGCCTCCGCCAAGGGCGATTAACATGGTATTCCTGTCCGGTTTCTGCTCCAACAGGTTTTCCATCAAATCCGAAAATGATGCGAGGCTCTTGGTCGCTTCCCCGGCCGGGACCACTATGCAGCGGAAGCGGATTTTCGCTTCTTCCAATGCGTTGGACAGGCGATGCAGGTAAAAGCGCGCGACATTGCTGTCGCTGATGATGATAACATTTTTACCCTTAAGGACAGGTGTGATATATTCCCCGGCACGTGCCAGCAACCTCTCGCCAACTATGATATCATAACCGCGGGCAGCGAGTTCTACATGTAATTTATCAAACATTTTTCTGCTGCCGTTTTTTCAGTGCGTTTATAATATCATCCACCACCGCTTCATGGGGGCCAAAATTACTGTCGATTGTTATATCAGCCTGTGCATAAATAGGATAGCGTTCATCAATAAGTTTTTGCAGTATTTCACTCTTGTCACCGGTTTTAAGCAGCGGGCGGTTATCACGGCGCGAAACCCGCTCCAGCAATACCGGAAGGTCAGCCTTAAGCCATACGGAAATGCCTTTCTGTGCGATTGTTTCGCGTATCGCCGGTTGGATAAAAGCGCCGCCACCAGTTGCCACTACGCACGGTTCCCCGGTCATCAAGCGCAAGATAACGCGCTGTTCAAGGTCACGGAAAATTGATTCGCCGTAACCCTCAAAAATATCAGATATGCTACAGCCAGCAGCTTCAACAATTTCAGCGTCAGAATCAATGAAAGGTACGCCAATGGCGCTCGCCAGCCTCCGGCCAATTGTGGATTTTCCTGCCCCCATCAACCCAACCAGAACTACAGGGCAGGAAATTATATGCGGTGCTTCAGAAGTGGATGGTTGATTATCTGTCATTTTGTCTGTATATGGTTATTACTGTTCGTAGCATAATTAAACGAAATCAAAAATAATGCAATGGCTAGACCTTCCGCAATTATAAAAACCAACAAGGAAGATAATTTGCTGGTGGAGCAATTTATCGAAATGATGGCTTCCGAACGGGGCGTGGCGCAGGATACGGTTATGGCCTATAACCGTGACCTGCAAGGCTTTCTGGGCTATTGCTGCAATGAAAAGAAACGTCTGAATAAAATAGATGGCAAGGGTATTGAAGCATTTCTGGCTACACTCAGTAAATCGGGAATAAGCGCCCAGACAATCGCGCGAAAACTGTCGGTGTTACGTCAGCTTTTTGCCTTTTTGTACAGCGAGGAACATCGCTCTGATGATCCTACTACCAACATAGATTCCCCAAAACTTCCCAAGCGCCTGCCTGCTGTGCTGACCAAGGAGGATATACTTCTTCTGCTTGATGCTGCCCGTAGTGATAATTCCCCAAAAGGGCTGCGCCTACAGGCTATGCTCGAATTAATGTATGGGGCAGGGCTGCGTGTTTCCGAGCTGGTAAGCCTTAAGCTTTCAGCGTTGCAGTTGCAGGATAATGGAACAAAACTAAAGGCGGATTTTCTGGTTGTCAGGGGCAAGGGCAACAAGGAGCGTATTGTGCCCATAAATGATAAAGCCAGAATCGCCCTTTCCCGTTATCTGGAAGTACGCAACCATTTTTTGGGTACACAGAAACTGTCGCTATGGCTATTCCCTTATCACCGCGCTGTAGGTTATATCACCCGCCAGCAGTTTGGTGTTATGCTCAAGGAGCTCGCTGAAAAAACCCAAATCGATCCCGGCAAACTCTCACCGCATACCCTGCGCCATTCTTTCGCCACCCACCTGCTTGAAGGCGGAGCTGACCTGCGGGTGATACAGGAGTTGCTGGGACATTCTGATATTTCCACTACCCAGATCTATACCCATGTCGCTGGTGACCGCCTGAATAAATTAGTGCAGGAGCATCATCCGTTGAGTAAGAGGAAAAAAATATAATCCCTACCAGCTCTAGCATACCTTGTAGGTAGCTGTTTCCCCTTTTTCCGTTGCTCGCTAAATATAACTATCTAACTTTATGATTGCACATATATCGGATGTGTTTATCGAGTTTATGAAGGAAGGTTTGTGGTGAAGAATCGGAGCGTATTCTGCGCTTGAGGTTAGCCCATTGTGGTTCGGATTTATTACAATCTGGCGAGTATTTTGGCTGGAACAGAAGCGTTGCGCCGGTGGCCTCGATGATGTCTCGCGTGGCTTTATAGTTGTTTAACTTTTTATGTATACATACATAAAAAGTGTTTACGCTCG
>CAZUXB010000038.1:0-19457 GCA_964624555.1 uncultured Rickettsiales bacterium | reverse complement strand
CAGCCAGATCCAGAAATATCAAACTGCCATTACTACATTCAAGACCAAATATGGTTATTTTCCTGGCGACATCCCGGTTCCGGATGCTACCCAGTTTGGTTTTACTACACGTTCAACCACCCAGACTCCAGGAAGGGGTAACGGTGATGGTCGAATAAATGCAGGAAATACCGATGGTTGTTGTAATCAGGGTTATGGGGAGATGGTGGTTTTTTGGAGGGACCTAAGCGATGCCAAATTGATAGATGGAGGTTTCTCTACAGCTACCTGCTGTGGCTATCAGTCAGCAACTGATATTACGGCACCTAACATAGATCTTTACCTGCCAAGGGCTAAACTGGGAGCCAGTAATTTTGTTTATGTCTGGGCCGATGCCTACTATAGCTCTGGTTGGTTTTTTTCAGGCCGTAATTATTTAGGCATTTCGGCTGTTTCATCAATTAATGCTCAGTCGGACTATGGCTCGCCAACCTCAACCAAGGGTGTTAGTGTGTTACAGGCGTACCAGATTGATTCAAAAATTGATAACGGGATGCCACAATCAGGGAAAGTTATATCTGTCTATGTTCACGCTCAAGCTCCCCGCTGGTCGACTGGCGGAACCACCACAACTCGTTTCCTGGCACCGGAGGGGGCTGCTATTGCAGCATCATCAACAACTTGTTTTGACAATGGTAATGTTGCTTCTAACACCGTAAACTATACACTTTCGAATACCAGCAGTAGTAGTTTGAACTGCGGCCTTTCGTTCCTGATAAACCAGTAATTTCTAGCTTTACATAATATACCGATACTCTATACAGACTCTATACACCATTTGTTCTTATTTATATGCCATGCATACAACAATAAGTAGTACATATCTAGCTGGCCCACATCAGGAGGGATAGTTTCATGGACGTTATATTCATTTCGGTTGCGGTTGTGTTTTTTGTCCTTACTGCGGTGTTCCTGCCGCTTTCCGATAATATTAAGGGGTAGTTTCCATGCTTGTGCTTTATATCGTTTCCGGTACAGCGACCGCCGGGTTGCTGATTTATTTATTTGTTGCACTGCTTAAACCAGAGATGTTTCCATGAATTTTCATTTTCTAACCCTGAACGGGTCGTTGCAGATAATTTTTTATTTTGCGATTTTATTTGCCTGCGTTAAACCGCTTGGTTTATATATGGCCAAAGTTTACGGCGGGGAGGCTACCATTTTCAGCCGGATTTTGCGCCCGTTGGAGAGTCTGTGTTATCGCCTTGCCGGCATTGATGCGCGGAATGAAATGAGCTGGAAAACCTATGCCCTGAGTATAATTTTATTCAGCTTTGGCGGGTTTATATTGCTTTATACTATATTGCGCTTTCAGGATGTTTTGCCACTGAACCCGCAGGGGCTGGGCGCGGTTCCGCCGGATCTGGCTTTTAACACGGCGGTGAGTTTTATCACCAACACCAACTGGCAGAGTTATGGTGGTGAAAGCACCATGAGTTATTTCAGCCAGATGGTGGGACTTACTGTCCAGAATTTTATATCAGCGGCGGTGGGCATGGCGGTTCTGGTTGCCCTTATCCGTGGTTTTGCGCGCAGGAATACCGATAAGATTGGTAATTTCTGGGTCGATATGTTGCGTGGGAATCTTTATATATTATTGCCGCTCTCTCTACTTTGGACAATTGTTCTGGGCGGTCAGGGAGTTGTGCAGACCTTCAGCCCCTATGTAAACGCTACCCTGGCTGAGCCGATTACCCTTGAAGAAAAGAAAGACGAGCAGGGCAATATCATCCAGAAAGCTGATATGGTAAGCGAGCAGCAGATTGCTGTCGGGCCGGTGGCTTCGCAGGTTGCCATCAAACAGCTAGGCACTAATGGCGGCGGATTTTTCAACGTCAATTCCGCACATCCTTTTGAGAACCCGACCCCGCTTTCCAACTTCCTGGAGATGCTGGCTATCCTGCTAATACCGGCAGCCCTGTGCTATACATTTGGCAGCATGGTTGGTGATACCAGGCAGGGTTGGGCGGTGCTCGCCGTGATGACAATTATATTCCTGCCGCTGTTCTTTTTCTGCCTGATGCAGGAGCAGGGCGGCAACCCCAAATTTGTTGTCCTTGGTGTTGACCAGAGTGTCAGCGAGATGCAGTCTGGTGGCAATATGGAAGGCAAGGAAACTCGCTTCGGCATTGTTAATTCGGCATTATGGGCGGCGGCAACAACGGCTGCTTCCAACGGTTCGGTAAATTCGATGCACGACTCTTTTACTCCCCTTGGCGGCATGGTCCCGATGCTGTTGATAAAATTCGGTGAAGTGATTTATGGCGGGGTTGGTTCCGGTTTGTATGGTATGCTGGTATTTGAGATAATCGCCGTATTCATAGCCGGTCTTATGGTGGGGCGCACGCCTGAATTCCTTGGTAAAAAAATTCAGACCTTTGAAATTAAAATGGCTTCGCTTGTTATCTTGGTTCCTGTCCTTTCTGCACTGATCGGCACATCGCTGGGGGTACTGACCGATGCTGGCCAGGCCGGTGTATTAAACAACGGTGCGCAGGGTTTCGGCGAGATATTATATGCTTTTGCTTCGGCTTCCAACAATAACGGCAGCGCCTTTGCCGGGCTTAGTGCCAACACCCCGTTTTATAATACGGCCCTTGGTATCTGCATATTGTTCGGGCGCTTCTGGACGATGGTTCCGGTTCTGGCCATAGCTGGCTCGCTTGCTTCCAAAAACTCGGTTCCGGTATCGGCAGGTACGCTACCTACACATACGCCGCTGTTTATCGGGATGCAGGTAGGCGTGGTGCTGATGGTTGGTGTTCTGGCCTTTGCTCCGGTTCTGGCGTTGGGGCCGATTGCAGAACATTTTAATATGATTTTGGCTAAGTAAGGAACTGGGCAATGCACGCTAAACAAGAGTCTATTTTTGCCAATATAAAATTCACTCAGGCTGTGGTGCAGTCAGCTAGCCGCCTGTCGATCAGCTACCAGGTGCGCAACCCGGTTATGTTCGTGGTGTTTGTTGGTTCGGTAATTACCACCGGTATCTGGCTGGTAATGTTGTCGGGGAATACTAGCCTTGGTAAGGACGAATCGACATGGTTTGCCGGGGCGATATCATTCTGGTTGTGGTTTACCTTGCTGTTTGCCAATTTTGCCGAGGCGGTGGCGGAAGGTAAAGGCAAGGCCCAGGCCGAATCGCTGAAAAAAGCGCGCCGTGATGTGCAGGCGAAGAAACTTGCAAAACCGGAACGTGACGCAGCGAGTACCATGGTTCTGGCGACTGATCTGCGCATGGGCGATTTTGTGCTGGTGGAAGCGGATGGTTTTATTCCTGCTGACGGTCAGGTTATAGAGGGTGTGGCCTCGGTTGATGAAAGCGCGGTTACCGGCGAGAGCGCGCCGGTTATCCGTGAGTCTGGTGGTGATCATGATGCGGTGACTGGCGGCACCAAAGTTCTTTCCGACTGGCTGATAATCCGCATTACTTCTAACCCGGGGGAATCGTTCCTTGATCGGATGATAGCGCTGGTAGAGGGTGCGAAGCGCCAGAAAACTCCTAATGAAATTGCTCTGTCGATTTTGCTGGCGGGCATGACTATTATTTTTCTTGTCACCTGCGCCACCTTGCTGCCGGTTTCTTTTTACAGCGTTGCTAGGGCTGGTCATGGTTCGGTTATTACTGTTACTATTTTAATATCCCTGCTGGTGTGCCTTATCCCTACCACTATTGGCGGGTTGCTGTCGGCAATTGGTATTTCCGGGATGCAGAGGATGATCCGGGCCAATGTTATTGCCACTTCCGGGCGTGCGGTGGAAGCGGCGGGCGATGTAAACGTGCTGCTGCTGGACAAGACCGGAACGATAACTATCGGCAACCGCCAGGCAGTTGCTTTTCATCCTGCCAAGGGGGTAAGCGAAACCCAGTTGGCGGAGGCTGCCGAATTGTCATCGCTTGCTGATGAGACGCCGGAAGGTAAAAGCATTGTGCTGCTTGCCCATAGCAAATACGGTGTTAAGGAAAAAGCGGTTGGGAGTCTGGGTGGCGAGTTTATACCATTTACTGCGGAAACAAGGGTTAGCGGTATTATGCTTGGTAACCGCAAAATCCTCAAAGGTGCTGGCGATGCTATCCGTAAACATGTTGAGTCCTGTGGCGGGGCGATGCCGGCCGATGTACAGAAACAGGCGGATGAGATTGCCCGTTCCGGTGGCACGCCACTTACGGTTGCTGACGGTAATACTGTTCTGGGTGTTGTGTATCTGAAGGATATTATAAAGTCTGGCATAAAGGAGCGTTTGGACAGCCTCCGCCAGATGGGTATCAAAAGCGTGATGATAACTGGCGATAATCCGCTTACTGCCGCCACCATAAGCGCAGAAGCCGGGGTGGATGATTATATTGCGCAGGCGACGCCGGAAATAAAACTGAAATATATCCGCAAGATGCAGGAAGGTGGGCAACTGGTAGCAATGGTTGGTGACGGTACCAATGATGCTCCCGCCCTTGCCCAGGCTGATGTTGCCGTTGCCATGAACAGCGGCACGCAGGCGGCCAAGGAAGCTGGCAACATGGTGGATCTGGATTCCGACCCGACCAAGCTGATCGAGGTTGTCGAAATCGGCAAGCAGTTGCTGATGACGCGTGGTTCCCTCACCACTTTTTCCATTGCCAACGATCTTGCCAAGTATTTTGCGATAATTCCTGCCGCTTTCACTATGACCTATCCATCGCTGGCAAAACTGAACATCATGGGTCTGGCCACGCCGCATAGCGCAATTTTATCGGCGGTTATTTTCAACGCGCTGATTATTGTGGCATTGATTCCGCTGGCGCTTAAGGGGGTCAAATATCGCCCGGTGGGAGCTGCCAAACTGCTGCGCCATAACATACTGGTCTATGGTATTGGTGGGGTTATCGTGCCGTTCATTGGCATCAAGGCCATTGATATGTTGCTGGTTGTCTGTGGGTTGGTTTAGTTTAGGGGGCGAACATGAAAGCGATTTTTGAACAGATACGTCCGACTGTGGTTTTCCTTGGATTATCCACGGCAATTTTTGGGGTTGCCTATCCGCTGCTCAGTACTGTTGCCATTCAGGGAATATTTCCAAGGCAGGCGCAGGGCAGTTTGCTGGTTAAGGATGACAAGGTTCTTGGTTCAGAGCTTATAGGGCAGCAGTTCTCTGCCACTAAATATTTCTGGGGTCGGCTTTCTGCCACTTCTCCATATGCTTATAATCCTTCTGCATCTTCTGGTTCCAACTTTGGGGCGGCGAACCCTGCGCTTTTTGATGCGGTGAGCGGCCGCCTGAAAGATCTGGGGAACGGTAAAAAAGTTCCGGTTGATTTGGTTACGGCGTCTGCTTCTGGCCTTGACCCGCATATCTCCCCGGCGGCGGCGAATTATCAGGTTAAGCGGGTAGCTGCGGCCCGTGGTATCAGCGAGGAGCAGGTTAATGCGCTGGTGGCCCGTTACACTGATGACCGGCAGTTTGGCTTCCTTGGCGAGAGGGGTGTAAATGTGCTGAAACTCAACCTCGCGCTGGATGGTAAGCTGTAATTGCTATGTCTGCTCCACCAATTGGTGATAGTCCTGCTCTGCATATTGCAAAAATCGCTATGCTCGGCGGAGCCTGTTCAGGGCTAGGAGCTATTGCCTGTGTTAAAATCCCTATTGTACAAAAGTCTATTGATTACCTCCATAACAGCCTCAATGGAACTACTGCGCTATGCAGCAATACACCTTATGTAAAGCCTCTATTTAAGGATAATCCTTTGCTGCATAATAAGCTGGTTACTGAATTTTTCTGTATAAACGCGGTTGAAACAGTTCTTATTGGCGGTAGTATGGTGGGGTTTGGTGCACTTATGAAAGCAACAGGGATTAAGCCTAAAAATATTCATAAAAAGGGAATTGATGTTTCATCAGGATTGCATCCGTGATTACATTTTAACAGCGCTGCTTATCGTATCCTGCACGATTTTCGCTCTATTCTTTCGTCATTTGATAGACCCGGTAAACATGGTGATGTTCTATCTGGTGGCAGTGGTTTTTATTGGTACAAAATATGGGCGGATGCCATCTGTTTTTGCTTCGCTGCTTTCTGTTATTGTCTTTAATTATTTCTTTGTTGAACCCTATTATTCCTTTAGTGTTCATAACGATGAATATTATATAACTTTTGCTTTAATGCTTGCTGCAAGCCTTATAGTAAGTTCGGTTGCAGCTAAACTGAAATTACAATCAGCAAGTGTCAGCAGGCAAAATTCTGAATTGCAGGCTTTATATAAAGCTGCTAGTGAGCTTGCTTCCTGTCGTGAACATCTGCCAATTTCTGAGACCGCAATAAAATATGTTGAATCAGCACTGAATTGTAAAGCGGTTATTTTCTTACCCGATTACAGTGGGGAGTTGAAATCGGTAACAGGGGAGCAAGCCGAAATTGAACCAGCAAAATGGGCATATATTTATAGCGAACCATGCGGAAAATATACCCAGACCTTACCTTCCTCTACAGACTACTATTTACCACTAATTGCACAGGGTAAAGCAGTTGGAGTGTTGGCACTTGCAGTAAAAGAGAAGAACATCAATCAACCATTAATCGTTGCGTATGTTAGTCTGATTGCCAGTGCTATTGCCCGTGCCGATGCCACTAGAACCGCTGAACAGCAATCGATGGAAGCTGAGCGGGAAAAACTTCGTAATGCCCTGCTTTCAGCGATGGGGCATGATCTGCGCACCCCGCTTTCATCAATAACCGGAGCGGCATCGACATTATCTGACCTGCCGGATTTAAGTCCGCAGGCGGCGAGCCTTGCAGGGTCTATCTATAGCGAAGCATCACGACTGAATAAATTGGTGCGTAATTTGCTTGATGTGACCCGTATGGAATCTGGCGAGTTATCCTTAAACCGCCAGCCATATTTTATCAATGAACTGGTCGGTGCCGCTTTACAGCATTGCCGGGAAAGTCACTGGAAGCAGCGTATAGATATTGATGTTGCCAGTGATTTACCGTTACTGAATATTGACGGGGTTTTGATTGAGCAAGTTCTCATTAATCTGCTTGATAATGCCTCGCGCTATACTCATGAAAGTGGTAATATCAGAATCGCTGCTCAGCAGACGCCGTACGCGGTGGAAATAAGTGTTGCTGATTCTGGGATTGGTATTCCTCCGGGTAGTGAAAAAACTATCTTTGAACGCTATAAAAGGTTATCCGAGAAAAGAACGGAAGGGCTGGGGCTGGGGCTTGCTATCTGCAAAGGTATAGTAGAAGCTCATGGTGGCAATATATGGGTACAGAACCAGAAAACTGGCGGCGCTGTTTTTACTTTTACCTTGCCATTCCAGTTTAACAAAATTACCTTGCCGGATGAGGCCGCATGACAACAATACCACAGATTCTTATTATTGAAGACGAACCTGAGATCCGCAAATTACTGCGGGTTACTTTGGAGCAGCAGGGTTATTGCGTTAGCGAAACAATTACCGGAAGTGAAGGTTTGAAGCGCATCACCACCTATCCTCCGGAACTGGTGATACTGGATCTTGGATTGCCTGATATGGACGGCACGGAAATAATAAGGATTGTGCGCGGTTGGAGTATGCTGCCGATAATAATCCTTTCCGCACGCGACAGGGAGCAGGATAAGGTAGCGGCATTGGAAGCAGGAGCGGATGATTACCTGAGCAAGCCTTTTGGCACCAACGAATTGCTGGCGCGCATAAAAGTAGCCTTGCGCCGTGCCGGCAATAATGCCGGTAAAGAAGCATCGGCTTTTGAATATGCTGGCCTTAAAGTTGATCTGGCAAAACGCATAGTATTGTTAAATTCACAGGAAATACGCCTTACGCCGATAGAATATAAATTGCTTGCCATGCTGGTAAAACATGCGGGCAAGGTAATTACGCACAAGCAATTGCTTTTGGAGGTCTGGGGAAAAAATGCAGCGACGCAAAGCCACTATCTTCGCCTTCATACCCAGCATTTACGCGAAAAGCTTGGTGATGATGCCACCAAGCCAAAATATATCCTCACAGAGCCCGGGATTGGCTACCGGCTTAAGTGTGAATGATATCATTATTTTGTTTCTAATAAGCGCGCCACGTAGCGGGCGAGCAGGTCGATTTCAAGGTTAAGCTGGTCCCCGCTCTGGCGGTTCTGCATAGTGGTGTTGTTCCATGTATGGGGAATTATATTTACCGAGAATTCGCAGCCCTCGACATTATTTACAGTCAGCGATATTCCGTCCAGCGTCACCGAGCCTTTCTGGGCGATGAATTTTGCCATCTCCGGCGGTGCGGCCAGTGTAACAATATGTGAGTCGCCGGAGGGAATTATGGATGTTATGGTGGCCACACCATCGACATGCCCGCTGACCAGATGCCCGTCAAGCGTATCGCCCATTTTCAGTGCGCGTTCGAGGTTTAGTTTTTTTCCGGCTTGCCAGCTATCTTTTGCAGTACGCGAAACAGTTTCTGCTGATAGCTGCACAGCAAAACCATTGTTAAGTACGGAAACAACAGTCAGGCACACGCCGTTACAGGCTATAGAATCGCCCGGGCTGATGGTTTCTGCGGCAAAGCCGCAAGTAATCTCCAGCCGCAAATCGCCATTTTTCACAGCCTGACTTATAGTTCCGATATCACTTATTATCCCGCTGAACATTCGTATATCTCTAAATTGTCATTTCCAAGTTCAATATGTTCTGTCTTGGTAAAATTAGCAAGCTTCGCTAGCGAGTTGGCGACAGAAAGGCCAGTGTCACCTGCGACCATTGGCGCGCGGAACCAGTACACTATATCCACCAGCCCGCTTTCTAAAAATTCAGCGGTAAGTTTGGCCCCGGCTTCCACCAGCAGGCGGGTTATACCGCGTGCGGCTAGTTCCTGTATAACTTCGGCTATATTTTTGTTCTGCATTACCAGTGTTGTTGCGATATCCTGTTCACCAAGGATTTTTGCATTTTGGGGAATGGGTTTGCTCCCGGCCATCACCACCCGCAGGGGCGAGTGGTTTTCCAGTCCTGGCAGGCGGCAGGTAAGCTCAGGATCATCGGCGATAACCGTGCCGCTGCCGGTTAGTATCGCATCATATTGTGCGCGCAGGAGATGGCCATAGTTGCGGGCCTGTTCGCCGGTAATCCAGCGCCCGTCCGGGTTGGTTATTTTGTCATCTATTGATGTTGCGATCTTGAGGGCAACAAAGGGCCTGCCTTTTTCCATCAGCGAAAAAAAACCACGGTTTATTTCCGCGGCTTCTTGTGCGCAGATATTTTCTATAACATCAATTCCTAATGTTTTAAGTAGCAATATCCCATTTCCATTTACTACTACCGGGTTTTTATCGCGGCAGGCCAGCACTACTTTTTTTATGCCGCTATTGGCTATGGCGTCAACACAAGGCGGGGTTTTGCCGTGGTGGGAGCATGGTTCAAGCGTTACATATAAGGTTGCGCCATCTGCCAGCTCTCCGGCATTTTTTATCGCGATTGTTTCAGCATGCGGCCTGCCGTTGTTAGCAGTTACACCTTCGGCGATAATTTGCCCGTCGCGCACAATTACTGCGCCAACGGCTGGATTTGGCCATGTCCTGCCTAGCTGTCTACGCGCCAGCGCTAAGGCCACACGCATATATCTTTCGTGCGGCACATTCATAAAAACTATTTTGCAACCGCCTCTGGTGATGGGACAGAATAAGTTGTTGGTGGTACTGGCGCTGCTGGTGGCGCAGGTGGCAGCTGAGGTTGTGTAGCTGCTCCTGGTTTTTTGACCATTGGTATTTTTTCTGAGGCCTGTTCCAGCACACGGTTTTCATCACTCTTGCGCTGCCCTTCTGGGGTTATGCACTGCCAGTGGTGGCACGGTTCACCTATTGTCGGCATGTGGCTGCCCAGCCTGTCTGCCATATCGGATATGGCATTGCAGCCGGTCAGCAGGAAAGGCAGTAATAGTAATGGACGAGCGAAGCGCAAATTTTTACGGCTAGTCATTTTTTCCTCCCAGTTCTTCTACGATATCTTCAAAATCCTTGGCTTCGCGGAAGTCGCGGTAAACCGATGCGAAGCGGATATAGGCCACGCTGTCAACTTTTTTCAGTTCATCCATAACTGTTTTCCCGATGAGCGCGGTTGGTATTTCGCTATCGCCGATGCTTTCTAATTTCTGGGTGATACGTGTTACCAGCTGCTCTATTTGCTCTGGCGATACCGGGCGTTTGCGCATGGCGATGCCGATGGAGTGGGCCAGCTTGTCGCGGTCGAACATGCGCCGTTCGCCGTTCTTTTTAATGACGGTAAGTTCACGCAGCTGCACCCGCTCGAAGGTGGTGAAGCGGGAATTACATTCGGGGCAGAAACGGCGGCGGCGGATGGTCAGGCCATCTTCGCTGGGCCGCGAGTCCTTAACCTGTGTATCCATATGTCCGCAGAATGGGCACTTCATAAACTAACCTTTTTAACTAAAGTACGAATAGCTTTCTGGGCATCCTTGGGCAACTCATCAATCCCGTGCAGCCATTTACCGCTGTTCATTTCAGCTGTTGTAAGAGGCTTGTCTGGGTCAGGCATTTTTTTCTTTTTCATATATTACCTTTTTTTGTCATTCCCGCCTACGCGGGGATGACAACTAACTTTATCTTTGTTCCAATCCATCATAAATTGGAAAGGCTTTACATAACTCCGCCACTTGTGCTTTTACTTTTTTCTCCACGGCGCTGTTGTCCCCGCCGGTTGCGAGGCCATCGAGCACATCGCCGATGAGTTCGCCAATCTTTTTGAATTCGACGACACCGAAACCACGGGTGGTTCCTGCCGGAGTTCCTAAACGTATGCCGGAGGTCACGAACGGTTTTTCCGGATCGAAAGGAATTGCATTCTTATTGCAGGTGAGGCCCGCGCGTTCGAGGCTTTCTTCCGCGGCTTTGCCAGTGACTTTTTTCTTGCGCAGATCGACGAGCATGAGGTGCGAATCGGTACCGCCGGTGACGATATCCACACCGCGTTTCACCAGCGTATCGGCCAGTGCGCGGGAGTTGTCGATAATGGCTTTGCCATATTCTTTGAACGATGGTTGCAACGCTTCACCGAAGGCTACGGCTTTGGCCGCGATGACGTGCATCAGCGGGCCGCCCTGCGCGCCGGGGAAGATAGCGGAGTTGAATTTTTTAGCCAACTCTTCGTCGTTGGTTAGGATCATGCCACCGCGCGGGCCACGCAGAGTTTTGTGGGTGGTGGTTGTCGCTACATGCGCATGCGGGAATGGGGAAGGGTAGGTGCCCGCGGCAATCAAGCCAGCGTAATGCGCCATATCGACCATGAAATAAGCGCCCACTGAATCAGCGATCTTGCGGAAGCGGGCGAAGTCGATAACGCGGCAATAAGCGGAACCACCGGCGATGATCAGTTTCGGTTTATGTTCCCCCGCGAGGCGTTCCACTTCTTCGTAATCAATCAGCGAATCTTCCTTGCGCACACCATACTGCACGGCCTTGAACCATTTGCCGGACATGTTGGGGGCGGCGCCGTGGGTTAAGTGGCCACCGGCAGCGAGCGACATGCCGAGGAAGGTATCGCCGGGTTGGAGGAGGGCGAGGAACACACCCTGGTTGGCCTGTGAGCCGGAGTTAGGCTGGACGTTGGCAAACTTGCAGTTGAACAGTTTGCAGGCGCGCTCGATAGCCAGTTGTTCGGCCTTATCGACGAATTCACAACCGCCGTAATAACGTTTGCCGGGATAACCTTCGGCGTATTTATTGGTCAGCACCGAGCCCTGCGCGCGCAGCACCGCCTTGCTTACGATATTTTCGGAAGCGATCAGCTCAATGCCATCCTGCTGGCGGTGCAGCTCTTCTTCGAGTGCGACGAAAAGTTCCGGGTCGGCAGTTTTAAGGTCGGTGTCAAAAAAACTATTCATTTTTACGTCCATTTTCTTAGCGGTGTTGTTCATTGTGTTTCCATTGTTTGGGTTTATATATTCTAATTGCTTGCAAGCTCATTAAGCTCCTGTTTTTTTATAAAATCTTTTAATTTTTGTTGTGATGCTAGCAATTTTTTTCCATCATCAGTTTCTCCATATAATTTTTTAATTAAATTTGAAGAATGAGATTTTTGATTATAAGATATAGCTTGCATTAAATTGAGTGATGCGCAAGTAGACCACATTGCGAAGATATATATGTTATCACGGTTGAAACTAACAGCTAGTAAAGACCATAGTACAGCCATAAATATACTCCATCTAAATTGGGACTTGTAATTTACTCTATCGGATATAGCCTCATCTAATATTGTTTGCTCGCGTTCAGTCAGTTGCATATTATGCTTCCATTTTCTTAGCGGTGTTGTTCATATTATTTCCATTACAATCATTTATTATTTCATTTATTATTGTTTTAACCAGCTTGTAGTATTATTTGCTAATTCGGGCAAGACACGCAATGCCTGCGAGACCGCATCTTTCCTGTGCCCATCATTCAAACCTTTGCGCAACGCTGTTACCGCGCCGAGCATGGTTTTTGCATTTCGCTCAAAGAGCTTGGTTGCGTCTTTACCCGGTAGCGCTTCAGCGGTAACAATATTCAGTTCAACCGCGCTACCTATTGCGTCTGCCTCTTCACTAAAACCATTATCTCTTAACATTTCTGCCATTGAGTTGCCAATGTGAATAAGATTCTCTCTAGGTTCTCTTAGGGTCAAGTCATGAACTGTGGTACCATTTCTCTCTCTATGCTTTCCCTTGTCTTTGTGGCCGGAATCCCGATCAGGCAGGCCAGCGGTATCTTTACCGATTTGTTCCAGAACGGTTTTGTTCCAATCCTTGATTTCTTGGCGCATGTCATCTTTTTTATTTCCATGCAATGGTCTATTCCCATTCTCTTTAACAGCTTCATTTATTGCGCCGGTTTTAGTTGCTAGATGCGCTATAACGGCACTATAGACAGCTTCTCTGTTATCGCCCTCAAGGACTTTCTTTTCTTCTACGTGATGGAGTGCGTCTCTAATATCGGTTGCTGCAATGTCCGCTGCTTCTTGTAACCCAGCTTTTTTACCAGCGTCTTTAAATTCTCCCCTGGCTTCTTTAAAACGTTGTTTTAAATCATCACTCATCACACCATTCCTTTTTTATATAGTTTCTAATTTTGTTATTACTTTAACCATTCAACTGCTTTTCTATCTAGCTCTATCAGGCCATCAAATACTACAGCCCCGACTTGGTCAAGATAGGTTGCCCTACCATTTGTTATGCCAGGGCAGTTCCTAAGTTTTTGAGCGCCTCCCATAAGAGTTTTTGCGCAACCGGCGAACAGAGTATTAGGGTTCCGTTCTGGTACTGTTTCAGCCATCTGGGCGATTCTATCAATGGTGCCATTAACTGCCATTGCAGCTTTATCCAACCCTTTTTCGTTTAATGCTGCGCAAAACTCCTTTTTAGCTGCCATTAAATTGGCTTTGTCATTCATATTACCCTCTTAAGTTGATAATTTTTTCACCCTCCCTACATGGCGGCCACCTTCAAACTCACTATTTATAAATTGTTTTACGCAGTCTTTCGCGGTTTCCACACCAATCAGGCGTGCGCCGAGGCAGAGGACGTTGGCATCGTTGTGGTTGCGCGAAAGTTTCGCCGAAAGGCCATCATGGCACAGGGCGGCGCGGATATTTTTAAAACGGTTAGCGGCGATGCTCATGCCGATTCCCGAACCGCAGATTAATATTCCTTTACCTTGCGGATTTTCTGTTATCCATTTACCCATCTTGTTTGCATAGTCGGGGTAATCAACTGATTCTGTGGAGTCTGGCCCAAGGTCGGCAACCTCTATATTTAGTTCGCGCAGATATCCGGCGAGGAGTTTTTTTAACTCAAACCCACCATGGTCGCTGGCGATTGCTAATATGTTCTTGCTCATTATGGCTACTATATATAGATATAAACAGACAGACATTTTGTCATGTCCGCAGGAAAAGCGCAAGCTTCCGAAAATAAATAGATAAAAAATATTAACCTGATGGATTTGCTGCAAATATCCTTGTTTTTTGTGGTTCCGGCGCTGGGTGCGGCGATAAATTCGGTGGCCGGGGGTGGAACTTTCCTTACTTTTCCGGTATTTGTGATGAACGGGCTTACGCCCTTGCAGGCTAATATCATGAGCACCATTGCCCTGTGGCCCGGTGCGCTGTCGAGCAGCTATGGTTATCGCAGTGAACTGGTTACCGACCGCAAACGGTTGGTGCCACTTCTGGTAGTTTGTTTGCTTGGCGGTACTGCCGGTTCACTTACCTTACTGCATACTTCCGAGGTGACCTTCAAACATTTAGTGCCGTGGTTGCTGCTGGCGGCGACATTGCTTTTTACTTTTGGCAAACGTTTTGTTGCCTTGGTGCATGATAATTTTCCGCGGGCCAGGCAGATGCAGAAGTTAGGAATATTTTTGCAGTTGTTTATTTCTTTTTACGGCGGATATTTTGGTGCTGGTATTGGTATATTGATGCTGGCCATGCTGCAACTGATGGGAGCTTCCAACATCCACCAGATGAACGCGCTTAAAACTTTACTGGGCACGACAATAAATCTGGCGACGGTAATCGTCTTTATATTTTCCGGCGCGGTGCTATGGCACCTTGCATTTGTGATGATCGCGGGCGGAATATTCGGCGGTTATGCTGGTGCGCGCATGGCGTTGAAAATTTCACCACAATATATTCGCATGTTGGTAAGCGTTATCGGATTTTCGATGTCAGCATATTTTTTTCTTAATGATGTGTGATAGTGCTTGAGTAGTAACTGCATGCTACTATAATCACTCCGGAGAGAAATTTTATACGGGGTTATATATCATGATTGAATCAGCATTTGATGCACGCACGCCAGTTCTGTCCGCTACCAAAAAAGCTCACGTTATAGTGCTTGGTAATGAGAAGGGCGGTTCGGGAAAGACCACAACCTGCATGCATCTTATAGTTGCTTTGCTCCGCCTTGGCTTTTCGGTTGGTACTATCGACATTGATTCCCGCCAGCGTTCGCTCTCGCGCTACCTTGAGAACCGCCGCCAGACTATCCTTAAAGAAAATGTTGCCCTGCCCCAGCCGCAGCATGTGGTTGTCCAGCGCAGCCCTTTTAATATCGTAAAGGAAGCGGAGCAGGATGATTGCGAGCGTTTCACCCGCACACTGAACCGCCTGGTGGAAGCCAACGATTTTGTGGTGGTTGACAGCCCGGGTAGCGATACTTACCTGTCGCGGGTGGCGCATGCCCATGCTGATACTGTTATCACCCCGATCAATGACAGCTTTGTTGACCTTGACGTACTGGCTAATGTTGATGGGCAGACCATGAAGATAATCAAACCGAGTATCTACAGTGAAATGGTGTGGGAGCAGAAGCTGATGCGCGCCAAACGTGATGGCGGTTCTATCGAGTGGATCGTGATGCGTAACCGCTTAAGCAATATTGATGCGAAGAATAAGCGCTTCATGACCCAGGCTACTGGTGAACTTGCCCGGCGCATCGGCTTCCGCGTGGCTCCGGGATTTTCTGAGCGCGTTATCTTCCGTGAAATGTTCCTGCAGGGGCTTACGGTATTGGATATTATCGAAATGAATGGTGGTTCCGGCCTTTCCATGTCGCACATAGCGGCGCGTCAGGAAGTGCGTGACCTGCTTAAAACCCTGCGCATCCCGATCCTTGATGAGCGTATCAACAAGCAGCGTCAGGAAGAAGATGATTCTAAAGAAGATGCAGCGGAAGCAAAAGAGCCTGAAAAGGAAACCGCAAAGGAACCGGCAAGGGAACTGGAAGCGATAGCTTCCTAGCGTAGGTCTCAATAGGTTGTTCACGGCGGGCAATGCCAGTCAAAACTTTCTTTATTGGCGAATTTTTCTGAACATTCCTCTTCACCGCGGTTGCGTTGGTGTAGGCAGGTACTGATATATTGGGCGGTAGCATGGCTTTTATGCAGTTCTTCTACGAACATATCTATATTTCTTAAATCATCTGCGCTTACTTTAAGTTTTTTATTGCGCAAATAGCTATAGGCAAGGCTCATAGCGCCATGCAGCAGCATATAGGCGAGTTCGATAGGCGGGCGTTTATAGTCGCGGCTTTTATGAAAGAACATTTTTCCCCTCTTTCTTTAATACCAGTATTATTGCTGGTGGTGACGGGGAGTTTACAAAACCCATATTACAAGGTTCGCAGCAGCCTTTAGCTTGCGCCTGAACATACACTGCTGCCTCCCCGTCATAGACGAGGAGTGCGAATAACGGTCACACAAAACCGGTAATATGAGAGGTTGTAAAGCCCCGGAATCAGAAATCTGATTCCGGGCTAACGATAACATATGGAAAGTTAGGGGTCAATTATTACAATTACAGCGAGTTTATTCAGCTATATTAACCACAACTATGGATAAGGAAAAACTTACTCCCCCTCTCCCTCTGGGAGAGAACTCTTTAAACTCCCTCTCCCTCTGGGAGAGGGTGGGGTGAGGGCTATATTTGTCATTCCCGCGAAGGCGGGAATTTTTTCAATACAAAATCCAAAAGCATAGATCCTTCGACTACGCTTTGCTCCGCTCAGTATGACAAAATTCCCATCCCCTTCCCCTAGAGGGAGAAGGGGTATTAGGCTAAAAAACTAATCGTTAAAACGGATAACTATTTTGCCGGCAGCTGGGATTTTGGCAGGAGCGGTTATGGTTGCTTTCTGCGTTACGCCGCTTTCGGTTGCGGCTTCAACTGTATAGGTCCCGGCTGGGAGGCTAGCGTAGAACAGCGGGCCAGCGCTATCAACTTTCAGCACTTCCGCATTTTGTTTATCGGTGATGCGGATACCGACTTCGCTCATATATTCACCACTGCGGGCGGCGATGAGGATACGGACATTGAAGTTTCCGGCCTGTGCGTTCATTTCGGCCAGTTCTTCATCACCCACGCCGCCGGTTATGTAGCTGATACCGTTGCTGGTCTGGACGCCGGGCAGAATTGCCTCTGTTGCGCCGCTACCGACTGAATCTATTATTTCACCGTTTCTGGCTACAGGAAGTTTTTTTGCTGCCGGCGCAACTAAAACATTTGCTGATGCTTGTTGTGGTAATTCTTTTTTCTGTTCCGTAGCGTCTTGTGCAAAGCTTGCGGTTGACGTAATAAGGGCTGTCGAACATAAAACTGCTAATAATAATTGGTTGCGCATAATTGGATCTCCTTATTAAATTATATGGATGAACCTATATATGGGTGAGCTGGATATATAGGAAAACTTACTTAGATGCCGGAATATATCATAAGCTATTATAGATTGCGACAATTAAGTTAATAAAAAAACAGGGAAAACAAGCATATTTATGGTGCCAAAAGTTAAAATTTCTGTAAAAACATTAACTGAGCTGGGCCTGCGTGCGGCGGCCATTGCTTTGAACGATTTGGTATTTAAGGATTTTACACCGGATATAATTATCGGTATTCGCACGGGCGGTTATATAGTTGCCGAAATGATGGCGCAGGAAGCAGCCCATAAGCCGGCATTGCTTGCAATTTCCCGCCAGCGGAGCAGTACTCAGGCGAAAGGCAAGGTAAGGGGGCTTAAAACTATCCTGCGCCTGTTGCCTTATGCTATCAGTGACCGTTTGCGGGTTATCGAACATAATCGCCTTACTTCCGGGCCGGTTGATAGTTCTCCTGCCTTTACGCCGGATGCGGGGGAGATGTCGGAATTATTGAAAATTCTGCGGGCGGGGCAGGGTTATAAGATACTGGTGGTTGATGACGCGGTTGACAGCGGCGCTACTATGAAAGCTGTTTTAGATGTGGTGCGGGCGGAAGCAGATTCTTCTTGCATTATAAGGAGTGCTGCTATTACGGTAACTACCAGTTCACCGCTTATTAAACCTGATTATACATTATATAACCATGTCCTCTGCCGATTCCCCTGGTCCTTTGACTTCAAAAGCTAGCGCGGTTCTCATCATTGACCTTGATGAAACCCTGATTACGGTAAATAGTTTCCGGATCTGGGCCGATTATTTCCTGTTTGGGAAATTTAATAAATTGACTCTGCCGCAGCATTACCTGCTTTCGGTGAAGGCGGCGAAAATATTAGTTGAGCGCAAGGCTTTCGGGCGCAGCCATGCCCAGACCAAGGCTGCTTTGCATAAATTATGGCTGGAGGCGGATGACAAAAACGCTCTGGAAAATATATTAATAAGCCTTGAAAGAAGAATACGTCCCAATATGGGCGATGTTGTGCAGCTTATCTCCGGGAACAAGATTGATGCGCTGTTGGCAACTGCTGCCGCTTCGGTTTATGCCGAGCCGTTCGCCAGACGGGTTGGTTTTTCCCACGTAATATCAACAAAGCTGGGGCAGAAAGAAAACCGTGGCGAGGAAAAAGCGCGGAATGTGCAGGAATTCCTGGTTAAGCAGGGTTGGGCGGAGCGCAAAAAAATATTTTTTACCGACCATCTGGAAGACATGCCATTTATCATGAAAAGCGATAAACTCATGTGGTTTGGTAAAGGCGAAGAAATTGAAGACATAAAAAAATCTGCTGCTGGCCTTGAAATTATTCCGTGTAATGATCTCAGTGCCGGTGAGATTATCAATCATATAAGCCAATGAAAACGGGGCGTGGTTTCCTGTTGTGCGAATTCGCCCTTTTCTTTGCGCTGTTGCCTCCGCTTATTGCTGCTTTCAAGCCGCGCGGCTGGATGTATTTACTGTTATGGGTGGCCTCCTTGCTTGCTTATTACTGGTTGATGCGTAATGGCGATAATTTCCGCAGCCTGTGGAACTGGCGGGCGCTGGATAAAAAATTGACCAGTTCTATATTATTACGTGCAGTTCCTCTTTCCCTGGCTCTGCTGCTCTTTACTTATATTGCCATTCCTGATCACCTGTTCGGTCTGCCGCAGGAGAGGCCGTGGGTATGGTTGCTGGTGATGTTTTTTTACCCGGTTCTTTCCGTGGTCCCGCAGGAAATTATTTTCCGCAGTTTTATTTTCCGGCGCTATGCGGCCTTGTTTCCCAGTCCTAATTTAATGATAGCTTTTAGCGCGCTTGCTTTTGGCTGGGTGCATATATTGCTGCTAAACTCGGTAGCGGTAATATTCAGCGCGTTGGGCGGGGTATTATTTTCCTCCACCTATAAAAAGACCGGGTCACTTGCGGCTGTTTGTTTCGAGCATGCCCTGTATGGCTGCCTGATTTTCACTTTCGGGCTGGGCTATTATTTTTATCATGGCCAGTCGGTGCATTGATAAGCGCCTGTAACTCAACGATTATAACGGTTAGATTGGTATTTATCGTTTCTCCGCCGGAATGAGGCATGGTTTTTGCTGGTAAACGTATAGTGATGCTTATTTTAACATTAACTACGGATAAGCCTATCCATAGTTGGTTCCAATATATTCCTTCTCCCTTTGGGAGAAGGTTAGGATGAGGGCTTTTGTCATCCTGAGGCGTAGCCGAAGGATCT
>CAZUXB010000037.1:0-19602 GCA_964624555.1 uncultured Rickettsiales bacterium | reverse complement strand
AAATCCGGCCAGGTGATTGCCGAGATTGAAACCGACAAAGCCACCATGGAAGTGGAAGCGGTGGATGAAGGCGTTATGGGCAAGATAGTGGTTCCAGCCGGTACCGAAGCGGTGAAGGTGAATAACCTCATCGCGCTGCTGCTGGAAGATGGTGAAGATAAAAAAGCACTCGATAGCTATAAGCCTAAGGCTGCCGCCGCTCCGGCTGCCGCTCCAGTTGAGAAAAAAGATGACGGATTACGGATAACAGATGACAAGAAAGTTTCTGCTCCTTCGTCATCCGTCATCAGTCCTCCGTCATCCGGACGAGTCATGGCGAGTCCGCTTGCTAAACGTGTTGCCGCCAACGAAGGCATTGATGTGCGCATGGTGCAGGGTACCGGCCCGCATGGACGTGTGGTGAAAGACGACGTGCTCAAAGCAGTGGCGATGGGCAGCACTTGCGGCAAGGGCCGGGTGATGCGTAATCCTATGGAAGTTACCAAGATCGCTAACAACAATATGCGTAAGGTCATCGCTCGCAGGCTCACTGAATCGAAGCAGACCGTGCCGCATTTCTACCTAACTGTTGAATGTGAACTCGATAAGCTTTTAGAAATTCGCAAGGAAATAAATTTTGATGCGGAAAGCACCGCCGGAAAAGATAAAAAACCGGCCTATAAACTGTCGGTGAATGATTTTATTATTAAGGCCACCGCGCTGGCGCTGAAAAAAGTGCCAGCCGCCAATGCCTCATGGACCGACGAAGCGATACTGCAATATAACAACGTGGATATTTCGGTGGCGGTGGCCATTGATGGCGGCCTCATCACCCCAATCGTGAAGAATGCTGACCAGAAAAGCGTGGTGACCATTTCCAATGAGATGAAAGACTTGGCCGCGCGCGCGAAAGCTGGCAAGCTGGCGCCGGAAGAGTTTCAGGGCGGTGGCTTCAGCATTTCCAACCTCGGCATGTTCGGCGTGAAGCAATTCGCCGCTATCGTAAACCCGCCGCAGGGCTGCATCCTCGCGGTTGGTGCTGGTGAGGATAGAGTCGTTGTTCGTTCCGGCAAAATGGAAGTGCGCAACATCGTGGACCTCACACTCTCCGTTGACCACCGCGTGGTCGATGGCGCACTCGGTGCGCAGTTCCTCGCGGCGCTGAAACATTATCTCGAAAGCCCAAGCCTGATGTTGCTGTAGGAATTATGCCACTTCTTGACGAACTTCGCAAAAACCGTGAACATATCCTGAAAATCGCAAATGATTGCGGACTTGAGGATGTACGGGTGTTTGGTTCGGTGGCGCGGGGTGAGGAGAGGCCGGATAGCGATATTGATATTCTGGTAAAATATGGCGTGGATGCGAGCCTGATGAAACATGGGGGTTTTATTGTTGCTTTAGAAGATATTTTTAAGCGCAAAGTCGATGTAGTAGAAGACAAAAGGCTACACTGGGTGATTAAGGATGACGTTCTTAAAGAGGCTGTGCCCCTATGAAAAATGAAAAGCTTTATCTCACACACATTGTTCAGGCCTCTGGAAAGATAGCAGGTTATTTGCCGCACAGTTTTGCTGAGTTTGAAAAAAATGAAATGGCGCAGGATGCTATTATAAGGCACCTTGCCAATATAACTGAGTCGGCCTCTCATTTGGAAGAAGTGACCAAACAATCATATCCAGACGTTTCCTGGCAGCAAATTCGTGGTATGCGTAATATACTTGTCCATGATTATTTGGGTGATCTTTCACCAGAAGAGGTGTGGAAAACCGTCAATAATGATTTGCCAAAGCTAGTTGATGTGGCAAAAAGGATATTAAAAGAAAAATATAATATTGAGGTATAGATGACAAAAATATTTGCATTATTTTTTGCTGCAATAGTTGCTTTTTCATTTCCGACATTTGCCCGGGATTCCGCGCCTTTGAAGGTTAAGGCCGGTGTGCCCGATGTTGCCGCTGCGTTGGATGAATGGAAAGCGGCGGTGGAATCGAACGATGAGACCAAGATCATGGAGCTGTATGACAAGAAGGCGGTGATGATTTCCACTTTCGTCCAGCACCCGATGAATAAATTTGACATGATCTTCAACTACTACAAAAAGGTGGTAGCCAATCCTGATGTGCGGGTAGAAATACAGGAAGAATATCCGCGCCGCTATGGCGATATGGCGATAAATAGCGGTATGTATACTCTGAGCTATACCCAGGAAGGGGAGGAGGTGTCTATACCGGCACGTTTCTCCTTTGTTTATCAATTACAGGGTGGCAAATGGATTATCGTTGACCATCATTCGTCAGCCGTGCCGCTACCAAAAGAAGTTAAATAAGGGGACTATATAAAAATGACTGAACAGCAGAGTTTTGACTTGGTGATTATTGGTGGTGGCCCGGGCGGCTATGTGGCGGCGATACGCGCGGCGCAGCTCGGCATGAAAACCGCGGTGGTGGAAGCCAACCACATGGGCGGCATCTGCCTCAATTGGGGCTGCATACCGACCAAGGCATTGCTGCGCTCATCAGAAATTTATCACCTGATGCATAATCTGGAAGCCTTCGGCCTTTCCGCGAAAGATATAAAATTCGACCTTGCCAAGGTGGTGGCGCGTTCGCGTGCGGTATCATCGCAGCTTTCCAAAGGTGTTTCCGGCCTCATGAAAAAAAATAAGGTCACGGTTATCGATGGCTACGGCAAACTCGCGGGCAAAGGCAAAGTTTCGGTAGAAAAAGACGGCAAAAAAGTTGCCGAGCTTACCTATAAAAATGTTATACTGGCTACCGGCGCACGGGCCCGCACATTGCCGGGTCTGGAGCCGGACGGCAAACTGATCTGGACCTACCGCGAGGCGATGGTGCCAGACGTAATGCCTAAATCATTACTGGTTGTTGGCAGCGGCGCTATCGGCATTGAGTTTGCCAGCTTCTATCGCTCACTTGGCGCGGAAGTTACTGTGGTCGAAGTTATGGATAGAATTCTTCCGGTTGAGGACGAAGAAATTTCCAAACTGGCGCAGAAATCATTTGAAAAGCAGGGTATGAAGATCATCACCGGGGCCACCGTGAAGGCGCTTAAAAAAGGCAAGGATAGCGTTACCGCAACTGTGGAAGCCGGAGGCAAATCTAGTGAAGTAACTGTTGACCGCGTAATTTTAGCAGTAGGTATCGTTGGCAATGTCGAGAATCTTGGCCTCGAAGGCACCAAGGTAAAAGTCGAAAAAACCCATATTGTAATAAACCAGTGGGCGGCGACTGATGAACCGAATGTGTATGCGATCGGCGATCTGACTGGTGCTCCGTGGCTTGCGCATAAAGCCAGCCATGAGGGGGTTATCTGTGTGGAAAAGATCGCCGGCGTAAAAGATGTGCACCCGCTTAAAACCGCCAATATTCCAGGCTGCACCTATTCCAGCCCGCAAATAGCAAGCGTGGGTATGACCGAAAAAGCGGCCAAGGAAAAAGGACTCGCTGTAAAAGTTGGCCGCTTCCAGTTCATTGGCAATGGCAAGGCTATCGCGCTGGGCGAACCGGAAGGCCTGGTAAAAACCATTTTTGATGCCAAGACCGGGGAGCTTCTCGGCGCACATATGATCGGCGCAGAAGTCACCGAGATGATTCAGGGCTATGCCATAGCCCGCACAGGCGAACTAACTGAAACCGACCTGATGCACACTGTATTCCCGCATCCGACCCTTTCGGAGATGATGCATGAATCAACGCTTGATGCTTTTGGTAAAGTCATCCACATGTAGTATACCGATTCGCTTTGAATCGGTATCGAAAGTGCTGCCGAAAGCAGCATTTTTGCGCCGCGTAGCGAGCGTAAACACTTTTTATGTATGTATACATAAAAAGTTAAACAACTATAAAATAAAAGGCCATGATTTATGATTTTATTTAAAAAACGCAACAAAGCCTTTACGCTTCTCGAACTCAGTATAGTTCTGGTAATAATTTCTGTGATAATGGGTGGAGTTATGATGGCCTTCAACCAGTCATTGGATCAGCAACAGCTTGTCGAGACCCAGAATAAAATGGCTGTTATACAAAAAGCTTTGCTTGATTACCGCAGGGCCTTCAACCGTATTCCTTGCCCGGCCGATGTTACCAGTAATATGGATGCAACGAGCAACAATTATTATGGTGTAGAGGCAGCAAATTCTAGTACCTGCATTGGGGGAACTCCGGCGGCTAATTTTTCCATAGCTGCCAGTACATTTACCGGTGATGTAACCAACGCATCAACAACGGTTATAAATGTAAGCTCTACTACCGGGCTTTCTGTTGGCACAGTTGTTTCCGGCACTGGTATAGTTGCAGGGACAACTATAGCCAGTATTGACAGCTCAACTCAGATAACACTGGATACGGCGGCTACGGCAACCAATGTTACCGTTACTATCAGCCGCAATACTGTTGTGGGTGGAATGGTTCCCACCAAAACCCTGCAATTGCCTGATGATTATGGAATTGACGGGTGGGGCCACCCGATAATGTATATGGCGGATGTAAACCTGACCGCTACTGCCGGTTTTGCCAATGTTCCGGTTACTGACAGCGCAACCAACCGGATAACTATAAACGACGCTTCCGGCAATGCCAAAACCACAGGCGCGGTCTATGCTCTGGTCAGTTTTGGCAAGAATGCGCATGGAGCCTATACGCGGATTGGCGGCAGTACAAGGCTTGCCAACTACACCAGTGCGGATGCTGACGAACTGACCAACTGCCATTGCAATAGCAGTGCGGCAGCGACCGCCTTTGCAGCTACTTTTGTACAGAAGCCGATATCAACAGGTGCTTTTGATGACATACTGGCATATGCCACAAGGGCTGATATGCGCAGCTCCAACGAATAGGGTTGGGTTACCAGCCGCGGTGATAACCGTTATCATGCCGTCTGTGCTTGTCACGTTTGTAACACTGCTCCTTTCTTACATATATAGGGCTGCCCCACCTGTCATAACTAACATAGCTATAGTTCGGGTAATAATCGTAATAGGCTACCGGGTAGCTGTAAACTACAGGCCGTGGCGGAGGCGGGGGAACATATACCGGGGCAGCATAAACCGGTTGCGGGTTAAAAATACCAAAGCTGAAAAAGCTGCTGGCATGTGCTGGTACGCTGCTCATTGCGAGCATCGCAGTGCTGAGCAGGATTGTTTTTTTCATAAAGTTCTCCATTGGTAAGGTTGTTGTTATGGGCACAACATACCCAACGACAGCTTACACAAATGTGTAGTGGAGATTACGGATAGTTTAGGTAGATTAATTTTTGGTCATCCTGTGGATTGCGGGCCTTGTTGCATGGATAACACCAATTTGTCATTCCCGCGAAGGCGAGAATCCAGTAAAGCCGCATCTGCGGCGATATAGTTTTTATCCTCGCTACCGCGAGTAAAGCTGGATACCAGCTTTCGCTGGTATGACAAATCAATTTCAATTATGTTGAGATCCTGTGCAGCCTTACGGCTCACAGGATGACGTGCCTAACCCTGACGGGCTTTAAAGCGCGGGTTCTTTTTGTTGATCACGTACACGCGGCCTTTACGACGCACAACGCGGCAATCCTTATCGCGTTTTTTAGCAGATTTGAGTGAGCTAAGTACTTTCATAACACATATCCTTTTTTTAGGTCAGGCGGGGTTTATAGCGCATTTTAAAGGGGCTAGTCAACCAGATATTATTGGGAATAGCTATATTTCTGCTATTCCCAATATATCTAGGTTTTAAGCAGCTTTAGCAGCTGCCGGTGGGCCTTTGCGGAAGCGGTTAGGGCGCTTTTTGCTGCTTGTTGGCTTGCCGCCGCCATTATCACTGCCGGCATGCGGTTTACCACCCTTGAATGGGCGCTTCTTACCAAATTTACGTGGTTTGTCATCGCCTGATGGGCTGTGTGGCATGTGTGGTAGTGGCTCATTTGGGTTCATGAGCTTATGTATTGCCCGCCATTTAAGCTGGTCGTCCGGTGAAATAAGGCATACCGCGCATCCTTCCGAACCGTTGCGGCCAGTACGGCCGATGCGGTGGATATAATCTTCCGGGGCTTGCGGCAGGTCATAATTGATCACATGCTCAATATGAGGGATATCGAGGCCGCGGGCAGCTATATCGGTCGCCACCAATATGCGGAATTTCATATCGCGGAAACCCTGTATCACTTTTTCGCGCTTACGCTGGTGCAGGTCGCCGTGGATGGTATCAGTCTTGTTGCCTTGTTTGTTCAAGCGTTCACAAAGCCTGTCCGCACCGCGTTTGGTTTTTACGAAGATGATTATTGAACCTTCACGCGCGGCGATCTGTTTATTCAGCTCATCATATTTTGCACTTTCATTAACATGGATGATTTCCTGCTGAATTTTTACGACAGCGGTGTTGACCTGGCCGATAGCGATGCGCTCAGGATTTTTTAGATACTTGGCCGCCATTTTGGCTATTTCCGGCGGGATGGTGGCGGAGAACATCATGGTCTGGCGCGCCTGTGGCAGGAATTTTATGATGCGGTCGATCTGGATACCAAAGCCCATATCGAGCATACGGTCGGTTTCATCAAGCACCAGGAAATCCGTATTGTTAAGCATCAAATTGCCGCGCTCCAGATGGTCATTGATGCGGCCAGGTGTGCCAACAATAATGCGCGGGCGCATCTTAAGCTGCTGGGTCTGTTTGTGCATCGAATCACCGCCGATGAGCAGCACCGCCTGCACGAAGCTGCGCTGGCCGAGAAGCTGGTTGATAACGGTGAGCACCTGCATCGCCAGTTCGCGGGTAGGGGTAAGCACTATAGCATTGCCGCGCGGGTTGCTGAAAATCTTAGCCACCAGCGGGATGCCGAACGCGGCGGTCTTGCCAGTGCCGGTCTGGGCCGAACCCAGAATGTCTTTTCCCTGCAGACCAAGCGGTATCGCCTGTTTCTGAATCGGGGTCGGGGTAGTATATTGCATGCGCTCAAGCGCAGTATTTAGTTGTGGCGGAAGCCCAAACTGTGAAAATTCACTCATTGTAAATCCTTAAAAACATAGCTAGAGGACTCGAGAACTAGAGGACTCGAGCACCAAATAAAATAAACCGAGTTCTCGAATACTCGAGTTCTCCAATTCTCGAAAAAACTAGGAAACCAGCTTCAAATTAGCAGCTGAAGTTTTGCCCTTATTGGTCGCAAGTTCGTACGAAATCTTCTGACCTTCGTTAAGGGTGGTAAGGCCTGCACGTTCAAGGGCGCTAATATGAACAAACACATCAGAACCGCCCTGATCAGGCTGAATAAAACCGTAACCTTTAGTTGGATTAAACCATTTAACAACACCAGTAGCCATTAATATCTCCTTTTGTATGGCGTTTATCCCATATGGCAACTGCTGCCATACATAGATGTAGCTTCGTAATCAACCAAACCCTGGTTGCAACTCTTAAGCCACACGTAATGATAGAACACCAAGAAGGAGGATCAATTAGGTAACAAAGAGTAAAATACTAAACTCGGATGAGACTTATACAGGTTTTTCAAGGGAAGTCAAGGGTTTTTCTCGCTGTTGCCGGGAGAAGCTAAGCATTTGCAATGTATAGATGGTTAGTTATGGGCTATCTTTCCCTGCCTTCTCTGGCTCTGTCCTTGTCAGGATCACGGTTTGGACGCGTAGTAACAGTTTTTTCAGCGTCTGGCTGCGTAGTAGGTGGAGAGGCTGGTTTTGGCGGATGCGTTTGTGCCCATTTTCTCTGTTCCATAACCCCAGTGCCGTAGCCCAGTTCACCTCCTGCCCATACCGCACCACCGGTAGCAGCAAGTTTTATTGCTGCCCTTCTGTCACATCCAGGGGCTTTATCAGCCCATATGCTTACGGCTGTTAAAGGGCCAGTAGCTGCAACGATGCCAGTTCCTATATCATCTAAGTTTTTTTGAGATTCTGTGGGTAGTGCCGGATCGGCCCCACTTCTTCCTGCTTCATCAAGATTCCCGTCAGGAAATCTGCGTAAACTATTGCCTACATGAGCTCCAAAAATACCAGTTCCAGCCATCAGATTAACAGCAGTTCTGCGGTTTATCCCTTTGGTAGGTGGTTTTTGCACGGCATTCTGCTGAGAGCTTTTTTCTTGGTCCATATAGGTTTTTGGTTTTATTTAAAAAACAACATAAGTCCATTATGCATGGTTTTGTTATTTGTTTTATTACATTTATATGAAAATTTTCTGAGGGTAGGAGGTAGAGTAGTAACTGATTGATATTCAGCTATTTCAGCTTCACCAGCATGTGTTTTTTCTTGCCCGAGGAGAGTTTCAGAGTGCCTTCTTTGTTGAAGAAAGCTGGGGTTACGCTCATATTTTCGTCTTCTATCTTCTCGTCATTGATGCGCGCACCACCACCACGGATCAGGCGTTTTGCCTCGCCACCCGATTCAGCAAGGCCGGACAGGCGTAAAATTTCATAGGCGGCCAGTCCTTTGCCAAGAGTTTCTGCGGCTATGTTATAAACCGGAAGGTCGGCGCCGAGTGCACCCTGTTCAAAGGTTTTTTTGGCAGTATCAGCAGCCTGTTTGGCGGCGCGTTCACCGTGGCAGAGTTTGGTTGCCTCGTTGGCGAGTATTTTTTTCGCTTCATTTATGTCGGCACCTCTCAGGGCTTCCAGCTTTTCTATTTCCTTAAGTGGAAGTTCAGTGAACAGGCGCAGGAAACGGCCAACATCGGCATCTTCGGTGTTGCGCCAGTATTGCCAGTAATCATAGGCGCTGAGCATATCCTTATTCAGCCATACGGCACCGCTAACTGATTTACCCATCTTTGCCCCGGAACTGGTGGAAAGAAGAGGGGTAGTAAGGCCATAAAGGTTTTTATCATCACCCTCGTTGAGGAAGTTCATAAAAGCTTCCTGTGTATAATCTTTAGGGTCGGTGCGGGTGGATTTTATCATTGGCTGGACTTCCAGCACCTTGAGCACCTTTTTATCGGTTTGCTCAATATTCATAGGCTGGAAGCGCTTAGAGGCGTCGATTTTGTGGGCAAGGTCAATACCCATTATGATATTGCCCCACTGGTCAGAGCCGCCAATTTGCAGGCTGCAACCATATCTGGAGTTTAATTCAACAAAATCATAGGCTTGTAGAACCATGTAATTGAACTCAAGGAAGGTTAGGTTCTGTTCACGCTCAAGGCGCATTTTTACGCTGTCCTGGGTGAGCATGCGGTTTACCGAGAAGAACTTGCCATATTCGCGCAGGAAATTTATATAATTGAGCTTGTCCAGCCACAGGGAATTATTGACCAGGATAGCATCACTGGAACCTGAACCAAAAGTTAAAAACTGGCCAAGAAGCCTCTGAATAGAATCAATGTTTTTGGATATATCGGCATCGGAAAGCATTTTTCGTGCTTCATCCTTGCCGGATGGGTCGCCGATACGGGTTGTGCCGCCACCAAGCAGGGCTATTGGTTTATGGCCGGTTTTTTGCAGCCAGCGTAAGATCATGATCTGGACAAGGCTTCCGGCATGGAGGCTGGGGGCGGTGGCATCAAAGCCAATATAGGCGGTCACCCGCCCGTTTTTCATGATTTTATCCAGGTTTGCGGCGTCAGTGCATTGATGGATAAAGCCGCGGCTGTGCATTATCTGCATGAATTCAGAATTAAATTTTTGAGATTCTGCTTTGGCCATAAGAAAAATTATCGCTTTATTAATTATATTAGATTTATGATTATAATATATATTAGTAAATGAATTGTATAGAAGGTTTTATTAAGTGGGCAAACAGCAATGGGCATTGGGGTTAATGAGCGGTACCTCCCTTGACGGTATCGATGCCGCCCTTATCCGCACTGACGGTGAATCTATATTGGAATTTGGTGAATCTATTACCATTCCCTATGGTGAAAATGAGAAAATTGCCTTGCGTGAAGCGGTATATGGGCGCGGCGATATGTTGGCAGAAGAGCAAAAAATAACCGTTAAACACGCAGAAGTTGTAAAAACCTTATTGAAACAAGCCAACCTGTTACCTAAAGACATTGAGGTAATTGGTTTTCACGGACAAACCGTTTCGCACCGCCCGGATGAACATTTGACCTGGCAGATAGGTAACGGGGCACTTCTTGCTGAACTTACTAAAATAGATGTGGTTTGCGATTTCCGCAGGCGCGATGTTGCTGCCGGAGGGCAGGGGGCGCCGCTGGTACCACTTTACCATGCTGCCCTAACCAGGCACATGGAATTGCCGGTTGCGATATTAAATATAGGCGGTATTTCCAATGTGACATGGATAGGCAGATCAGAAAATGCTGCTGACGAGCTTATGGCCCTGGATATTCTGGCCTTTGATACCGGAACAGGTAACGTATTGCTCAATGAGTGGGCATTCAAGAATACCGGAATAGATTACGATGTTGACGGCGCATTAGCTATGGCTGGAAAAGTGGATAGTGCACTACTGGCAGCATTTATGAAGGATTGGTTCTTCGCCAAGCACCCACCAAAGTCCCTCGATAGAAATTATTTCGTACTGGATGATCTCGCGCATTTGTCGCCTGCTGATGGGGCGGCAACACTTACTGAATTTACTGTCGCTGCCATAGAAGCAGGGGCAAAATTTTTCCCCAGGCCGGCCAGGCAATGGTTCGTTAGTGGAGGGGGGCGTTTGAATCCTGCTATAATGCAGTCATTGCGCAAAAGGTTTGATAATGTTTACCCGGTTGAAACATTAGGCTGGAAAGGTGATTCTATAGAAGCGCAGGCTTTTGCTTTTCTGGCGGTACGCAGCCTAAAGAAATTGCCATTGTCACTGCCGACCACTACTGGTGCCATCCGCGCTGTTACAGGTGGGGCATTGTATAGAGCTTAGAGGCTGAACCTCTCCCCCAGATATACCCGTCTTACGTCTACGTTATTCACGATCTCAGATGGTGTGCCTTCCATCAATACGCAGCCATCGTGCATGATGTATGCCCGGTCAATGATATCAAGTGTCTCACGGACATTATGGTCGGTAATTAGTACACCTATGCCACGGTTTTTAAGGTGTTTTACCAGACCCCGTACTTCGTCAACTGCAATCGGGTCAATCCCAGCTAGCGGTTCGTCAAGCAACATAAATGCCGGGCGGCTGGCAAGGGCGCGAGCAATTTCCACGCGCCTGCGTTCACCACCGGAAAGGGTAATGCCAAGGGCAAGGCGAAGGTGGGTTATGGAAAATTCGGCCAGTAACTCATCAAGCTGGGCATGGCGGGAATCAAGGTTCTTTTCATGAATCTCCAGTACGGATAAAATATTCTGTTCTACAGTTAAGCCACGGAAAATAGAAGCTTCCTGTGGCAGGTAACCAATACCCTGGCGGGCACGGCGGTACATTGGCAGCCTGGTTATATCATCACCATCGAGAAGTATTTTGCCTGTATCGGCACGGATAAGACCTGTAATCATATAGAAACATGTGGTCTTTCCGGCACCATTGGGGCCAAGTAAACCAACAGCTTCACCACGCCTTACCTTAAGGCTTACATCACGCACTACCGGTCTGCCGCCATAACGTTTACCAATATGCTCGACCTCAAGACCATTACTGGTAGCTACAAGCCTAGGTGAGTTATTATCCATTTCGTCTTCTTTTGCTGGAGGATTAATATGGTTCGACCTTTTATTCTTGAATAATTCCATCATATTTTATTTTTTGTCCGGGGCCTTTTGGGCGGCATTTCCTGTAGTTGGTTTATTATCCTTGTTATTATCGGATACAAACAATGCTTTGACTCTTTTCCCGGGAGTTCCAGACTGTACGGTGTTCATTTCACTTTTGCCAGTTTCAAAATCATAGACCAGCTTGTCGCCTTTTAATACATTTTTATCACGGGTAAGTACAACATTGTCATTCAGGTAAATCTTATGGTTAACCACATCATATAAGCCGTGCGCCCCCCTTGCAGTTTCTTCCGGTGTTGTGAGGAAAACATTTTTTTCCACGATTATCTTATCGATAGAATTTTTATCACCGACAGCTGACGTTAGAGGATTTTCCTTTTCTTCTTTTTTGGGAGCTTTTCCTGCTGTCTCTGTGTTTTTATAAAATACCGTCATTTTTTCTGATTTCAGGTGGACATCACCCTGAACAGCTATCACGTGACCAGTAAAAATAGCTTGCTGCTTCTGCTGTAACACTTCAAGCGAATCAGAGGTTATTTCGATTGGCCCACCGGACTTATATTTTTTTGTTACATCCGGCTTTTCTGCAGCAAAAGAAACTGATGAAAAAAATATACTGGAAAATATAAGCAGCGTTTTCGTTGTTTTCATAGCTCGTGTCATAATTATAACTTTTTTAGTGAGTATGCTTTTTATATTATTTAACCGTAGTGATAGCTTATCACTGATACAACAACATTCTTACAGAACCATTAAAATTTATTATATTCCCACGCTCTGAAATAGAAAAGCTGTTAGCTTCAATGGTTCCGGCACCTCCCTGGCCTTCAATATGACTGTCCCCCTGCATTGAGTTTTTGGCAATATCAACATTGGCATGGTCGGTACGGAATTGGTACCCGCCTTCATAAAATACCTCAACCCCTTGAGTCAGTACCATTTTTTTTGTGGACATATTTAACTCACCGGTGTGTGCTTTCAAGGCCATCCAGGCGCTGTTATCGCTGGTCATATCTGCTGTAATGTTTGTTAATACCACTGTGTCCTTGTCTTTTTGCAGGGCGCTGTCCGCATCTATGGTATAGGGGCGGTTATGTACATCAACTCCCTGATAGCGCGGTTTTTTCATGATGTTCTGTAGTTCCTCGCTTTTGGGGATGTTTGTGAATACCATCCGCCCACCGTTTTCCCCATTATTGGTAGAGGCAATCCATATCACTACCGCAATTATTCCTATAACCAGGAACCATAAAACAGTTTTCCCGAATAAAACATAGCGCGTATATTTTTCTACGGAACTCATATTACGCGATACCAGCGCGCAAACAATCATGGATATGTATTATCCCGACTGGCTTTTCATTATCAGTTACGAACAGGCTGGTTATGGATTTTTCATTCATTAAGGACAGTGCTTCGGCAGCAAGGGCTTGCGGGCGGATGGTGAGAGGGTTTGTTTTCATAATATCCCGGGCTGTTTTTTTCAGAAGGTCGGGTTGCATATGGCGGCGCAAATCACCATCGGTTATTATGCCAGACAGAATTCCTTTAGAAGTAACCACGCCAGCGCAGCCAAACCGTTTTGAGGTCATGGTAAGTAATACGTCCTGCATTACATCATCTTCTTGCACCAGTGGTAATTCATCTGAGCCGTGCATAAGGTCGGAAACACGGATGAAGGCTTTGCCCAGTTTGCCACCGGGGTGGAATACAGAAAAATCCTGCTTGCTGAAACCGCGGCGACTTACTAGGGCTACGCTTATAGCATCGCCAAGCGCCAGCATCATGGTAGTAGAAGTGGTAGGGGCACCAGTTACGCAGGCTTCAGGAACTTCGGGTAGTACCATGGCTATGTTTGCGGATTCCACCAGCATTGAGCCCTGTCTGCGGGCAACACCAATAAGCGGTATGGAAAAGCGTTTGCAGTAGGCGATCATGTCGGCAAGTTCAGCGGTCTCACCGGAGTTAGAAAAGGCGAGCACAGCATCGTCTTTGGTGATCATACCCATATCGCCGTGGCTGGCTTCGGCGGGGTGGACAAAATGCGCCGGGGTTCCGGTTGAGGCCATGGTCGCGGCTATCTTGCGGGCTATATGGCCGCTTTTACCCATACCGGTAGTGATAACCCGCCCCTTGATTGCAAAGATAGTTTCTACCGCTTGCACAAATTGGTTGCTCAAGCTATCGGCCAATGCCTGCAGTCCTTTAATTTCTTGTGCTAAAACGGCCTTGCCGCTGGCAATGTCTTGATTCATACAGATATATCCTTGCTGTACTGGCCCATATTACCGATTAAAAAGACAGTCTACTTGCCACTGGCAATCCAGTCAATGTCTACGTAATTAATAATAATTTAGGTATTGATAGCTGTTGATAGTGGTTTGCTACGGAGTATACCAGCTATGGTAAGTTGCTTATTTATGTTTGGTGGATAAGTTTGATACTGCCTGATAAGCATCAAATTTGCGGGCAAGAACTTTGTTAACCGGCACTGGTTTTGTCGGGGAATCATCGTAGTTTTGTTGCGCTGGATTGCTATAGGCTGCCGATAGTATCGACTGGTAAACATTGCTGCTTACATTGTTCCCACTGCTACCAAAAAGCCCGTTCAGGCCAGAGTTTTTGTTATTACTATTATTACTGAGATCCAGTAATTGCTGCATCAACAGTACTGCCGGTTGCGAAAGCCGTACCGCGTCCCCTACGGGGTCGGATTTTTCTGGGGTGTTGGGTGCCTCAGGTATAGAAACAGGAACAGGTTTTGTAGCCGGAGGTACCGGATTCAAAACATTGTAATACGAATAAGGTATATTGCTTACCGAGCTAACCATAATGGCCTCTAAACTATAGTCACAGGGCAATTATAGCATAAAATGTCAGTTTTAGGAATTTATTACTAAGTTATTGGAATTACGCTAGCTATGGGCAAAAATATCCTCGTTCTCCCAGCCGGCGAGGTCGAGCTGCGCACGGTAGGGAAGGAAATCAAAGGTGGCCTTCGCCAGTTCTGTACGATTCTCTGCGGCGAGCATTTCATCAAGTTTGGCCTTTAATTTATGAAGGTACAGAACATCGGAAGCGGCGTAATCTATCTGTTCCGGTGTAAGTGTTTTCGCGCCCCAATAAGAGCTTTGCTGTTGTTTGGAAACGTCAACTCCGAGAAGTTCTTTGCAGATATCTTTATAGCCGTGCTTGTCGGTGTAGGTGCGCACCAAACGGGAAGCGGTGCGGGTGCAATAAACATTGGAAAGTTTTATGCCAAGGTAATGCTGCATTATGGCCAAGTCAAAGCGGGCAAAGTGGAATATCTTGGTGCGTGATTTATCGGTTAGGAGCTGCACCAGATTGGGAGCGTTATATTCTCCCGGCCTGAATTGTATGAGGTGGGCGTCGCCATTGCCATCAGATATCTGTACAACACATAGCCTGTCACGGCTGTTTTTAAGTCCCATTGCCTCTGTATCGACCGCGATATCGCCAGTTAATACAACATTAGATGGCAGGTCGCCAGTATGGATATAGTTTGTAATGGTTAGTTCTCCTTCGCAGATGACTGGATGATAAGATGACAGGATGACTAGATTTACTTACCATCTAATAATCTAATTATCCAATTATCTAATATATGGACTATTTTTTGTTGCAAGTCAAAAGACTAAACTAGTGCAGTGTCCCACGCAAAGCTTTACAGTTGTTCGTCATTGCGAGCCGCAGGCGAAGCAATCCAGGAGTCGCAAAATCAGGAAAGAACTGGATTGCCGCGTCGGCTACGCCTCCTCGCAATGACAAGCAAGTCAAAAGAGTGATGAAAATGGACTAACCAGCAGGGGAATTTGAGGGAGGTTTTATGCCGGCTCATTTTTTGTCACTTGGAGTTCTGGGAGAAGGTAGGCTGGCATTTCCGGCCTGTTGAGATTCATGTTCACCACCAAATATTGCTTTAACAATACCTTTAATTACCCCAAGAACCATTTTCCAAAAACCTGAATCAGTATCAAAAAATCCTTCATCGCCTACGCCATTAACACCATAAGTCTTATTATGTCTTGAATAAGATGCAACTGCACCGCCTCCAATTTCACCGCTAAGTGCTTCAGCAGTAACCCTTTCTGTGCGGTTTCTCCAACCATTTCTAAACTGTCCTTTTGCAGGATTAGAGGCTATAATGCGCTCATACGCAGCCATACGCTCAACACCAATCATTTTTATTAATTCTTCGGGAGCAACGTTATTTGCTTTTTCAAAAAGATTGTTTCCATGAGCATTTGGAAAATGACGTTGTAATGTTTTTTCTAAAATACCCATCATGCCATTGTTTTTTTGTTCTGAGCCGATACCAAAATTTACACTGATATCAAATAGGACATATTGCACACCACTATCTTTTATCGCTGATATACCAGATTTTTCAAAATAGTTTTTAGTATAAAACCGGTTTATATTTTCTTCTGAAAGGGTTTGTACGGTTTCCATCTTCAATGGCTCAGTTCCATACTTGCCTGCCTTTTCATTAACCCAAGCATTATACTCGGCGAGATCATGGCTATCCATTATATTTATTTCACGTCCATTTTTTTTCTTAAATTCAGGAGCAAAATATACGACCCCACCCATAGCTCTCATTTGACCTTTGGTGATATTTTTGAAAGCCGGGTCATCACTTCTTTGCATTTCATTAAAGGTAACGCCGCTGTATGTTGCTGGATCAGCTGCATCAAAGTCTGTAAACTTTCCTCTGCCTTCACTTACCTGCAGGCCAGCGAGCATCATGGCAGGATCGATTTCCTTTCTGCCACCAGATACTCCTAGTGTTTCTCTAGTCTTTATAACCAATTTACTATATCTCCTTACTTATGCCAGTCTAGCATAAACCTATCGTTTGAAGTATGATAATTTTATGACATTTCGTGTTATTGGTTATAAGGATTTTATGATAATATCTAAGGCCTTGAATTTACTTGGTTTCTGTGACAACATCAGTATTGGTTAAGAAGTTTCCTCTGGTATAATAGCGCAGGGTATCATCGAAATTGGCGCGCAGGTCGGTGGTGCTGGTGGTGGTGTTTTCGCCCATGATGAAGGTGCCGGAGTAGACTCCAGCAGCGGCAGCGCTGGTGCAATGGCAGTTGGTTTGTTCGTTGGCGTTGGTAGAGCCTGCATTTTTGCGGGTTCCGCTTAGCTGGAACGCGCCGTGCCCGTTCGTACCATGGCTTAAGACAATGGCTATGGCATTGGTTACCCTGGCATTACCGGCGTTATCATTAACCGTTATACTTCCGGTAGTATCGAGCTGCGAGTAGGTGGTGAAAGCGCTGGTGGCGGTAAAACGTATGTCAACACTGTAGCTGAAACGTCCGCCCCAGGGGTCGAAAGCATATTCATCGGGCAAACCCAAGGTACGGACTGGCACAATACCGCCTGCATTATTGCTCAGGACAAAATTAGCTGTTGGTGGGGTGGTATCAGCGGTGCGGTTGCCGTTGCCGTCATAGGTTGCACCATTGGCGCAGGTTCCCCCTCCGGCGGTTCCGCCCGCTATTCCAAAATAGGCATTTGTTACTGCATATGCTCCATCGGCTGGGCAGGGAATGTAGCTATTCTTTTTTACATAGGCAGCCAGTGCCTGTTCAATAGCATCCATTTTCAGCTTCAGGCTGGTTTGTTTTGTTTGCCGGACAGTTTGCGTCATGGCGGACATTATTCCACCAATCATCAGCCCAAAAATAACAACTACAATGGAAAGCTCTATTAGTGAGAATCCGGAACTGTTATGCTCTAATTCTTTTTTCATGCTGACTATTATATATTTCTAATCTTAATAAGTTATTAACGATATTTATCTAAACATTGTTTGTACAATATATTAGATTAGGTTTTTTTGACCTAATCTAATATCAAAATCGTAGGTTGAAAGCACGATTTTGCGCTGTGAAGCGAGCGTCATAATGCGCAAGCATTATGTTGGTTATTATTAAATTTACCGGATTATATATTAATGGCTACTGATACCGCTGCTCCCATAGTGAAAAAACTTTTTGCCACCCGCGAAGAGTTGATGGCGGCGCTTACTAATAATTATTTTTATGTAGAGCTGCTTTTTGTTGGTATTGCCATCGTTGTTTCCGGTCTTTTTGCTTATGCGGTGCGTTACCGTACAGACATTTACTTAAAAGACCACCCCCTGAAAAAAATTGATAATGAATTCCTGACCAAGCCGATCTCGCTGCTTGGGCCGGTTATGTCTTACCTGCTTCTTAATATGGCGAGGCCAATTGCAGAGCAATACAGCAACAACAGCAACCTTACCGATTTTGCCCTTAGTCTTTGCCTATATTATATCGCTGCCAAAACTGTGCTGCTTATAGTGCAATCACGGCTGGTGGCATGGTTCATAGCCTTTGTGATAATGGCGGTGGCGGTACTTGATGTCACAGGATTTACCAACATTACCGCGGCCTATCTTGCTGCAAAATCGGTGACGCTGGGGCAATACAAGATAACCATGCTCAATCTTGTAAACGGTATAGTGATACTGGTTGTGGTGCTGTGGGGAGCTGGGCTGCTTTCGCGCACGTTGGAAAGTTACCTGCGCCGTGCGTCGACGCTAAGTTATAATGCGCGCGTCCTTACCGTAAAATTTTTCAGACTGCTGGTTTATTTCACTGCGCTGCTCATAGCCCTGTCGGTGATGGGTGTTGACCTTACGGCCTTCGCTGTATTCGGCGGCGCACTCGGTGTTGGTATCGGTCTTGGTATGCAGAAGGTCACGGCCAATTTCATCAGCGGCATAACCATATTGCTGGAAAAATCGATCATGATCGGCGATCTTATAGAAGTGGGCGGCACCAGCGGCCACGTCCGCGAAATGAACATACGCTATATTCTGGTGGAAACTTTCGATGGTCGCGAATTGCTTATACCCAACGAGGAAATGACCTCGACACGGGTGATAAACTGGTCACACAGCAATGAGCAGGCACGGGTGGAAATACGGGTAGTGCTTGATTTTGCTACTGATGCCAGGCTTGCAATAAAGCACATGCTGGCTTGTGCCAAGGCGCATCCGCGCTGCCTGAAAAAACCAGAGCCAAATTGCTGGCTGCGTGAATTCAGTGAAACAGGAATGGTATTTTTGCTTACTTTCTGGATTCCGGATATTCATGAAGGTAGGAATACTCCCCAGAGCGAAGTTATGCTTTCAATAATTGATGTGTTCCGTGCTGAAAATATAGCATTTGCAGAACATACGAACTTGCTAAATAAAGACTGAAAAGAGAGAAATTTATGAGTACATTTCCTGAAAAAACTATTTCCGATTGGCAGAAACTGGCGGAGAAAGATTTAGGAAAAGATAAGGATGGCAACGCCGTTCCGCTTTCCACGCTGGACTGGAAAACTCCGGAAGGTTTCGTGGTAAAGCCGATCTACACTGCCGCTGATCTCGAAGCGCTCGAATATACCGATACTATGGCCGGGTTTGTTCCCTATGTGCGCGGCCCGCGCGCGACCATGTATGCGGTACGGCCGTGGACGGTGCGCCAATATGCCGGTTTTTCCACTGCTGAAGAATCGAATGCTTTTTACCGCCGCAACCTTGCCGGCGGGCAAAAAGGTTTGTCGGTTGCGTTCGACCTTGCTACCCACCGGGGGTATGATTCGGACCATCCGCGCGTAGTTGGCGATGTTGGTAAAGCTGGCGTTGCAATTGATTCGGTCGAGGATATGAAAATACTCTTTGACCAGATACCGCTGGCCGAGATGAGTGTGTCGATGACCATGAACGGCGCGGTGCTGCCGATACTGGCCAACTATATTGTTGCCGGGCTGGAGCAGGGCGTAAAAATCGAAGAGCTGCAAGGCACCATCCAGAACGATATTTTAAAAGAATTCATGGTGCGCAATACCTATATTTATCCGCCTGAACCGTCGATGCGCATTGTCGCCGACATCATCGAGTATACCGCGAAGAAGATGCCGAAATTCAATTCCATTTCCATTTCCGGTTAC
>CAZUXB010000036.1:11593-22041 GCA_964624555.1 uncultured Rickettsiales bacterium | reverse complement strand
CCACGTTACTCTTAAAACGTTAAATATGTATGAAAATTATTTGGGTTGACTATAAGTCTACCTCTGAAGATAGCGAATAAACAAAAGCACTATATTTGGGTCGAATATTTCTAAGCGAAAATCCGCTGATACCATCAAATATGAATCCATTTATGAAATTTTGGAAATCGATTTCATGGTTGATAGCTCCTTCATACGAGCCTGTTATGATTTTATTCCAATTAGAGTCCCGGCTATATAATGCAGAGATGTTAGCTTGCATTTTAGCATCAGCTATATTGGCTATAACGCTTGCATTCCCAATTGTTTGAATGCCTGACCTCGTAAATCTACCAATAAATTGTAGTGTTATAGGTAGTGATTTATGCGGGTCATGGATTGCTGCAATTTTCAAGGGTGGATAATCAAAACCCTCTCCTAGCATATCAACGCATACTACTATCTTACTATGCCCTTGAAGTAGAGCATTCTTAGCATTTTGCTTATCGGATGCTTTCATGCCGCTATACAGTATTACGGGGTTTAAGTCGGGATGCCGCGACTGATATAGTGCGAATACTAATTTAGCTCTTTCCTTAGAGGAGGTGCGAGCCATTAATGAATGTTGAAATCCATTTGCCAAATCTTCCCGCAAACGCTCAATGGCCTTCTCGCAAATTGATTCATCTGCTTTGTCAGGAAAAAATTCTGTTACTGGAATAAATTCTATAGGACGGAAGAAGCCTTCTTCCTGGCAGCGCGCAAGGGGATATGTGTAAATTATATCGCCACTGATGTGTTTGCCATCATTTCTAAATGGCGTAGCGGTAAACTGTAATATATCTTTGTCACGAAAAATATCAAGTACACGTGCCCAACTGGGTGCTCCAAGATGATGCGCTTCATCAACGGCAACGAAGTCACAGCTTTCTTTTAATACTGCCAGCTCCGCTTCTTGCATATTCGCTAAAATAGGCATTGTAGCTACAATGATATTACAGCTACTTGTAAATTTCCTTATTCCCTCAAGTGTTTTGAAGCCGCTACGTAGCATGCCAACGATGGGATATTGCGTTTCTTGATCTATAACTCTTAGCGAACGCAATCGTCCCCATGTGCACGCTTTTTCGAAGAATTGAGTACGCAATGCATCTGAAGGAACTATAACTAAGCTACATTTTGGGGAATGCGTTGCAATCGTAGCTAACAAAGTTTCTGTCTTTCCTGTACCCGTGGGTAAAACTACGGTCGCTACTGTATTTGCGCGGGTCCAATGAGAGAAAATTGCAAATAATGCTCCTCTTTGTGCATCTCTTAAACCTTCATCTTTGCTAATCAACGGGATGTTGGTTTTCCAGGAAGCCGCTATTTCTTCGACTAAAGCTGGAATATTTGCTTCTGTCTGAAATGGTGATTCTATGCAGTTCTGCGTTGCTTCCTTAAAAACTGTTGTATAATCACCATATCCTGAATTTCTACGCGTTCGGACAATAATTGCGTCATCGCCCATCTCGTTTCTTATTTCTAAAGTATCCACTCGCCCAAGATCTATGGGGCGTGTAGTGCATTTCTTAATTGATGCAGCAAAAGCATGATAAACGGGGTTGCCTTCAATGCGTATATTTAAATCCCACAACACATCATTGGCAACGGTATCTTCAGATACTGCATCCTCATTTAAATCATCATTCAATGTACCTTCTGCAAGTTGTAGTCTTGTGATCATTTTATTGCCATAAGCAGATAATATGAAGGATACACTACATCAAATAATTGAATAAACAATATTTTTTGTGTCTTAATGATATAAAATGGTGACTCATACAACAATAGAAAATTTGAATGACATGGAACTTAGTCTAAACATTATTCTGGCTTCTTACTAAGTTTCTGGAATTCGTTGTTGTAGGCGGCTATAGTGCTATCGCTGGGTGTATCCAGCTTATAATAATATTTTATATCATCATCATAATCAGAATAGGCATACTGTATCTTCTTGAAACGCAGCTTGGTCATTAGGTCATATAACTGCTCCTGTACCAGTTTGATATTAGCATTAGCCGTGAAGTGATAGCCATATAGCGTAAGAATTGTATTACCTGAGCCACTAGTGCGGGCGGTTACATCATTTATCCATAGGGTTTCCTTTGCCCTGTTCTTAAAAGCCAGCCGCATTTTGGGAAGTGCACGTTGCTGAAATGATGACAGTTTGCTCTCCATTGATTTCAGGTATTTTACGTCGGCGGGTAACAAGGATTTGCTATTATCCCATGCCTCTTGAATTGACCGTGCAGAGCCATAGATGACCTCAAGTACCGCACCTATGAATTGCATATTCATATCGCTACCGATATTGCCCTCCTTCATATCCTTTTCAGCACCATCAAGCAATAACTCACTAGCCTTCAGACCAGCTATCCCTCTGGCCTGGTATTCCTTTTGCAACAGCCTTTCGGGCTCTTTTGCCTTTTCATCTTCAGCATATTTTTGGGCTGCGAACTGCTCGGGGGTTAAACCTTGCTCATTAATAATGGGAGGAGCGTAGCCCTCCATTATATAGCCTATAGCCCAGAGTAATAGCACTAGTAGTATACTGCCAATCTTCAGGCCTGTAATGATAGCGTCTACAGTTTCACTTCTTTTTTTATCGGACATAAAAACCCTAATTATTGTTGGCTATAGCCTACGGTAATTGTTGTTGATTGACAACATAATACTGGTCATGCCTAGCTTAGAAAAAATTGGAAAAAGAATTTCAACTCACCGCAAACAACAGCGGCTGACCCAAGAAGATTTAGCTGGTATAGCTGAGATGGATAGAAGCTATCTGTCGGAGGTGGAGAATGGTCGTAAAAATATGTCAGTTCTTGCTCTCTTAAAAATTCTAAAGGCGTTAAGAATTTCTGCTTCTGATATTCTAGACTAGTCATCATAATGCCCGTAAGCAGATATTCCTGATGGAACTGGCATACCAGCGTCCTCCTAACGTGCTAGGAATGGCTAAATTATTCATTTGTTCGGCAACTGCAGTATATGACCGAAGTTCCCGCATCAGCTTACTGATTATTGGGTAATGCTGTTGGTCACGTTGCCGAGCCTCATTCCTATGGCGGGCTGCTAATAACTTACCATTTGCACCTAAGTGCACTCCCTTTGCCTTGGCAACCGCCAGTGCATCCTTCGTCCGCTTGCTGATAAGTTCTCGCTCAAACTCAGCGAAAGCAGCTAGCATGTGCAGCATGAGTCTGTTCGCCTGAGGATTATCACAACATACGAATTCGACTCCGGCATCCATGAGGTTAGCTATAAACGCCAGATTCCTGCCCAACCTGTCCAGCTTGGCGATTACCAGCACTGCTTTACGCCGTTTACACTCTTCTAGAGCTTTCAGCAGCTCGGGGCGGTCAGCACGTTTACCGGATTCGACTTCGGTGTAGGTGTTGAGGATTTCATGCGGGCGGGATGCAAAGAAGCTGTTTACCGCATCCCGCTGGGATTGCAGACCCAGACCAGATTCGCCTTGCTTGTTGGTGCTGACACGAACATACACTACGTATTTCATATTATACCTCTCCCTTAGCGTCAGAGGGGGTAAAGGTTGGATTACCTTGTATGACGGTAATATTACCTAATTCTGAACCATTTAGGTAACGGAATAGCTGCTTGGAGCGGATAATTTGCAATAGCTCCATATTATCTTTCAGACAGTCGCGCATAATCAAGTAACGTTCAATAGGCAAACCTTCACCCTCGGCATAAGCAATTTCTCCTGCACTTGCAAAATCATCTAAGAATGGTGAGGAAAGATATTTATCAAGCAGGCCACCCTCAATAGCAAAGAGTGCAACCCCTAGCTGTTTTACAGTAAAACATTGCAATTCTGATACTGACTTCTGTAATTGTCGTAGGCAGGTTTGTCCAACCCTAGTAAAAGTATCTGCACTGTAATATGGAATCCCTTCAAAATCTTTGGGGACAGGAATGATATTATGCTTAATACTTATGTCATGTTTCTGCACCTCCTGCCATATAATCGGTGTAAGAGCTGCCAACGGCCATTGTGTCCGTCCGATAACACCGATACAAGCTTCTACCAAGTCGGTGGGTGTAGATAATGTTCTGAGAACCTCGGACAATTTATGGATTGAACCTTTACGCTGGGGCATCAGTTCGGTTTTAAAATTGTTCGTTCCTCCAAAAAACCAAATAGCAAGCCCTTTTTCTATAAGTGAGTAGTTGCTACCAATAATATAATCCGTAAGTTGTTCATTACTTGCATGGCTGAAATGCTCCCGCAGACTTGTATGGTTGGATGATCTTTCGCATATCAGCAGCAATTCATCAGCAATACGGGTTTTAGTTGCTTCACATATCAGGCGGGTCAAATGCAGGGCAACCCGCAAATCTCCAACTCTTTGTCTCCAGTATGTTGAAGTTGTGGCGGTTAGAACCTTGACCAGAACATCAGGTGCGGCAATGCCAATATCTTCTAAAACCGCAGTATGATGCCTTCTCCAAAAGCTCAATCTATCCTGATGCCACAGGGCAGCCGCACAACGCAGTGCAGTTTCTGTTTCTCCCCGCCTTAAAGATTTTTGATACCCCGAAGCCAGAATCCATTTATCGCCAGATAGTTGTGTTGGCTGGATAAAATCCGACTGTTTGATTTCAAGCTCTAGGTTATGAAGTATTTTTTCTGCTGAATATTCTGTCATTGGCTGTTTTCCTAATTTTTTGTTGATAATGGGAAGCGTAACCTATTGACTTTCATAGTAAAGATTTATGTCGCAATCGCTTCCTGTGAAGACCTAATATTTTCTCTCTTTAATATGCCGCAAAGTATTTGCACTTGAGTGCATTTTATATTCGATATGTGTTTTCCAAATTTCCGTGCGGCTTAACGGGAGCAAATTACCCCCAGCTTGATATAGACTTTCAGGAATACTTGCTTTGTTAAAAGAAAAGGACTGTACCTATCATTAGTAAGGACAAAATGCTGATGTAACTATTGAGATTACTAGGTTTCAATCATGATAGCATATTTTTTGTATTTACCTAAATAACTACAACTTATGAAATTATTACAAATAAATTACCTATACTAATTACTCTTATTACCATAGTGCGCTTGAGTGCATTTATTTGTTAAGTGGGAAAAAGCCAGAATTGCTAACTGTATTCTTCCAGTAAGACCATAAATTCTTGGCATCCCAAATATTGTGCAGGGAGTCATCATACGCCTTTTTATACTTGGCCTGTAGTTTATGTGGGGTCATTTCAATCGCTTTATCTAATGTTCTATCGAGTGCAATACGTATAAAATAGCGTTGGACATGTCCCATTTTAGCAAACCTATGAATATCAAGTGCACGTGCAGATATTCGCCCACAGCGATTAGTGGTCTTTGCTAGCTTGTGAAAGGTGGTTTTGCCTATACGACATTCATATCGAGTATGGAGAAAGTCACCATAGATCAGGGGCTGGTTAGTATCTATTAGTTCTTGTCTTTTGTCATAAAGATACTCGCTGCTAGACTTTCCTTTCTTAACCTTAGGATACAGTGTTTGTATCCGCCCTGATGGACTATTATAAGTATGGCTCTTACTAGTTACGAGTTTTTTATTAACCATAACATATATCTCTAAGTCGGATGGTCGTGCCCCCAAAATATCTACTGCTACGTCGGCCCTGTATACTGGTGCAGAGGCGATAACGTCATCGTAGGTTACATAACCCCCTGGCATCCCTAATGTCTCTTCTATGAACTCTCTAAACTCAGCCATTGCCTTTTTATTAAAGCGGCTGGGGTTCATATCGAATCTCATAAAAGGTCTCTCGCTATTCTCTTCTTTTGGATCGATCTGAATAAATACAGAGTCGGAGGCACCTTTGGGCTTGTAGCGTATATTGATATTGTAATTGCTATAGGGCTGCTTCATGAAGGGAACGTTAGTAACCAGCGATACGCCTTCAATGAGGCCATTAGCAGTGCTGTATGTAGCTTCCCCAAATAAAGAGCCTTTAATATATTTCTTATATTCTGCTTCACTTATGGCTGGGTTATAGCTGTTAATAAACTCCTGAGTAGGGGTAAAACCAAATGTAATCTTATCTATATGAGGTTTTAATACTATTATACCTATATTATCATATCTATTAGCTATTCTATCTTTATTTATCTTTATACGAGGTAGTTTATTTCCCTTGTTAGATATAAAATCTATCGTATTGCAGGGCACATTTGTGAGGAATGTAATGGTCATATAGGTATCAAAGTTAGAGAGGAGTGCACTTGAGTGCACTCCTAAACTCATTACATTTTTATGTCATCAGCGTTTAGAAATAAAAATAGTTTGCGCTCATCTATTGGGCATATAGTAAACTTATTAAAAAGCTTTTCAGCTTTGTGGCTTAAATCACCACCCAACATAAAAGTCATTTTATCATTTTTATCTTCATCTTTCATAAGGATACAAAAATTAAGCCTTTCTTTTTTCATGATTTTACTTATTTCATTTGATAAATGAGTTGATACATCCATAACGGTATCTTTTCCTATTGTCTGTTTTTCGTTCATAACTTGGCCTTTCTAATAGTAATTCTTAAGTTAATTTCTTGCGGTTTGTTCTATACGACTTTGAATCCAAGCCGCTATTTCGCTCTCCAGCCAGCCCACACTTCTTAAGCCCAGTTTGATTGGCTTAGGGAAAATGTTTTCTGATATTTTTAGATATATTGATGAGCGGCTTAAGCCAGTTTGGCTGCATACGCTTTTCAACCGTAAAATGCGGTCTGTATTATTGTTATTACTATCCATAATTTTTCCTTTATATAAAACCGTCTCACCTGACGTAGGGCGACCTTATACAAATTTGGAAATGGTTATAGGGAAGAGGAGGATGAAAAATCCTATATTCCTTGCGCGGTAAAAATCACATTTTTTCAATAATTTGTGATAGGTCGACTGAAGGGATCATCTTTTCAGCAGATTTAGGCTTCCCGCTTAATAATGATAGCCCTTCAAGGTATTCTTCTATTTGGTGGGGTTGTAATGATTTAATATGGCCATGATTTTCACTATTAAAAAATTTAGGCAAGTCTTTAATAACCATAGCCACATCAGCTTTAGTTGAGTATGGAAACTGTTGAAATACTAGCCGTCCAGCCTCACGATAAACTGATCGTGATATATAGTCGCTGTGGTCTATCCCATATGGTGCTTGCCACATGTGATCCATAACTTTTTCCATTTCTTTATCTGGTGTTATTTTTTTGTCTTTTAGTAGTCGAAGGGTGCTGCCAGTATTAAAGTACTCTATTCCATTATCATTTGTTATTGGCAGCAGAACCCCCTTATTTCGTTTGTTGAGAAACCAATAATATCTTTTGCTTACTATATTGGTGGCATGAACAGAAATATCGTAATTTTTTAAATCAGGGTCTTTCCCGCAAAGTAAGTATGCAGCTTGTTCTAAGGACCAGCAAGATTTTCTTGACCATTTAATCTTATAGTAAGGAACAAATGATTCGGGCTTATTGGACATCTGCAGTATTCTCTAGTGTAATGCTGTCCAAGTAATCTGCCCACCACTGCATCATAGTACGACGTTCTTTCATATACTGAGCATGGTTATAAGCAGCACGAACTTTGTTGCGCTCGACGTGAGCAAGTTGGCGTTCAATTATGTCCGGCTTAAAGTTATTCTCATTAAGTATAGTAGATGCGGTTGCGCGGAAGCCGTGCCCAGTAGTCTTTGAGCGATAGCCCATTCGGTATAGTGCAAAAAGCATTGTGTTTTCGCTCATGCAGGTAAAGCCTGGCTTATTCTCATTCGGAAATACATACTTCCACTTGCCGTTCAGCTTTTTTAATTGCTGCAAAACTGCTATTGCTTGTTTAGACAAAGGTACGATATGCGGGTCTTTCATTTTCATCCGGAGGGCAGGGATGTGCCATTCAGCTTTGTCAAAGTCGAACTCAATCCATTCGGCTCCGCGCAGTTCTGTAGTCCTAACAAATGTAAGCAAGAGCATTTTTAAGGCTAGTTCTGTTTGTAGCTCTCCCCCTTTTGCGGCATAGGAATTTAAGTTTTGTATATATTCAGGCAGTTCATCTGCCTTAAGATAAGAGTAATGTTCACGTTTTGGAGTGGCGAGAGCCATTTTTAGATTATCAGCAGGGTTGTTCTCTGCGCGGCCAGTAGCAATAGCGTATAAAAACACCTGCCCGCAATTTTGCTTTACGCGGTGAGCAGTTTCCAGTGCACCACGGTTTTCTACTAGTTTGAGCATTGAGAGCAGTTCTGCTGCCGATATATCTATTATTGGCCTGCTACCTATCCGAGGGAAGACATCCTGTTCCATGCTGGTCATAACCTTGCCCGCATAGTTTTCTGACCATTTATTTAAGCGGCTTTTATGCCATTCACGGGCTATAGCCTCGAAATTGTTTTCGGCAGATAACAGTTTCTGCCTCTTAGTAGCCTTTCTGGCTTCCGATGGATCGTTGCCCTCTGCAACTATTTTACGTGCTTCATATAGCTTGTCACGGGCTTCAGCTAATCCAACCTCTGGGTAAACACCGAGGGAGAGGGTTTTTTCTTTGCCGAGATAACGGTAGCGGTACACCCAATATTTGCTTCCATTAGGGTGGACGATTAATACTAGCCCATCACCGTCGCTCATCTTTTTGATACTGACCGCTGGTTTTGCGTTCTTTATGGCTATATCTGTAAGCTTTTTCATATGTGGGTGAAAATATAATGGGTGAATATTTTTACCCGCATATTCACCCACTTTCACCCACGGATGTCAATGCACTAAATTAGACTTTGGTGTAAATAAAATCCTTGAAAATCGCTGATTTTCTTGATATTTATTGGGCTATTTGGGAATTTTGTGGAAGTGGTACTGGTGGAGGCGACAGGAATCGAACCTGCGACATCTTGAATGCAAATCAAGTGCTCTACCAACTGAGCTACGCCCCCATGGGTCCGTTTGGAAACCGGAGGGAGAAACTAGCTATAAGTCAGATATAGTCAAGAGGTATTTCATCGATTATTTATAGTTTAGTTATAAAGTTCATTAAATATCACAAAATATTCTTACCGGCACTTGCCCTACGCTGCGTACATAATCAAGTAATGATATTTCTGTTGCTTTATCTGTGGGCCGTAAAATTTCTATATATTCTTGGGTTTTAAGTATTAATTTATAATAATTGCACCTATCGCTATCATCGTATACCTGCCATTCCTTCAGGTAATGCCATGGTATATGCGAAGATTCTGCATTATCAAGTTTTGAATATTCAAATGCTAATGTTATAGAAGTGCGTTGCCTTATATTAATTGTAAAATCTATTCCATCATTGGTAAGGCAAATTTTTTTTGTTCCATTTTTGTTAAATGGAATCAGTTTAGGTTCGCAATTTTCTGGTTTTGGCAGTATCGGGAGTAATTTCCCATATTTATATTCATCTCGCAATTCTAAAGGAAGTTTCTTATAGTTTATAGATGCTTTTATGGTATTTATGAAGATTATTGATAGAGCCGCAGATGCGATTATCAGGGCTGGCGTCCAGTTTGAGCCATCTACTTTGCCGTTTATATAGAATCCTATGAACGGGGAGAAAATAAATGTCATCCAGCATATAGCGATTACACTAACAGAAGGTCTGGCGGGTTTGGGTATAGGAGCGCGTTGATAATCACTATACGACATCAGGACTTTTCTAATATCTGGCTTAGGCGGTCTATGGAGCTGTCCAGCTTACCGTAAATTGTAGAGGCCACGCCCTGCAACTCCTGATATTGCTGCTGGAGGTCGGTTATGGTTTCCTGCAACTTTGCCTGTTCAGCGAGAAGTTCGGAGTTCTGGCGTTCATAATGCAGCAAATGCTGGTGCTGCTGGACATCGCGGTCATGCCCCACAGTTATATATTGCAGGTTAACCTCCAGCCTTTCCAGCGCAGTAATTAACCTGCTGGTTGCGTTATATATACGTTCGTCTGAAGAATAGGTCATATTTTTCTTGAGAAGTTGATTCATGCTTGGTACACGCTAGCATACTATAACTAAATTTGAAGTGGAAAATACAATATGCCGTCTGCAGGTCATAAAGATATGGCAAATGCGATCCGCGCACTTTCGATGGACGCGGTGGAAAGGGCTAATTCCGGGCATCCGGGCATGCCTATGGGGATGGCTGATGCCGCAACCGTTCTGTTTGCGGAACATTTAAAATTCGACCCTAAGCATCCAAACTGGCCGGATCGCGACCGCTTTATTCTTTCCGCCGGGCATGGCTCGATGCTGCTCTATTCATTGCTGTATCTTACCGGATATAGCGATATGTCATTGGATGATATAAAGAATTTCCGCCAGCTTGGTGCTAAAACTGCTGGTCATCCTGAATTTGGCCATGCTTCCGGTATCGAAACGACCACCGGGCCGCTGGGGCAGGGGATA
>CAZUXB010000036.1:7025-11583 GCA_964624555.1 uncultured Rickettsiales bacterium | reverse complement strand
TGGGTATGGCGCTGGCCGAGCGTATGATGCAGGCGCGCTTCGGCGATGATCTGGTAAACCATTACACTTACGCAATCGTTGGCGATGGCTGCCTGATGGAAGGTATCAGCCAGGAGGCGATATCTTTCGCCGGGCATTTGCAGCTTAATAAGCTTATCGTGTTGTGGGACGATAATAAAATCTGTATCGACGGGCCGACCAGCCTGACTATTTCCGAAGATACTTGCGCGCGCTTCAAGGCCGCGGGCTGGAACGTACAGGAAGTGGATGGGCATGATGCCGCTGCGGTGAGCAAAGCGATAGCGGCAGCGAAAAAGAGCGACAAGCCATCGTTCATTGCTTGTAATACCACCATCGCGTTCGGTGCCCCGACCAAGGCCGGGAAAAATTCCAGCCACGGTTCGCCGCTGGGTAAAGAGGAAATTGCAGGAGCGCGTAAAAATCTAGGCTGGGCCTATGGCGAGTTCGAAGTGCCGGATAATATCCTCAGCGCGTGGCGTGAAGCGGGCGGGCGCGGTGCAAAGGATTTTGCCGAATGGAGCAAGCGTCTTGATAAATCTGAAAAACGTGCGGAATTCGAGCGTCTGGCAGCGAAAAAATTGCCCGATGGTTGGGTAGCAGAGTTTGATAAATTCAAAAAAGCGCTGGCCGAAAGCAAACCTACCGAAGCAACGCGCAAATCATCGGAGAATGTATTGCAGGTGTTGACTGCGGCCATACCGGAACTTATCGGCGGCTCGGCGGATCTCACCGGTTCCAATAATACCAAAACCAAAGTGACCGCGCCGATACAGGTGGACGATTTCGCCGGACGCTATATCTATTACGGTGTGCGCGAACACGGCATGGCCGCGATCATGAACGGCATGGCGCTGCATGGCGAATTCATCCCGTATGGCGGCACGTTCCTGACCTTCACCGATTATTGCCGCGGCGCGATTCGCCTGAGCGCACTGATGGAACAATGCGTTATTTACGTGATGACGCATGATTCGATCGGTCTGGGTGAAGACGGCCCAACCCACCAGCCGGTGGAACATCTGGCGAGCTTACGCGCGATTCCAAATTTATATGTGTTCCGTCCGGCGGATGCTACGGAAACTGCTGAATGCTGGGCGCTGTCACTGGCGCTAAAAGCGCCTTCGATACTTTCTCTATCACGCCAGAATTTGCCAGCCGTGCGGGGGGAATATGTAGCGGAAAATTTGTGCGCGAAGGGTGGTTATGTGCTTTCCGATGTGAAGGGTGCGAAGGTTACGATTATCGCTAACGGTTCGGAAGTGGAGATTGCACTCGCTGCGCAAAGCAAGTTGGCAGAGAAAGGTGTTGCGGCAAAGGTCGTGTCGCTGCCATGCTGGGAACTGTTCGACCAGCAGAGCAAAGCCTACCGCGATGAGGTGCTGGGCAAGGATACCATCAAAGTTGCCATCGAAGCGGCGCTCGGTTTCGGCTGGGAACGTTATATCGGGGTGGACGGCATCTTCATCGGCATGAAAGGCTTTGGCGCATCGGCTCCGGCCAAAGACCTCTATAAACATTTTGGCATAACCGCGGACGCCGTGGTAGAAGCGGTGCTGAAGAAAATATAATAAGGAGGAAATTATGCGGCCACCTAAGAGAGATATTCAGGACGAACTTGTTGTAAAAAGTGGTATAGAGCTGCTTAAAGGTAAATGGCAAGAGGTTGATGGCAAGTATGTTTTGCCGATAACAGGTTCTTTTGAACAAAGGGCAGAAGCCGCTGCTGATATGAGGCGGGCGCTGGAACATCTTGATATAATGACGAGAAGAGACCTGGCCTTTACTAATGATCAACCTAATACCAGTCTACCGGTACATATTACGGCTGATGATGCGAATGGCAACAATCAGCTGGTGATGAGTCCGGAAAAATACAAACAACTGCAGGATGCTTTAAAATTTATTGCACAAATTAATACAAGATAAAACGGAAAGAAACATGACTATAAAAATCGGGATAAATGGTTTGGGGCGCATCGGGCGTTGCGTGCTGCGCGCGATATACGAGACCGGAGTGAAAGATATTGAGCTCATTGCAGTGAATGGCCCGGCCGATATCAACACCCATATCCACCTTATAAAATATGATTCGGTGCATGGCCGCTTTAATACCAGCGTGGAAGCTGACGGCGAGAATTTAAAGATTGGTGGCAAAAGCGTAAAATTGTTTCACCACAAAGACCCGACCCTGATACCGTGGGGCCAGCTTGGTGTTGATATCGTCCTCGAATGCACAGGGAAATTCAATAAAAAATCCGATGCGGAAAAACATCTGCAGGCGGGCGCGAAAAAAGTTGTTATCTCGGCGCCGGCCGAAGGTGTCGATTCGACCATTGTTTACGGCGTGAATAATGCAGCGCTAAAAAAAGAACATCAGGTGATCTCCGTTGGTTCCTGCACCACTAATGCGCTGGCGCCACTCGCCAAAGTGCTCAATGAAGCAGTGGGAATTGAAAGCGGTTTCATGACCACGATCCATTCTTACACCGGCGACCAGAACTTAGTTGATAGCAGCCATAAGGATTTGCGCCGGGCACGGGCGGCGGCTCTTTCCATGATCCCTTCCACAACCGGCGCGGCCAAGACCATCGGCCTGATTCTGCCGGAACTAAAAGGCAAGCTTGACGGTGTTTCCATCCGCGTGCCGACAGCCAACGTGTCGATGGTCGACCTTACCTTCACCGCGAAAAAAGATACCACTAAAGACGAAATAAACGCGGCGCTTACCAAGGCGGCAAGTGGTGCGCTGAGAGGTGTGCTTGGCGCATCAAGCGAGCCTTTGGTTTCTTCCGATTACAACCATAGCGCAGAAAGCAGCAACGCTGACCTTACCGGAACATTTGTGACCGGCGGTAAGCTGGTGCGGGTGGCGAGCTGGTATGATAATGAGTGGGCGTTCTCGCTGCGTATGCTTGACGTAACCAGACTCTGGGCGGGGCTGTAATGCAGGGTTTGCGTAAACTTGAAGATGTTGATGTTAATAATAAAACGGTGCTGGTGCGCGTTGATATAAACGTGCCGATGCAGGGCGGAAAAATTACCGACAACACCCGCATCGTTCGCCTGCTGCCGACCCTGAATTATTTGCTGGAAAGAAATTGCCGCATCGTGCTGCTTTCGCATTTTGACCGGCCTAAAGGTAAGTTTGTGCCGTCAATGTCGCTGGCGCCACTGGTTGATGGGCTTTCAGAAGTGCTCGGTGGCAAAGAAGTAAAATTCGGTGTGGATTGTGTGGGCGTTGCTGCGCACGAAGCGGTGAATAAACTCGGCCACGGCGAAATATTGCTGCTGGAAAATGTTCGTTTCCACCCGCAGGAAGAAGAGGGCGATGTCAATTTCGCGCGCGAACTGGCCTCGCTCGGCGATGTGTATGTCAATGACGCGTTCTCCGCTTCGCACCGTGCCCATGCCTCGATAGTAGCCATCACCCAGTTCCTTCCTTCGGTGGCGGGCAGGCTGATGCAGCAGGAATTGGAAATGCTCGAAAGCATGTTTTCGAATGCGGAAAAACCGATAGCTGCAATCGTTGGTGGCTCAAAAGTTTCGACCAAGCTCGACTTGCTTGAAAACCTGTCCAAGAATATGGACAAGATACTTATCGGTGGTGCAATGGCCAATGTGTTTTTGCAGGCGCAGGGACATAAAATTGGTAAGTCGCTGTGCGAAAGCGGTATGAAGGGAACGGCACTTTCGCTGCTTAAGAACGCGCAGAAAAATGGCTGTAAGATAGTGCTGCCGGTGGATCTGATGGTAGCGTATAAATTTGCAGCCCATGCGGTAAATAAGGTTGTTCCTATCGATGCTATACCCGATGATATGACGGCGGTGGATATCGGCCCCGAATCGGTTAACCTGTTCGTGAATGAGCTTAAAGAATGCAAGACCGTGCTATGGAACGGCCCGGTCGGCGCTTTTGAAACTACCCCTTTTGACGGCAGCACGGTGAGCCTGGCGCGTTCTATAGCGGCCCTTACCGGAAGCGGCAAGGTGCGCAGCATCGCCGGTGGGGGCGACACTGTTTCCGCCCTCAAACATTCCGGCTTAAGCGACAGCTTCACTTATTTCTCAACAGCCGGTGGTGCTTTCCTGGAATGGTTGGAAGGTAAGGCCATGCACGGGGTGGTGGCACTGGTTAGTGCATGATCATCGTCCATAACCTTGAAGAAGCGGAAGCGGCATTGGCGGCAGGGGAAACAGCCCTGCAATCAGCGCCGGATGCGCTGTTCTATGCCGGGAGCATGTACCTGCTTGATATGTTCAGGAAAGCACAGGCTGCTTACCCAAAAGCACAGGCAGCTTTTATCCTCGATTGTGGTGATGCTGGTGCGGAAGTTATTGCCGCCATGCAGGACGGGCACAAAACCATAAAATCCAGCGCCAAACCTGAGATACGTGCCAAACTAAAGGCAATTGCCCTGAAAAATGGTGTAAATTTTATTGAAACAATATAATTATTGGTGTTTATTGCGCCGCGAAGGTGCTTTATGTCCAATAAATTTTTAACCGCCTTAGACCTTTGTTTAGCCGCGGCCATTGT
>CAZUXB010000036.1:0-7015 GCA_964624555.1 uncultured Rickettsiales bacterium | reverse complement strand
GAGTGTCGCCGGTTGCAGCAATTTGGGGGGCCAGAGGGTTGACTGGGCGAGTTTGAATTATTCCGAAGCTCAATGCGCAGGTAGCGATAGCAAAGGTTGTAGCATAATGGATGCGAATGATTCATCCTCAATCGGTCATGGACATCACGGGCACCGCTAATAAAAGTTATAAAGAAAGGTAAAAAATGAAGATCACCCCTAAAGTTAAAAAAATACTCAGCCATTATGAAAGCGATAACGCCGGAACCAAAGCCAACCTAGTACGCATTTTGATGCAGGGGAAGCTGGGCGGTACCGGCAAGCTGGTGATATTGCCCGTCGACCAGGGGTTTGAGCATGGCCCGGCGCGCAGCTTCGCCAAAAACCCGGATGCTTATGACCCGCATTACCACTTTCAACTTGCTATTGATGCCGGGCTTTCAGCTTATGCGGCGCCACTGGGTATGATCGAAGCCGGGGCTGACAGCTTCGCCGGGCAAATACCACTCATATTGAAAGTAAATAGTTCGAACAGCTTCGTGCCGAAATCGGCGGCGCCAAACCAGGCAGTCACCGCTTCCGTGGCCGATGCGTTGCGCCTTGGCTGCTCGGCCATTGGTTTTACCATCTATCCCGGTTCGCACGATATGTTCAACCTCATGGAAGAAATCCGCGATATGGCCGAAGAAGCAAAAGCTTATGGTCTGGCGGTGGTAATCTGGTCGTATGTGCGTGGTGAAGATATCAGTAAGGACGGCGAAACCGCTATGGATACTTCGGCTTACGCGGCGCATGTGGCGGCGCTTCTCGGCGCACATATCATAAAAGTAAAACCGCCTACCGCCCATCTCGAACAGGCGGAAGCAAAAAAAGTTTACGAGGCGCAGAAAATTGCTATCGGCACCCTTAGCGAGCGCATCGCCCACATCAGGGAAGCGTGCTTTGCCGGTAAACGCATAGTGGTGTTCTCCGGCGGTAATGCCAAAGGTGAAAAAGAACTGCTTGATGAGATCCGCGCGATCCGTGATGGTGGCGGTAACGGTTCGATCATTGGCCGCAACACCTTCCAGCGCCCGCGCGCTGAAGCGCTGGAGCTGCTCGACAAGATCATCAAGATCTACAAGAACGAGTTATGATCGTTGCCACCTATGCCGGGCTTCTGGCGCTGCTTTATGTAGTGCTTTCGTTCAGTGTAATAATTGTCCGTTACAGAACGCGTATATTGCTTGGTGATGGTGGTGATTTTGAACTTAAGCGGCGCATCCGCGCCCATGCCAATTTTATTGAATACACACCGCTGTTTTTAATATTGGCAATGCTTGCCGAAATCCAGGATATTTCCCGTTTCTGGGAGCACCTGCTGTGTGCCGCCTTCCTGTTTGGGCGGATAGCGCACGCACTTAGCGTTTCAGTGCTTGAGAAATATGAAAACGGCAAGCTGCTGGGGCTCCCGCTGTTCCGTTCCACAGGAATGGTTCTCAGTTTCATAGCGATAATAAGCATGGCTCTGACGCTTATCGCTAAAGGTTTGTAGGGATGGCTAAAACCACAATTGAATTTGAGTGGGATTAGGCAAAAAATTTAGCCAATCAGAAAAAGCATGGTATTGCTTTTGAAGATGCCAAGCTTGTATTCTATGACCATCATTACATAGCCCAGTCAAATTATGTTTCGGAGAAACGCTTCATAGCGGTGGGAGTGTTAAAAAACAGCCTTGTGGCAGTTGTTTTTACTGATAGAAGTGATACAATACGCCTGATATCGGCTAGAAAGGCACGGAAAAATGAAAAAGACAACTACCAAGAAATCTATGGCAAAAACTAAGTGGGATAGTGCCGATGATGCGCCTGCTCTAACCAAAAAGTTACTCAAAAGTGCTGTACTTATGCCGCCTGTTACCGATCCTGCCTGGAAGAAAAAGATGGCAGAACTGACTAAAAACAAAAAAACCAAGGAAAGAACTATTCATATAGACGTTGATACCGATAGATGGTTCAGCAGTTTTGGTAAAAATTCTGAAGAGCTTATGAACGCCGCGCTGCGCGTTTACATGCTGGCACATGATTCGCCCAGGCATTAATGACTGAACCTTGCCGCCTTTACTTAATCAGTCCACCCGCTATTGACCTGCCAAAATTCAGTGAGCAGTTAAAACTGGCTCTTTCCGGTGGCGATGTTGGCGCGTTCCAGTTGCGCCTGAAAAATATTGGCGATGCGGAGATAGTAAAGGCTTGTCAAGTTCTGTTGCCTATTTGCCGGGAAAAGGAAGTGGCGTTTATACTCAACGACCGGCCCGATCTTGCAGCGCAGGTGGGGGCGGATGGGGTGCATCTGGGGCAGGATGACGGTAAGGTTAAGGCAGCAAGAAAAATTGTAGGGCCTGATGCGGTCATCGGCGTTTCCTGCCATGATTCCCGCCATCTGGCCATGGTAGCGGGTGAGGAGGGGGCAGATTATGTTGCTTTCGGCGCTTTCTACCCGACAACCAGCAAATCCCCTGAGGCTTTGGCCAAATATGGAGTGCCCAAGCCGGATATTCTTGAGTGGTGGCAGACATTTATGGTCTTGCCTTGCGTGGCCATTGGTGGTATTACCCCGTCCAATTGTGTGCCGCTTGTTAAAGCTGGGGCGGATTTCATCGCGGTGATAACCGCAGTGTGGAGCCACCCAAAAGGGCCAAAAGCGGCAGTGGAAGAGTTTAACAAGGCGATAGAAAATGGCTAGACTCACTGTTAAAGATTTCTCGTGTATAAAGAAAGCAGATTTAGAGGTTGCTAACTTTACGATTATAATGGGAGAGCAGGCCAGTGGTAAGAGTTTACTAGCTAAACTTATACATTTCTTACAAACTTCTATAGAGCAAGTTGAAACAATACCTTTTGCTACATCTAGAGAGGTAAAAATAGACTCGTATAAGGAGCAGATAATTTCTGAATTTTCTAGGTGGTTTCCTGAGAACGCGTGGGGCAAAGGTCGTTTTGAAATAAGATTTGAAATTAACGACTTTTATATAGTCATTAAAAGGCCGTCAGTAGCACAAGGCAGCATAAAGAAAATAAAAATAGAATTTTCGGAATTATTTGAAAAAGAATTTGCTCTTCTCTCTGAACGTATAAATAAAATCAATACTAACGAAAAAGAGGATATAGTTAAGCTATATCCAGTTATAAATAGAGAAATTCAACAGTTTAAGAAAAATGTTGGTATAATCAGCTTCAATTCAGTGTTTATTCCAGCTGGAAGGTCTTATTTTACTAGTGTTGGAGGTCTAGTATCGGTATTTAAGCAAGCACGCAGCCTTGAGCCTATAATGTTACAGTTTGGCGATTTTTATACATTTCTAATGGATAATACAGCGGATGACTCTGGGCAAATGTTTAGGCTGCATTTAAAGCCTAATAAAACTTTAGAAAAAAATATATTAGGTGGGGAAGTAGTTAATTCTAAGGATGCTCGCCATATTTTGTATGATGATGGTAGGGCTGTGCCTTTCGCATTTGCTTCTTCAGGGCAACAGGAACTGATACCTCTTTTGCAAGCTTTATATTACTATGATCGCGCTGATAAAAATTCTCGTATTCGCAATAATACCCAGCTAATAATAATAGAAGAGCCAGAGGCCCATCTATTCCCTTCGGCTCAATCTGAGATTATGTCCTATATAGCATCGTTTGTTACTGGGGATAAAGCGTCTATATTTGTTACCACTCACAGCCCTTATATTCTATCGCAGGTGAATAATTTTATTAAAGCTGGTATTATTGCAAGTAAATCTAATGAAATTACAAAAAATACAATAGAAAAAATTATATCTAAATCTGTCTGGCTTAAAAAGGGTGATGTGATTGCTTATACAATACGCAATGGAATACTAGAAAATGGGATGGATGATGAGACTGGGTTAATAAATGCTGATTTAATTGATGAGGCCTCTACAATAATATCTGAGAAATTCTCAGAGCTATTAGATATTGAGTTTTCGGATGTTTAAGGCTTGCTGTGTAAAACGAAGCAATGATTCAAGTATACTGGTAAGGGAACATGGAATGAGTGCGGTAATACTCAATAAAGGCCATGAAGATTTTTTTACAGTAAGAATTGATGGGTGTGAATTAAATCAAGAAACTAGTGCTGATTTTCTAGTAGAAAAAATATCAGCGAAGAAGGCAGTTATTGTTGAGTTAAAAGGTCAAAATATCAAAAAAGCTATTTTACAACTTAAAAAGACTGTAAGTTGGCTAAAAGCAAAGAAATATGATAAGGAGGTTGCTCTTTTAGTTGTTTGTACAAAGGTAAATAAAACAGTACGAACTGATAAGGCTATAGCACAAAACAGGTTTCATAGAGATGGAATTACTCTAAACTTTGTTGAAGGAAATCAGGAATATATATTTGAAAGGCTTTTTACTTTTTCACCTCTTAAAAAGAAACAATAGCTTGATTCGCTGCAATACAAATGTTAGAAACCCGCAATTATTAAGTAACTAATAAAAGCAAAAAGGAATATAAAAAAATGAAAATAGACGGTAGTGCAGTACGCATGGGTATGGTTATCGAATGGCAGGACAAGCTGTGGCTGGTGGTGAAACACGAAATCCGCACGCCGGGCAACCTCCGCTCGTTCAACCAGGTTGAACTTAAGGATATCAAAACCGGTACCAAGAATACCCCGCGTTTTTCCTCGGCAGAAAAAATCGAACGCGTATCGCTGGATTCCCGTACCTGTAATTTCCTGTATGCCGATGGCGATGAACTCCATTTCATGGACAATGAAAGCTACGAACAGTTTATTATCAGGAAAGATTTTCTCGGCGATGCGGCGGCGTTCTTGCAGGATGGCATGACCGTGGCGGTGGAAACTTATGAAGGTACCCCGCTTTCGGTAAAACTTCCGCCTAAGGTTGCGGTGAAAATTGTTGAGGCGGATCCGGTGGTAAAAGGCCAGACCGTTTCTTCATCTTACAAACCGGCGATGTTGGAAAATGGTGTGCGCGTCATGGTGCCACCGTTCATCCCGGCGGGTGAGACTATAATTGTTGACACCTCAACCCTCGAATATGTCGAACGTGCGAAAGCTAGTTAGATGATAGGATTACTAGATGACGAGATGACAGGAAAAATATCTTGCATATAATCTCTAGTCATCTCATCATCTTATAATCTAGTCATCTCCTAACGGAATCTTATGCAAACACCTCTCTTAAACGTAATGACCGCTGCCGCCATCAAGGCGGGAAAAGGGTTGATGCGCGATTTTGGCGAGGTTGACCAGTTGCATATCTCACGCAAAAGTGCGGCCAATTTCGTGACCAAGTCGGATGTGCGTACCGAAAAATTATTACAGAAAGAGCTACTGGCCGCGCGCCCTGGTTTTGGTTTTCTCATGGAAGAAGGCGGTGAAGTTAAAGGCAAAGACCCAACCCACCGCTGGATAATCGACCCGCTCGACGGCACCAGTAACTTTATCCATGCCGTACCTTATTTCTGCATTTCTATAGGGCTGGAAAAAATTCACGCGGGTGGTGATAGCGAAATCATCGCCGGTGTTGTTTTTGATCCGATCCATAATGAGTTGTTCACTGCCGAAAAAGGCAAAGGTGCCCACGTGAATAACCGCAAAATGCAGGTTTCTAACCGCGAGAATCTGGAAGAGGCCATGCTGGTCACCAGCAGCCGTAATGGTGTTGCAGGGGTAGGGGCGACCGTACGCAATTTTGGAGCATCTGCGTTGGATATCGCCTATCTCGCTGCCGGGCGGATTGACGCCTGCTGGTATCATAACATCCAGCCTTGGGACATTGCTGCGGGAATGTTATTAGTGCAGGAAGCAGGAGGTATCTTTACGAGCCTTGATGGGACACCGGCAAATATATATTGCCCGGCAGTTATCGCCAGCAACCGAGCTTTGTATCCGGTAGTGCAAAAATTGGTTGTAAAATAGTAATTTTGTCTTAACTTGGCCAGGTATGTTCTAAATACAAATGAAGGGATTTTATGTCTTGCCAGTCTCCAATCGCTAATATCATGAAGTTTTACCGCACCGTTTCCAGTGTGGCCATTACCACTGCATGGATGCCTTTCCTTCTATTAACCCCAGCACCGGCAATGGCCGTGCAGAGAACAGAGCTGCCGACTATCGAAATACACCTGGAAGTGCTGGATGATATCGTGCAGGCCGAGCAACTGCGGATTCAGCAGGAAGCTGAGTTGAAAAACACCTTATCAAAGGTAAAGCAGGATAATATTGCCAGTACAAAAAATATAGAAAAGCCAAAAAAACCTGCCCATATTGCCAGTGAACAGCCTAAGGCGCCGCCACCAGCTAAACAGCCAAAGGTTGCAGTGGTAACAGAAAAGAAAAAACCCGAACCAAAACCAAAAGTAACAGCTAAAGCGCCAGAAGTGAAAAAAGCTGTTGTGGCTAAATCGGAAGTGGTGAAACCAAAAGAGAAAAAAGCTGCAAAAGTAGTTGCAAAATCTACTAAGCCCGAACAGTTCGCTGATGATTTGCCAGCTGTTACGCTTCCTGCGGCAAAAAATGAAGGGGCAGCTAACAAGCCTTTAACCCCACCAGTTGCTAAGCTAAAAGTTGTTTCGTTGCCCGATGAGGCAGCTACCCCGCCAGCGCCAGTTGCAAAAGCGCCTGAACTGCCGAAACCGCCGGTGAAGGAAGCGAAGGAAGAACCTCTCATCCCGCCAGCACCTATTGCAAAAGCACCAGAACTGCCGAAACCGCCAGTGAAGGAAGCGAAGGAAGAAGCTCTCATCCCGCCAGCACCAGTTGCTAAAGCTCCAGAACTGCCGAAACCGCCAGTGAAGGAGGTTGCTGAACCAGAGGATGAACCAGTTATTTCTTTACCTACTGTTGCGAAAGCTCCGGAACTGCCAAAACCGCCGGTGAAGGAGGTTGCTGAACCAGAGGATGAACCAGTTATTTCTTTACCTACTGTTGCGAAAGCTCCGGAACTGCCAAAACCGCCGGTGAAGGAGGTTGCTGAACCAGAGGATGAACCAGTTATTTCTTTACCTACTGTTG
>CAZUXB010000035.1:7822-22082 GCA_964624555.1 uncultured Rickettsiales bacterium | reverse complement strand
GGGATTTGACGCGCGGATGCGGCCCGACTCAGGGCAGGTGTGCCATTCGTTGATGGTAGTGTCATATTGCAAGCCCGGATCGGCGCAGGCCCACGCCGCGTAGGACACTTCTTCCCATAATTCTTTGGCGGAAATGGTTTTGCTGATCTTTTTGTCTTTGCGGTTGACCAGATCCCACGGCTTATCCTCGGCGACAGCATTGAGGAATTCGTTGGTCACGCGTACCGAGTTGTTAGAGTTCTGCCCGGAAACGGTGAGGTATGCTTCTGAATCCCAGTCCGTATCATATTCCGGGAATTCTATCTGGGTATAGCCCTGCTGCGCAAACTGCACCACGCGCATGATATAATTCTCCGGCACCAGCGCTTTTTTCGCTTCGCGCATGGCTTTTTTCAGGGCCGGATTATCAGAAGGGTTGAAGCGCGAATCGGAAGTGCCAACCTGACACGCTTCCATCACTGCTTTTAAATGCTTGGCGCAAGTCTTCGAGCCAGTGACGATGGCCGCCACCTTCTGCTCCTCGATAACTTTCCAGCGCACGAATTCCTGAATATCGGGATGGTCGATATCCACCACCACCATCTTTGCCGCACGCCTTGTGGTGCCGCCGGATTTTATTGCTCCCGCCGCACGGTCACCGATTTTGAGGAAGCTCATCAAGCCCGATGATTTACCGCCACCGGAGAGTTTTTCACCGCTGCCACGCAGGTCAGAGAAATTAGAACCAGTGCCGGAACCGTATTTAAAGAGGCGCGCCTCACGCTCCCACAGATTCATGATGCCGCCTTCATTTACAAGGTCGTCAGATACGCTCTGGATGAAGCAGGCATGCGGCTGCGGGCGCTCATAAGCGCTGCCCGATTTGGTTAGTTGTTTAGTGTCGGCATCAACATAATAATGCCCCTGGCTGGGGCCGTCGATACCATAGGCCCAGTGCAACCCGGTATTGAACCATTGTGGCGAATTTGGCGCCGCCATCTGGTTTGCGAGCATGAAGCGCATTTCATCGTAGAAGGTTCTGGCATCTTCCTCAGTGTCGAAATAGCCACCTTTCCACCCCCAATAGGTCCACGCCCCGGCCAGACGGTTGAATACCTGCTTGGACGAAGTTTCGCCAACGATGCGCTCATTTTCAGGCAGTTTGGCAAGCTTCGCTTCGTCTGGCACTGAGCGCCACAACCAGCTCGGCACGGTTTCCTCTTCCACCTTCTTAAGATGGGCAGACACACCGGCCTTACGGAAATATTTCTGTGCGATTACATCGGTTGCCACCTGCGACCAGAATTCGGGAACTTCCGTATCACGCGATTCAAACACCACCGAACCGTTCGGGTTCTTCATTACCACATCAACTTTTTTGAAGTTTATGGCATCATAAACTGCGTTGCTGTCGGTAGATTTCGAAGATTTGGTGAAGTGTCTTTCAATGCGCATTTTTATATCCCCCTGTAATACTTATTTGAATCCGATTTGAACCATGAATCATGTCTCATTGCGGAATGATGAGTGGCAATAGAAACAGTAACATTACAAAAATGTAATGCAACCAGATAAATGAAAAAAATACTATATATTGTGCTTGACACTATTTTTTTATACTAGATAGGCGATTTTTTGCCCAAAATACACCCTGTGGATAACGTGGATAATTTGCTAAGTCACGTGACTTACTAAATAAAATTATGGTGCGTTTTGTGCATGAAAAAATAAGTAAAAATTTTAACTGCTCTCTGCACTTCTATATATAGAGGGCAGATGGAAATATTATCACATGCTGATTGCAGAGGATTGGGTATTTTTGTCGGGCTTAGATCCGCGTGCGGCAAGTTTTTTTATTCTGCCCATGAAATTTTTTTCTCCGGGAGCTGCTTCCGGTTTGATCAAATCGCCTTGTGCTCTTAACTCGGCCATACGGTCACAAGTCATATCCCAGAACTCCTTGCGCGCTTCATTCAGCATTGTCACTTTCTGTAGCGATTGTTTGAGTTCGTCAGTGTTAAATTCTTTTGAAAGCATACAGAAGGCGTCAATAGCGTCTTTAGAATGCACTTCTTCAGCAGCGCCATCCCAGCCACCATCGCGCCCGGTATGTTCATCAAGATGGGCTTTTGACCAGGCAAGGGAACGTTGTCTTGCGTCCCTTTCCATCCCGCGGGAAAGGCTTTCTGCAACCACATGCCAGGCACTGATGAAAGATTCACTGGCGGAAGTTGTTTCGCGGGTGGCGAGTTCAAGCAGGCAGGTCGATAATGCGCCCATGTTCTTCGGATCTTCAATTCCTGCCAGAGTTTTTTCGACAAGGGGGGTGTAACAGTCGATATTTGCAATATGGCCACCCTTTTTATCTTTAGGGGCGGTGTTGATAACTTTGTCTTTTACACTATACATGAAGCTGTATTCAGGTCTGTAACCAAATACGCCGCTTTTGGAGGCCGCATAATTACTTGGGAGCGGGTTTCTTGCGTCCTTGCAGAAGGTAATGAAGCGTTCGTAGTCGCCAGGTTCGTTTTTATACTCTTCCGGTTTCTGCCGGTGCCACTCAAAAGTTGCCTGCGCCATAGGGAAGGTCATTGGCCCCAGGGCTGAACTGCCGATCCGTTTGTCGCTAAGTAAAGCGTTAAGGCTATCAGAAAGAAGCTTCTGGTGGGAATCACCTTTGCCGGTACCGATCTCTTCTGCGGCATTATGGTTTATCCGGCCGGCAAGTTCTGAGAATCCATGCCTCTGTAATATTGCCGGTAATCTCTGTATTGAAGAGTCGGTGGGCTGGCGACGGAATAAGAGCGCCATCGCCATAAGGTCGAGTTCCTGTTTGTTAAAACCTTCTTCAGCATGGGATTGGGCATAGCCCATGATAGGTGTGGGCAATTTGCAGGACTCTACCCATTTGTTGAAATCCGGCTCAATTTCATTCCAGTCTGATCGTTTAGAGAGAGTAGTGCGTACTCTCTCTATCAACATTTCCAGCGGTGAAGAAGTCACAGCATCTTTGTTTGGGTTTTTGTCCATTGCTAACAATTTGGTTAATGCAGCTTAATATTTTAATGGTTGCGCTTTGAAATGTCTATAAAATCCCGTACTTTTTTGGGAATTTTAACGTGGTTTTTATGGACAAAACCATAGTCAACAGTGGGGAAAAGGTGGGAGAGGGGGGTGGCAACCAGGCTGTCATTATCACCAATTATCACGTCAGATGAGATGCTTATGACCAGGCCTTCCTCAATGTATTTACGGGTGGTTTCCCAGTTTATGAAGTTGATCCGGAGTTTTTTCTTTATCTCATTTTTAGAGAAAATGTCATATAAATCAGCTATTACCCTGAGATCTTCATCTGGTAGGGACAGCTCATAATTGCATATTTCCCTGACCGTCAGGTTGGTACGCCCGGCCAGCGGGTGGTTAGCACGGGTTATAAGTGACGGGGTGTAATAAAATGTTGGTATATAAAGTAAATCTGGAGAAAATTGTTTGTGTTCGCGCCGGGGCAGAAGTGCAAAATCAACCTCGCCGGATAATATTTTCTGGGTAGCCTCTTCATGTTCGGCGTAGTGGATATTTATATATATGTGGGGGTATTCCTTTAGGAACCTTTTGATAATTTTAGGTAATATAAAATTTAGGGTGGTGCTGTTAGCAGCTATGCTAATCTCAGTTTTTTTCTGGTGGCTGGTCTCATGGTGGAAGGTGTCATAAAGGTTCTGGATACCATCAATATGAGGCAAGGCAAGGTCGAGGAGGGTTTTTCCCTCATTGGTAAGGGTAACTTTCGGGCCAACCCGGTCAAAAAGCCTGACCCCAAAGTCACTTTCCAGGGATTTTATCTGGAGCGATACGCTGGAATGGGTAAGACCCATATGGTGCGCGGCCCTGGTAATACTGCCAAACTGGGCAGTGTAGCAAAAGCCACGCAATTGCTGTAAACGATTGTTTTTGTAGTAAAAATCATTTGTATTCATACGCTTGATATATCAATTATTGAATCTTTCAACAATTAATATTCAAAATTATCATTAAAGTCAATGATAAGGCTGCACTATTGTGCCGGAATGCAACGTTTACAACTATTTGAATTCTGCGATCAGAAGTGGCTGCCAGATTTTGTCCGTGAAGCATTTCATGACTGTCTGGCATTCTGCCATCATATAAGCTATCGCCCCTATACAAAACTGCCGAAATTGTTGGCGGATATTTCTGTACGCCTGAAAGCCAAAGAAATTTTTGATATTGCTTCCGGCGGTGGGGAGCAGATTCGCGATATATGCGATATGCATAAAAAAGGCATGATCGGGACCGATAAAATGCCAAGGTTCATTCTCTCCGATATATACCCTAATATTGAAAGTTGGAAATGCCTGCAGAAGGATTTTGGCAGTCAGGCAGTTTCTTTCTATAATATGCCGGTGGATTTTAATCATATTCCTGAATCAGCGCCGCGGCACTGGAGTATATTTACCGCGTTCCACCATCTTTCCCCACCAGTGGCGCAGAACCTCATAAATGAAGCCGTTGCACGTGCCGACAGCCTGCTCATTGCAGAGGTTGCAAAGAGGACTTGGCTGCATATATTCATCATGATACTGGCCATGCCATCGCATATTCTGGCCCCGCTTTTTTCAAGACACACATCTTTCAAAAAAATTCTGGTGACTACAATAATCCCTATTGTGCCGCTCATGATCACGTTTGATGGAGTTGTGTCGGTGTTGCGGGCTTATAGCAGGGAAGAGATAATTGCCATGCTGCCAAAAAACTGGCAGGATAATTTTGAGCTGGAATATAAGGAAATGCCAACGGCTATACCGTTTGTGAAATCGACGCTATTCCTTTTAATCAGGAAGAATGGATAATTTATTCCTGATGTTTCTGCTTAAGCGCATGCTTATTGCTTGGCTTGCCGTTAATGCAATAGGGGCAGGTGACATGCTCATCAAAGCTCGGCTGGGCACGGTCTTCAGGCAGGAGGGCATGGCCGCAGGCGTTGCACATACTGGCGGTGGTGGTGGGAACAAGGCCGTGGCCAACGGCAACCCTCTTGTCGAATACGTAGCACTCACCTTCCCACAGGCTTTGCTCCTGTGGTACTTCTTCTAAGTATTTCAGGATGCCGCCTTTTAAGTGGTAGACATTCTCATAACCTTCCTCCTTCATCCACGCCGTGAGTTTTTCACAGCGTATGCCGCCAGTGCAGAAAGTGGCGATCCTGGCTTTTTTCTTGGCGGCGAGGGTGGTGTCTATAAAATCAGGCAATTGCTTGAAGTTGGCAATGTTGGGGATAATCGCGTTCTTAAAAGTGCCGAGATGGGTTTCGTAGCTGTTGCGGGAGTCGAGGACAATAGTTTCCGGGTCGGAAAGAAGTTCGTTCCACTCTTTTGAATTCAAATAAATACCGGGGTTTTTCGGATTGGTAGGCACACCCAGAGAGATGGTCTCTTTTTTCAGGCGCACCTTGCTGCGGATGAAGGGGTGTTTTTCTGAGAAACTCTCTTTATGCTCAAACTCGCCGCGCACGATATTAGTACGCAGGTGGGCGAGCAGCTCGTCAATTGCTTGGCGGGAAGCGGCTACCGTGCCGTTGATGCCTTCGTTTGCTACCAATATAGAACCCTTAATGTCGCGCTCCTTCAAAAACGCAAGCAGCGGCAGGCGCTTTTCCTCAAAATCAGGAAAATCAAAAAAATGGTAGAAGGCGGCCACTACGTACATATATCAAGCTTCTCAGAGGTTGTTAAGGTTATGCTATTTAGCATAGGAAAGAACAAATTCAACCGTAATTATATAAAACAACAAAATCACACGCGTGGATTTTGTATGCTTATCTGAACCCCTTTAAAAGGTTTTTCACGCCACCGGATTGTTTTATCGAGTCTTTTACCGATTTTACTGTGTCTTTTACCTTCTGCGGGTCTTTCAGCACATTCTGCGCCGCGCCAGCGAGGTCCGGGGTGAATTTGAGCGAATCAAAGCTGCCCTCGACATTCACCGGTATTTCCAGCCCGGTTTTGTCTTTGCCGCCCTGACCCTGCAAGGTGGCGACCACGCTCGGCAACAGGCGGTATTTCACGTAACGGTTGGGCAGGTCAACGATGCCGGAACCAGTAACGCGCAGGAGAGGTGCTTTCATGGCAAAATCATTATTAGTTACAATGCCTTGCTTGATAGTAAAGGTTCCACCCAGTTCGGAGAATTTGGTCTTTTCCGAGGATGTATCGACCCCGGTTACCAATGCTTTGGCGCTATTAACTACCTTGGCTATGTCTACCCCGCGGATAGTGCCGTCATTCACCGCCATCTTGCCCTCGCCATTCAGCGATGACATCAGGTCGCGCTGCGAGGTCATCTTCCCAGTGATGGAAACATCCAGCGCGGAAACGCCGGTTAGCCGGTCAAAATTAGCAAAATCCTTGAGCAGCGGCTCGATCTGCACTTTATCTATATTCACCTTGGCAGCAAGAGCACCAGTAGAATTCAGTGTGGTTGATAGTTTGGCTGTGCCTTCATAAAGCCCGGCATGGGGAATATCGAGGTTCAGCACGCCCCCGGAGAGGTTAAGAGTAAGCCCAACCTTGCTAAGAGTGGTGTTCTGGTAAAGAAGCTCGCCAATATCCAGAGCCATTTTAGCATTAACTGTTTTCAGAGCGGAGAGGTCGATAGGTTTGCTATCCCATCCGCTAGCCGCCTCGGCGTCATTTATAAACGGCAAGCTGGCTTGCTTTTCAGTTTTAGGAAAATAATGGTTAAGATTGAATTTATCGGCGCTAAGTTTTGCTTCAATTGATGGTGCTGGCCCTTCAAGTTTTGCTTTAACAGCGCCAGTTAAAATACTGTCATCTAATGTCAATTTGGCTTTAGAAAAATCGCATTCGGAAGTATTGCAGGCAAGCTGCCCGGCAATGGCCAGCGCCACCGGAGTATCACCTTTCCACTCCATTTTCTTGCCCATAAAACCCGACATGGAAATTAATGAGGGGATGTTAAGATCGACATCGCCACTGGCATTTTTCATACTGGCCTTCCCGTCAAAATTCATGGTGAGCAGGGAGCCTATTTTTGCTGTGGCCTTTACCATACTGTCACCACCACCAGCCAACTGTCCGGGCTGGGCGATATTGGTGCTAAAGTTAATTTTCTCATTGTTTAAAGTAAGTGCCGCCACCACATCAAGCGGCGCGTCAACAGATGGCATCTTGATATCCAAGGCAACATCCTTGGCAGTATAGATTTTTCCTGAGCGCATGTCCTTATAGGTAAAATCTCCGCCATCGACCCTAACCTTGCCAAGAACAGGAAGTGCCATTGCAGATTTTTTAGGGGCAGTAGGGGTTGTTTCCGGAACGGCGGTTTTATCAGAGCCTTCTTCCTTGGCAAATTGCCAGTTGCTGATGCCTTTTTTATTTACTTCAAGGTGTATAATCGGTTTGTGCACCGAAAACTGCTCGACCTCTACCTTACCGCTAAGTAAAGGCATAAGTGCAACGCCAACATTTACTTCGCCGATCTCCGCCATATTCTTATCGGCAAATCCTTCCGGGTTGGAAAGGGCTACGTTCTGAAGATTAATGCCGATAGTTGGAAATATGCTGGCCTTGATATCGCCGCCTATCACCAGCTCACGCCCGGTCATTTCCCGCACCTTATCAGTGGCAATTTTTTTGACCGTTTCCACAGGGATCAAAAACGGTGCAGCAACTATTGCAATTATCAGCAGAAAAATCAGAAAGGAAAAAAATTTTATAAGGCGTTTCATAAGCGGACTTTTAAAATATTTGGTTGCTAAAAAAATAATTGTGGCGATAGTGAGTGGGTAAGCAATATTCGTGCAATAAATGTGGAGAATTCCGTGGCCATAAATATTAGTCCCAACCGTATCAATGTTCAATCAGGAAATATCGGCCGGAATACTACCAGCAAGCAGGGATCAAGTTCCGGGGAACAGAAAATTATCATTCCTGCCAAGGCTGATATCGGCGTCATCCCAACCCCGGATACCCTCCAGACTATGATCCGTAGCGCCGTGGAAGCCGTGCGTAGTGGTGTATTCTGGGAACGCGGGACGATCCTCAACCTGGTTGTTTAGGTTTAGTTGGTGGGCAGGTTGCAGTTGGCCACACAGTAGGTATGGGGTATAACCTTCCCGCCGCAGTTGCTGTAGCAGATGTTGAAACTGCCGTCGCACTGGGCTTTGCAGTTGCTGTCATCGCAATCCGTGCTGTTATACCTTCTGAAATAGGATTCGCTGCGTTTTATTTCCTGCCCCTTGGTGGTGCGCTCGCGGACATAATCATTATAATCCATCCGGGCTTGCAGGCGGTCATTCTGTTCCTGTATCACGTTAAGCTGGCGGCAGCTCTGCAACTGTGTCGCGCATGACTGGTAGCAGACCTGCTGTGATGAAAGGCAGTTGTTAGCGCAGTAACGGCCACTCTCACTACGCGGTGCTACAAGCTGTATATCAGTGTGGTACTCCGGCTGCGGCGGGCCGCAGGAAGAAAGCAGGAACAGCAAAGTAACAGCAATAAATTTTGTTTTTTTCATAAGACCCCGCCAATTTTGATATACTATAAATTTTTATTCCACTATTTCAACAGTTCCTTCTTTGCCGTTAGTTTTTTCTGCCACAGGCTTTCCGGGCGGGAGTTTGGGTTGCAATTCCGGCTCCGTTCGCTGGGTGCTGTTTATGATTGTATCACCGACTTTCCCCAATCCCCTGACCGTGGCGATACCTATCCTTACGGCTCTTCCTGCTGGAAGCAATGACGCCAGCAACTGCGCAATTTCGAGTATCATATCCCGGGTGGAATGGTCTGTCGGCTCGCCACTACCGTCTGGGACTGGCTCCGCGGAACATTGGCAGTTATATTGTTTTAAGCGAGTTTTTAAGTGCCAGAGCCTCTTTGATGGTGTAACCAGTCAAGGTTTGAAACTCCCAATCAATTTCCCTCACTGCATCTTCTATAATTTTGACCATAAAAGTAAGCTCTCTTCTGGAAAAAATATATTCAGTTTTATTTTTTTCCATCATCTCATAATGTTTTTGTAATTTTTCAGAGAATGCTTCTGCTTCTGTTTTTTTCCATCCTGTGGAAGCAAATATATCGTAATTTGAAGTCATAGCAAATTCATATAAAACGTGTACGGATACAGCACGTAAAATACCTAATTCTTCTTTAGGCAGAAGCAGAGTAATTTCTTTGTTTCCTATATTAATAACTTCCATAATATTTCTCTTTATTTTAGTATATTATTAAAATAATTCTCGCTATCTGTTGGTCTAAAAATTGTTCCGCCATCTGGATCATTCGGGTTTTCTATAACGACACTACCGGTTTTTTTATCCCAGTATCCTGTTCGTCCGTTGTCCAAATCCTTTGTCTTTGTAGGATTGTTCATCACGTCTTCAATATGGTTTTTTAAATCTTCTCTTGTTTTTATCTCAGGAAATTCACCTTTTTTTTCAACGTGTTTATCATATGCATGACCATTTGCAATCTTTTCGGCAGATTTTTCATTTTCAATATTATTGGTGATATTTGGTTTATTTGTAGGACTCTCTGATGGCTTTTCCGGTGGGAGTTTGGGTTGTAATTCCGGCTCAACGCGCTGGGAGCTGTTTATGATTGCGTCACCAACTTTCCCCAATCCCCTGACAGCGGCGATGCCTATCCTTACGGCTCTTCCTGCTGGAAGCAATGACGCCAGCAACTGCGCAATTTCCAGTATCATATCCCGTGTGGAATGGTCTACCGGCTCGCCGTTACCATCTGGGCCTGGCTCCGCCGAACATTGGCAGTTGGGGTGGATTTCGCCGGGGCCATCACCATCACTCCAGGAAAATATCTTTTCGTCATTGGGTGCGCAGATGGAGCAGGCCTCGTCGCTGCAATGCCAGATGTATTTTTCTATCCCGAATTCCTGCTGGCGCTGCTCGTCCATACTTTGTTTTACGCGTATGTTATTGCGGGTTTGCTCCAGCTCAAGGCGGGCAGGGAGGTCTATTCCAGCACTGCCAGCACTATCGCCGCTGGTCAGGCTCATCTCCAGTCTATCCAGCCGCTTCAAATATTGCAGGGTATTTTTTACGATATCTAATTGGATATTGGGCTCATCAAGCTGGATATTTTCTACACCTAGCTTATCGCGCATTTGTGACAGGAACGCCTGCCAATGCTCATCAATTGCGTTTTTGGTAACGCTCTGCGCATCCTCCATTGCCTTTTCGATCAGCTGTATCTGTTCATCAGGCGTAAGCACCAGAGTTTTATGTTGCTTGCGCAACATTTTTTCCAGCCGTATATCGCGGGCAAAACTAGCGTGGCAAAAATTTCTGTGTAATCATTGTTGCTAAGTCTTGGCGGGATGCCTTTACGCAGGTAATTACTGAAGGCCTTACGCTGGGCGTTGGATTTACCCAGTAGAAATACGATAATACCGGGTAGTTTATTCAATATTTCCGGGCTTTGTTCCAGTGGTTTGGATAGCAACTCGCCACTCGCAAAACCTTGCGCTACCATATCCATATCGCTGTAGGTGCTAACCGTTCTGCCGTTGAGGAAATTGATCGCTACCTGTTCGATATCCAGCCCATCAAATAGGTTGAGAATTTGTTTCAGTGAGGAAAAGACAGTAACTTCTTTAGAGCTTTTTGGTAATTCCTGTGTAGCCAGCAGCGCAATAGCGGCGCCTATGTATGCCATCTCAGAAACTTTAATGCGTGGTGAAAGAGTTTTATAACTTTCGCGGGCAGCGACAAGAAGCTCCCCCACTTTCTTTTGGTCAGCAACGATTCTTTTTATCAATCGCCCCTGTCCATAAATCAGGGATTCTCCAGTATATGCGTACCAACCACTCATATTCTCTCCTTGCCTTTAAAATAGGGCGAGGAGTTATTGTCATGGAAGTGGCTAAATTTGTTGTATTTATATTTTTCTTTCCGTTATAATAGCTGCCATGACATTTTCATACGAAGACCCGTTTTTGCTTTCCGAGCAACTTACCGATGATGAACGCATGGTGGCTGACAGCGCGCGCGCATATGCCCGCGACAAGCTGATGCCGCGCATCTTGGAGGCTAACCGCCAGGAACGTTTTGATGCAGAAATCATGCGCGAAATGGGTGCGCTGGGTTTATTCGGTGCGACTATAAAAGGCTATGGTTGCGCGGGTGCCAGCAACGTTGCCGCCGGTTTGATATGCAAGGAAGTGGAGTGGGTAGATTCCGGTTACCGTAGCGCGCTTTCCGTGCAATCTAGTTTAGTGATGCATCCTATATATATTTTTGGTAGCGAAGCGCAGAAAAATAAATATTTGCCCAAACTCGCCAGCGGTGAACTTATTGGCTGTTTCGGGCTTACCGAACCGAACCACGGTTCCGATCCGTCATCCATGGAAACACGCGCCAAAAAAACTGCTGATGGTTATGTACTGAGCGGTTCAAAAAACTGGATCACCAACTCGCCAGTGGCCGATGTGTTCATTGTCTGGGCCAAAGTTTTTGGTGATAGTAAAATTCCTGATGGCACTATCAAAGGTTTTATCCTTGATAGGGGAATGAAAGGTCTTTCTGCCCCGAAACTGCAAGGGAAATTTTCCCTGCGCGCGTCGGCCACCGGGATGATAGTCATGGAAGATGTGGCCGCTCCCGAGGATAGCATCCTGCCCGAAAGCGGCGGAATAAAATCGCCATTCTCCTGCCTTAACAAAGCCCGTTACGGCATTGGCTGGGGCGCGCTTGGCGCTGCCGAATTCTGCTATGAGGCTGCGCGCCGTTATGCGCTGGAGCGTGTGCAGTTCGGCAAACCACTCGCTGCTAACCAGCTTATCCAGAAAAAACTTGCCGACATGCTTACTGATATTGCGCTCGGTTTGCAGGCTTGTTTACGCGTGGGCAGGCTGATGGACGAAAATAAAGTTGTGCCGGAAATGATCTCGATCATAAAGCGCAACTCGGCAGGCAAGGCACTGGATATTGCCCGCGTATCGCGTGATATACATGGCGGTAACGGTATCTCCGATGAATATCATGTCATCCGCCACCTGATGAATTTGGAAAGTGTGAATACCTATGAAGGTACGCATGACATCCATGCGTTGATTATCGGTAAAGCGATAACCGGTTTACAGGCTTTTAAATCCGAATAAATTAATTTTTCCGAACTGACATTTAGTAACTGTTACAACTGTTACGTTGTGCAAAATATTTTTTTACAACTATTTATTGTGCCGAATATATTTTGTAGTTTATAGTGTTGCGTCAGCTCCATTGGGGCATGAGTACACAATGCGGGACAGGAGATTAATTATGTCGCTAACTACATCTACCTTCAAAAAAATGGTTGAATTAATGCCTATCAACGTACTGCTGTGCGATGCCAGCAGCTTCAAGATAACTTATGCCAACCAGAAAAGTAAGGATACGCTTAATAGCCTGTCCTCATTACTGCCAACGGGAATTACCGGCAATAATATTGTCGGACAGTGCATCGACATATTCCATAAAAAACCGGAGCACCAGAGGACACTGCTCGGCAATCCGTCCAATTTGCCCCATTCCGCAATAATAAGGCTGGGTAAGGAATTCCTCGATCTCCAGATAATGCAGTTGCCAGGTGGCCTTGGCGGCAAGGGGGCAATGATGTTAACGTGGACAGTTGTCACCATGATGGAGCGCCTGAAACGCATGGTCGACAATATGCCAATCAACGTCATGATGTGTGATCCACAAACTTTCGATATAGTTTTCGTGAACAAAACCAGCGTTGATACTTTGCGTTCCATCGAACAATACCTGCCAGTCAAGGCCGACAAAGTGCTTGGCTCCAATATTGATATTTTCCATAAACATCCTGAACACCAGCGCAAGCTGCTGGCTGACCCAAAAAATTTACCGCACCGTGCCAAGATAAAAGTCGGTCCGGAGTGGCTGGAGCTGAATGTAGCTGCTATCGTTGATAGCCAGGGTTCCTATCTTGGCCCGATGGTATCATGGAGTGTAGTATCAACCCAGGTGAAAATAGCGGAAAATGTGCAGCAGATAGCCAATGCTGTTGCTGCTGCCTCTACTGAACTGCACCATAATTCAGAAGCCATGGGTGGTTTCATATCTGTGGCCAACCAGCAGTCAGCAAGTGCTTCCAGTGCAGCGCTCCAGACATCGTCCAATGTCCAGTCGGTAGCTTCCGCCGCCGAGGAGATGAACGCATCGGTCAAGGAAATTTCCGCCAATATGGTGAAATCAAAAAGCGCCGTGGAAGATGTGGTGGAAAGGGCAAACACTGCCGACAGTGCTGCCCACAGCCTCGATACTGCTGCCAATGCCATGGGCAATATAGTTGAGTTGATACAGAATATAGCCGGACAGATAAACCTGCTGGCGCTTAATGCTACCATTGAATCGGCAAGGGCAGGTGAGGCGGGTAAAGGTTTTGCCGTTGTCGCCAGTGAAGTGAAGAACCTTGCTACCCAGACCACCAAAGCTACCGAAGAAATTGCCAAAGAGATTGGCAATATGCAGAATGTTTCCAGGGAAGTTATCACAGCTCTTGAAGAAATTAAAAAATCTATCCATGAAGTCAGCCAGTATGTTTCCGGGGTGGCCAGTGCGGTGGAAGAACAGACTGCGGTAACAAGGGAGATATCAGCGAACATGCAGACCGCATCTTCCGGCGTGGCTGATGTGACCAGCAACGTGTCGGGTATAGCCAAAGCCACCAAGCAGGCCGATGATTCGACCAAGCAGGTTCAGGAAGCCGCCAGGATGCTTTCCGAACAGTCGGAAAAACTTAACATGGAAATGAAGATACTGTTAAAATAAATTTCTACCTGTAAGCGGCAAGTTCGCTGTCGCTGACCGGATATACTTTGTCAACGCCAAGCTGGACAGCGCTTTTCTTCATTTCGCTGTTATTTTCCATAGTGCCAAGCAGCCATAGTGCGCTGCGGTGGTTAGGCGCAACTTTCAATATGCTTTCCAAAATTTCTTTTTGCTGCGCTTTATCGCCACCTGTAAAACCATCCAGGCTCATCAGGAAAAAGGCGATGGCATCTTCGCGCTCAGGTGCTTTTGCGCTTAAGCGCAGTATGGAATCTACCAGCATTGCCTTGACCTGCGGCTTCAATTCATCAAGCGGTGAAGTGTTCGGCAGGCGGAACAGCATCATGGAAAGTTCAACCTCCAGCTTGACCGTTTCCATGCTGGCATAGGCGGATGTTGCTGCCTGATGTGCTACCTCCAGAAAAATTCTATACCAGTCGCGGTCACGTGGTT
>CAZUXB010000035.1:0-7812 GCA_964624555.1 uncultured Rickettsiales bacterium | reverse complement strand
TTTTGCAGCAATATTGTTACTGAAATATAATATTCCCTGCACCATCCTTGCACCGCCGCTGGCAATATCGCCTGCAATGAATTCGATGATTCCCGGTGTGTCAGGTTCTTCGTTCATGATGTTTTTCAGCCGTTCACCGTAATTTATCATATTTATTTGTCGTATACTGCTTGCTGCAAAAGTAACCGCCAGTATCAGGCAGAGTATACAAAGCCATTGCGGAATATCATTACTTCTCCCTCTCCCTTTGGGAGAGGGCGGGGTGAGGGCTGATACAGGAACAGAAAAAGCCCTCATCCTAACCTTCTCCCAGAGGGAGAAGGAATTGACAGGTGTTTTGCGCCCGGCGCACAATGCCGCCAGACCTAATGCCTGGAACGGCAATATCTGTGGCAGGGTAAACCACATAATGCCTATTGCATTCAGGCCAATAAGCATCGGCGCACACCACCAGAACAGGCTTCGGCGCAGTGGCATAAGTGCAAGCAGTGGTAGCGATATGAATATGATAAAACCGACAACACCAAGCGCAAGCAGGGCAGCCATTGGCTGATTGTGTGGGTGGAAAATGTTACCGTTCGACCAGACAAAATTTGGTGAAAAAATGCCATCCTTGAAAATATGCACGCTACCCACCAGCCCGTAACGGTACATGTCGTCCTTGAAATTGCCCCAGCCATTGCCGGTAAGCAGTCGTCCTGGTTCATGCGCCAAGGTCGAAAGCGATACTTCATTTATGATCTTGCGTATCGCTATGGAAGTATTCTGGCAGGGCAGTAGCTCATGATTAAGGGGAATAAATGTCCAGTACAGGGGCAGGATCAGGCCCGCAACTGCCAGTACCCGCCACATCCTGGACGGATAAAAGAAGCGTGGGGTTTTGCCGATAAGTTGCAGGAAAAATATAATACTGGTGCCAATAATAACTGGGTAGAGAATTATCTGCGAAGTCATAGATTGGCTGGTGAAAAGAACCAGTGAAGTTATAAAAATCATGGCGAGGTAGCGGCCTGGAGTATGCAGGTATGGGGTACTGGCGAATGCTATCCATAGCCATCCGCCGATAAAAGGCAGGTAATCAGAAAAATTGTTCGGGATCAGTCTGGTGTCTTGTTGGGGAGTATAAAGTTTGCAGAATTGGCTGGGGTCGTATTGCAGGTAGGCCATCGCGCACAGGCTTGTAAAACCACAAAGCAATATTGGCCCCCGGTAGGCAGCGACCTGCCATAATGGCATCGTAAAAAATACCATAACTGCCAGCATGACATGCCATGCGCCGCCCTCTCCGGTCTGAGGAATACCCAGCCAGGAATGCACCGGGTTGCCAATCGTAGTGAGTCCCACGAACTGCCACAGAGCCCACGCCAGCAGGCCGTATACCAACGGGTGCAGAGGTGTTTCCAGAGTAAGCCAGCCTTTGCCTATAGCTAATGCCAGCCAGATAGAGTCAATTGCTGCGAAGCAGAAAAGCGCAACCATCGCCGGTTCGGTGTTGAACCAAGTGCCGGACTGGAAAGGATAAAGGCAGAAAATAAACAAGAATAACTGGCCACACAACAGGAAAAGGCCAGTATTGCTGAACCACAACGGCGCTTTGATAAATTTAACCATATTGTATTTCTAGTAAGTTTTCTTGATTGTATTAAAAATATTATAGTTCTATAATCCCCACTCTTAATACTAAATTTTCAAATATTGTGCTATCTATATCAAGGAATTGTTAAATTGTCAGGCTCTGCTGCTGCTTCCGACTTTGGCCGGAAGCTGAAACCAGTTGTTATTTCCGGAAAAGAAGTTCACCCGATTGTTGAAGGTGGCAAAGGTATTGGTGCGAGCAACGGCAACAGTGCCGGGGCTTTTGCGGCGGCCGGTGCGGTGGGAACTTTCTCCGGCGTGAACGCGCAGTATTATGATGAAAGCGGCAAAATAATTCCGTACCATTATAATGCAAAAACCCGTAAAGACCGTCATGAAGAACTTGTCGAACAAAGTATCCGCGGTGGTGTAACGCAGGCTAAGATCGCCCATGAAGTTTCCGGCGGCAATGGCCGCATCCATGTCAATATCCTGTGGGAAATGGGCGGTGCCGAGCGCGTGCTGCGCGGTATACTTGATGAGGCGAAAGGAATGGTACATGGCGTTACCTGTGGTGCTGGTATGCCTTACCGCCTCGGTGACCTCGCTGCCAGCTACGGTGTGTATTACCACCCGATAATCTCCTCCGCCCGCGCCTTTAATGCCTTGTGGAAGCGGGCCTATAATAAAACAGCGCAGTGGATGGGCAGCGTAGTTTATGAAGACCCGTGGTTGGCTGGTGGGCATAATGGCCTGTCTAACGCTGAAGACCCGAATGTGCCGCAGGATCCGTATCCGCGTGTCGCTGAGTTGCGCAAAGCTATGAATGTTTTTGGCCTGCAGGAAACCCCAATCGTCATGGCTGGTGGTGCGTGGCACCTCAAAGACTGGGAGCATTGGCTCGATAATCCTGAAATTGGAAAAATTGCGTTCCAGTTCGGTACCCGCCCGCTGCTGACCAAGGAAAGTCCGGTTTCTCCTGATTGGAAAAAGAAACTCATGCAACTGGAAGAGGGCGATGTGTTCCTAAACCATTTCAGCCCCACCGGTTTTTATTCTTCCGGCGTGAATAATAGTTTTATTAAGGAACTGCGTGGTCGCGCTGAACGCCAGATCGAATATCGCCTCGAACAGGAAGGTTTATTCTCTGAACCGCTGCCGGTTGGTGCGCGCGGCCGTCCGGTATTCGTCCAGCCCGATGACAAGCACCGCGTTGATGTGTGGAAAGAGCAGGGGCACACGGAAGCTATGAAAACCCCGGACTCGACCCTTATTTTTGTTACTCCGGAAAAAGCCAACCAGATACTCGTCGACCAGATAGAATGTATGGGCTGCTTAAGCCACTGCCGCTTTTCCAACTGGAAAGACCATGACGATTACACTACCGGAAAGAAAGCTGACCCGCGCAGTTTCTGTATCCAGAAAACTTTGCAGGATATTATTTTGGGTGAGCCGGTCGATACCCAGCTTATGTTCTCCGGCCATAATGCCTACAAGTTCAAGAACGATCCGTTCTATGCGGGCGGCTTCGTGCCTTCTATCAAGGAACTGGTGGATAGGATTTTGACGGGGTATTAGTCTTGTCACCCCGCAACAAGTGCGGGGTGACAGTTAAGAGGCTAACTTTTTACTCAATTCTTCGTAGCTGAACACCTTGGAAACATCGCTGCCCAGCGCAGCAACGGTGAGTTTGCCGCCCGCTATTTTTTTCGCGAGGGCGAGGAGTTGGTCTTTGCTCACAGCATCAATACGTTTTATTATGTCGCCAGCCCGCCGGTATTCACCGAACATGAGCAGGTGCCTGCCGATCCATGTTGAGACCGTCTGCGGGTTTTCGCGGGCCATGAGCAGTTCAGCTTTCTGCTGGTTGCGGGCGCGCTCTATCTCGGCATCAGTTATGTTTTTTGCCATGCCCGCTATCTGCTCGCAGATGATGGCGGATAACTCACCACCTTTTTCCGGCGCAGCGGCGGCGTAGACGCTCATCATGCCCACATCTTCATAAGCCGAGGCCATGGAATAAACCGTGTAGGCCAGCCCGGCTTTTTCGCGCACTTCCTGGAATAAACGTGAAGACATGCCGCCGCCCAGTATGGTGCTATATAGTTGCAGCGCGTAATAATCCGCCGAGTGCATATTTATAGTCGGCAGTCCCATAAGCAAATGCAACTGTTCGAAATCAGCGGTAACACGGATATCGCCACTAACATAGGTTGCCTTTTCAAAACCCCTGCCGTTTTCAATTTGCTGCATTGCAAAATATTTTTCTACCAGCGCTACAAAATCCTCGTGCTTAATATTTCCAGCGGCGGTGATAACCATGCGCTGCGGGCGGTAATGCGCCTGCATGTAGCGGCGCAGATCATCGCTGGAGTAGGACGAAACTTTTTCCTCAGTGCTTAGTATTGAGCGTCCCAGTGGTTGAGCAGGGAAGGCGAGGGCATCAAAATAATCAACTATCAGATCATCCGGCGAGTCGTGGTGCATGGCGATTTCCTGGATGATAACTTCCTTTTCCCGCACCAGCTCATGCTCGGCGAAGGTGGAGTTCTGCATAATGTCAGCCAGCACTTCGACTGCAATATTCACATCCTGCTTTAGCACCTTGGCGTAATAAACGGTGAGTTCCATCGAAGTATAGGCATTGAGCTGCCCGCCAATGGCATCAAAAGTTTCGGCTATATCCCTAGCGCTGCGGGTGGCGGTACCCTTGAAAGCCATATGTTCGAGCAGGTGCGAGATACCGTTCTCGTGTTCACTCTCATAACGCGCACCGGTGCCGACATTAACCGCTACCGCAACACTTTCTACGCCGGGCAGGAATTCACTGGCAACGCGCAGGCCACTGGGCAGGGTGGTTACATTATAGCTCATTAAGCCTGTTTGGCGTCGGTTGGGGCTGGTTTTATATTGGCGACTGCTGCATCGAGATGGGTCTGGGTGCAGAGGCCAAGCAATACCGGGTCACGCGGTTTTATATTGGTGCTATTCCAGTGGGTCTTGCTGCGCACGGCGGTGATGGTGTTTTTGGTGGTGCCTACCAGCTTTGCGATCTGCCCGTCGGTCATGGTCGGGTAGTGCTTCACCAGCCATGCAATGGCATCCGGCTTATCCTGACGGCGGGCAACAGGAGTATAACGGCTGCCTTTGGTCTTCTGCAATATATACTGTTTGGCGGTGCCCAGCATTTCCAGGCGCTTATCCTCGTCCTTTTCGCACTCGGCGATGTTCTCAGCGGAAAGCTGCCCGCTGGCCACCGGGTCGTGCCCACGGATGCCGCCGGCAACTTCACCATCAGCAATTCCCTGTACTTCCAGAGGGTGCATTCCACAGAAATCACCGATCTGGTCGAAGGTAAGGGCAGTGTTCTCAACCAGCCACACGGCGGTTGCTTTAGGCATCAAAGGTAGGATCATGGCAAATACTCTTTATAAATATAAAAAATTATGGGAGTGATTTATTTAGTGGTTTTTTAAGAATATTCAAGTATTTTAAATGCCATGATATCCGAATCCACAGTAAAGCTACTGATTAGTGAAGATGGCATAGCCACCGTAACCCTTTCCCGTCCCCATGTTGCCAATGCCCTTAATTCGCAGATGGCGTTGGAACTAAAGGATGTTTTCGCTACCCTAAATAGCAAGGCTAATGTGCGGGCGGTTATTTTAACCGGTGATGGCAAAAGGGCTTTCTGTGCTGGAGCTGATCTTAAAGAACGCAAGGGCATGACTGTGGAGGCGTGGCAGGTACAACACCAGCAATTCCGCCATTCCCTAAACTCAATAATGAATTGTCAAGTGCCTGTAATTGCTGCAATTAATGGTGCGGCTTATGGGGGTGGCCTTGAACTGGCGCTGGCCTGTGATTTTATTTATTCCTCTAAAACTGCGTATTTTGCATTTCCAGAGGTTACGCTGGGCATCATCCCGGGAATGGGTGGTACGCAAACCATGCCGCGGGCAGTCGGCCTGCGCCGTGCCAAGGAGTTATTGCTTACAGGTAAGGCATTTTCAGCCGCAGATGCTTATAGCTGGGGTATGGTTAATATGCTCTGTGAGCCTGATGAACTTGTGGATTATGTGAATGACTGCGCGCAGGCCATCTCCAGGGCCGCGCCTTTATCGGTAAATGCTATAAAGCGGGTGTCAACCCACAGCATACATATGAGGCTGGATGAAGCGCTCGCCGCAGAATCAAGTTACTATAACCGCCTGCTTTCCACTAAGGATCGTAGTGAGGGGATCGCAGCTTTTAATGAAAAACGCAAGCCGGATTTTACCGGAAAATAAAAAACTGCAACACCATAAAAAATAAATATTTTTTTTGTAATGCCGTTTTTTTTGATTTTCGCTAACGAAGTTTTAACCATTATAAGTTAAATTTGCATTTGGGCTGTGGATTGTTCACTTTTGGGACAAGACATAAAATATAAAACAGTTTACGTAACAAATACAGTACGAATGAACCTAAGTAGCAACTTTTAATTATTGGAGGAGTACCAAATGAGTGCCATTGCAATCGAAACCACAGAGATAAAGGGCAAAAACCCTAGTCTTATAAAGCAGGTTGGTTTTACGCTTATAGAATTATCAATCGTGCTTGTAATCATCGGGCTTATCGTTGGCGGGGTGCTGGTTGGTCAGGATCTGATTAAGGCTGCTGAAATACGCGCTACTATTGCCCAATATGAAAAATATAACTCGGCGATGAATACTTTCCGCGGTAAATATAACGGTTTACCGGGAGATCTGCTCGCTGCTTCTTCAACCGCTTTTGGCCTTGACCCTACTGCCGGCGCACACGCTGGTACCACTGGTTTGGGTGATGGTAATGGGCTTTTAACTGACACTGCCGGTACCAACCTTAATGCTCCGGTTGGGGAAACTCTATTTGTCTGGCAGCAGCTTTCAGCGGCTAGCTTGCTAGATGGTTCGTTGGGTACAGGTCTTACCACTGGTGGCCAGATGGCCGCTTCGCCTACCGCTGCACTGTATTTGCCAGCAGCCAAGCTTGGCCGCGGTAACTACTGGCTGGCTGGTTCAAGCGCCGGGCAGAATTATTATGCCCTGGCTTCGGTAACCAGTCTTACCCCCGGTGCTGCTGGTACTGCTACTTATGCAACGACAGTTGGTGGTGGTGTTACCCCGATCGAATCATTCAACATAGACAGCAAACTTGACGACGGTATGCCAAATACCGGTATCGTGCAGGCTCGCGGTTATGCAACAATGGGTGCCGCTGCTGATACGATCTTCCCGGCCCTTGCTGCTACCAGTAAAGCGGTATGGTCAACTGCGACCGCTGCCAGTGCCGTTGCCGGTGACTGTATGACCACCGGTGTCGCGGCTACTGATACAGCCAATACCTACGCTCGTGGCGCAACGCCAGGTGGTACTCCGGCTTGTACCCTGCGCCTGCGCTTTAACTAAGAGCATTACCATTTTTGCTCTGCGCTTCGTTAGGTTTCGGCTCTTGTAGCTAGTTGTACACTTCGCCTCACCTGCCTAGCGCAGAACAAAAAGCGAAACGCTCTTGATATATAACTAATTGAAAAACCGTCCTTTCTTGATTGAAAGGGCGGTTTTTTTGTATCTATCGTATGGCTGTCGCATGACCGTCATAAAATTGTCACGTGATTTTGTAAAAACACTGCGCTATAATTCGGGTGTATAATCAAGTTAATGTGGTAAAAAAATGGCTGTTAATGATGGCTCGCAGGGAATAGATATCAATGCGCTAATGGCGCAGAATGCTGCCCGTGCCAGTAGTGGCGGTGGAGGGCAGAGCGAAGGTGGAGACGAAAATAACCCCATCGTAGCTGGTTTCATGAGGTTAATGACCAGGTTCACTGGAGTGAAGTTTTCCACCATGAATGCCGGCCTTGATGCGCATTTGGGTAGCAAAGGTTTTGCCGATGGGCCAATAAATAAAGCAGCAGCTTCGTTTAACCTGAGGGGGGGGGCTGTTTCCAGTGTTGTTGCCAAAGGGTTGCAGCTTGGCCCGCCCGATTTAAGCAAAATAGCTCCGCCTGATTTACCAAGGTTGGAAGTAAAAGATGCACCGGTTGATACTTCCATAAATGTTGCGCCAAGTAGTTTTGCAAGCGCTGGCAGTGTCAGAGGCGGTGGCGGCATGGATAGTGTTGGTTAAATTTTAAGTATAGTTAACTAACAAAATGCTTGCAGCATTTTGACGCTGCCTACGGCGCGAAAAATCGGGCTTTCGGCTTCGATTTTT
>CAZUXB010000034.1:0-23645 GCA_964624555.1 uncultured Rickettsiales bacterium | reverse complement strand
TGGCGGACAGGGCGGGATTCGAACCCGCGATAGAGTCACCCCTATACACACTTTCCAGGCGTGCGCCTTAGACCACTCGGCCACCTGTCCGTTAGGTTTTCTTAGGCTTGAAAAGCCTTAGAAAACCTTACGCCGCGCCGTAGCTTGTTTACAAGCGCAGGCGGGCTATATAACCACTCGGCCATCCGCCTTCGCTATCGCTACGGCGAGACAAGCCTGTCCATGATTTTCCCGTGCCTTTGGCACTTAGAAAACATTACGCCGCGCCGTAGCTTGTTTACAAGCGTAGGCGGGCACTGTCAAAAACCAGAAGTTGTACAAACTGTCAACCCTTGCAATGAATAATCGAAGAAAAATTTTGGTTGATATTATCTTTTTAATAACATACTAATGGTTGATATTATATTCAAATAAACAATCAACTATTAGGATGGTGGGATATATTATGCGTAACATGTCAATAAACAGCCGGTTGTGGATAATCCTCATTGCTTTTGCTCTACCATTCACAGTGATGTGTTACCAGCTTATCAGCAAGATAAATGAGAATATTGATTTTACTGTGCAGCAAGTTAAAGGGGTAGATTATGAAAAAAACATCCTTAATTTGTTGAATGAAGTTGCGGATTATCAGGTTGCCGTACTGCGCAAGAAAGCAGGGGATGCTGATGCAGAAAAAGATATCAAGGAAGGGGAGGAAACCGTTGATAAACTATTTGCCAATACGGCCGAAATTGATAGAAGGCTGGGCGATGACCTTGGGTTTAGTGATGCTGTTTTGGCAAAGCATGGTGTAAGTGGTATAAGATTATCAGAACATTTAAAAAAATGGCAGGATATAATAAACTCTGCTAATTATGATGCTGCGGCATATTCATCATTACTTGATGGGCTCAGTAATACTGTAAAATATATAGGCGATACTTCCGGGATGATTCTGGACCCGGATCTGGATACTTATTATATGGTGGACGCGGCCATGGTAATGCCGCAGATGCTGCATACACTGGCTGAAATCAAATCAAAGGTGTTTGAAGAATTAAGTAGTAATTCAAATACCCTGTCTGCTGCTGGCCACGATAGGTTATCAATAGAAAATTATGTAGTTAAGAACTTTTTATTATCCAGAACACGTGATGCAATTAATACCTCCATAAGTGAGGATGCTAATTTTTATGGTATCAGCCCCACGTTAAAGTCAAACCTTGATTCGGCTATGGCTAAATATAATGATGGCGCCGCGCAGCTTGATTCTGCTATGCAAACATTACTTAGCGGGGGAAAAATGGATCCGGTTAAGTTTGTTGAAACAGCAGATATTATGCATGATGGCACAGCAGAACTTGGTGATGTTGTGCTGGATGAGCTTAAAAAGCTCTTTGAAATCCGTATAGACAGTTTGAAGCAGCAGCGCTTAATTGAAGTTTTTGGTTTCTCTGTGCCGGTTATATTTGCGCTCATTATGTTCTTTTTAATATCCAATAGTATTTCCCGCCCGATAATTCGTATGACAGAATCCATGGAGCAACTGGCTGCCGGTAATTTAAGTGTCGATATACCAGCTGTTGAGAACAAGGATGAAATAGGGCATATGGCCAAGGCTGTGCTGGTTTTTAAAAATAATATGATGGATAATGCCCGACTTAAGGCCGAGCAGGAAAAAAGCAAGGAGGAATTGGAAAAAGAAAAGCGCAGAATGATGCATAAAATGGCCAGTGATTTCGAGCAGGAGACTAAAGGCATAGTAAATATGGTTGCGGCGGCGGCAACTGAGCTTTCACAAACAGCCGAAGGTATGGCGACAACGGTTTCACATAGTGCCAGCGTGTCCTCGGACGCTACTACTGCAGCAAATAGCACTAATTCCAATATTCAGCTGGTTGCGACTGCTACCGATGAGTTATCTTCCTCGGTGCGTGAAATATCCGAACAGATACAGAAAACCAACATGCTGGTCCAGCAGTCAACAGATAAAACAGAGCATGCTGATAATCTGGCTATGGCGCTCAGCGCATCTTCCGACCGTGTGGAAGAAGTTATGGCAATGATTTCTAATATCGCCAGCCAGATAAATTTACTGGCGCTTAATGCTACCATTGAATCAGCACGGGCCGGGGAAGCTGGCAAAGGCTTTGCTGTGGTAGCCAGCGAAGTTAAGAACCTTGCCAGCCAGACCGGAAAATCAATCGGTGAAACCCAAACAGTAATTGAGGAGATGCGGGCCGCTTCCATTGCAATAATAGAGGCATTAAAAGATATAAAAATATCTGTGCATGATATTTCCGAGGCAACTACCACTGTGGCTTCAGCGGTTGAGCAGCAATCGGCAACAACTAATGAAATTGCCAGCAATATGCAAACTGCGGCACAGGGGGCGCAAAAAGTCAGTAATAATCTTTGTGAGGTGACCAGTTCGTCAAACCAGGCCGGAACGGCATCTGAGCAGATGCTGGTTGCATCGGTTGAGCTTTCCAAGCAGGCGGAGAAACTCAATCATCAGGTTGATTTATTTATCTCTAAGATCCGGGCCGCGTAGAGTTGGTTTGAGCGTTCTTTGAAGGCAGTGACCATTTTTGCAGTTGCCTTGGAAAATAACGAACCGATTAATTTCTCCAATATTTTCGAGCGGAATTTGAAATCCAGCGCGAAGCCTATCTGTGTTCCGCCCTCTATAGCGGTGAATTTCCAGTTATTTGTCAGGTGCTCAAAAGGGCCTTTTACCATGATTACTTCGATGGTTCCCGCCTCGCGGTTGGTGGTCACTTTTGAAGTATAGCTCTCGGTGATGTGGGCGAATGAGATGATCAGTTCGCCGAAGAAACCTTCTTCCGTTTTGTTCATCACCCGCGCAGCACGGCACCATGGCAGGAATTCAGGGTATTTTTCCACATCCGCCACCATGTCGAATAGCTGCGTTGGGGTATAGGGGGAGTGTTGTTGTTCAGTGTGCTGCGGCATTTACCAGCAACTCTTTGGGATAAAAGCTATCAAACGAGGCTATTTTAAATCCGTAATGTTTAGCGGTTACCAGATTGGCGCAATCGAACAGGGAAGTGGATTTTTTGCGCTGGGAGTGGAATAACTCTAATATATGAGGTTCCAATTCATCGATAATAATTCTTCGTATCGGAAGTTTGTATATTTGTTTAATTAGTTTACTGGCGTGCTCTTGTCCAAACTTACGAGATGTAACTGTTGCTAATTCGTATAAAATCGGTTCAAGAATAAATTGTTCTATTCCGGCAATATTTTCTCTGATTAGCGCGGCACTGTGATGGGTTGATTCATTATCAAATGTAAGGGCGATAATGTAATCGGAATCAAGTAAAATACCTTGCACGGGCTACTCATCGTAAATGTCGTTATGATTTAATGCTACATTGGTTACTATGCCTTTACCTAAGGAAAACATCCCAACAAGGCTGGCCATAGGGTCTTTTTTACTTTTCTTTTTTTTACTATTTTTTACGATATTTTTTTGTAAGGAAACTTTCATAGAAAGCCCCTCGCGCATATATTCAGAAATGCTCACTCCTTCAAGTTTGGCCAGAAGTTTGGCTTGGTTGTATAGTTCATTGGGAATGTAGACTTGGGTGCGTATCATGCGCTGATTGTATGTTGTATGTTGTATGTTGTCAAGTGGTTTTAAATATCTAGTCATTGATTATGTTTAGTTTTTTGAGGATATGTTCTAAAGTGAAAGCTATAATTATATAAAAATATGCAAATGGGTATACAAAAAGTGAAATAATGGCACTTAAAAATGCGCTGAAAATAATAGAAATAATAATTGGGGTTTCCTGTGTGTTAAATAAGGAAAGACAAAGAAATATAAGTGTTGTGCCTATGAAGCAAATTTTTGTGAAGTTTAATGGTGCTTTTTTAATAATATGTTCTATTTCAATACTTGTTTTATTGAGACAGGTATTTGTCTGATAGGTTGCAAAAAGAAAATATTGAATCCCACCAAATACTATAGAGGAAAGTAGAAGAGAATAGGTTGTTGCTAAATTTTCACTCAGGTTATCTAAGTTAAGAAAATATAAAGCTGCAGAGCATATTGCAGGAATAATAATTGGTAACCACAGTGCAAAAAGATAATAATTTTTTAGCGCTATTTTTTTCATTGCGCTGCCAACATCGCATCCCGCGCGGCTTTCATCTCGGCGAAATCGTCGCCGGCATGGTAGGAGCTGCGGGTAAGGGGTGATGATGCGACCATAAGGAAGCCTTTGGCTTTGGCTTGCCTTGCATAATAATCGAACTCATCCGGCGTGACATAACGGTCGATCGGTGCATGCGCCGGGGTTGGTTGCAGGTATTGGCCGATGGTCATGAAATCCACATCCGCCGAACGCAGATCGTCCATCACTTGCAGCACTTCGTCCTTGGTTTCACCGAGCCCGACCATGATGCCCGACTTGGTGAAGATGGACGGGTCTTGTTCTTTTACGCTTTTAAGCAAATGCAGCGAGTTAAAATAACGCGCACCCGGACGGATGGTTTTATACAGCCTCGGCACGGTTTCGATATTATGGTTATAAACATCCGGCCGTGCTTTGGCGATGATGCCGATACCATGTTCCTTGCGCAGGAAATCCGGCGTGAGAACTTCGATGGTAGTTTCCGGTGAACGTTTGCGCACAGCGGTTATGCACTCGGCAAAATGATTGGCACCACCATCTTCCAGATCATCACGGTCAACGGAAGTTATCACAACATGTTTGAGTTTTAATTCAGCGATGGCCTGTGCCAGATTTTCTGGCTCATGTGGGTTGAGCGCGCCGGGCACGCCGGTTTTTACATTGCAGAAGGCGCAGGCGCGGGTGCAAGTATCGCCCATAATCATAACGGTGGCGTGCTTCTGGTTCCAGCATTCGCCGATATTGGGGCAGGCGGCTTCTTCGCAAACGGTATTGAGTTTGAGAGTATGGATGACATCGCGGGTTGACTGGAATTCACGTGATACCGGAGCCTTCACCCTTATCCATTCCGGGCGCGGTAATTTTTTATCGTTTTTTTCGAGCATGTTATGAATTTCGGCCATATATTTCCTTAACTTTATACTTGCTATTTACAGGGTTTTGCCCTAGAAGTCCACTCTTTCAAGAAAAATACAGCTATTTTAAGGAGTGATTCATGGCTCGCGTAACCGTTGAAGACTGCATATTACAGGTTCCTAACCGCTTTGAACTGGTGCTTCTGGCTTCCCAGCGCGCCAAGCAGATAACCTCTGGCAACCCGCTTACTGTTGAGCGCGATAACGACAAGGATTCGGTGGTGGCCCTGCGTGAGATCGCCGACCAGACCATTGAACTGGCCGCTGTTCAGGAAGATCTCGTGCAGAGCTTCTTCAAACGCCCGGTATCCGATATTGCCGACCAGAAATTACTTACTAAGGGTGAGGAAATACCGTCTGATGTGGAAGAAGCCTTTAAGGATGCAGCTTCGCAGGTTAACGTGCCGCAGGCCAGTGTTGAGGAAGAGGGCATGTCATTCGGTGAAGAGAATATCGATACTGATGATTAGATAATTAGATTATTGGATAATTAGAAAATAAACTTTTTACTTAATCATCCAATCATCCAATCATCCAATCATCCAATAATCACTCCTGCTTAAACAACACGTGTTTCAGTTTTTCCGGATTTTCTAATACACGGCCAGAGCCGAGGGCAACGCAGTTCAGCGGCTGGTCGGCGATGAAGACCGGGAGGCTGGTGGCGTTGGAGAGGACCAGATCCAGATTACGCAGCATCGCACCGCCGCCGGTCAGGACAATACCCTTATCAACGATGTCAGAAGAAAGCTCTGGTGGCGTACATTCGAGGGCAACTTTTACTGCCTCAATTATCTGGCCAACAGGTTCCACTAAACTTTCGGCAATCTGGTATTCCGAAAGTGTTATTTCTTTCGGCACACCGTTGAGCAAGTCACGGCCTTTTATTTCAATAAGCTTGCCTTCGCCGTTTTCCGGAGCGCAAGCCGCACCGATTTCTTTTTTGATACGCTCAGCAGTGGTTTCGCCGATAAGCAGGTTTGCATAACGGCGGATATAGGAAATAATAGCCTCGTCCATTTTATCTCCGCCAACGCGCACCGAGCGGGCATATACGATGCCACCCAGCGACAGTACTGCAACCTCAGTAGTGCCACCGCCGATGTCAACAATCATCGAACCGGTAGGAAGGGTCACTGGAAGGTCGGCACCGATAGCGGCAGCCATAGGTTCCTCAATAAGCCAGACCTCGCGCGCACCGGCATTTTCCGCTGATTCCTGAATCGCACGGCGCTCAACCGGGGTGGAGCCGGATGGAACGCAGATAATTATCATCGGGCGTGGGCGGATAAAGCTATTACTGTTATGAACCTGATGGATAAAATGCTTAATCATAGCCTCAGCAGACAGGAAATCGGCAATTACCCCGTCCTTAAGTGGGCGCTTGGCGTCAATTTTGGCAGGGGTGCGGCCCAGCATCAGCTTGGCTTCATTACCGAAAGCATAAGGAACCATAAGGCCGTGCTGGTCTTTCATCGCAACTACCGAGGGTTCATTCAGCACAATACCGCGCCCACGCACATATACCAGCGTGTTGGCAGTGCCCAAATCAATAGCCATATCAACGGAATTCAAACCAAGAAACTTATGAAACATTATGCAAAACTCATGAAATAAAATTTGTGTAGGTATGTTGGTTTAAAGCAAAGAAAAAAAGCAGCAAGTTTTTTTTCAGCCTGCCTGAATTTTTCTTATGGGAACAGATTTTATCAGATTGGCCTATTGTATCTAGGTGATTCTTTTGGTTTGTAAACCCCTTGTGGCAACATAAATATGCCATATAATAGTTGATTAATTTACTATGCTATACTATATTACGCTATATAACTTGATTATTAGCGGTTTTGGGGGTAATTTGCCCCGCTTAAATTGCTAAGTAGGAACTTATGAAATTACCGATTTACCTTGATTATCAGGCGACTACGCCGATGGATCCGCGCGTGTTGGAAAAGATGCTGCCTTATTTCACTGAGAAATTCGGCAATCCGCACTCGCGCAGCCATGCTTATGGCTGGGAAGCGGAAGCGGCTACCGAGCTGGCACGTGAACAGGTGGCGGCCCTCATCGGTGCTACCGAAAAAGAAATCGTGTTCACTAGCGGTGCCACCGAATCGAACAACATCGCCATTAAAGGTGTCGCGCGTTTTTATAAAGACAAGAAGAACCATATTATCACGCCAGTGACCGAGCATAAATGCGTGCTCGATTCCTGCCGCCATCTGGAGCAGGAAGGTTTTGAAGTTACCTATCTTCCGGTGCAGGCAAATGGTCTGGTAGATTTGGAAGTGCTTAAAGCTGCCATCAAAGAAAATACATTGCTGGTTTCTGTCATGGCCGTGAATAACGAAATCGGCGTTATCCAGCCGCTCGCGGAAATCGGTAAAATATGTCGTGAAAAAGGTGTATTTTTCCATACTGACGCGGCGCAGGGTTTCGGCAAAATTCCGCTGGATGTGGAAGCTATGAATATCGATTTGATGAGCATCTCCGGCCACAAAATTTATGGCCCGAAAGGTATTGGCGCTTTGTATGTGCGCCGCCGTCCGCGCATCCGCCTTGAACCGCTTATTTCCGGCGGCGGGCAGGAGCGTGGTTTCCGTTCCGGTACTCTGCCGACCCCGCTCGTTGTTGGCCTCGGTGAAGCCGCCGCAATTGCTAAAAACGAAATGGGCAAGGATGCCGAGCATGTGCGCCGCATATTCAATAAATTTGCCAGCGAAATTCTTGATGGCATGAAAGATGTATTCTTAAACGGTGACCGTGAGCAGCGCTGGCATGGCAACCTCAATATCAGCTTTGCCTATGTAGAAGGTGAATCCATGATCATGGCAATAAAAGACTTAGCCGTTTCCAGCGGTTCGGCCTGCACCTCGGCGTCGCTCGAACCATCCTATGTATTGCGTGCGCTGGGTGTGAATGAAGAACTGGCCCACACCTCGATACGTTTTGGTTTTGGCCGCTTCACTACCGACGAAGAAGTGGATTACGCCATCAACCTTATAAAAAACAGCGTTGGCAAACTGCGCGAAATGAGTCCGTTGTGGGAGATGGTGCAAGAAGGTATTGATATTTCAAAAATTGAATGGGCAGGACATTAGGAGAGCAGATGGGATATTATACTAGAGTGTTTTGTACTTCCCATGATGTTCCATCGCTTAATGAAGTTATTGGCTGGATAAAAGATGAATATGGTTATGAAATAAAGTTGGCTGAGCAAGTTGAAGGGAATTGGTCTGAAGCGGGATTAATATATAAAGATGGTAAGCAGCCATTGGAAATTGAATGTAATAAAGATGACGAAGAAGAATCGTTATGCAAAGAGGAATGTGGTGAGTTTATAGAGAAATTGGGTGGAGGATTTTTGCCTTTGTCGGCTAAAAATAAAGTAATAAAACATTTGAAGAATACAAAATTTATTATCTGTTCGCGCCTTTTGTCTGATGTTGATGATGATGGATATAATACTAATGCGGCATTTTTAGAATTTTTTGCTAAAAAATGTAATGGTATTGTGCAGGCGGACGGTGAAGGATTTTATAACTGCGGAAAATTAGCCGTAAAATTAAATTAGGAGAGAATTATGGCATATAGCGAAAAAGTAATAGATCACTACGAAAACCCAAGGAACGTTGGGTCAATGGAAAAAGATGCAGAGGACGTAGGCACTGGTTTGGTTGGTGCGCCAGCGTGCGGTGACGTGATGAAGTTACAAATCAAAGTTGACGCTGCCACCGGAACTATTTCTGATGCAAAATTTAAAACCTTCGGTTGCGGTTCAGCCATTGCATCCAGCTCGCTCATCACCGAGTGGGTGAAAGGCAAAACCATTGACGAAGCCATGACCATTAAAAACACGCAGATAGCAGAACATCTGGCATTACCACCAGTGAAGATCCACTGCTCGGTGCTCGCCGAAGACGCGATCAAAGCCGCTATCGAAGATTATAAAAACAAACATTCTTAATACATAAAATAAGATAAAACAGTTTGATGGAACTAAACAATGAATCCTTATAAAATAATAAAATTATTACCGATTTTTATTGTGTTAATGCTAGTTTTAGCCTCCTTTACCATAGTTGATACCGGATACCGCGGGGTCAAGGTAGTGTGGGGTAAGGTGCAACCAGAATCTCTGGAGGAGGGTTTGTATTTCTTTAATCCTATAACTACTGAAATCAAGAAAATGGATGTTAGAATAAAAAGATACGATATTGAGACGGAAGCCTATACTAAAGACGTTCAGCAGGGCAAATTTCATATGGTAGTGAATTATAATCTAGAGAAAACTAAAGCGCATGAAATGCTGGAAAATGTTGGCATGGATTGGGAAGAGAAGTTGATTCCTCAGGCTGTTAATGGTGCGGTAAAAACCGTAATGGGTAAATGGGATGCAGTAGATTTTATAGCCAACCGTGGTAAAGGGCAGGAAGAAATTCAGAACCTGCTTACAGAATCTTTAGGAAGCCGTGATGTACATATTACCAGGGTAGAAATAGCAAATATTGACTACACCCCAGAATTTGAACGGGCTGTAGAAGCGAAAATGGTTGCTATCCAGACCGCAGAACAGGAAAAAAATAAAACTGTTCAGATTCAGGAACAGGCAAAACAGCGTGTAATGTCTGCCAAGGCTGAAGCTGAATCAATGGCAATACGTGCTCAGGCTTTAGCACAAAATAAAGGTTTGGTGGAATATGAAGCCGTACAGAAATGGGATGGTAAATTGCCGGTTTATATGCTTGGTGGGGCGACTCCATTCATAAACGTTACCCCGGCAGACCATAGACAGCAGTAATATGGCCGCACCACTACTTACCGTTTCTGATTCTGCAATAGAGCGCATCAATGCGTTGCTGGCAAATCGCGGCAAGCCATCAGCGGGCATCAAGGTTGGCGTGCGCGCGCGTGGTTGCTCCGGCCTTTCTTATTTCGTGGAATATGCCGACGAGGTGGGCAAGTTCGACGATGTAGTGGAAAAGAACGGCGTGAAAATCATCATCGACCCCAAAGCGGTGATGTTCCTGCTCGGCACCGAGATGGACTATGTCGAAGAGCAGCTAAAAAGCGGCTTCATATTCCGCAATCCCAATGAAAAGGGCCGCTGCGGTTGCGGTGAAAGTTTCCACGTTTAATTGTTATCACTGAGCAAGCCCGGGATGACGATGGCAAAGACCGTTCTGGATAGCACGTACGATTGGTTGAAAAAAGTACTGTACTATTATGGTACATTATTGTACACCTTACACGTGTAGTGTTTGGTTTTATCCAAAAATATTTCATGAAGAACAAGCAATAAATCTTTTTCAGGATGGTAAAGTATGCGCAATAATGGTCCTGTTACACAACATGAAGTTGTAATGAAAGATGGCTCTGTCATCGTATCAAGCACCGATGATAAGGGTAGAATACTCTTTGTTAACCAGGATTTTATAGATATTTCTGGATTTACGCGGGAAGAATTGATTGGTCAGCCGCATAACCTGATCCGCCATTGTGATATGCCGCCGGAAGCTTTTGAGGATTTGTGGCGTGACCTGAAGGCGGGGCGGCCGTGGAGTGGATATGTTAAAAACCGTACAAAGAACGGTGATCACTACTGGGTAGAGGCAAATGCGATGCCTGTGCTCAAGGATGGGGTCATATCCGGGTATGTTTCTATTCGCAGTAAACCTGATTCTGCCACTGTCAGGGCTGTTAGCGAGATTTATAAAAAATTTATTGATGGTAAGGCCGGTTTGCTGAAGATCGTACATGGCAGGGTAGTGGACACTTCCAGAAAAGAACAAGCCAGGCTCTGGTTTGAGAAATTTGCTTCAAAAATCACGGTGATGGGAGTGGTGCTATGTGCGCTGATAATCATCGTGAGTGGGGTCGGCAATTATAATGAGCATAAAGCGGCTGAAGCGTTGCGTATTGTTTATGAGGATAACACGGTGCCCATCAGCCGTCTGGCAGAAATTGACCAGAAGCAATATGACAGCCTTGTAGAGCTTTATAAGATTGGCATCACTAAACAAGGTGTGGAAGAAGTAATAAAAGTTGTTGAAGAAAATACACAAAAAAGCGAGGAGATATGGAAGTCCTATATGGCTGCGGACCTGTCCCCGGAAGGAGCGTCCATCGCCAGGCAATATGATGGGCAAAGGAAAAAGTTTGCGGTGGATGTATTACAGCCTGCACTTGTAATGCTTAAATCCGGACAGTTAGATAAACTGAATGAACTGCTGGCGGCTAACAATAAGTTTTTTGATGATATGGCCGATGATAATGGAAAGCTGCGTAAGGTGCAGTTGGATACCGCAAAATCTGAATATAATGAAGCAGAGAAAGATGCAACTACGGGGTTAATAATTGGAATCGCGGTAACTCTGTTTGCTGTTGGGGTAGCTACAATCGTAACAAAAGTCATCAGGGCGCGCATTACCTCACGTCTGGCAGAAATGAATAAAGTACTGAATTCTATTGCCGGTGGGAAATATGATAACCAGATTAATGTTGGTGATGACGAATTGCAGAACACGCTGACGATGGTGAAAGCCCTGCAGGCGAAACTTTCCTATGCCGAACTTGAAAAGAAAGAACTTGAAGGGCAGAAAAAACAGGCACAGGCACAAGTTGCAAATGATTTTGAACAAAGTGTGAAATCCATAGTGAATGTAGTTGCCGCAGCAGCCACCGAGCTATCACAGACTGCAGAAAGCATGGTTGGGACAGCAAAAGACAGTGCCCAGAAAGCATTAAGTGCCAGCAATGCAACGGCAAGTACAACAGCTAATGTGCAATCAGTTGCTGCCGCTTCAGAAGAACTTTCTGCTACTGTAAAAGAAATATCCGTGCAACTGCAAAAAACTAACAGGATTGTAAGCGAATCAAAGGATAAGGCCCATAATGCCGATAATATTGCCAGTGCGCTTAATGAAGCAACCGCTAAGGTTGTCGCGGCGATGGATATGATCGCCAGCATTGCCGGCCAGATTAACCTGCTTGCGCTTAACGCTACCATTGAGTCAGCCCGGGCTGGTGAAGCTGGGAAAGGGTTTGCGGTGGTGGCCAGCGAAGTCAAAAACCTGGCGACCCAGACCGATAAAACAACCGCAGAAATTCAACAGGTGATGGATGAAATGCGGCAGGCAGCGCAGGATATTATCGCCTCTCTTAAGGATATTGGTGGTTCGGTAGGTTCGATATCGGAAGCGGCCTCCAGCGTTGCATCTGCAGTAGAAGAGCAATCGGCAACGACCAGTGATATTTCAAAGAATATGCAGCTGGCATCGTCCAATATGCAATCCATCTCAGAGAGCTTACAGGATGTTCAGGCATCTTCCTCGCATGCGGGTTCTGCTTCCGAGCAAATGCTGATGGCCTCCAAGGAGCTTTCGAAACAGGCTGAGGAGCTTAATGCGCAAGTAGACAACTTCCTGCGCCGTGTGCGCGCTGGTTAATCAGAGATAATGGCGGACAGGGGGAGGCTGGCTTCGTTTCACTCCGCCGCGCCTGCGTAATGCCTGCGCATTACTTGTCGTCGAACACGTTCTCATCTCACTCTATCATTATTTATAGGAAATAGGCATTTCATGCTCATTTCCTATAAATGGCGGCGCGTAGTGAACGGTTTTCGAACCTGCCCGACTGAGTGCCTATTGATAGTTCAGCATAATATCAATCATACAGCTAGCAAAATTATCATTAATCTGTGCGCCTAATACAACGAGTCGAAATCAATTTCTTTGCGCGAGCTTGCTCCGCTGGGCTACCACTGCTTAAGCATTTTTGGAGCGCAGCGTTTGTTGCCTTCTCGAATTGCGGATGATGCTTAGATAAATCAACCATCCCTTGTAGAGCAAAGGTCTTTACTATTTTGCTTGTATCTTCGCGATAATTAATTAGGCACTCATAGACTTTTTCAGCTTCTTTTTCAGTTAATGTTAAACGCGGAACAATCTGCGCCATGTGCCAGCGCAGTTCCTTATCGTTTGCGGATTGCATCGTCTTCAGAAAGATTTTTTTATGAGGCTGAAGTTTACGAGCCTGCGCAGTAGATACTTTCTCTAATGCATCGGCGCTACGCATCCGGATCAGGCGATCGGTATGGCTTAAACATTCGCACAAGAAAGAAATCATAGCGGGGTTTTCTTCTGCCAACGCCACCACTTGATTGGCATCGGCTATTGAGCGTAAATCTCCGCCAGAGAGTCTTTCCAAAATCTCCATAAATCCGAAATCATTCAAATGCTTCATGTGAATGTTCTGTTTTCTGCATCCACTCAAGAATCATTTTGAGTATTTGAGGGAGGTTTTCGTTGAGCATGTAATGGTCGGAAATTTTAATCACACCTCTATCGGGTGTAATCCAAAATATCAGATTTTCTGAATCGTTCAGGATGACAGGCAGGTATTCCTTCTTCTTGGCTCCACGATGAAGGATTATTTCCAATCTATCACCAGGGTGCAACCGCAAGGTAACCCGATCATGACCTTTCCAGCAAAAGTTGGGTGCGTTCCACTTTATGGTCTCGGTAATATTTTCATCCAATGTGATAATCGCTTTTCTAAGTGCCCGAATCTCATCTTTACGATTATGCAAGAGCGCATCTAAGAATTCATCGACTGTCAGGGGCATCGCGCTTCACTCCTCTGAAAACTATTAGCAAGGCTTGCTCTGACTGTTGGGTTGTAAAATGCTATTGCGGTTGCCTTCTGTATCAACAAACGAAACATAATCTCCGATGCTTGGAATAGTCATGGGCTCGCCCAGAACTTTCCCTCCTGCTTTGTCTATACGCTTCATGGCGGCGCGAATATCTTCAACCGCAATCACGACGGATGGATATTGCATCGGCCAATCGGGTTTGAACGGGAACATCCCGCCATTGATGGTGCCGCGATGATCGGTGGTGCAGGCATCCTCCGTAGAAGTCGTCATGTGCAGATAGTCACCCATCTGCTCGCCCATGAATTGTGGCTTCCAACCAAAGGCTTGTTTATAAAACGCGGCGGCGCGTTTGGCATCGTGGTATGGCATTTCAAAATGGACAACGGGGTTCATGGTCTTTCTCCTTTTGTTTTTTGTGGCTTATATGTCCGAACATACGGCGATTTCATTTCCAGCAGGATCAAGCGCATGGAATCTCCGACCGCCAGGATAAGAAAAGATATCCCGCGTTATCTTGCCATTGTCCGCAACTATTTTATCGCGCATGGATTCAAGATCCTTTGTGTAAATCACAGGCATGATATGCTGGGGCTTATGTGCTGGGTCAGCGTTAATCCCACTGCCTATACCGCTATCCTTGGTATCGGCGTAGTCATCACCCCAGTTTGTGTAAGACCATCCGAACAGGGTGCTGTAAAACGCTTTTGCCTGCTCCAACTTCTCGATATCTGGTGTAGGGCATTCAATAAATATATCGTTCCTTCGGTAATCTTCCGGGTCATTTGCCTTGGCTCTCTGTGAGCGATTTAAGGGTGTTCAGGCCTTTTTCAAACTGCTCGCCAACCATTTTGTTGGCATTGAATACCATTCCCATCAGCTTACAAAAATACGTTCTGTGACCATAAATGGACCAGGTTACAACCGTTGAGCCATTTTCAGGCTTAAAGGTGAATTCTGCGGTATCCGTCCCCTTCATGGGTTTGATAAACTCCATGCGAAACCGCGCCAACTCATTTGGGATAGACTCAATATTGGTCATGCTGCCTTGGCCGACTTCGTAATTTCCATCCCAACTAAACGAGGCTCCAACGCCTTCCGTCTGTGCGGCGAATTCCGCCTTGGCGTTAGGGTCAAGCTTCGCCCACGGACTCCATTCGTTAAATTTCTTAAGATTGTTTACATAAGGGAAAATATTTTCTGCAGGGGCAGCAATGGTGATGGAGCGCTCTACGCGAAACTCATCAGGCTGAAACGCAGCGGCGGCAAGAAATGCAACCATAAGCAAAGAAATGGCAATCAAGATCTTTTTTAACATAGTTACTCCATAATGTTTAGATGTTCTGTAATGAACGCTACATTAAATAGATAATTTGATTTTCTTCGTCAATAGAAATATAGTGACCGTTACATAATGTGAGATAATTATGCCTCCTAAAGGACGCCCAAGAGAGTTTGATATTGAAAAAGCACTGGATGCAGCCTTGCTGCTGTTCTGGCGGCATGGGTATGAGGGGGTCTCGATTGCTACGCTCTCAAAAAACCTGAATATTAGCGTTCCCAGCCTCTATGCAGCGTTCGGGAATAAAGAAACCCTTTTTCTTAAAACGGTAGAACATTATGCGAAAGACGCAGGGCACATTTATCATGAATCCTTTAAGAAGAAAACCGCCTATGAAGTTGCAAAAGCCATTTTAGAAGGTGAAGTGAATCTTGTTACTCAAAAAGATAAACCCAATGGATGCATGATGGTGCAAGGTGCGCTTGTCACTAGCCCCGAATCTGAGGCCATCAGCCAACGAATGGCGCAAATGCGTTTAACGGCGGAGGGGTGGATGGCCGATCGTTTCCGTCAGGCAATAAAAGAGGGAGATTTGCCAGCTTCTGTTGATGCAAAAACACTAGCTTGCCTAATTATGACGATCAACTCTGGCCTTGCCGTACAAGCTCGCAGCGGCGTGAACAAGGCGCAGCTTAAAAAAGTGGTGTCAAGTTTGCTCGAAGGATGGCCATTTTCAGGCACATACAATTAATCAACAGAGCTCTTTCTTATAACAAACTCGACATATCCCATCAGATTACGTGCGCTTTTGTGTATTTCAGCTTCCGACATATTGCGCCCCTCTGATTTTGCCAGTGTCCGCAATTTTTCGCAAAGCGTTTCATAAGCGGTTGGCTCATGTTTTTGTGCTGATTTCATAATTCCTTGCATTTGGTGGTGAGTTAAACACGCATTCGAGATTCGAACCTGCAAATGCATTACATTTCAATATCATACCAAATTGCGGTGCAAATACAGCGTGTTTACGAACTTCCAAAATATGAGGAACTGCGCCAGTTTGAAATTCACTGGCTGTAAAATGGCGGGACATTGTAGACGCTATGCGAACCTGTCGAGAAACAAGATTGCTTATTTTACAGATGCCTATAAAATATACAATCAAATTAGGAACATCAAATGAGCAATTTTGAAGCAGTTTATCGAGAGGCAGAAAAGGCATTGGACTTTTTAAAATCCGAGCATCACTTCGTTGTATCTGACCACAAAATTAATGACCCAGATGCCCGCACTCAGTTTGTTGGCGGCTACACAAAGTTTATAGATGGTTCGACAAAAGGTGACTTCAAACGCTTCGTTACTTTGAGCACTGCTCCACTACGATTAGAAATGGATTTGGACATAGGGTTTAATGAAAGTGGAAAGGAAGAATTTTACACTATTTTTGAGCTACATCGTTTAGAGAGTGCCGCACAATTTCCTGCAAGGCAGCATAATCTTTATGATGCAATCAAAGATGCACAGCAGTTACGAGCCGAGTTTGAGATTCTATCAAATGTGCTAAAGCAATGTGGCAGCCGTTTCTTTGCAAATGACAGATCGTTGTGGGATGATTTAAGAAAGCAGCGAGCATCGATTTCACAGACTCATCAAGATGAGAAAATGCACTTAGATGCTGAAAAAGCCTTTAAGGAAAAAAATTGGCAGAAAGTTATTGATTTACTCAAGGGGAATGAAGCGAGGTTAGGTGAGCTTGACCGCACAAGATTGAATTATGCACTCAAGCAAATGAAGTAATGCGGGTTCGACTGTCTCAAGTGCACCACCCCATAAAAACACGCGTCATTTATTATATATCAACGACTTGATTGTTAGAACAATGGCGGAAGAGGTGAGATTGACTCGCGGCGTTTTAACGCCGCTTGCCCTAGAGGGCGCCTTCGGCGTCCAATTTTGTCTAAGAGCAAAATTGTCGAACTACGTTCTCATCTCCACTCTTCATCACTTAAGAAAATAGCTCTAAAGGGCTATTTTCTTAAGTGGCGGACAGGGGGAGATTCGAACTCCCGATACCCTTGCTGGTATGCCGCATTTCGAGTGCGGTGCATTCGACCACTCTGCCACCTGTCCGTCTGTCATCCCGGGCTTGACCCGGGATCTAGGGCCACAAATTCTGTCATTGCCCAATCGTCCTGGATCCCCGCCTTCGCGGGGATGACAATAATTAGCGCAAGCTCTTTACAAAATCACTCGCTTCTTTTACTTTATCGTCAGCTTTAGCTATCGCATCAACCAGTGCCGAGCCGACGACAACAGCATCGGCATATTTTGCGGCTTCCTGAACTTGAGCGGCAGTTTTAATACCAAAACCCACTGCCACTGGCAGTTTGGTGTGCTTGCGTAAATTTTCAATGCTGGTTTTGAGGTCAGCACTTTCGGCAGTTTTTGCGCCGGTGATACCCGCTACGGAAATATAATACACAAAGCCGCTGGCGGAATTACATAGCAGCGGCAGGCGTTTTTCGTCGCTGGTTGGCGCAATCAGGCGTATCAAATTCAGGCCGCTGGCAGTAAGGAATCCGCGAATTTCGCCTTCTTCTTCCGGCGGCAGGTCTACGAGTATTACACCATCCACACCGGCGGCGACAGCGTCTTTGCAGAATTTTTCCGGACCGTAGCGATAGACCGGGTTGTAATAACCCATCAGTATGATCGGCGTGTCATTATTGGTTTTTCTGAATTCACGCACTATGGCGATAATTTTGGTAACCGTTCCACCAGCTTTCAGCGCCCGTAAGCCCGCGGATTGTATCACTACGCCATCTGCCATCGGGTCGGAAAAGGGCATACCGATCTCGATGATATCTGCGCCCGCAGCGGGTAGGGCGGCAAGTATCTTCGCCGAAGTCTGCGCATCAGGGTCATAGCCCATGATGAAGGGGATAAGGAGTTTGCTTTTTTTAGCAAAGGTTTGTTCTATACGGCTCACAGTTTTACTCCCAGCGCGTTCGCTACCGTGAAAATATCCTTATCCCCACGACCACATACATTCACCACCAGCAGGTGATCTTTGGGCAGTTTTGGCGCAATTTTTGCCACATGGGCGAGGGCATGCGATGGTTCCAGCGCCGGAATGATCCCTTCGAGTTTGGAAACCAGTTGGAAGGCGGCGAGGGCTTCATCATCCGTCACCGAAACATATTCCACGCGCCCGGTTTCATGCAAATAGCTGTGTTCCGGGCCGATGCCGGGATAGTCGAGACCCGCCGAAATCGAGTGGGCATCAAGTATCTGCCCGTCAGCATCCTGCAACAAATAAGTGCGGCTGCCATGCAGAACCCCAGCCGCACCACGCGCTATCGAGGCCGCATGCTCGCCGCTATCAAGCCCGCGCCCAGCGGCTTCCACGCCGATGATCTTTACTGATTCATCTGCAAGGAATGGATGAAATAAACCGATGGCATTGCTGCCGCCGCCGATGGATGCAACCAGCGTATCGGGCAGGCGACCTTCGCTGTCCTTCATTTGTTCCTTGGTTTCGCGGCCGATGATGGCCTGGAAATCTCGCACCATGGCCGGGTAAGGGTGCGGGCCAGCGGCGGTTCCTATAAGGTAAAAAGTATCATGCACGTTGGTAACCCAGTCGCGCAGTGCTTCGTTCATCGCGTCTTTCAGCGTCTTGGTGCCGGATTCCACGGGTACCACTTCCGCGCCGAGCAGCTTCATGCGGAAGACGTTGGGGGCTTGTCGTTCAATATCCTTGGCGCCCATATAGATCACGCATTTAAGGCCGAACAGGGCGCAGACGGTGGCGGTGGCCACGCCATGCTGCCCGGCTCCTGTCTCGGCGATGATGCGTTTGCGGCCTAAACGCCTAGCGAGTAATATCTGCCCGATGCAGTTATTGATTTTATGCGCGCCGGTGTGGTTGAGTTCGTCGCGCTTGAAATATATCTTCGCGCCACCGCAATGTTCGGTAAAACGTGGCGCATAATAAAGCGGTGAGGGGCGGCCCACATAATGGGTGAAATAATAATCAATCTCTTTCTGGAAACTGCCATCGGCTTTGGCCGCTTCGTAGGCTTTATCGACCTCTAAAATAAGCGGCATCAAGGTTTCGGCAACGTAGCGTCCGCCGAAAATTCCAAAATGACCGTTAATATCTGGCTGTGTGTTTTTCATTTTATCCCCGCACTTGTTGCGGGGTCTAGGGCAACAAGTTTCATAAGCTGTTATGTTCACCGGATACCGCAATAAATGCGGTATGACAAGGTTTATTGTAGTGTTTTTGGCTCTGGACCCCGCAACAAGTGCGGGGGTTGATTAATAATCAACACCAGTCAAATACAGCCCATCGGGCGGGCAGGTGGGGCCTCCGGCGCGGCGGTCGCGGGCATCGAGTGCGGTTTTTACATCGGCTACGCTCCATTTGCCTTTCCCGACCAGCGCGATGGTGCCGACCATGTTACGCACCTGATGGTGGAGGAAGGAGCGGGCAGATGCGGTGATGTGTATCTCATTACCACGGCGTTTTACGTCAAACACCTCCAATGTTTTTTCTGGGGATTTGGATTGGCAGTTGGTATCGCGGAAGCTGGTGAAATCATGATGGCCGACTAAAACCTGCGCGGCCTGCTGCATAAGTTTTTCATCAAGGTCTTCTATCACATGCCAACCGCGACCTGCTTCCAGCGCCAGCCTCTGGCGGCGGTTGATGATGCGGTAGAGATAATGGCGGCGCTTGGCTGAAAAGCGGGCGTGAAATTCATCGCTAACTTTCTGCGCATCAAGCACGGCGATCTTATTTTCTGGCCAAAATTTGTCATCTCGAACGTATGTGAGAGATCTTTGCAAAGATTCCTCGTCGCTACGCTCGCTCGGAATGACAGGAGGGGGAGCAGGCGGGTTGAACAAATAATAATTCAGGCCCTGCATCACTTTGAACCCTTCCGTGTCCATATCAATATCGATATGCGCGACCTGGGCAGTGGCGTGGACATTGGCATCGGTGCGCCCGGCCCCCACCACATCCACCTTTTGTCCGGAGAACAGGAAAGTAGCATTGATTAATGCTTCCTGCACAGTCGGTTGGTCGGCCTGACGCTGCCATCCGGCATAGGGGCGGCCATCATATTCAACTATTAATTTATAGCGTGGCATTATTATAACACTGTATTAGCTGAAATAGGATAGGACTTGAGCATTTCGCTGGCAAACATACGTTTTTTACCGGGGCGCTGCACTTCTTCGATGGTCAGCAAGCCTTCACCACAGGCGACAACTAAATGGTTATCGATAACCGTTCCCGGTTTGTAGCTGTGTTTCATTGTGGAAAAGCTGGCACTGAATATTTTTATATTTTCACCGTTATACGTGAAATAGGCGGCGGGTGAGGGCGCGAGGCCGCGAATCTGGTTATGGATATGCTCCGCGCTTTGCAACCAATCTATTTTACATTCTTCCTTGAGTATCTTTTTGGCGTAGGTAACGCCGTCAGCAGATTGTTTCTGCGGTTTTATATTTTTTATATCAGCCAATGTTTGCAGAACCAGCGGCGCTGCTTTTTGTGCAAGAAGGTCATGCAGGTCACCGGCATCGCAACCGGCGGTAAAAATTCCATCTTCTTTAAGGAGAACATCGCCGGTGTCCAACCCTTCATCCATCTGCATGATGCAGATTCCAGTCACTTCATCACCAGCCATCAGGGTGCGCTGAATAGGAGCAGCGCCACGCCAGCGGGGGAGTAGGGATGGGTGAACATTTATACAGCCAAGCGGATACGCATCCAATATCGGTTTTGGCAATAAAAGGCCATAAGCAACCACCACTGCAATATCGGCACCTAAGGATTTGAATTGTTCCTGCGCTTCAGCGGTTTTTAAACTTACTGGATGATGAACCGGAATATGATGCTCCAGAGCGAACTGGTGAACAGGTGACGGCGTTTCCTTCTGCCCACGGCCTGCCGGGCGTGGTGGTTGGGTATAAACCGCGACTACCTTGTGATTACTGCCAACTAATGCCTCCAGCGTGGGAACGGCAAAGGCTGGAGTACCCATAAAGACAATGGATAATGACTTGTCATCCGTCATCTGTCATCCGTCATCTGCTAGTGATTGCAATGTTCGCCATGAACATGGTCATGGTCGAAAGCACCGGCTTTTTTGAGTTTTACCAGTTTGCGCGTTATTATGTCGCGTTTGACGCTGGAGATATGATCGACGAACGTGATACCGTTCAAATGGTCAATCTCATGCTGGATGCAGGTAGCGAGCAGCCCGTCAAACTCTTCCTCATGCTGTTTGCCATCAAGGTCAAGATATTTTACCCGGACGGTGGAGGGGCGGGTGACTTCGGCAAACTGGTCGGGGAAGGAGAGGCAGCCCTCCTTGTAAACATGCTCATCGCCGGAATCAGTGACTATTTCCGGGTTGATAAGGACATGTTGCTTGCCGATGGTAACTTCTTCCGGTTCTTCATCGCTGTAACGCGAGCCTTTCCAGTCGACATCGGCGACCAGCACACGCTTATGCACACCTATCTGCACGGCGGCAAGGCCGATACCGCGTTCATAATACATGGTATCAAACATGTCGGCGACCAGGGTGCGGATATCATCATCGACCTTCTCTACGAGGAATGATTTGGTTTTCAGGCGCGCATCGGGCGCAATTATAACTTGGCGAATGGTCATGTTTATTTCCTTATAAATTAGGCTTCAGGATTCGGGCTTCTGGCTCCAAAAAACTGAAGCCTGACGCCTAGAGCATGGAGCCAGTTCTAGCATACATCCTTAAGCCTTCCAAGGGTTTCCTCTTTTCCGAGGAGTTCCATTATCTCGAACAGGCTGGGGGAGGTGGTTTTGCCGGACAGGGCGCAGCGCAGGGGTTGGGCGATATTGCCGAGTTTCTGGCCTATTTTTTCGCCGTAGGATTTGCAAAGCTGCTGGAGGGCGTCATGGTTCCAGTCGTCCCACGCTTCCAGCTCTGGCAATATGCCCTTGATGATGTCAAGCCCGCCTTTTGCGATGACATCTTTGGATTTATCGTCAAGTTTTATGGGCCGCGCGGCGATATAAAAAGCCGCATTATCTGCTAATTCGACAATGGTTTTGGCGCGTTGCTTGAGACCTTTCATGGCTTTTAATAATAAATTTTTTTCTGCACTGTTCACTGACCACTGGCCACTGGCCACTATCAAATCTAACAGGCGGGTGTCATCGGCTTCGCGGATATAGTGGCCGTTTAAATTTTCCAGCTTGGCAAAATCGAAGCGTGATGGCGATTTACCGACAGAATCAAGGTCAAACCATTCGATAGCCTGTGCGCGGCTGATAATTTCATCATCGCCATGTGCCCAGCCGAGGCGGAGCAGGTAGTTGCATAGCGCTTCCGGGAGGTAGCCCATTTTTTCATATTCATGCGCGCCCATCGCGCCGTGACGTTTGGAAAGTTTGGCGCCATCAGCGCCGTGGATAAGCGGAATATGCGCGAATTCCGGCGCGGTCCAGCCCATCGCCTGGTAGATCATCAACTGGCGGAAGCTGTTGGTGAAATGGTCATCGCCGCGAATGATCTGGGTCACGCCCATGTCATGGTCATCGACCACTACGGCGAGCATATAGGTCGGCGTGCCGTCAGAGCGCAATAGCACCATATCATCAAGTTCGGAATTTTTTACCGCCACCGTGCCCTGCACCTTGTCATGGACGATGGTTTCACCTTCGCTGGGGGCTTTGATGCGGATGGCGTAGGGAACTCCCTCTGGCGCTGGCTTATTGCCATCGCGGTAAGGGCTGCGGAATTTGGTGTTGGGGTTTTTGCTGCGAAATTCTTCCAACTCGGCGGCGGTGGTGTAGCAATAAAAAGCATTGCCTCTTTTCACCAGCTCATGCGCGATCTCGGCGTGGCGCGGAGTGCGGGCGAACTGGTAGACTTCCTCGCCGTCCCACTCCAGCCCCAGCCATTTCATGCTTTGCAGGATCGCGGCGATGGCCGGTTCGGTTGAGCGCGCGCGGTCGGTATCCTCGATGCGCAGCAGGAATTTCCCGCCGGTATGTTTGGCATAGAGCCAGTTGAACAGGGCGGTGCGGGCGCTGCCAATATGAAGGTAGCCGGTAGGTGACGGCGCAAAACGGGTGACTGTCTGCATGGTTACTGGTCTTCTGATGGTGACTGATCAGATGTATCAGGAGCATCTTTAGGAGCATCTTTTGGCGGAGATTTTGCTATCACATCTTTGGAATCTTTTTTAGGATTCTTAACTTTGATGGTACCAAGAGATTTTTCCAGAGAATTAACAGGATTATTGGCTGTTGTTGCCGTAGGTTTGGAATCATCATTTACTACATTGGGCATAACATTGGTGGTAGGAGCGGAAGCCCCATCTTTCTTTATCTCATGCGATATAATTTCCCCTAAAGATTTGACCTCGCTCTTGGTGGCTAAAGGCTCCTGCCGTATAGTAATTTTCTGTGACTGTTCTTTTGCATTATTCTTGGTCTTTTGTGGTTTTTCAGTCTTTTTAGGGACGGTGCTGGATTTTGATTGCGGATTGCTACCATCATCTTCAGTCTTGGTTTCCGTAGCCTTAGTTTCAACAGGCTTATCAGCATTGTTTTTTGTAGTATTCTTTCTGCTGGTACTGTTGTTTAA
>CAZUXB010000033.1:0-24399 GCA_964624555.1 uncultured Rickettsiales bacterium | reverse complement strand
AATATCTTTGGAGAATCTTATAAAAACGTCAAAGTATTAAGTTAATTGACTATAATAATTCAGCAGTCAATTTATTAAGTAATAACCGCCCGTTAATAGTGGCTTTAAGGTTTTCGCTGTCGAGGGCGAGCAGGCCGTTTTTTATGTAAAGATCGCGCTTTTTCAGGTTTATATGCTCGCGCAGGTCGTGGCCGGTTTGTATTTGGAACTGCACATAATTTATACCAGAGCGCAGGCGTAACCCCATCATGAGACGTTCTTCAATTTCGGTTTGCGGGTCAATTTCCTGCCATACCTCAACCGCGTGTCCATTTTTCTCCACATTCTCCAGCCAGCGTTCGGGGCTTTTTAGGGTTTGGGTGGCTATTCTCTTATTTTCCCTCCCCCCTTGCGGGGGAGGGCTAGGGAGGGGGGTATCTTTATTTAACTCCTCCAGCAAAATTTTATAGCAGACTTCCAAGTTCTGAAAAATTTCATTATTCCAAAAACGAATAACTCTAAAATCCTGATTTTCTAAATACAATGTACGCTCGGCATCTTTAATATTTTCAGAGTGCTGTCCACCATCGATTTCTATTATCAGCCTTTTTTCCAGACAAATAAAATCAGCTATATATTTATTATCAACAGCAAATTGTCTTCTAAATTTAAGGCCAAGATTATTACCGCGTAATAACTGCCATAATTTCTTTTCGGCTTCAGTTTGATTATTGCGTAAAGAACGAGCGAATTCTTTTATATAAGGAAGATACTCTCTATGGCTAGGAGTTTTATTTTTACCCCCCACCCTTAACCCTCCCCCGCAAGGGGGGAGGGAATTAGGAGAGCTCTTCCCCCGCAAGGGGGGAAGGAGAGATATACGCCCATGTGCTCCCGGCCCAATGCCAACATAGCTATCGCCCTGCCAGTAGCTCATATTATGGCGCGATTCTTCGCCGGGCTTGGAATAGTTGGAAACTTCGTAGGCAATGAGGCCATGCGCCGCCATTTTGTCTTCGGTGAAACGATATAATTCTTCGGCTTCTTCTTCGTTAGGCAGGGTAAAACCACCCTTGGCATAGGCATGATGGAAGGCTGTATTTTCCTCGATGGTAAGCTGGTATAGCGACATGTGCGAACCGGCCAGTTTCAGTGCTTCGGAAAGCTCCGCATCCCAATCTTTTACGCTTTGACCCGGGCGGGCATAAATCAGGTCAAAACTGTAACGGTCGAAATTTTTGCGGGCGAGTTCTATGGCTTTTATGGCCTCGCTCGCGCTATGTTCCCGGCCTAAGAATTTAAGCTCTCTTTCACGCAACGATTGCACGCCAAGGGACACGCGGTTCACCCCGGCGGCCTTAAAGTCGGGGAAGCTTTTCACCTCCACCGAGGTGGGGTTGGCCTCCAGCGTTATCTCGATATCGCTGCCTGTTTTCCATAGTTTACCGACTTCTTTGATTAAAGCTTCAACAGTAGCGGCAGGCATAAGGGAAGGGGTCCCCCCGCCAAAAAATATACTGGTCACGGTAAAATCCGGGACATATTGGTGCATATGGGCAAGCTCGGCGAGCAGGGCGGCTTTCCAACGCTCCTGCTCGACATTGTCGCGGACATGGCTGTTAAAGTCGCAATAGGGGCATTTCGACTTGCAAAACGGCCAATGGATATAAACGGCTAGGTTAGGCATAATACACGGTAATTGTTAATTAATGATTGTTAGTGTAGAATTGCGGGAATGACAAACCATTCTAAAGAGCAAGAAGCCATTATCGCGCTTCTGACCCGGATCTATCTCGATATTGTTGCGATCGAGGAGGAGTTCAAGCTGTTTGCCGGGGCCGGGGACGTGCGGCCGCGCATCGACTATTTCCACGATGCCATCCGCACCTTTACCAATGAAGATAAGGATAATAAGCGCCTGAGCGTAGAGATGCTCTCTTATGACCTGCGCTGCCTCAATTACATCCAGCAGATGCCGCTGGCCCCCTTCCGCGAGGATGCCGATAATCTATCACCCACCCAGATCGTCATGACCATGCAGGGCGACCTGATGGAACCTCCTAACAAGCCCGACCGCAAGATGCGTGCACGCATAAGCGAGCTATACCAGAATTATGCAGTAATGTTCGCGGCCCTGCTCAAACCCACCGCCGACCATGATTATCAGGAGCGTAGCGATACGCTGGATAATGATGTACGGGATATAAGCCAGATAATCCAACAGTTTGAAAAAGCTAATATCAATGTGAATACAATAGCGCGGCTGGCGCAGAAGCTTGAGGAAAGGGAGCTGACCATGATCATCATGGCCTTTTTGCAGCAGGAAAAGCAGGAAAAAGCCAGCGATGTGAAAAAGCTCATCGGCCACCTGAAAAGCCATATCAAACAAAAAGATAAGGCGCTGAAGGTCATCGACGAGGCGCATATGCGCTTTGCCACCACCCAACTCGCCATATTCGAAGAATCACGCGATATGCTCAAAAAACTGGCGGGGCAGGGAATGAATCTGGTCGGCAAATTCGTCGAGGATTCCATAAAAGCCACCAAACGTCAGATGGGGCGGTGAGTCAACCCCAACTATTGATAAAGTTTTATAATTATATTACACTGTTTCAATGATTTGAATATTTTATCTTACAGGAAAATAACAGTGCAATGCGCCCCCTCAACTATAGATTGCAATACCACAAGCGTCATTGCGAGGCGTAGCCGAAGCAATCCAGTACCAGAATGCGGCAACACCTGGATTGCTTCACCTGCGGTTCGCAATGACGGGAGCCGGGGCTTTACCCTTGTTGAGCTGGCGATTGTGCTGGTTATTATTGGCCTTATAGTCGGTGGCGTACTGGTGGGGAAAGATTTGATTGATGCCGCTGCCGTTCGGTCGCAAATAGCCCAGATTGAACAGATTAATTCCGCTGTTAATACCTTCAAGGGAAAATACGGCTACCTGCCCGGCGATATTCCAGATCCCACCGCCTCGTCGTTTGGTTTTAATACCCGGGGAACAGCAGTGGGTGAAGGTGATGGCAACGGTATTATAGAAGCGAGTTGCAGGCTTACTCCTGCTTATGCTTGCCTTTGGATACAAGGAACAAATACATATAATCAGGGAATTTTAGAGATACCCGGTGTGCCTTCGGAAGTTATACTCTTCTGGTCCGATTTGAGCAAGGCTGGTTTAATTGCCGGCACTTTTACAAACCCAACTACTACTGTTGATACTACGGAATCAAGCACACCAGCCCTGCAGGATTATTTCCCGCGTGGGAAAATACCGGGAAACTATTTATTTACATGGAGTGGAGGAATAAACAAAAGTAATTCTAATGTAAAAAAATCTGACGGGGTAAATTATTTAGCTTTAGCGGCAATTAGTGAAATAACCAATTTTACAGCCAGCGGTTCTGCAAGACTTTATTCTTATTCAGGATTATCAGTGTCACAAGCTTATAACATAGATACTAAAATTGATGATGGTTTACCGCAATCCGGTAAAATTTTAGCACTGATTCCCACATTTTTATGGCCTGTTGCATGGGCAAGCGGAGATAACACCAAAGTTGGAGGGTTTCGTACCCAGAATGGCATTGGAGCCAGTACCGGTGACCCCAACTATGACCCAACCACTGCCGCCACCGCTTATGCTGCCACCAATTGTTATGATAACAACAATGTTGTAGGGACGCAAAAATACCAACTGTTGAATGCCAACCTGCTTAATTGCTCCCTGTCATTTAAATTTCAGTAGACCTTATAGCTGTCGACTATAGTCGCCTATATAGTTGTTTTACTTTTTATGTACACATACATATAGTTAACTAACAAAATGCTTGCAGCATTTTGACGCTGCCTACGGCGCGGAAAATCGCGCTTTCGGCTTGCGATTTTCATAGCTGATTAAGCAATTATATGCTTAATCAGCTATAAAAAGTAGTTGCGCTCGCTACGCGGCGGAACCGAAGGTCGGCGAAGCCAATATCAGTCTTTCGGACTAGATTTTCATAGCTGATTATGTAAAAGTGTTTACATAATCAGCTATAGTTTTAAATTTTAGGCGGTGCTTTCAGCTCTACAGCAAGCTTCTGCCCATCACGCATAACTACGACCTTTATAACCTGCCCTTCTTCCTTGCCATCCATATTGTACCAGATCTTCCTGTAATCGAATTCATCCATTCCATCCCAGTTCAATATTATGTCATTTTCTTTCAGGGCCATATTAACCGCCGGCGTATCCGGGTATATCTTTTTGACATAGGTCACTTTTCTTTCCTGATCGGTGGCGGTCATGATACCCCAGCGCATTTTGGTATGCGGGAAAGCATATCCATCTTTATTAAATGACCAATCAAGGAAGGCATCGCCATATGGCCAAGGCTTGTTCATATCGAGGTGCCATTCGTTGGAAACATTGAATTTAATGTTATACATCATGGTCAGGAAATCTAGCCGCCATTGCCCGCCCTCTAAGCGCAGGAAATAGGGCGCACACTGGCGCTGATCCACCTTGTAGCGCACCACGGCCAGTGATTTTTCCTTAAGAATTATAGTTTTATCAATATCGCATTTCTTGTAGGCTTCGAATTCGTTCTTCATCTGTGCCGGGGTAACTACCCAGGTTTTTTTCATATCCTGCGTGGAAGCGGCATATATCGGCAGATCGTAAGCTGAATTTCCTTCTTCCAGCGCCTTATGATAGAGGGCGACAACATCCTCCGGCTGCATGCCATCCCTGGTTTTAAACACCGAGCTACTGCTTTTGGCCCGGTAGCCGCTGCCTATATTCGCCGCCGTCTGAGCCCCGGCACCTATAGCCAGATTCTGCGGAAGCTGTTCGGGCGGGATGAATTTTTTCCCAGCTATGGCATCCTGCGCTCTTGTCACCAGCATTTCCGTGGTGGCGAGCACGCCGTTGGCCACCTGGTTGGCTTTGAAGAACGGCACCATCTGGCGCTGCTGGATATAGGCAACGAAACCATCGGTATAGACCGCATCCAGCCCCGCAGAAACTTCAAGGCGTACCATGTTCGCCTGCGGGTCGATGAGCAGCAAAAGCCCGGCGCGCTGCTTGCTTTTTTCGCCGATATTCGCGGCCTTGAATATCTTCACCGCCTGCTCCGGCGTAGCCCCACCGGTCAGCACATGGAGGTCGATATCATACTGTTCCAATAATGCCTGATGGTATTCCTGCATCTGTATCTTCTGGTCGGGGGTCAGCAAATTCGCCGAATCGCAAACCAGGGTTTTGTAACAATAAGGCATACCATCCTGCGGCTGCATGAAATAGAAAGCAGCACCAGCGATAATCGTTATAACTACACCAGATGTTATGATTTTTTTAGCCTGCGATCTGAACATAATTTATCTTCCAACAGGTGAATTAAAATCTAATTTTGTAGCCCTATTCGCACCCTCATCGGATTTGAAGTAAGCCTTGCGCTGGAAACCACCGGCAGCAGCCATGATGTTATTGGGCAGGCGACGGATGGAGGCATTGAACTCACCAACTTTTTCATTAAAAGCCATGCGCGCCACGTTGATACGGTTTTCGGTGCCTTCAAGCTCGGCCTGAAGTTCCATATACTGATCAGACGAGCGTAATTGCGGGTAGGCCTCCACTGAAACCATCAGCCCCTTAAGTTGGTCGCTGACCTGCGACTGTTCCTTGGCAAGGCCGCTCATATAGGCATCATCACCAAGTTTGGTTACCGCACCTTGCGCTGACTCTTTGGCCTTGCCCTGGGTAGCGGCAAGCTCCTCGGCATGCGAGCGGAGCTTTGCGATATCGGTGAGCGTCTGGCCCTCATGGTCGGCAAAGGACTTCACTGTGTTAAGCAGGTTCGGGATCAAATCGGCGCGGCGCTGGTAATTAGTTTCAACCTGCGACCAGGCAACCAGCACATCTTCTTCCTGCGATACCAGGCTGTTATGGCTTATGGCCAGCCAGATGATTATTGGTAGTGCCAGTACCACTATGGCAAATATTGTTGATGTTGGTTTATTCATTTCTCCGACCTTTCCTGCTTGATTGATAGTTTGTTCTATATTCTGTATCTCCTGCGGGGCGGGGGGCGCTCCCGAAAAAGCCATAAAATAAAAAATAGCAGACACAGCAATAAGTGCCGACAGAAGCAGCCCCATAGGCAGGCGGCGGTGGCCCGCACAATTGTCAATAGCGGCAACTGGTGCCCCGGCAACACTATGCCTGAGTGCTTCTGCCTGCTCATTGGTGAGTTTTCCGGCTGCCAGCAGTGCATTTATTTTCTCGTCAAATTTCACTTTTCGCCTCCTTTATCCTACGGATGCCTTCTTCAGGGGAAATCACGCCGCTCTCTATCTCCGAAAGTATCCTTGAAATAACCCTGTCATCAGATTCTTTCAGTTCCTTCAGGCTTGCTATCAGCTCATCAATCCGCTTGCGCAAGGTTGGGTAGCTCACACCAACATCATTCGCCAGTTCTTTCAAATTGCCACCACAAAGTATCATCTGCTCGGCAAGCGCAATATTTTCCGGCGAAAGGCGTGCCAGACGTGGCAGGTTAAAATTCCCCTCCAGCACCACCCCGCAGCCATTACACTTCAGGCGGGCGAGAGTGAGTTTAAATTGGCAAACCGGACAATTTATCATTTTTTATCCTCATTATTTTAATAATCTAACATGTTATTTTAATAAAGTCAATAAAATTGACTAATATTTTTAATATTATTAAAAGAAAGCCACTTTCCCTCACCCTTGCAGGGTGAGGGCGGAATTCGTTAGTGAGCGCAGTGAACTTAAGAATTCCGGGTGGGGGTGAAATACAAGAATTGGATGTACGGGTAGCACCCTCACCCCACCCTCTCCCTGAAAGGGGGAGGGGAAGTTCTGCTAGACAGTTGCTTGCAAACAAATTAAAACTCCCCCATGAAGATATTAGTTATAGAAGATGATAAGGAATCGGCCAAATACCTGCTCAAGGGCCTACGCGAGCAGGGCTATGTCGTTGACCATTGTGTCAGCGGCAAGGACGGCCTGTTCATGGCCACAACCGAGCATTACGATGCAATGATAATCGACCGGATGTTGCCGGAAGTTGATGGCCTGACCATCGTGCAGACACTGCGCGCTTCCAGCAATGAAACGCCGATAATACTGCTCACCGCGCTGGATAAAGTCGAGGAACGGGTAAAGGGCTTGAAGGTAGGCGCCGATGATTACCTCGCCAAGCCCTATTCCTTCTCGGAATTACAGGCCAGGCTTGATGCCATAACCCGCCGCAAATCCGGCGAAAAAACCTCGACCAAGCTCACCTGCGCCGATCTGGAGATGGATCTTTTAAGCCGTACCGTGAAACGTGGTGACAAGATTATTGACCTTCAGGCGCGCGAATTCTCACTGCTTGAATTTTTGATGCGTAATTGCGGAACCGTAGTTACCCGCACTATGCTGCTGGAAAATGTTTGGGATTATAATTTCGACCCGCAGACCAATGTTATAGATGTACATATCAGCCGCCTGCGCCAGAAAGTCGACAAAGGCTTCGATAAAAGCCTGATCCAGACCCTGCGCGGCTCCGGCTACCGGATAGTTGCAAGCTGAGTCCACAGTGAAAATCTTCCGTGATATCGACCATATTCCCGAACAATATAAGGGCGCGGTGGTGGCTCTGGGCAATTTTGATGGCTTTCATTTAGGCCACCGTGGCATAATTACCATAGCCAATGAGTGCGCTCGTGATATAAAAGCCACAACAGCAATTATGACCTTTGAACCCCACCCCAGGGAGTTCTTCACCCGCGGGAAAACCTCGCTTCGTATCTCCAGCCTGCGCGTAAAACTCGCGGCAATGGCAGAATTAGGGGTAAATTGCGTTTTTATGATGCGGTTTAACCATAAGCTCGCAAGCCTTAGTGGTGATGATTTTATCAAGAACATATTAGTTGATAAATTAAAGGCGAGTTATGTGATAACCGGCGAAAATTTCCATTTCGGCAAAGACCGCAAGGGTGACAAAAATATCCTTTCCGCCGCCGCAGAAAAATATGGCTTCAAATATCTGGCCTGCCCCCCCATAACCAACCCGCATGGCAACACCATATCCTCAAGTACCATACGCTTTCTGCTTGGGGAGGGCAATATGCCAGAAGCAGCAAAACTTCTCGGCCACCCCTACCGCATAGAAGGCCGCGTGAAACATGGCGAGGGCCGGGGAAAAATGCTTGGTTTCCCAACAGCAAATATCGAACTGGGTAAATTATTCCTGCCCAGATTGGGGATATATGCGGTAAGGGTTTCTATTTCTCCCTCTCCCTCCCAGGGAGAGGGTCGGGGTGAGGGTGATTTGGCAAACACTAAAAACCCTCACCCTAGCCCTCTCCCTAAAAGGGAGAGGGGAGTTTTTTTTGGTGTGGCCAGCATCGGAACCAAGCCGACATTTGGCATATATGCGCCGCTGCTGGAAGTGCATTTATTCGATACAAATGCAGATCTTTATGGCAAAAGGATATGTGTGGAATTTGTAGAATTTATCCGTGCGGAAGAAAAATTCGCGGGCGTAGACGAACTTAAAAATCAAATCGCTGCCGATTGCGAAAGAGCAAAAAAGATATTAGGTAATAAATAATGGGTTTAAAAATAAAATACCGCGTTTATGGGCTTCTCGCTATCAAAGCGATATTTATTCTCGACCAGCTCAGTAAATATCTTATTTTGCAACAACCGCAACTTTCCGAACACACAGTGATGGAAGTAACCACTTTTTTCAACCTCGCCCTGGTATTCAACCGCGGAGTCAGTTTCGGGATGTTTTCCGGGCAGAACCAGCCTATATTGCTGACTACCATTTCGCTAATAATTATAGCTATTCTATTCAGATGGTTATGGAAAAATGATTCGCTCATGGTGGCGCTAGGCATCGGTTGCGTAATCGGCGGTGCCATCGGTAATGTAGTTGACCGCGTACGCTACGGGGCAGTGGTTGATTTCCTAGATTTCCACATTGGAAACCTGCACTGGCCGGCTTTTAACATTGCCGATAGTTTTGTCTTCATAGGGGTTGTAGTTTTATGCGTTTATAGCATGTTCTTCGAACAAAAAAAACTATCTGAGGCCAACCGCAGCACGGAGCAGTGAATTTACCCTTGATTGCCAACCGCTACCACTTTCACGTAAAAAATCCAGAAGGTCGCGGTCTATACTGATACTGACCACAGTTTTCTTGCGTCCTTGCGGACGACCACGTTTGGCTTTTTTAAACTTAGCGATAAACTCTGGATCCACCTCTTTCACCGGGCGCATTGCCAGCAAAATTTCTTTCTGCAAACCAACCGCTTCCCCGCTTTTATCAGTCAATTTTTTCTTCATAAATCTTTTCCTCCCTTTTATTCGCCTTATGCAGACTTATAATACGATAATTACTGTCACGCGGCGTATAAACGCAAACATGAAGCCTGCCATCTATTTTCCCAATAGCAACAAAACGGATTTCCCCATATTCAAAATATCCTGACGGGGTGCGTATAGCCCTTTCCCAATCGAAATCCCAAACGCTTTCAAATTCCACCCCATGTTTGGCAAAATTGCTTTTGTTCTTCTTCTCGTCCCATTCAAACATGTATTAAATATAGCTATAAAAATTCACTTCGTCAAATTATTACTGTTTGCAATTGACCCCAGGAGTAGTATATTCCCGCCGTTATAAAATATCACTCCAAGGAATTATCATGAGATTATCAAGAGTATCTGTGTTGCTCGTAACCTGCAGCCTGCTGTCACTTACCGCCTGCGGGGGAAGTTCCGTTAAAGAAACGTTGGGCCTTGGCCGCAAAGCGCCCGATGAATTCAAAGTAGTTTCCCGCCCGCCGCTTTCTGTACCGCCGCAGTTCAAGTTACGCCCGCCTTCAAGCACTGCCGAATCGCCAATCGTGGTTCCAGCGGATAAAAAAGCGCAGTCAATAATTGTTGGGGATCAGGAAAAATCCAGTGACGGAAATACCTTTGACTTACGCGAGGGAAGTGTTGATACGGCAGTAACTCCAGTTGAATCGGCGAGCTTGCCAGCCCCCGGCTCCAAAAAAGGCAAAAAAGCTGTCGCTGGCAGCACCACTTCTTCCAGCCAGTCCGGATTTATGCAGAATATAGGCGCTGACAAAGCCGACCCGAATGTCCGTGATGAGCTGGTGCAGAAAAAGCTGGAGGCACAGGAAAAGAAAGAAGAGGCCAACTGGTGGAACGTTTTTTCATCAAGCACAGAGAAAAAAGAACCGCTGGTAAACGCGAAGGATGAAGCCGAGCGTATCAAAACCAACAAGGCGGAAAATAAACCTGTGACCGAAGGAGATACCCCGGAAGTTAAAGATAAGGATCATGGCCTCCTCGGCAATATTTTTGGGTGGTAAATGAATAAAATATTTTTGTCCGTAATTGCAGGTTGCTTACTTGTGGCAGGAAGTGCCGTTGCCAGCGAAAAAGCAGATGTTGAAAGTTTTACCTTAAAGAACGGGTTGGAAGTTATTGTGATTCCCAACCACCGTGTTCCAGCAATCAACCACACCATCTGGTATAAGATCGGGGCAGGGGATGATCCGGTTGGGAAATCTGGCCTCGCCCACTACCATGAACACACTATGTTCCTCGGCACCAAAAAATATAAATCAGGCGAATATAGCAACATCATAGCCCGTAATGGCGGCGAGCAAAACGCTTTCACCGGGCATGACGCCACCGCCTATTACATAAATATATCCAAGGAAAACCTGCCGCTGGCAATGGAGATGGAGGCCGACCGCATGGGCGATCTGACCGCTTCCGAAGCGGATATGGATAAAGAAAAACAGGTGATAATTGAAGAAAGGCGGATGCGTATTGACAACAACCCGGATGCACTGCTTTCCGAACAAATAAATGCTGCTTTGTTCCGCAACCACCCTTACCACCTGCCGGTAATTGGCTGGCAACATGAAATGTATACGCTCACCAGGCAGGATGTATTTGATTTCCACAAAAAATGGTACCACCCCAACAACGCCATACTTATCATAAGCGGGGATGTAACTACCTCCGAAGTCAAACCTCTCGTCGAAAAATATTATGGCGGGCTGAAAAAGGCTGAGGTGCCCGAAAGGCACTGGAATAGCGAACCGCCACAAATCGCCGCGCGGCGTATAACCATGCACCACTCACAGGTTACGCAACCGGAATGGTCAAGGGTATATGCTACTTCCAGTCTTGGCTATGATAAAAAAGAAGAAACCCTGCCATTATTCGTGCTCGCCCAGGTTCTTGGCGGCGGTAAAACCAGCCGGCTGTATAAATCATTGGTAACTGAACAAAAATTAGCATCGGGGGTGAGTGTCGACTATAATGGTTTTGCACGCGGGCCGGGAGAATTTTCCATAGACATAGCGCCGGAACAGGGAATTGATCCGGCAAAAATTGAAGAGGCAACCGACAAAGAATTGGAAAAATTCCTAAGCGGAGGTGTAACAGAAGAAGAGATGGCGCGAGCTAAAATCCTGCTTAAAGCAGAAACAATATTTGCACGCGATGGGCTTTCTGGTATCGCCAACATCATGGGCTGGGTGCGCATGGTTGGGCTGGATAAAGATTATTTCACACGCTGGCCGAAACTGGTTGATGATATAAGCGCCGATGCCGTTCTTACCTCAGCCAAAGATACGCTGAAGCCGGAACAATCGGTTACTGCTTTGCTGTTGCCGGAAGAAAAAGGGGTGAAGAAATGAACATACTTCGCTATATTGCCTGCACTGTAATTATTTTTATTTCCGCAGACGCTCTTGCCGCCACAGTCAAAGAAATAAAAACTCCCGGTGGTTTTACTGCCTGGCTGGTGGAAGAACATGCGCAGCCCCTGATTTCAGTAAATATAGCTTTCAGGAACAGCGGTACCGCCTACGATCCAAATGATAAAGACGGGCGCACCGCCATAACCGCAGCAATGCTCCTGGAAGGGGCGGGGGATATGGATTCGGAAAGTTTCAGCCGCGCACTTGAATCATCGGCCACCAAACTTTCATTCTCTGCCGACACTGATGATTTTTATGCAAACCTAACAATGCTGAGGGAGTATAAGGAAAAATCTTTTTCCTACTTAGGCATGGCTCTAACAAAAGCTCGCCTTGATGATGGCGCTTTTGACCGGGTAAAAAGGCAGACGCTTACCACCATTAAACAACAACAGGAAAAGCCAAACTACCGCCTGAGCCGCACGTGGCAAACGCAAATTTTCGGCACCCATCCTTATAGCAAGGAGGAACTGGGTACGGAAGAAACTGTCGCCAACATAAAGCAAAGCGACCTGCTTTATTTTACAAAAAATTACCTGACGCGCGCTAACATAATAATAAGTGTCGTTGGCGATGTCACAGCCGATGAGCTCTCCACATTGCTAGATAAAAACCTGGAAAATTTGCCGGCTGATTATAAACCGGATGTAAAGCTGGAAGATGTTTCTACAAGAAAAGACGCCAAACAGACGGTAGTCGAGCAGGATATACCGCAAACGATAGTGCAATTTGGTTTTGAAGGGCTCAAACGCGATGACAAAGATTATATCACCGGCTTTGTGGTAAACTACCTGCTCGGCGGCGGTTCGCTTACTTCAAGGCTTAATGACGAGCTCCGTGAAAAACGCGGACTTACCTATTCCGCATCGTCCATGCTTATACCCCTGCAACATGCCGCAGTCTTTGAAGGACGCTTTGCTACCCGCAATGAAAAAGTTGGTGAAGCTTTATCAGTGCTAAAACAAACACTGAAAGAATTTGCAGATAATCCCGCCAGCGAAAAACAGCTCGCCGATGCAAAACGTTTTTTAACCGGCTCTTTTGTAGTGGGTCTGGATAGCAACAACAGCATCGTAAATTTTCTCACTATGATGCAATTGCATCATCTAGGAATTGACTATATGGACAAACGTAATAGTCTAATAAACATGGTAACAAAAAAGCAGGTTGATGAAATGGCAAAACGCTTGATACAGCTTGATAAGCTACAGCTAGTCATGGTTGGCAACCCGCAGTTTGAGGAGAGCAGCAAACCATGATTTTTTATAAGCAGATCACTGATTATTGCATGCAGGATAAAATCGGCGTACATGGTTTGAGCAGTGAAGAAGTGGCAGGACATATAAACTCCCTTAAAGGTGGTTTCAACAAACTTAAAACAGGGAAAATAGGTGGGGCCAGCCCGTTGCTTGCTATAACTTCCCGCAACGATGATTTTGAGGCAATGGAGACTATTGCCGAAGCCGTGCGTAAGCGTTTCAACCATGTTGTGGTAATAGGGTCCGGCGGATCCGGGTTGAGCGGGGCGGCAATGATGGCTTTCGCTCCCTGTGATGCCCACAGTTTTGATTTTATTGATAATGTCGATCCCGATATGCTGGAAGATGTTCTGGCGAAAGTCGAAATCCCCAATACCTGCTTCATTGTTATCAGCAAGAGCGGAACTACCCTGGAAACACTGGCCATGACTTATGCAGTGATCGGGCGCATCAAGAAAAAAATCGGGCGTACGGCGCTCCCCGCCCAACTCATGATAATTACCGAGCCGGAAAAAGCTGAAGGGGACAACCCCCTGCGCAGTCTAGCCCGCATATACGACATGCGGGTTTTTGACCATGAAACAGATATTGGCGGAAGGTTTGCCATACTTACCAATGTCGGCCTGTTACCAGCAGCAATCGCAGGCATTGATATCCGCGCTATCCGCGCCGGCGCCAATGAGATGGTTAAGCAGCTGGAGCAAACCGAAACACTGGAAAATTACGCCCCGGCGATAGGGGCGGCTATCCAGTATGGCTTTTACCAGCGCAGCCGCAACATAAGTGTCATGTTTCCTTACAGCCAGCGTTTGTCCGGCCTCTCCATGTGGTACCGCCAGTGCTGGGCGGAAAGCCTGGGCAAAGATGGCAAAGGAACAACCCCGGTCTGCGCCATGGGTTCAACCGACCAGCACAGCCAGTTGCAACTTTACCTGAGCGGCCAGAAAGACAAGTTGTTCAACATGATAACCATAAAACGTGAGGGAACTGGCGATGTTATTGAGGTCCTCAGCAACCATGAAGAGCTTGATTATTTAAACGGCAAAACGCTTGGTGACGTTATCGCCGCCCAGCAAAAAGCAACTTATGAAACACTGGCCCATAACCGCTGCCCGGTGCGCCTTATCGAGCTTGATGCCCTTACGCCGGAGCATTTCGGTGCGCTTATAATGCATTTCACGCTGGAAATAATTTTCATGTCATTACTGTTTGAAATTAATCCGTTCGACCAACCGGCGGTTGAGGAAAGCAAGAAGCTGACCAAACAATATCTGTCATCAGGCGGAAACCAAGGCGAAGTGTAATGATAAGGATATTGCCTCCTACCCTGATCAATCGCATCGCCGCTGGCGAAGTGATAGAGAGGCCCGCTTCGGTAGTCAAGGAACTGGTGGAAAATGCGCTTGATGCCGGCAGCACCAGCATCGACATAATTCTGGAGCATGGCGGTAAGAATCGCATCGTGGTTACTGATAACGGCAAAGGCATGACGCATGAAGAGCTGGATCTCGCCGTGCAGCGCCACGCCACCTCCAAACTTCCTTCCGATGACCTGCTCGATATCCAGTTTCTTGGCTTCCGCGGGGAAGCCCTGCCATCAATAGGTTCCGTAAGCCGGATGAGCATAACCAGCCGTGCGTGCGGCAGCGAAAATGCCTGGCAGATTTCCGTTGAGGGCGGTGATGTCAGCGAACCAATACCAGCTACCCTGCACAAGGGTACTTCGATAGAGGTACGTGATCTTTTTTATGCAACACCGGCCCGCCTTAAATTCCTGAAAACGGAACGCACGGAAGTAGGGCAGACAGTAGATATGCTGAACCGGCTGTCAATGGCGCATCCGCATGTTTCTTTTTCCCTTACCTCCGACGGCAAGAATATTTTACGGGTCGCAGCAACAGAGGATAAACTCTCCCGCCTGCGTGACATAATGGGCAAGGAATTCGCCGAAAATTCTTTGCCACTTTCACATATCCGCGATTCGGTAACACTTAGCGGGTTTACTTCCCTGCCTACTTTCAACTGCGGTACTTCCAGCGAGCAATATTTATTCGTTGGTGGCCGCCCGGTACGCGACCGTCTGCTGCTTGGCGCAATAAAAGGTGCCTATCAGGATGTGCTTGCCCATAACCGCTATCCTCTGGTGGTTCTGTTCATAGATTTACCCAGCGCAGAGGTCGATGTAAATGTCCATCCAGCTAAGGCTGAAGTGCGTTTCCGCGACAGCCAGATGATCCGCGGAATGATAGTGGGAGCAATAAAGAACGCCTTAAGTTCGGCTGGGTTCCGGGCGTCAAATACCGTGGCCAGCGATGCGCTGGAGCGTTTTGCTGCCACCGCGGCACCGTCCTACCATCCAGCACCATCTTACAATTATAGTCCTCAGCAAAGCCATGCTGGTTTTGCTGAACTGCGCGAAGCGGCAATGCGTGTATTCGAACCGCTGCCGGCTATGGAATCACTACTGCCGCAAGATATGTTACCACCACTTGCCCGCCCCAGCGAAACATCACCACAACCCACAGGGCAACCAGCTTATGATTATACCGGCTACCCTCTCGGTGCAGCACGTTGTCAGTTGCACAAAACTTATATCGTTGCCGAAACGACCAATGGGCTGGTGATAGTCGACCAGCACGCCGCGCATGAAAGGCTGGTGCTGGAACAGATGAATATCGCCCTGGCCAGACAAGGTATCGCCCGGCAGAAGTTACTGATACCGGAAATAGTGCAGCTAAACGGTGCAACTGCTGAAGCACTGCTTAACCGCAAACAGGAGCTGCTGGAATTTGGTTTTGCTATCGAAGCCTTCGGAACTGAAACAATAATTATCCGGGAAACTCCGGCCATGCTCGGCGAAGTTGATGTGGAGGGGCTGGTACGCGAACTTGCCGATAATATCAGCGAATATGGCGAGGCGCTGGCGCTGAAAGAAAAAATAGAGCAGTTGTGCGGAACCATGGCCTGCCACGGCAGTGTGCGCGCGGGCAGGGCACTTAATATCAGCGAAATGAATGCGCTGCTGCGACAGATGGAACAAACCCCACGTTCCGGTCAATGCAACCATGGACGGCCAACCTATATTGAGCTAAAACGCAAGGATATTGAAACCTTATTCGGGAGGCGCGGATGAATTTTGATATCACCTCAGGGATAAATTTTAACCTCATTATATTTTTCTCGGTCTTTTTTATTTCAATAATAGGAACGAAACTGGTCATACTGAGTTTGCGCAATAAAATAAGCGATCCGGATATCGCCCTTATAACCGGGAAGCGCAAGGCGCCAATTCCAAAAAATGGCGGTTTTGCAATGGTTTTTGCGATAATCGCCGGGTTTTTATGCGTTGAGGTTGATTACGTTGTTATAGCCCCAATATTTTTCTTAGCCGGTCTGCCGCTACTGGATAGCATAATGCCGCTGCCTAAATTGATAAAGCTGGCCATACGGGCCGCAGCGGTGGCACTGGCATTACACGCTATACCATTACCTATATTCAGCGAATTATTTCCACCGCTATTTGATAAAGCCCTCGCCGGGTTTTTGTGGCTTTGGATAATCCATAGTTTCGACAAAATGGAAGTAGTGGAAGGGTTGGTGCCGATAGAGATGATCTCTATCGGCCTCGGCCTGAGTTCGCTTTCACTTTTATTAGACAATTTTTTCTCTCCTGTTTCAATACAGTCAGTTATCTTTGCCTGTTCCGGTATCGGTTTTTGGTGGTGGAACCACCATCCGGCGAAAGTCCTCGCCGGGGAAATAGCCCGCGTCCCGGCCGGTTTTGTGGCCGGATACCTGCTGATTCTTGCTGCAAGCAGTGGATATAGTACAGCAGCATTTATACTACCAGCCTATTTCCTTGCTGATAGCTTTGTGGTTTTTTTCAACCGGCCATTTTCTGAAAAACTTGTGAGTGACAAAGATGCAAAACCACAGACGCCATACTGTCTGCGGGCAATTAAAAACAGTTACGCCCCACAATGGATAGTCCGCACCATAACCGGAATAAATATGCTGCTGATATTTCTGGAAGCGCAGACGCTCATAAGCCCGCAAATGATGATGTTTAATCTTGTCCTTGCCTATGCTATGGTATTTACCCTGGTCTGGTATTTCGCCCGTAAAAACACTGTCTACCATATATGATATGAAATTATTTGACCGCTCCTTACGCAATATCGTCGCCATCCTGCATGACGGGGTAATGGCTGGACTGAGCTTTGTACTGGCGGTTTATATCCGTCTGGGTGATGAGCAGATAAGCGATTTCTGGCCAGAACTGCCTTCAAGAGCCGCCATATTTACTTTGGTCTGCATAATAGTTTTTACATATATGCGGCTTTACCGTGGTTCATGGCGTTACGCTTCCATGCACGACTTAAGCAGCATTATAAAATCAGTAAGCCTTTCAACTTTGATCTTTGCGGCACTTATGTTCACCATCGACCGGCTTACCGGCTTGCCGCGCTCAGTTTTATTCATCAACTGGATGTTGCTGGTCATGCTGCTGGGTGGCCCGCGCTTTATTTACCGCGCACTTAAAGACAGAAGTTTTAACTGGAAATTTTCACCAAGAAACAACGACCGTATTCCGGTATTGATTATCGGAGCTGGCGATGCTGCTGAGCAATTCATCCGCGATAATTTACGGGATTTAAATTCGCCTTATGAAGTGGTTGGCCTCACCGATGAGAGTTTAAGCAAAAAGGGCCGCACCATCCACCATGTCAATATTTATGGTGATAATAATATCCTTCCCCTAATTGTGAAAAAGCTGGCACGCAAAGGTTATGCCCCACAAAAATTCATTATCAGCGACGATAATCTTTCCGCAACCGATATGAATAAATTACTGGATATAGCAGACAGTCTAGGAATTACACTCGCCCGCCTGCCCAGGCTGAATGAGCTTAAGCACGGGATAAGCGAAAAAACAGAAGTGCGTCCCATTGCAGTCGAAGACCTGCTCGGCCGCTCCCAGCATGTCCTTGACCGCAAGGCCATGTGCAGACTTATTGAAGGAAAGCGCGTACTTATTACCGGGGCAGGGGGCAGTATCGGCGGGGAACTGGCCAGACAGGTATCATCCTATAATCCGGGTAAATTGTTTATTTTAGAATTAAGTGAATTCAACATGTATCAGATTGAACGTGAACTGCGCGGCATGTTCCCGAACCTTTCTTTGGAATGCATACTAGGCGATGTGCGCGATGAGGCGCATGTGGAAAATATCTTTGCTAAGCATTCACCGGAAATTGTGTTCCACGCTGCGGCGGTGAAACATGTCCCTATTGCTGAACATAATATCGAAGAAACCATTATAACCAATGTTTTCGGCACCAGAAATATCGCCGAAGCCTGCCTGAAACATAATGTGCAGGAAATGGTAATGATATCCACCGACAAGGCAGTAAACCCAACCAACATCATGGGAGCAAGCAAGCGACTTGCCGAAAGTTTTTGTCAGGCGCTGGGCAGAAATTCCACCAGCTCTACAAAATTCGTCACCGTGCGCTTCGGCAATGTCCTAGGTTCGACAGGCTCGGTAGTACCTTTATTCAGGGAACAGCTGGCCAAAGGCGGCCCGCTTACCGTTACCGACCCGGAAATAACACGCTATTTCATGACCATCCGCGAAGCAGTTGAGCTGGTGCTGCAGGCTTCCGTTCTTGGTCATGACATGAAGGAAAAACGGGAATATATTTTCGTGCTCGACATGGGCCAGCCGGTAAAAATACTTGATCTTGCCCTGCAGATGATCCGCCTCGCCGGGCTTAAGCCTTATGTCGATATTAATATAGAATTCACCGGGTTGCGCGCCGGCGAAAAGCTCTATGAGGAGCTATTCCACCAATCAGAAAATATAGTGAAAACCGCGCATGAGGCTATTTTCCTCGCCTCACCGCGGGAAAGCGACTTGGAAACCCTGAAAAAATCATTTGCAACGCTGTATGAAGCCTGTAAATTGCGTGACAGCGGCAAAGCCGCCGAACTGCTCAAAAAGCTGGTTCCAGAATTCACCAGTAAAGCCTAATTTTTGTCATTTCGAACGTAGTGAGAAATATTTGCAAAATATTATTATTTATAAAGACAAGATTCCTTCCTATGGTCGGAATGACAATTAAAAGAAGAAGAAGAAATGACCATACAACGTGCCCTTATTTCTGTTTCCGACAAAAGCGGACTATTAGAATTTGCTAAATTCCTTGCCGATAATAAAATTGAGATACTCTCCACCGGCGGTACGGCCAAAGCCCTGCGCGATGCAAAAATTGCAGTCACCGAAGTCTCTGACCATACCGGTTTTCCAGAGATCATGGATGGGCGGGTAAAAACCTTGCATCCAAAAATTCATGGTGGCCTGCTTGGTATACGCAGTAATGAAACACATAAAAAAGCCATGAACGACCATGCCATCGCACCAATCGACTTGGTGATCATAAATCTATACCCGTTTGAAGCGACCGTGGCCAAAGGTGCGAGCTTTGAAGAATGTATAGAGAATATCGATATTGGCGGGCCGAGCATGGTGCGCTCTGCTGCCAAGAACCATGAGTTCGTGACTATCGTCACCGACCCGGCAGATTATGCCTCTGTGATGGAAGAAATGAAGACGAACAAAAACGCAACCACCCACAAAACCCGTAAATTACTTGCGGCTAAAGCTTACAGCAAAACCGCCGCATATGATGCGGCGATCAGCGGCTGGTTTAACGCGCAGAATGAAACGCCATTCCCCACCAACCTCACCATCGCCGGAAAATTGAAGCAATCATTGCACTATGGTGAAAACCCGCACCAGAAAGCCGCTTTTTACGCGCAGGGAGAAGCGGAAGGGACTTTGGCAGGGGCAAAGCAAGCGCAAGGCTCTGAACTTTCCTATAACAATTTAAATGACGTTAGCGCGGCGTTCGAACTCGTACGCGAATTTGAAGAGCCAGCGGTGGTGATCGTCAAACATGCCAACCCGTGCGGCGTGGCAGTGGGTAAAAATATCGTGGAAGCATTCACCAAAGCGCTGGCCTGCGACCCGGTCTCGGCCTATGGCGGCATCATTGCCACCAACCGCCCACTCACCAAAGAATTCTGTGAAACACTGGGCAAATTATTTTTAGAAGTGATGATCGCGCCCGATGCTGATTCCGATGCACTGGAAACTTTAAGCAGCCGCAAGAAACTGAAATTGCTTCTTTCCGGACCTGTGAAAAAACCGGCCGCAAAAATGACGGTAAAAACCATCTCCGGCGGATTCTTATACCAGGATGATGATGCCATCATCACCAAGGACACACTCAAAACCGCCACCAAAACTGCGCCGAGCAAAGCACAACTGGACGATCTGCATTTTGCCTTCACAGTCGCCAAACACGTAAAATCCAATACCATCGTGATTGCCAAGGGCGGGGCCACCGTCGGTATCGGCGCGGGACAGATGAGCCGCATCGATTCCACGCGCATCGCCTGCTGGAAAGCGAAAGAGGCGGGGCTGGATACGAAAGGCTGCGTGCTCGCATCGGACGCTTTCTTCCCGTTCCCTGACAATGTGGAAATGGCGGAGCAAGCGGGAATATCGGCCATAATCCAACCCGGCGGTTCAATGCGCGATGCAGAAGTCATCGCCGCCGCCGACAAAGCCGGCATCGCGATGGTGTTTACTGGGATTAGGCACTTTAGACATTAACTCATGAAAAATAATCTGCAACACATGCATTATGAAATATCTGCCAGAAAAGACTGGGTTATATGGGCATTCCTGCTATTCGGCCTCATTTTTGCCTATGCAGGGTGGATGGTAGACCCTGCCAGCAATTGCAATAACAGCGAATGTGCGCCTTGGATTGTCTATATAGGAAGATGGATAGGTACCCTATTATAGCTGATTATGTAAATACTTTTACATAATCAGCTATGAAAATCGAGTCCGAAAGACCGATTTTCCGCCGCGTAGCGAGCGTAAACACTTTTTATGTATGTATACATAAAAAGTTAAACAACTATAGTGTTTTGCTCTTTATGGCAATTTATTAGAAATCCGTCACAGGGATGCTTTATTGATGCTCAAACCGAAGAATTAGTGTGGTGGAATTACCATGACAAAGGCATCAAGAGCCGTATACATCCTACAAAGATTGGATTAATTCAAATAATCCGACGTGACGAGTCAGCAGATGTCATAAGCCTTTATGACCTTGGGGGCGTAAGAATACAGCTTTTTCATGAGCATCTTATCCGTGGATCGGTTGACGATTGGACGCGCAAATTTACAGAAAAATGGCCGCATATAAAAATTGAAATAAAGTAGTTTCATTGGAATACAGCATTTCAGGCACTAATCTGTAAATATATTTATGTATGTTTTATATATATAAGATTGACCGTATTTTTTATCTTCGTGCTTGGGAACAAGAATACCCATATCTATAAAACGATTTATAACTGTCAGAGCACCGGCTCTTGTAAAGCCAGTCCATTTTTGTACAAGTGCAACATTTACAACTGGCAAAGCATAAAGTTTCGGCAACACCAATATTGCGCTTTCAGCAGCACGTTTCCCAAGACCTTGTAATTTTGCCATATCTTGCTCACGCAAATTTGTTATTTTATTTGCCACATTAATGGCCTCATTAGCCACCTCAATATCACCATCAATAAAAAAATCTAACCAACTTTCCACGTGTCCATTATGATAATCATTTATTTTTTCATAATATAGCTCTTGATGTTTTTTAAAAAATGATGACAAAAACAATACGGGTTTTTCTAATATCCCTTCCTGCCATAAATAAAAGGTTATAAGCATTCGTCCTGTTCTACCATTACCATCATTAAATGGATGTATGGTTTCAAATTGTGAATGTATAAGACCAGCTTTTATTACACTAAGAGTCAGATCATCCGTATGTATATATTGCTCTAATTCATTCATTGACCTTTTCATTTCCTCTACTGGTGGCGGTACAAAACGCGCATTACCTGGGCGAGTTCCGCCAATCCAATTTTGTGTAGTACGAAATTCTCCTGGGTAAGAGAATTGAGTAGTTCTAGCATTTTCCATTAAAATTTTATGTAATTCGCATATGAACCGATTGGATACAGGAAAATTATCTTCTTTTACTCTTTTCATGCCATAATTTAAGGCATCAACATAATGTAATATATCATCAACATCTTGGGGAAGCGATGTGCTAACCATGGCTTCCGCTTCTAAAGCATCTATCATCGTGGCCTTTGTACCCTCAATTTGGCTAGAAGAAGCGGCATCTTTTCTAACGTACATATAAAGAAAATAGTTAGAATCAGGCAAAAGCTTAGCTATGCCATCCAGTTTACCTAATAACCTTGTAGCTGTATCACATTTCTTTAATATGGTTGGGCTAAATACTATACCTTTTTCAGGAGGGAACTTATTCGGCACAAATGCACTAAAGCCCTCTTTTTGCTTTATATTTTTGCCAACTTCAATCCGCACAGTTTATATCCATCTTTTTTTTAAATGTATACAAACTATGCCACTTTGTATACATTCGGTCAAGAGATGTTTACAAATTTGAGCGTTTAGCCCCCTAAACAAACGCTCTTAGATACCTCAAAGCAACCATCAGTTTTGGCATGTTGGCGCTTTCGCCAGTACCACATTCGGCGATGAAGTTATCATAGCGGGTGAATTCTTCAGCGCGCGCTTCCTGCCACTGCGTAAGCGAAACATTTCCCGCTATCACCAGCGAAGTTATGCGCCGCTGTTCATCATAGAAATCGCCAAGTACAGCCTGTGCGGCAAGGCGATCAAAATGCGAATCCATATTCAGGCTCTGGGCACAGGCGCGCAGCCAGTCGAGATAGAGGTTACCGCCGATAGCGCCGTATATCTTGCTGACATCGCCCACTGTGCGCTTGCTTTTGCGAGCGATGGTGATGATATCGAAAGCCGATGACATCTGCTCCAGGCTGCCTTTGATATCGCCCACCGCCGCAGAAAAATCTTTGATGACCGCAGAAATATCCAGCGGCAGGGGTAGGTTGCGCAGCAGCCACGATATCGAAATATCGAGGAATTTGCTCATATCGGCGAGGTTGAAGATATCGCGCACTATCACATAAGCGCGCGCCACATCGCAGGCCGAGACACTTAAATCCTGCGCCATGTTATAGATAAAGCTGGTGCCGGTGCGGTTTATGATATCGTTGGTCACGACAGTAGCGATAATTTCGCGCCGCAGTGGATGGCTGGTTATTGCGCTGAGAAACTCTTCGCGCATCGCCGCCGGGAAATAATTTTTTAGGTCGGTGACAAAATATTTATCATCAGGCAGCGCCGAAGCAAGCAGCTCATTATATAATGACATCTTGCTGTAAGAGAGCAAAACCGCCAGTTCTGGCCGGGTAAAACCGCGCCCGGCAATTTTTAAATCAGAAATTTGTTTGTCATTAGGTAGGAATTCTATCTCACGGTTGAGCAGCCCTTCCTGCTCCAGGTGGTGGATAAGACGCGTCTGCGGATCGAGCAGTTTCACGCCCTGCGCCTGTTCCACACTAATCGCCTGCGTTTGCAGAATGTTATCTTTGAGCACGAGCTCGGCCACTTCATCGGTCATGGAAGCAAGCAGCGAGTCGCGTTTTTCAACGGTAAGTTTCTTTTTGGCGATCTCCTGGCTGAAAGCGATCTTGATATTGACCTCATGATCGGAGCAATCAACACCGGCGGAATTATCGATCGCATCGGTATTTATGCGCCCGCCATTCCTTGCATATTCAATGCGGCCTTTCTGGGTGAAGCCAAGGTTGCCGCCTTCGCCAACTATCTTTGCGCGCAATTCCCAGCCGTTGACGCGCACGGCATTATTAGCGCGGTCACCGACCTGTTCGTCACTTTCATCATCTGCTTTTACATAGGTTCCGATACCACCATTCCACAGCAAATCGACCGGGGCAAGGAGTATAGCGCGGATAAGTTCGTCCGGCGTCATGGTCGCCTTGGAAACACCAAGGGCAGCCTGCGCCTCGGCACTTAAAGTTATAGATTTGGCGCTGCGCTCGAAAATACCACCGCCCTTGGAGATAAGTTTGTTATCGTAATCTTTCCAACTTGAGCGCGGCAGATCGAATAGGCGTTTACGTTCTACGAAACTGGTTTTTTCGTCAGGAGTCGGGTCAATAAAGATGTGCAGATGGTTGAAAGCAGCTACAAGGCGGATGTTTTTGGAGAGCAGCATGCCGTTACCGAAAACGTCACCGGCCATATCTCCGATGCCAACCGTGGTGAAAGTTTCCTTGTCTATATCAACGCCCATCTCGGCAAAATGGCGGTGCACGGAAATGAACGCGCCGCGCGCGACTTTACCGCCGCGCAGATGGATGCCTTCTAAGCGTGGCGAATA
>CAZUXB010000032.1:0-25534 GCA_964624555.1 uncultured Rickettsiales bacterium | reverse complement strand
GACCACTATTGGCGTGTGGCCTTGGGTGCGCGCCCAGTCTATTTCCATTTTTGCGTAGCGCAACCAGATGCCGGCGGAGCAGTTTTCAGTTGCGCCGAGAATTCCATAGAGTTTATGGGGAGCGCTGGCTTCCTCCTGCGGTGTGGGGCGGGCGGTTAAAATAGGCAGGTCGCTATAAACCTGTTGGCTGTCAGCATTGATGATGACACCGCTGATTTTTTCCGCTAAGGAAAGGGCAAATGCCGATTTGCCACTAGCGGTCGCGCCCACCACTATTTTTATATTTGGAATGTTGCTTATGGAATTTGTTGTCACGTTGCTTGCCGATGTTAAAAGAGTGCCACTGACCGAGGTGTTTGTGCAGTCTATGGTGCTGTCGCTGGCTTCGCAACAGGTTGTTGTGCAAAAAACGCAGATGCTGAAAGAGGGTGTGGCCTGCAATATCTTTACGCAATACTCCAAACTCCAAACTCTAAACTCAATAGCACAAGCTATTCTACAGGACCAGCCCTATGACGGTATCGTGCAGGAGGAATTTCCCAGTAATCACAAAAAACTGCTGATCAGCGACATGGATTCGACGATGATAACCGTGGAATGTATCGATGAGCTGGCTGATTTTGTTGGTAAAAAAGCAGAGGTATCAAAAGTCACTGAGCGGGCGATGAACGGCGAGCTGGATTTTGAAGCGGCGCTGACCGAACGTGTTGCCCTGCTTAAGGGGTTGCCGGAGGAAGCCTTGCAGGAATGTTATGATGAGCGGGTGAAGATGATGGCTGGTGCCAAAGAACTGCTAGACTCATTTAAGAAAAAAGGCGGTTATACGGTACTGGTATCGGGTGGTTTTACATTTTTTACTTCACGTGTGCGGGGAGAGTTGGGTTTTGATGCGGATTTTGCCAATGAGCTGGAAGTGAGGGACGGCAGGCTCACCGGTAAAGTTATCCTGCCGATACTGGGCAAGGAGGCAAAGTTAAAAACCCTGCATGATAGTTGCAAAAAATTGGGTATTAGTGCCGGTGAGGTTATAGCGATCGGTGACGGTGCCAACGACCTGCCTATGCTACTTGCTGCCGGGCTTGGGGTTGCCTACCACGCCAAACCGACCGTTCGCGCACAGGCCAAAGCGCAGCTTAACCACTGTGATTTATCAGTTCTTGAGTTTGTATGAATCTAACGGCCGGTACTTGAGGCAAGAGTACTGGCAACATGACTGTAAGAGGTAACTATCTGTGTTCCTGCTAAATTGGAAGTGATAAGGGCAGCAACTGAAATTAATGCAACGATAAGGCCGTATTCTATGGCGGTTGCGCCTTTTTCATTTTTCAAAAATCGCAAAAGCATTCTCATGATAATACAACCTCTTTTTGATTTATTAGCCAACTAGCTAAATATTATAGATTAACTATAGCAGTATTATGCAAAATAGTAAAGAAAAAGTTAATTTTTCCGCTTTAATCTGCCAGGTCGTATTCTGAAACCTCAACGGGGAATGTAGCTAAAAACCCTTTTATCTTATTGAAACATTTATCTAAATTGGAACTGTTAATTGAGCGGCAAACTAGGCTGGTGCCGAGTCTGCCGTTTTTTATAAAAGGATAGCTGCCGATTTCAACATCAGTAAATTGTTCCTGTATCTCAGTCAGCCCTTCTGCCAGAAAGCCCTCGGTTATGAATATTGAGATAGTTTTCGACAAGGTTTTTGCCCCACCACGTAGTTCTCCTTTTATATCTCCGAACATGGCCTGCATGATACTGGGAACACCAGCCATCACATATACATTCTTTATCACGAATCCGGGCGCAGCGCTTACCGGGTTATATATCAGGCGCGAGCCTTCTGGTATCTCGGCCATTTTCAGGCGTGGGGCGTTAAGGTTTTCACTGCCATAATGGTCGGTAAGTATTTTTTCGGCTTCCTGATTGCGGGTTACCGGAACACTGAAGGCTTTAGCAATTGCAGCAGTTGTGATATCGTCATGAGTAGGGCCAATACCGCCGGTAGTAAACACATAATCAAACGCACTGCTACAGCTTCGCACAGTGTTGATAATTGTTTCCGTTACATCCGGTATGATTCTGACTTCGCTAAGTTTTATGCCAAGTTTTACTAGTTCAGACGCTATAAAATTTACGTTCTTGTCCTGCGTGCGGCCAGACAGGATTTCGTTTCCGATGATAATTATACAGGCTTCTGGGCAGACTTTTGTGGTTTGCATAAAATAAAATTCCTGATAAATCTGGTAGACTACTTATAAATATATGAATGATTGTAAAATAAAAAGGGGAAAATTTTGTTAGAGGAGACCAGGCCCATTACCATCCATTCGCAGGCCGATTATGAAGGCATGCGCCGTGCCGGGCGTTTGGCTGCGGAAGTTCTGGATATGATTGGTGAACATGTAAAGCCTGGTGTTACTACTCAGGAACTTAATGATTTGTGCCATGAGATGATAATTGGGGCGGGGGCGATCCCAGCACCGCTTAATTACCGGGGTTTCCCACGTTCTATCTGCACTTCGGTGAACCATGTTGTTTGTCACGGCATACCCGGCGGCCTTAAACTCAAGGATGGCGATATTGTAAATATCGACGTCACCGTCATTGTCGATGGCTGGCATGGTGATACCAGCCGCATGTACTGGGCGGGAAACCCGCCGATAAAGGCCAAACGCCTTACGCAGGTCACCTATGATGCAATGATGCTAGGTATTGAGCAGGTAAAAGAAGGGGCGGTGGTCAGTGATATTGGCCGCGCCATTCAGGAATATGCCGAGAAGCATGGTTACTCGGTAGTGCGTGATTATTGTGGGCATGGTATAGGCAAGATTTTTCATACTGCGCCGAGTATTCTCCATTACTATGAAGAAGGCTATTCCCCTGTTTTGAAAGAAGGAATGTTTTTTACTGTAGAGCCCATGATAAATGCCGGTGGTTACGAAACCATCCTGAATAAGCACGATGGCTGGACGGTCACTACCCGCGATAAATCACTCTCCGCCCAGTTTGAGCACACTATTGCGGTTACTAAAAGCGGTTATGAGATTTTCACTACGTCACCCAAGGGGCTTAATTTCCCACCGTATTAGTTCACTTCTCCCTCTGGGAGAGGGTTATTATTGTCATTTTGAGCAAAGCGAAGAATCTTTGCTTTGTAAGAATGAGATCCTTCGGCTATGCCTCAGGATGACAAAGCCCTCATCCTAACCTTCTCCCATAGGGAGAAGGGATATAAAGTTAGATCTTCCGGGCTACCATTATCAGCGACAGGCCGAACGGTAAATTAATCTTGTCGGCAAGAAAGCGTTCTGATGAAACCAGTTTGATTAGGAAATTATTGAGTGCTGCCGGTGGCATTTTCCTGCCTAGTGCTGGAGCGTTCTTGGGGCGGAATAAGTCTGTCAGGCGGGTGATAACAGCAACAGGAAATAAAAAGCAATTCCAGTAGTTGATATATTCAATTTTGAAACCGGCAGCGGCGATTTTTTCTTCCAGTTTCTTTTTGCTGTAGCGGCGGAAATGGTGGTGTAGCCGGTCATGCTGCGAAAAAAGAAACTGGTAGGCAGGAACGGTGAGTAACAACTGCCCGTCTTTCGTGAGTCGTGACGCAACGGTAGCGAGCGCCGCGCGGTCATCTTCAATATGCTCCAGCACATCGAACATGGCGATCATATCGAATTTTATATCAGCGAAGGGAATTTCATCAGGGAATTTGCCGTATTCAATGGTGCCGATCTTGCGCTCGATGCTGCGGGCGCGGACTGTGTCATTCATCTCGCAGCCATAGACATCACCATAACCGGCGAGCATATGCAAATTGCCGCCAGCACCACAGCCGGCGTCCAGTATCTTTGCGTTATCGGGAAATTTCAGTTTTTTTAACAGATACTCGGTAATGATACGGCGCGAAACGAACCACCAGTGAGCCTCTTCCTGCTCAATGTGTTCGTTATATATCTGTGAGTCCAAGGCCTAGGCCGCAGCTTTTTTAGCGAGCTTTTTCTTTATCTGGCGTTTCAGCTTGGCTGCTTCTGGGGTCATCTTGCTGGCTGAGTGTTTCAGCAAATATGCATCAAGGCCGCCGTTATGCTCAATGCTGCGCAGGGTAGCAGCGGTCACGCGGAGCGTGATTTTGGTGCCGAGAATTTCGCTGCCCAGAGAAACATGCTGCAGGTTCGGCATAAAACGGGTATTGGTTTTACGGTTCGAGTGTGACACTTTATGGCCGGTTTGTGAGCCAGTTCCAGTGATTGCGCAGCGTCTAGACATAATATTACCTTCTGTATTTTAAATTTAAAGAGGCTGCATTTTTAAAGTGAGAGGGCGGGCAAGTCAAGCAGAAAAGAAGTTTCCGATGACCGGGGCGTGGTCGGAGGCTTTTTCCAGCTCGCGCAGTTCTTTTTTTACGCTATAATGATTAAGTTTATCAGCGGCTTGCGGAGAAAGTAGGAGGTGGTCGATACGCAGTCCGTTATCCTCCGCCAGCGAGTTTCCGCGGTAATCCCACCAGCTATAGGGCGTTTTTCCGGTTGGTTGCAGCAGGCGGCACGCATCATAAACCCCCAGATTCAATATCCGGCGCAGGCGGCTGCGTACCTCGTCATGGGTCAGTACGCTACCCTCCCATTCTTTGGGATTGTGAACATCGCTATCATCGGGCGCGATATTATAATCCCCGCCGATCACCAGCATTTCATCGTAGGTGAGCAATTTTTCGATGTGGGTATAAAGCCGTTCGAGGAAACGCAGTTTGTAGGCGAATTTTTGCGAGCTTACATCCATACCGTTGGGTACATACACCGATGCCACGCGCATTGTATTATAATGTCCCTTCCCCCCTTGCGGTGGAAGGTTAGGATGGGGGGTGGATTTATTACCATACCCCCCACCTTGATCCTCCCCCACAAGGGGGGAGGAAGAAGAGGGAACATTTATAACACCTTCTATATAGCGCGACTGCGTATCGCTGTCATCACCGGCTAGGCCGCAGCTGACATCGTTTAGGGGGAATTTGGAAAGTATCGCCACGCCGTTATAGGTTTTTTCGCCGTGTACTGCGATGTTGTAACCAAGTTCCTCAATTTCCATGTAGGGAAATACATCATCGGTGCATTTGAGTTCTTGGAGTAGCACCACATCCGGCTTGTCGGCAGCGAGCCATGAGATTAGGTGCGGCAGGCGCGAACGTATGGAATTTACGTTCCACGCGGCAACAGTTATACTCATAAGGCTACAGAAAAACTATTGCCACAGCCGCAGTTGGCGGTAGCGTTGGGGTTTTTTATCTCGAAACCGGCATGGGCGAGGTCTTCGGTATAATCGAGCACAGAGCCAGCCAATAGTCCGATAGACACATCATCAATCACCGCCTGCGCGCCGGAGTTTTCTATAATAATATCGGTGGTGGCCGGTGCGCCATCATCGAGCGTGAATTCATACTGGAAACCGGAGCAGCCGCCACCCTTCACGCTCACCCGAAAACGCAGCTCAGGATTTTTTTCCTGGTTTTTCAGGTGATTTATGCGCGCGGCGGCACTCTGCGTAATTGAAAAATTTTTGTCCATACCTGTTATTATGGGATAAAAATAGTGAAATTTCAAGGTGCATCACAAATTGCTTGTTAAACAAGCTATAGTTCTGATAAAAAATTGCAAACCACCTAATACGTCATCCCTGCGAAGGCGGGGATCTCTCTAGAGGATAAAGGGATTCCCGCCTTCGCGGGAATGACAATATGTTAAGAACAGGAGATATAACAGTGACCTTTATTACCAATATCCATGCCCGTGAGATCATTGATAGCCGCGGAAACCCTACCGTTGAAGTTGATGTGGAACTGGAGGATGGCGCCTTTGGCCGCGCGGCTGTGCCGTCAGGCGCTTCCACCGGGTCGATGGAGGCGCTGGAACTGCGCGATGGTGATAAAAAACGTTTCAAAGGCAAGGGCGTAAAAAAAGCTGTGGCTAATGTGAATAATGACATTGCCGATGCGCTCATCGGTTTTGATGCCACTAACCAAGTAAAGATCGACCAGACACTGTTAGATTTGGATGGAACCGAAAATAAATCCAAGCTCGGCGCCAATGCGCTGCTGGGTGTGTCGCTGGCTGTTGCCAAAGCCGCGGCGCAGTCTGCGGGCCAGCCGCTTTATAAATATGTGGGTGGTGTCGGCGCGCATATATTGCCGGTGCCGATGATGAACATCATCAATGGCGGCCAGCATGCCTAGAACAAACTCGACATCCAGGAATTCCTGATCATGCCGGTGTCGGCGCAGAGCATGTCGGATGCGATTCGTGTCGGCGCGGAAATTTTCCATGAACTCAAACGCCAGCTCAGTGAAGAAGGATACAATACTTCGGTGGGTGACGAAGGTGGTTTCGCGCCGAATTTCGGCAAGGCTGACGAAGCACTTTCCTTCATCATGAAGGCGATTGAAAAATCCGGTTACAAAGCCGGGGAGGATGTGGTGCTGGCGCTTGATGTGGCTGCCACCGAATTTTATCACGATGGCAAATATCATCTCGAAGGTGAGGGCAAGTCGCTCGATTGCGGCAAGCTGCTAAAATATTATGAGACGCTGGTCAGCCGCTACCCGATCTTTTCCATCGAAGACCCGATGGCGGAAAATGATCATCTCGGCTGGAAGGAAATAACCGCACTGCTCGGTAACAAGATCCAGCTGGTGGGTGACGACTTGTTCGTTACCAACCCGGCGATACTGGCGCAAGGCGTGGAGCAAGGGCTGGCAAATGCGCTGCTGGTGAAAGTAAATCAGATCGGAACTCTCACTGAAACATTGCAGGCGGTGCAGCTTGCGCAGCGTTCCGGCTACCGCGCGATACTCTCGCACCGCAGCGGCGAAACTGAGGATACCACCATCGCCCATCTTGCGGTTGCCACTAACTGCGGCCAGATAAAGACCGGCTCGCTCTCGCGTTCCGACCGTTTGGCCAAGTATAACGAGCTTATCCGCATTGAGGAGTTGCTCGGCTATTCCGCTCATTATGCTGGCAGCGCGATTTTGATGTAAAATTTATAATATTTCCCCTTTCCATTAGGCGAAAAATTCTTTATATTAAACAGTTATATGGCAAGATATAACTACCAGTCCGAACCGCATTCACCCATGAAAAAGCGAGCAATTGGCTCACTTTTCTGCGTGTTGTTGCTGTTTTATCTGGGCTTTCATACGGTTAGTGGTGAGCGTGGGGTGTTTGCTCTTTTACGCCAGACCAGCAAGCTCGATAGCTTGAAAATGGAGCTTGCCGACATAAAGTCACAGCGCGAAACGCTGGAGAAAAAAGTTGGAAAACTAAGCAATAATAATCTGGATCTCGACCTGCTTGACGAGCAGTCGCGCCGCGTGCTCGGTGCGTCAGGTAAGGATGAGGTGGTGGTTTTTCTGGATAAGTAGTGCCTAGAGTCGAGTGGCTAGAGTCGTGTACAGATACTCGACTCTCGACTCTAGCCACTAATCACTGCTACAGATACGGATCTTCCTTGCGCAAATAATTCTGCACGTAATCTTTCACGCCGTCCTGCAGGGATGTGAATGGCGTGGTGTAGCCGGCGGCGCGGAGCTTATCCATTTTTGCTTCGGTGAAGTACTGGTATTTTTTCACGAGGGCTGTTGGCATATCAATATAATTAATTCTTGATTCATGGCCGAGGGCGGCGAATATTGCTTTTGCCATGTCATTGAAGGTGCTGGCCTTACCGCTGCCGAGATTGAACAGGCCGGATACTTTTGGATTATCGAGGCACCACAACATAACCTGAGTTATGTCTTTCACGTAGATCATGTCGCGCATCTGTCCGCCGTCGGGATATTTGCTGTTATAGGAACGGAACAGTTTGATGCTGCTGTGTTCAATGGCGTGCGGTGCGATCTGTGATATAACGCTACGCTGACTTTCTTTATGATATTCGTTGGGGCCGTAGACGTTGAAGAATTTGAACCCTGCCCATTGCGGAATTTTTATTTCGCCCCTGATAACGTCAGTTGCAACATGGGTGTCGAACAGATGTTTGCTCCAGCCATAACCGGAAAGCGGGGTGAGGGTGTGCAGGTAGGCGAGGTCCATGCTATCGTAGAAACCGTTCGCGCCGCTGCCATATGTTGCTGCTGCTGAAGCGTATATAAGACGTACAGCATGCTCATTACACCAGCGCCATAATTTAAGTGACAGGGTAAAATTATTTTTCAGCACCATGTCAATGTGGTCTTCAGTGGTTGAAGATAACGAGCCAAGGTGGTAGATGATTTCCAGATTGCTTTTATTGGCATCGAGCCATTCGAACACTTCCGAAGGCTGGATAATTTCGTGGACCGGGTGTTTGCTCAAGTTACGCCATTTGTCGCCAACACCAAATACATCACACACTACTATATGGTGGGTGCCGCGGGCGAGTAGCCCGGCAACAAGGTTGGAGCCGATAAAACCACCGCCACCAGTAACTAAAATAGTTTTCATATAAGACTTCCCTAGAACAAGCCCACATTATATACTGAAAAACATTAACAAAGCGTAAAATAATAATAATCAACATGTTAGGGTTATATATATGAAAAATAATAATAAATTTATAAGTGATATGTCGAAGGTAGTGGGTGGTGCAGCAGGAGGATTAATGGATGTTAAGAGAGAACTTGAAGCAATGGTTAGCAGTAAATTAGAAAAATTGTTACAAAATATGGAGTTAGTTACCAAAGAGGAGTTTGACACTACTCAGGCCATGCTCGTAAAATCCCGTTTGGAACAGGAAGAGTTAAAAAAGCGGGTGGAGGCACTGGAATTGTGTATAAATAATCTAACCAACGGTAAAAAAAGCACTAAATAAATCGCCCTGCGTTATTGCTGTATAATATGTTGTAAAATAACAATAAAATAAATATTGTTCATTGTTTCTTAAAGTAATGGATTTTCCAATCGTTCCGTGTCAGTATCGATCTATGTAATGACCGCTGTAGCTTATTTACAGCGTTATTTTTTTACAAAATTTTTGCAATATTTTCTGACAATGTTTTTTGGGGAATGAAAAATGAAATCGCTACAAGTCAAAACCGATAAAATTTATAATCCACTCGATATCGCTGAGTTGGTAATTATGGATCGCGATTGGGTGTTTGATCGCCCGGCGGATGGTGAGCTTGTTGCCGAAGTAACTGGTGCATGGTGCAACTACAGTGTCTGGTTCACATGGCAGAAAGATTCCATTAAAGAAGATTGTGGCGGGCTTACTCTATCATGCTCGCTTGATAATAAATTTCAGAAATTATCTGTAGCAAAAATTTACCCGCTTCTTGCAATGGTCAATGAAAAATTATGGCTTGGTCATTTTGGTTTATGCACTGAAGATAATTCTATCGTTTATCGCCACTCATTATTATTGCGCGATGGTGCCGGAACAACTGCCGAGCATCTGCAGGAATTGCTGGACCTTGCTATCGGTGAATGTGAACGTTTCTATCCGGCATTCCAATCGGTGGTGTGGGGTGGCAAAACTCCTGCCGAAGCGATGGAGATAGCTCTTTTTGAAACAGTCGCGGAAGCGTAAGTCAGTTATCAGTTGCCAGTTATCAGTTGCCAGATATATTACTGGTAACTCGTAACTCGTAACTGGTAACTTCAAAATGTCCTCTCTTCTTTTAGTCGGCCACGGTAATATGGGTAGTGCCATGCTCGCAAGCTGGCAAAAGAATCCTGCGCATGGCATCAGCAATTTTTATGTAGCTGAAAAAAATGATTCAACACTTCCTGCTAATGTAAAACCAGACGTAGTTGTTTTTGCCGTCAAGCCGCAGCAGCTTGCAGAAATTTTATCGGAATATAAAAATAAATTTGGCAATGCCCCACTATATATTTCAGTTGCCGCCGGCAAGACTTTACAGTTCTTTTCGGAGCGTATGGGGGCGGGGGCAAAGGTGGTTCGGTGTATGCCGAACACACCAGCGTTAGTCGGTAAAGCGGTTACGGCTTTATGCGCTAATGCAAATGTGAAAGAAAAAGAAAAGATATCGGCAAGCGCACTTATGGCATCATTTGGAAAAGCAATCTGGGTGGAGGAACAAGATATGGATGCGGTTACAGCAATTTCTGGTAGTGGGCCGGCCTATGTATTTTTATTTTTGGAAGCGCTTACTAAAGCAGGAGTGAAATCTGGCCTCTCCGTAGATACTGCAAAAACCCTGGCGCTTGAAATGATGCACGGCAGCTTGCACCTTGCCGCAAAAAGCGAAGATGGTTTTGAAAAACTGCGCGAAAACGTCACCAGTAAGGGTGGCACAACCGAAGCTGCGCTTGAGGTTTTGATGCGTGAAGATGCGTTGGAAAAATTGATCGGGGAAGCTGTGCAGGTAGCGGTTAAAAGAGCAAAAGACCTGTCCTAAAATAAAATTGTGCAGTGCAACATTTGTGCTTGACTTGCGATATTGCCTACTATATCATCGCCCCTCAGTTGTAGGGTTATTTTGTTTTTTATACCAACTTTTTAAGAGAATTATAGGAGAATTATATATGTATAACCAAGCATTTGCCGATATGTTCAAGAATACTGTAGATTTTAACCAGATGTTTTCAACTGGCCGCCGTAACATGGAGGCTCTCTCTGCTGCTAATCAGGTAGTAGTTGAAAGTGCACAAGCGATCACTCGTCGTCAGGCCGAAGTTGCTCGTGCCAACATTGATAACGCCCTTAAGGTTTCTAAAGACCTTATGACCAGCGGTACTCCAGAAACCACCATCAGCAAACAGTCTGACCTGATGAAGGCATTTTTTGAAAACACTCTTACCAACCTGCGTGAAGTTAGCGAGCTGGTTACCAAATCAAGCTTCGAAGCATTCGATGTTCTTAATCGTCGTGCTGCTGAAAGCCTTGAAGAAATCAGCGCAGCTGCTGCTTCTGCTAGCACTTCTTCAAAGAAAAAAGCGGCTTCTTAATTGTGGTTGCTAAGTAAGGTATTTTTGGTATCTTATAAACAGGCAGGTATCTTGGGATATCTGCCTGTTTTTTTATTTATAGCCACGCGAGTATGGTATGACAAAAGACAACAAGGCCATAATAATCTGGCTGACGGTATGCCTGTTGTTTGTTGCCATTATGGTGCTGGTCGGGGGCTATACGCGGCTTTCCGGTTCCGGTCTGTCCATAACCCAGTGGAAACCGATACATGGCATCATCCCGCCGCTTAATGAAGCGCAGTGGGAAGAAGAATTTTCCGCCTATAAAAACACCCCGCAATATAACCTTGTGAATAGCGATATGTCGCTTGCCGGGTTCAAGGAAATATTCTGGCCTGAATTTATCCATCGTTTGCTTGGGCGGGCGGTAGGAATAGTATTTTTTATCCCGATGCTGTTTTTTGCCTTGCGCAAAAGTTTTTCAAAACAATTTTGCCTGCGTATATTCGCCATATTTGTGCTGGGAGGATTGCAGGGCGGTATTGGCTGGATAATGGTCAAAAGCGGCCTTGATACAGGGCCATATGTAAGCCATATAAAGCTGGCCCTGCATCTGGCGATAGCCTTTGCGATATATGCATTGATTCTTTGGGTGTTATTGTCATTCCCGCGAAGGCGGGAATCTTCTGTGTCGATAGAGAAGATTCCCGCCTTCGCGGGAATGACAATAAAGACATTTCCTCATCCTAGGTTTTTGAGTAGTTATAAGCTCTGGTTTTCGCTCCTCTGCATCCAGATAATATTCGGCGCGTTTATGGCCGGGCTTCATGCCGGGCTTTTATATAATAGCTGGCCGGACATGAATGGTGAGTTTGCCCCCAGCGGATTACTTGCCGCGCCGGTTCTTGAAAATAGAATATTTATACAATTTATACACCGCACGCTCGCAATATTCCTTGCGGTTAGCTTTGTTTTATGGTTCCATGTTCATAGAAAATATATACGAAACAATGGTCTTGGCAAAATATGCACTATTGTCGCCCTGATTATTCTGCTGCAATTCACACTCGGGGTTTTTACCTTGATTTATCAGGTGCCACTGAATATAGCTCTGGCACACCAAATGACTGCATTGTTGCTATGGACGGTGGCGGTGTGGCTGCTCTACGAAATAACCAATAAAGAATTAGTAAAATGATAAACTACGATAATTTATTCCAGCAGAAAATAGACAGCCTTAAAGGTGAAGGGCGCTACCGCGTGTTCAATGATCTGGAGCGCAAGGCTGGTTCCTTCCCGCTGGCAAAAAGTTATATTACCGGAAAAACGGTCACTGTCTGGTGCAGCAACGATTATCTGGGTATGGGCCAGCACCCGAAAGTTATTTCGGCGATGTCGGAAGCTATTGGCCGCTTCGGGGCGGGGGCGGGGGGCACGCGCAATATATCTGGCACCAACCATGCCATAGTAACCCTGGAAGCTACTATTGCCGAGCTACACCACAAGGAAGCGGCGCTGGTGATGACATCGGGTTACGTCACCAACGAGGCGGCGCTTTCTACTTTATGTTCAGTGCTTCCTAACTGTATAATTTTTTCTGACGCCTATAACCATGCCTCGATGATCCACGGGATGCGCGGCAGCAAGGCTGAGAAAAAAATATTCCGCCACAATGATGTAAAACATCTGGAGGAGTTGTTGAAAGCCGCTGACCCGAACCGCCCGAAAATAATTGCCTTTGAATCGGTGTACTCAATGGATGGCGATATTGCGCCGATAAAAGAATTTTGCGACCTCGCCGATAAATATAATGCCATAACCTATCTTGATGAAGTCCATGCCGTGGGTATGTATGGTGAGCACGGGGCAGGGGTTGCCGAGCGCGAGGGGCTGATGGAGCGCGTCACGGTAATACAGGGGACATTGGGCAAGGCTTATGGTGTTATGGGCGGGTATATCGCCAGCAGCAATTTGATAGTGGATGTTGTACGTTCTTATGCTTCCGGTTTTATTTTCACCACCGCGATTCCGCCGGCGCTTGCTGCCGGTGCCACTGCCAGCATCCGCCATCTCATGGAAAGTAGCGAGGAACGCCGCCGTCACCAGTATAATGTCAGTGTTCTCCGGGAAATGCTGGAAAAGGCCAGCCTGCCGGTGATGCCTACTGTAAGCCATATCCTGCCGGTGCTGGTTGCTGATCCGGTATTGTGCAAAAAAGCTTCTGATATGCTGCTTAACCAGTTCGATATTTATGTGCAGCCGATAAACTACCCGACCGTGCCGCGCGGCACTGAACGTCTGCGCATTACGCCAACCCCGAACCACAGCCATGAAATGATGTTCGAGCTCACCCGCGCCCTGGTCTGGGTCTTCGAACGCCTGGGAATTAAACCGGATATTATGGCACTGGATAAGGCGGCTTAACTGGATGCCACAGGTCAATATATTCCTCTCCCTCTGGGAGAGGGGGAGGCAAGTTTTTCCTTATCCGTAGTTGAGGTCTAATTAAGCCATTTTAGGCTTGTTGCGGTATCCCAGGGTACGAGTTTGTGCCCGAAAAGTACATATACGCTGCCAGCGTTGGAATTGCGACCGTATGCACCAATAATCAGGTCATTTATACCATCGCCATTGATATCGCCAACACCAAGCACCGCCGCTCTGTCTATAGAGTCGGCACCATCAATCCTATAACCTTTGCTTACGTCATTATTCAACGGCAAACCGGTAACTGTATCAAATACTTTTGTGAATACATCTATTGTTCCACTTGACCAGATTGAACTCCAGCCAGCACTTGGTTGCAGTACTACCCAACTAGCGCCAGAAAATAAAATACCATTTGGTCCTGCTCCAGCATCTTTCATTATAATATCATTTTTACCATCACCATTTATATCTTCTACCACGGCATATGTTGCAGGGTTGTTTGACCAAGCCGGAACGCTGGACATAGGGTCAAAACGGAAACCATTGATACCATTAAAGGTGCTGGCATCAGAAAAATTTACATTTGCCCAGCTTCCCGCTGCTTTGCCATAATAAACAGCAAAATAACCTCCTCTACTTATTATCAGGTCTTTATATGCATCACCATTCATATCAGCAACTGCGACAGTTCCCCACACAGTTACAGGTCCGGTAGCGGTAAACGTTATTGCTTCAGTGCCACCAGCTGCCACCCGCGTGTCAATATTTACTATATCAGGAGTGCTGCCGGTGGCGGCAGTTGTTTTATCAGCATTCCAGTTTGCTGGTGATTCACCAAATAAAATAAAAAAATAAGTATTATATCCTAAAATAATATCATCATAACCATCGCCATTAAGATCACCACCTTTACCTGTTAATAATGATATTATACTTGGGGAAGTGGTATTAATTTTAAAACCGACGCTCGCTGCTACGGTGGTTACTGCTTCGGCGGTCAGTGCATATGATGCTGCTCCATATATAAGGTAAGCGGTAGATGCACCTGTTCCGGAAGCGGTTTTTACAAGTGCAAGAATATCTTTTTTTGTGGTACTGGCAAAGTTTCCAAGTACAATGATCGGCCCTCTGTTGGCGGTAGTATTAGGAAAAGTTATGACATTGGTCATTGTACTGGTATTAGTGCTTACAGGATTTGCACTGCCATAAAATATTTTTATAGCAGAGCTTGTATTATCACCGTAAGAAATAGCTATATCATCATAGCCATCGCCATTAATATCGCCGACTTTAACAGACCATGCGAAATAAGGATGTCCTGAATCATTGGTAATAGTGAAGAACCGCGAACTATTTGCTGTGGCCATGGACATGCCAGCATTTGGTTGCCAGCCGGTCCTGCTACCGAGAACAACGCGGATAGTATTGACAGTACCTTTGGAAAATACCATATCCGGTATCCCATCGCCATTAATATCACCGACTTCTACGTTGGTGCCCAAATACTCATTGGCCGCACCATCTATCCGCGTTCCCAGCTGGCACATCTTCCCGGTGCAGCAGGTGTTTTTGCTTGATTCCTGCGTCCAGACTATATCGTCAAAGTAAGTGCTGCCGGCAGTGGTTATTGGCTCGTGCCGGACCAGTGTTTTGGTGAAAGCGGTTGCGAATGAATCATTGGTATTCACAAAAGCATTTATTTCTTCATCGTCAGAGGTTGCGCCGCTGTTAATGCGGTTGGCAATGCTGCTGCCCTGCATCGGGAAAGCGCCATAGCCGTCTTTGCCGTAACTTATAAGTGCCCACATGACGTTATCTATGTTATTGCCTGCGGCAGCATCCATTATCTGGAGAGAGCCGGGGGTTTTGGTAACTGCCATGTTGCGGCAGGTTCCTGAGTCAGTGGCCCTGGTATCCACCGCATAACCTATTCTCCTGCCGTAACCATCGAACATATAATCATCCGGCAGTCCAAGGGTTCTGGTGGGAACGACTCCGGCAACCATTGATGTAAAGGTAAGGGCTGCCGTGCCGGAGTCTATGGGATATTTATCAAGCGTAATCTGCGTGGCGCTGTCTATACTTAAGATATGGACATCATTGACTACGCCGATAAATTCGCCTGTAACCAGCATACCGATAGAAAGCCCGGTGGTATCGCTCATGGCCGTAACTGTTGCAGCAGTTGTGCTGGTAGTTCCGGTTTTGGTCAGTGGTGATGACTGCGTATAAAAATTAGAGCTGGAGCAACGTCCGGGTGTTGTGTCTTCTTTTCCGAAATTGGCGTTGCTTATGGCCAGTGTTCCGTTAGCGGGGCAGGGGCGGCGCAGGTTAGCTGCCATGAAACTTTGGGTGGCGGCTTCAATTTTCTGCATTTTCTCGCGGGTGATACGGTCTTTTTCTATATCGCTGCCCATTTCCCCGCCTGGTAAGGTCGAAGCGAGGATGACACCGGCCACGGCGATCATAATACTGACCTGAATCAGGGAAAAGCCTTGTTGTTGGAGAGTATTTTTAGGTGGCATATAGATTATATAAAGTTATAGTAACCATCCATTATACACTCTAAATAATTGACAAATCGTTAATAATGCTATTCTTTACGTGGTACCATGAAAGCAGAAATAGAAACATTATCAAGGCAAATCAAGCAGTCACAGGACCTGCTTAGGAGGTATCTTTGACTGGGATAATGCCCTGCGTCGCCGCGATGAGCTGAATTCCCTGTGCGAAGACCCTAATTTGTGGAATAATCCCGACAAGGCCCAGACCCTTCTGCGCGAGCGTAACCACCTTGAATCCCTTATCGGCGGGTATGAAAAATTCGATATCGAATTCAAGGATAATATCGAACTCGCACAAATGGCGGAGGCGGAAAAAGACGATGCCATGCTCGCCGAAGCGGAAGCGACCCTCACAAAAATCGCTGCCGAATTACACAAGCTGGAAATTGAGAGTCTGCTTTCCGGCGAAGCCGATGCCAATGATTGCTTCCTCGAAATAAATTCCGGCGCGGGCGGTACCGAATCGCAGGACTGGGCGGCGATGCTGCTGCGCATGTATACGCGTTGGGCGACACGGCGTGGTTACAAATTCGAGATCATCGATGAAAATAGCGGCGAAGAAGCGGGCATCAAATCCGCGACCATCAAAATCATGGGCCACAACGCTTATGGCTGGGCGAAAACAGAATCGGGCGTGCACCGGCTTGTTCGTATATCGCCGTTCGATTCCAACGCCCGCCGCCACACCAGTTTTGCCGGGGTGTGGGTGTACCCGGTTATCGATGACAAAATTGATATCAAGGTGGATGAGAAGGATATCAAAGTCGATACCATGCGCTCGGGTGGGGCCGGTGGCCAGCACGTGAATAAAACCGAAAGTGCGGTGCGCTTCACCCATATGCCCACCGGGATCGTGGTGAAATGCCAGAGCTCGCGCAGCCAGCACGCCAACCGCGCGGAAGCGATGCAGATGTTAAAAGCCAGATTATATGAGCGTGAGCTGCGCATCCGTGAGGAAAAAGCCAGCGACCTCAACGCGCAAAAAACCGATAACGCCTGGGGCCACCAGATACGTTCTTACGTGCTGCACCCCTACCAGATGGTAAAAGATCTGCGCACCGAATATGAAACCAGCGCCACCGGCGCGGTGCTCGACGGCGACCTCGACGAACTCATGAGCGCGGCACTGGCGGATAGGGTTAAGGGGAAGGTGGAGGGGGGGTAGTATATATCCCTTCTCCCTTTGGGAGAAGGTTAGGATGAGGGCTGCTATCGTCATGTATGAAATTAGCCCTCACCCAGCCCCTCTCGCAGAGGGAGAGGGGGAAGTAATCTTATTAAACTTCTTTTTGTTGGTTAGCAGCGCGTAAGCGCTCGGCGAGGATATCGGCACCATAGCTTTTGCCGTTGGCTCGCTCATTTTCGAAAACAACATACTTGGTTTGTCCTCTTTCTGATTCGCGTGCATTTTTCTGGGCGAGGGCCTGCGCATATTCTATCCCCTGCGTTTCTTTTCCACGCCGCGCACCAATAACCGCCCCAACAACAGGAGTAGCTATCATGGCGACTAAAGCCAGTGCGGGTGCTGTTGTAGCTAAAACAAGTGCCGCGATACCACCCACGAGTCCACCCGCCAGCCAACCGAGCAAAGCATCCTTATTGGCAAGCGATGGTTTATCCATTATTTTGCCTGATATTGCCTCACGTTCCATGCGCTGTTTGCCAATATAACCACCAACGATCGTGCCCAATCCGGGCGCAATAAGAGTACCTATGACCATCTCCTTGTTGAAAATGGTCGGTTGTTCGTCGGTTTTGAGTATTAGCGGTTCTTTCATAAGCTTATTCTACCTATTTTACAGTAAATTGAAAGTGACGGTTTTATGAAGCTATTGTGACAATATGCGGCTATTGACATGTTATAACATTTGTTATATTATACGTTATACAATAGTTATAACATAAACTGTCATACCGAACGTATGTGAGGTATCTTTGCAATTGATTTATTTATATAATGCAAAGCTCTCTCACTATGTTCGAGATGACAAAATAAAAGGAGATTTTTTATGACCGCAGTTAAACTCACCGCCATTGGTAACTCAACCGGTATGATTTTACCGAAGGAAATCCTTGCCCTTTTAAATGCTGACAGGGGCGATACCGTTTATATTACCCGTACTGCCAACGGCATAGAAATTACTCCTTACGATGAAAAATTCGCCCGCCATATGGAGGCAGCTGAACAGATCATGCGTGAAGATCGTGATGTGCTTAGGCGTTTAGCGGAATAGTGTTATGTATATAACTACGATAGAGCCGGAATGGATTTCCGAGGATGTTGCTGTTGCCATTCATAACCGGCAGTTGGCTGAACATGGCGGCGGTGAAGGTGTGCGCGATATCGGACTGCTCCAATCCGCGCTGGCCCGCCCGCAAAATGCGTTTCACTATAATCAGGTAAATTCCCTGTCAAAACTGGCGGCCTGTTATGGGTTTGGCATTGCCAAGAATCATGGTTTTGTTGACGGCAATAAACGCACCGCTTATGTTGTTATGCGTACTTTTTTGTTAATTAACGGCTATACGCTTGATGCCAGCAAAGAAGAAAAATATTTGACCATGTATGCGGTTGCCAGTGGCGATTTGGGTGAAGAGCAACTTGCCGACTGGCTGGAAAGTAAGATGAAGAAACTATCATGAACTCATTAGGCTTTGATAAATCGGAAAAAGATACTCGCGTGGTGGTTGCGATGTCGGGTGGGGTGGATTCGTCTGCCGTAGCCGCCCTTTTGCATGAGCAGGGCTACCAGGTGATTGGCATCACCCTCCAGCTTTATGACCACGGGGCCATGGTGAACAAGAAGGGCGCCTGCTGCGCCGGGCAGGATATACATGATGCCAGGCGCGTAAGCGAAACATTAGGAATAGCCCATTATATATTGAATTATGAGAATAAATTCAAAGAAAGCGTGATGGATGATTTTGTTGATAGTTACCTTGCTGGAGAAACTCCGATACCTTGTGTCAAATGTAATCAGTCAGTCAAATTCAAGGACTTGTTGCAGGTTGCTAAAGATTTAGGCGCGGATTGTATGGCAACCGGCCATTATGTACAGAGAATTGAAAAAGACGGGAAGGGGCAGATGCTGCGTGCGGCCGATCCTTCCCGCGACCAGAGCTACTTCCTTTTTGCCACCACTCAGGAGCAACTCGACTTCCTGAGATTCCCGCTCGGCCACCTAAAAAGTAAGGATGAAACCCGTGCGCTTGCGGCCCGCTTTGGCCTCACGGTGGCGGATAAGCCGGATAGTCAGGATATCTGCTTTGTACCGAGTGGTGGCTACGCCAAGGTCATAGAAAAACTCCGCCCCGGCGCGCTTGATGGCGGCGACATTGTATTGATGGACGGAACGGTCATTGGTCGCCATGACGGTATCATAAACTATACGGTCGGGCAGCGTAAAGGGTTGGGGATAGGTGGTGGCGAACCGCTTTATGTGATAAAATTAGACGCCGAGAAAAAACAAGTGATTGTAGGCGCTAAGAGCGATTTATTAAAGCAAAGTTTTATCATAAAAGACTGCAACTGGCTTACGGATGACGGATGGCGGATGACGGATGACAAGGAAATAATAGTAAAACTCCGTTCCATGCACCCGGGAGTTGCAGCAACCATTACCAGGCTTGAAAATGGCCGGGCCGAAATCACCCTAAAAGAACCACAAGCGGCGATCTCCCCGGGACAGGCTTGCGTGGCTTACATTGGCAACCAGCTTCTCGGCGGTGGTTGGATAGTTTCTCAATGATCGAAGGTCATGAACAAGGTTCTGCGGTCTTTACCAAGCAGAACTTTATCAGACAGTGTATGAATGAGCAGCAGGCCACGACCGCTGGAAAAATTATTGTGTATTATATTTTTTGGTAAATTGAAGCCTTTGCCCTCATCGCTTACGGCAATTTCCAAGCGATCGTTATTTATCCAGGCACCGATATTTACCAGGCGTGAGCTGTGATAATTATCAGAAATCCTCTGCTGTAACGTGTCATGGTATCCGTATAGTTCACTGACTGTACGGAAATCACTTTTTACCTCCAGGTTTCCGTGGAGGATGGCGTTATTTACTGCCTCATGCAGGCAGGTTGTTATGTCAATATTCCTGTTACCATTAAGCCCAAAGCGCTGGTTTAAGGCATTGGTAAATATATGGGAGATGGGCAGGTTATAGCAGCTTCCGGTAGTAATGGACAAACTTATGTCAGCAAGGGCTCCATACGGGTTTTTCATTACCTGGAGCCGCTTGTCATGATTTTCTTCCACGAATTGTTCATACGGCAGTTTTAATATAGATTCCAGCTCCATCCCGGCCAAAGCATTGTTAGGGAGGTCAAAACTACAAATGCCACCGCTGCTGGGCGGTATTTCACTGAAGTAAGTTTTTAGATCAGCTGATTGTAAATAGGTCATAAAACTTTGATATCTTGAATATTTTTTCTACCTGCCCTTGCGGAGACATAATGTTCAGGGATACAGATTTTCCAAGACATTCATCACGCAGCAGCAGGAGCATGCCCATGCCCGATGAATCAATGAATGTGATTCCTGAAAAATCAAGGGAAATAGACTTAATTGTTCCGTTGGAGGTCAGATCAAGAATATCCTTGAATTTCTTGGCATCAACAAAGGTCAACTGCCCTGATAGCTTCGCAGATGCCTGCTCCCCAGATATGTTTATGGTATGGTCCATTTTTTTCTCCTAAAATAATTCAACATCTTCAGTATGGTTGGAAGTGCCTATATGTTCGTTATGCTCTACACTGGACCCAAGTGGTATTCCGGCAAGACTGTGTTCAAACAGCCTGGTGAATTCACTAAGTTTAAACTGTTTACTTACTTCATCGGCCAGTAATTTATTGTACCCTGTTTCTGATAATTCCGGGAAGTGTTTGATGTTTTCCTGTTTAAGCGCATCAATAGCATTATCCATATACTGCAGCAAATTAATGCTGCTGTCGACATATTGGGTAGTGCGGTCCTGAAATTGCAGGTTCATAACCATTCCGGAAATTGTATGGGAAGCTTCCTGACTTATTATTGATGATTTTTTCAAAACTTCCGAGAATTTATTTTTTTGCGTTATCATTCCGTCCATCAACAGGGAAAGTTTTTCCTGTGCCAATATTGTTTGTGACATGTCGGTGGTAGCAACATCCTTCAAAACTGTGTAGCCATCCTTCACGCTTTTGCTTACAGTATTTATCCTTGTATTTATAGATTCAGCTATTGAACGAATAACATTTGATACTTCTTTTACTTCATCGGCAACTACTGCAAAGCCTTTCCCAGCTTCTCCAGCCCTTGCGGCCTCAATGCTGGCATTAAGGGCGAGGAGGTTGGCTTTTTTGGTAATAGCATGTATATCACCAACAAATTTTTCTATCGAGGAAATGTTCTGTAGAGCCTCGTCAAGGGCGTATACCATAGTTATAGCCCGTTTTGATACGAATAGGATTTTTTCAATAGAATCGTTAAGTGTGTCCGAGAAAAGTTGGGTGAATTCCTCAAGAGTTATTTGCTCATTGCCGATATCTATCTTGTTGGCCAGTTCCGATATCTGGGCGGCGGTATCGCTTTGTTGTTTTATATCGTGGGCGAGGGTGGAAAACCGCGCTGACATGATTTTGGTAGAATCTTCCACCAGCTTTGCGGTTTGCGGTAACTGGTAGCACAATACGCATATCGCATGGCGGTAAATTTCCATAGTGGAAACCCAGCCCGAAAGCAACTCATAATAAGTTCTAACATCTTCGTTATTAACATTTATTGCTGTATTGCTCATAAAGACACATTCCCTCATTGCAAGACTAAAGTCAACTAAAAATCCACCATAAGTTGCAATAATGTATATATAAAACCGAACTATTAGGGAAATGTTAATGCCCGATGGTTTTCTGAAAATAATCTGCTATCGGGAAGTGAAGAAAGTGCAGATAAATAGTTGACAACGTATCCTAAAACCTTATTGTTCCCACCTTCGCTATTTCTTTTTGCGCGTGATCTGGTAGCTCAGTCGGTAGAGCACCTGACTTTTAATCAGGTTGTCGCGGGTTCGATTCCCGCCCAGATCACCATTATCTCACAAAAATTGATTAAAAATATGGCTTGTTAACCAGCACGAGTTCGATTTGGCTGTGCTACTATTTATTAAATAGCTACCGATCTTAAAAAAACTCTCGCAAAATATATAAAATATGTTAACTATTGATGCAGGCCAGTAATTCCTACCTTGTGGTTTACTGCTTTCTTGAATATATATTTTTAACAAAGTTGGAGTATAAACAATGGGTTTTGCAGCAAAACACACAGCAACAAAATATATAGCAGCTTTTGACATTGGCAGCGGTACAACGAGGATGGATGTTTATGCTCTTCAGGATGGCAAGCTGTCTGATGAACCAGTATATAGCCGTAATGTTAAAACAGTTAGCGATAAATCTGGGCATGCTGACAGCATGGTCGCATTATTAAAGGGTGCAGAAGAATCTGACGCATTACAAGGAGGAAACATTAGTGCTATAGTGCCTGCCTTTCCTGGGCGAATAGTGGATAATAATGTTGTACCTGGCAGCGCCCCTAATATGCAGGGTTTTGATAACGTTGACTTGGTTGATTATTATACTGATGTGGCCAAACAAGCGTTTGGGGGCAGAAAGTGTGCAGTGCTTCCCGCAAATGATGCTGTGGTCATGTTCAAGGGAATAGCCAGTGAAATATGTAATAATAGGGAGCTTTCTCTTCTTGATACTGATGGAAACACCTTCAATGCTAACGATATAAAGAATAAGCACGTAGCATATTTCGGCTTTGGTGGTGGCCTTGGTAATGGATATGGTGTTGTAAAAGCAGATGGTTCGGTAGATGTAACCTCTGACCACGGTCAGAAGTGCTTTATTAAGGCATCGCCGGAAGAAATTGCACTGGTAGAACATGCTAATTCTGTTCTGGCGGCGGCAGGAAAAGAAACTTATCCTACAAAAGATGGAAAGGTTATGGCCGAGGCTTTGACCGGAACTGTACCCCTTAAGGCAATGTTAGGCGTAACTGATTTGGATCAACACCTGGATCCAGATAAACCTGAACAGAGAGAAAAACTGGAAATGGCTGGTAAAGCTACTGCAAGGCTGGCAGCTACAATCCAGAATGGTAATTACGATGATGCAACAAATGTTGGCTGGAGTCCTGCAGCGCAGGAAGCTGCAAAAAAGACACAAATATATCTCTTCTCAGGCGGTGTGTTTAAAGGTGAGGCCGGCAAAGCCATTATTGACTCTTTTAATGCGGAACGTAATCGCCTGACCAGTTTATCAGCTCAGGAATTTGCCAATGCTATTGGCAGCCAGGGTGTGGATGAAGCTGCGCTACAGGAGACACAAGCAAGATTAAAAAGGGCGCGCTATGTTGTATCACCTGGTGATAAAGAAGCGACCAAGGCTGCGGCTCTGTCAGCAGTTCCTGCGCTTACAACACCTGAATTGCCTGCCTTCAAATAATTTTTGTCCAAGTGTAGGCTTTGCGGTCTTAACCTGATTTTTTTTGAAGTTGAAAATCATAATAATTAGTGTTTAAATTTATGCCTCTCCCTTCAGAAAGGCATTATTATGATAAAAACCTCAGCCTACGCTGCGCAGAGCGCAACTTCACCGATCGCACCATTTACCATTGAGCGCCGCGAGCCGCTGGAACATGATGTCGCCATCGAAATTCTTTATTGCGGTATCTGCCATTCCGATATCCACCAGGCGCGCAACGAGTGGGGCGGTGGTTCGCTGTACCCGATGGTGCCGGGGCATGAAATTCTCGGCAAGGTTTCCAAAATCGGAAGCAAAGTTACCAAATTCAAGGTTGGGGACATGGTAGGCGTGGGCTGCTTCGTGGATAGCTGCCGCAAATGCCCGGCCTGCCATGAAGGTATCGAGCAATATTGCGAAGAAGGCATGGAAGGAACTTATAATTCGGAAGATAGAAAACGCGGTGGACTTAATTTTGGCGGTTATAGCGAGCGTATAACGGTTGATGAGAATTATGTGCTGCGTATGCCCGCCAATCTCGATATGAAAGCGGCAGCACCTCTACTTTGTGCCGGTATCACCTTATATTCACCGCTACGTCACTGGAATGTTAAGCCGGGCCAGAAGGTCGGCATCATTGGCCTTGGCGGGCTCGGCCATATGGGTGTGAAACTGGCTGCTGCCATGGGCGCGCATGTGGTGATGATAACTACGTCACCTAACAAGGCCGCTGATGCCAAAAGGCTCGGCGCTGCGGAAGTTCTGATTTCTAAAGACGAAAAAGATATGGCGAAACACGTCAATAGTTTCGACCTTATCATCGACACTATTCCCACCAAGCATGACCTGAATCCCTATGTCGCGTTGCTCAAACGCGATAAAACACTGGTCATAGTCGGCCCGCTCGACCCGGTGGGTGTGCATGGCGCGCCGCTCATCATGAAGCGAAAATCCATTTCCGGTTCGGTGATCGGCGGTATTGCTGAAACGCAGGAAATGCTCGATTTCTGCGGCAAGCACAACATCACCTGCGATGTTGAGGTCATCAGCGCCGACTACATCAACACTGCCTACGAACGTATGTTAAAAAGCGATGTGAAATACCGCTTCGTGATCGATATCGCTTCGATGCGGGCAAAAGCTGATGCTTAATACAAAAAAGGAATCAGCCCGCCTTCGTACCTTTGGCGGGGAGGCGCATGTGTATGTTCAAGCTTAACGGCTAAAGATATGCGCGACCTCTCGTTTAGAAGGTTTTGAAACTCCCCTGCCACCATTGGACATATTGGTTATGTTCAAAATATGAGGGGATGTTTTGTGTTAGAAAAAATTAAAGAGCGTATTTTTTGTTATGAAAGAAAGTACAGAAAATATATTGCCCCATTTCTAGTTCTATCAATATTCTTTTCAATTATATTTGGACAACCCACCGTTTTTTCTTTTCTATTAATATTTAGCATTCTTTACTATGGGTATTTATTGGTATGTTTTCTTTATAAGATATTGTGTAACATCTCAATATTTAATGGGCTTCATCGTAAAAGCAAAGAAAATAAGTCTACTATTACAAGTGAAAGTGTCAAAAAAGCAAATGAGGCAAAATATTACAAATACCAATTAAAAATGTTAACTTTTTTCAAAATAATAGCCTTTGGAGTTTTTTGTTGGATATTAAACTTTGCAATTGAAGTAGAAAGCGATATTAACAAATTATCGAAAGAAGTAAATAAAATACAAAAAATAACCTATGAAAATCCAGTTATACAATTTCTATTAACTTGTCATTATAGTGAATATCCAGAGATTACTCATAAAATATACGCCAATAAAAATGGTGAAACCTTAATTTTTTCTCCAATTGGTAACGGAGAATATATTATGTCATCAAGCAGAGAAGAAACTGAATCAAGATATTATTTTAAATCATTAAGTCTTTTGTATGGTGATAGTGTACTCTTTGAGCCGGTGTTTTACTTAGATAGAACTACTCTTGAATTTACAGTAGGAGATAAAATTGGTGATAAAATTATGAATATAAGGCATTATAAATGTGAAAAGTCAGAAAATCTTACGGGGCTGTACCAGCTAATCAGTTAAACACTCTCCAACCCATTGTTTGAGTTGTAT
>CAZUXB010000031.1:0-25716 GCA_964624555.1 uncultured Rickettsiales bacterium | reverse complement strand
GGTCATAACCAGCCGAACCGCCGGAAGCGAAGGCGTCGCCGAGCCAGAAACCATAAGCTTGCGATACGGAATTGGCGATGTCGGAGAAGGTGGCGGTGCCTTTATCGGCGGCAACAACCAGGTACGGATCGTCCCCATCATGACGCACGACCTGCGGCGGCGGAGTAATTTTGCCAGCAATGATATTATCGGTTATGTCGAGCATGCCACCTAAATATTGCTTGTAACAGGCGATGGCTTCTTCCTGCAATTTATCACGCTCGGCTGGTGCTTTTTTCAGTACAAAACCACCTTTCGAGCCAACTGGTACGATCACCGAATTTTTGACCATCTGCGCTTTCATAAGGCCGAGAACTTCGGTGCGGAAATCATCAACCCGGTCCGACCAACGCAGGCCGCCGCGCGCGACTTTACCGCCGCGCAGATGGATGCCTTCTAAGCGTGGCGAATAGACGAATATCTCAGCAAACGGCACCGGCTTGGGCAATTCCGGCACCAGTGTGGAAGATAATTTAAGCGAGAGTACAGGTTTATATGAGCCATCATCATTGGTCTGGTAAAAATTGGTGCGGATGGTGGCGTTCACCATCTCGATATAACGGCGCAATATCCTATCCTGCACCGCACCTTCCACCTGCGCCAGTTGCTGTTCAAAATCAAGTCCTGGCTTCACCGGAGCCATCCCAAGCAGAGATTTAGTAATGTCGGCAATATTTTTCTTTGCTTCCGGTTTAAAGCGTTCTTCAAAATAATCGACAATGTTCTTGGTTATCTGCGGATAGGTGGCAAAGGTCTGCCATATCGCCATCTGCCCGTGAAGGAAACCGGCCTGCTTCAAATATTTGGCGTAAGCGCGCAGCAGCGTCACCTGCCGCCAGTTAAGCCCGGCCTTGATTATGAGGGCATTGAACTTGTCGTTCTCCATCTCACCGCACCAGACTTTGAGCAATGCTTCTTCAATAAGCGGCTTTATCTTATCGAAAGACAGGCGGTGCTCGCTACGATGCTGGAGGCGGAAATCGCGTATCCAAACTGTCGGCTGACCGAGTGGCTTTATCAGGAACGGCTGCTCTTCAATTACCCAGAACCCGGCATTTTCCAGCATTGGTAGAATCTCGGAAAGGGCAATCTCCTCGCTCGGATTGTATATTTTCAAATGGAATATCTGTTTTTCATCTTCCTTGTTGTGGAACAATTCAAGAGATAGTTCTTTTGCGGTAAGCGCTTCTTCTATCTTTTCGATGTCGGCCACTGCCGAGTCGGTATTATAACGGTTGATGTAGCTTTGCGGAAAAGCATCGCTGTAAATATGGGCGAGGTTTTCAGCAACCTGCTCAATGTGTTTTTCAGCCAGCGCATCGCTTAACAGGTCGGCCCACTGGTAGGCACATTTAGCAATTTCCTTTTCCACCACTGAGAGGGAAACATTAGGTATTTCGTTCGGCGTGGTACGCATAATAAGGTTTAAGCGCGCAAGCGGGCCTTCATTTATCTGGGTAGAAAATGACGAGGTGGTGCTGTGATAGCTGCGCCCGATTATTTCCTGTATCTGCTTGCGCAGCTCGGTGGAAAAACGTTCACGGGGAACAAAAACCATGAAGCTTATGAAACGCTCAAACACATCCTTACGCGCAAAGATACGCACGGCAGGCTTGGCTTCCAGCGCCAGTATACCGATGCTGGTTTCTAACATTTCATAATCGGACATCTGGAAAATTTCGTCGCGCGGCAGGAATTCCAAAATAGCTTTAAGTGACTTTCCATCATGGCTTTCCGGGTCGAATTCGGCGCGCTCAAGCACACGTGCAACTTTCTGGCGGATAAGCGGTATTGATTCAGTACTCTGGTAGTAAACATTGGAAGTAAAGAGGCCAAGGAAGCGCACTTCACCAACAACATTGCCGCTATTATCAAAACGCTTGATGCCGATATAATCCATCAAAACCGGGCGGTGCACCAGCGAACGGTGGTTGGATTTGGTTATTTCGATAAGATGCGGAACCAGCAGTGACTGGCGCTGTTCGGGCAGGAGCGATTCCAGCCCGCGGGGGGAAACGTCATCAGAAATTTTAAGTATTCCGAGTTTGGTTTCAGGAATCACTTTGAACAGATTCTTATCACTGTCATCAAAAAATTTATATTCAGCATAGCCAAGAAATACGAAATTCTTATTCACCAGCCATTCAAGGAAATCACGGACCTCTTCCACCGAATCGCCGAGCACAGGCTGGCTCAACGATTTAAGCGATGCGGCAGTGGCGATGGCTTTTTCTGTTATCTGGTGCCAATCCTCGACACCGGCGCGGACATTCTGTAATATCCACAGCAAATCATAAGCTAGTTTTTCGGCTGGTTTTCCCTCAGTCAGCGCAGAAATTTCAAAATGGATAAGCGATTCTTTTTTCGCACCGCTTTCACCGAGCATAGTCACCTTACCATCCTTATCGCGGGTGACATTGATTATGGGGTGGATGGTGCTGTAGATGGTAAAGCCGAGGCGCTTAAGACCCATCGACAGAGAATCAACCAGGAAAGGCATGTCATCATTAAGCAACTCAAGAACAAGATGTTTGGTCTCATAGCCGTCATTTTTCTTATCTGGAGTAAATATCCGTATTTTCGGCTCGCCGGGTTTACGCTCACGCGTAAACTCAAAAACGCTGCGGGCAAGGGCAATAGCCACCTTAGGCTTTAGGGCCAGCAACTCATCGATCTGTGCTTTTGCATAGAAACGCGCAACAAAATAAGTAAAATCAGCATCACTATCTATTGGCAAAGCGTCAAGAATCTTGGTTAAGTGATCGTTGTGTTGTTGCAAGTAGGTGGTAATCATGAATAAATGCTTCTATATTAGTTTTTGTGAAGGGTTGTATGGATAGCACTATTTGTAGCAAATATCTAGTGTCTGCTTGTGAAATCGCACGTGGCGCCGGAGAGCTTATTATGGATTATTTTACAGGCGGTTATGGGCAGTCAAAAAAAGCCGATGACAGTCCTGTGACCGAGGCTGATTTTGCCGCCAACAAATATATAACGCAGGAACTGGCCAAAATCGCCCCGGAAATACCCATAATCGCCGAGGAAGATGAGACAATAGGCGAGCATCACCATGCGCGTTTTTTCCTGGTCGACCCGCTCGACGGTACTAAAAGCTTCGTGCGCGGCGAGCAGGAGTTTACGGTGAATATCGGCCTTATCGAAAATAACAAACCGGTGTTCGGCGTCATTTATTGCCCGCCACATAAAATTTTATATTACGGAATGGTGGGAAGCGGAGCCTATAAACAGGAAGGTACGAACAAAGCGCAGAGAATAAAAGTGCGCAAAGCTCCAAGCGATGGGCTGGTGGTGGTAAAAAGCCGTTCGCACCCATCGAAAATGGCAGAAGCCTATCTGCAAAGTTTGAAGATAAAAGATGTTCTGCCCAGTTCCAGCTCGGCGAAATTCTGCGCGGTGGCGGAAGGAAGCGCCGATATTTACCCGCGCTTCGGGCGCACGATGGAATGGGATACCGCCGCCGGGCAGGCCATACTCGAAGCATCTGGTGGGCGCGTGGAAACTACCGACGGAAAACCATTCCTTTACGGCAAAAAAGGTTTTGAAAATCCTGGTTTCGTGGCTTTTGGGGGCTAAATTTTACTCTCTATCGCGTTCCATATATCGATCGCAATGTTTTTTCCGGTGAGGTTTTTTACTGCACGCAGTCCCGTGGGCGAGGTAATGTTTATTTCGGTGAGCCAGTCGCCAATGACATCAAGGCCTACGAATATCAGACCTTCATCTTTAAGCGGTTGTTTCAGTGCCTCGCAGATTTCTTTTTGTTTTGATGTGAGTTCAACTTTCACCGGCACGCCACCGACACGCATATTGGCGCGGATATCACCTTCGTCCGGGATGCGGCCTATCGCTCCGGCTATTTCCCCATCAATCAGTATGATGCGCCGGTCCTCGCTTTTTACTTCAGGCAGGAAACGTTGCACTATTATCGGCTCTTTGCGCGCCGCAAAAAGCAATTCGGTCAGGGCATAAAAATTACTGTCGCCATCCTTCAGGCGCATCACCGCCCGTCCGCCATAGCCATAGAGTGGCTTCAGCACAATGTCCTTATGTTCTTTATAAAAGGATTTTATAGCATCGATATCGGCGCTGATGAGGGTAGGGGGCATGAACTCGCGCAGCAACGTTGGAAACAGCTTTTCCGGGTGGTTGCGCACACTCGCCGGATTATTTACCACCAGCACACCCCTGAGTTGTTCGAGCAGGTAGGTGGTGGTGAGATAGGTCATGTCGAAGGGCGGGTCCTGGCGCAGCAAAACCACATCCACGCTGTTTAGATTAAGAATAAATTCATCATCAAGTTTGTAATAGAGATCGCCGTCAAAAAATTTCGCGGGGTGGGCGCGGGCGGTTATTTTCCCGTCACTATAGGTGAGTTTATCGGGCGTATAATAAAAAACCTCGTGGCCGCGGTTCACCGCTTCGATGCCGAGCATCAGCGTGGAATCACTGTGGTAATTGATGGAGTCGATCAGATCCATCTGTATGGCGACGCGAAGTTTCATATAATTATTGCGGCAGATACCCGCGGCGCGGGTCATCCTTCATGCGCACATAGCTGACCACGCGCTGCACATAGTTGGTCGAACTCGCAACATTAGTGGCGCGGTTAAGCTCTTCCTGGTTCTGGGCGATACCCATAAGGTACACTACCTGGTTTACGGTTATGACCGAGTAGTTGATATTGTGTATGTCCTTGCCAAAGAGCAGGCGGGCGCGCACCTGGGTGCTTATCCACACGTCCTTGGTATAATTCCAGATGCCAGATTTATCGTTTATCTGCACCTCGTTCATCACTTCTTTCACATTCGGAATCTGCCACGCCAGTTTCACCGCCTCGATCTGTGATTCTGGCTTATCAACATTACCGGTGAGCAGCACGCGGCCTTCGACAACCTTTATTTCAACGTTGGCGAGAAGGTCCTTGTAATCTTCTTTGGCATAGAGATTTTTTATCTGGAGTAATATTCCGGTATCATCAATTGCGCTGCCAACAGTGCGCTCCTGCGCTACAACCACGGCGGTTTCAGTAGCGCCGCCGATAACCAGCGGGACACAGGCTTGTAATCCTGCCATTGCGATTAAAAATACACCTATTTTCACTGTCTGCATTTTCATATCCTCCACGCATCTTTCAGATGTACCGGCAATCTCCCCGGGACAATAATTATTGCATCAAAACGTATAACACGTTCCCCCGCCTTTGCAAGCGTAGCGATTTTTCCGCTGCTGGCCATGAGCCATTCCAGCGCTCCTAAAATCTTCTGCTGTTTCCATAGCGGAATGCTGTAAGCGCCACTCTCCAAACTTTGACGCGCCTTGACCTCAACGATAGCAAGGGTTTTACCTTTGGTGGCGAGAATATCAATTTCGCCTTTGGGATTATGGTAACGCCGGGCAATTACCCTGTAGCCTTTCATAGTCAAAAACACAGCCGCTATTTTTTCGGCGACCAGGCCAAACTTATAAGCTTTTTTCTTTGTGGTTATTTTTGTCATCTCGAACGCCAGTGAGAGATCTCGTCTTTATAATTAATATTGCAAAGATACCTCGCATTTGCTCGGTATGACAGTTACTAAACCGGGCGCACCACCACTAAAATAACGATGCCGATCATCAGCACTGCCGGAACTTCGTTCAGTATGCGGAAGAATTTTTCCGATTTCATATTACGGTCATTCGCAAAATGGCGACGGTAACGGGCAAGCATGGCATGCACTATCTGCATGAAAATAATAAGGGTCAGTTTAAAATGCATCCACCTGCCATTGGCTGGATCAAGGGAATTGGTATAGAACATCAGCCACAAACCAGCTCCCCAGGTGACTATCATAGCCGGGTTGATGATTATCCGTAATAACCTGCGCTCCATTATTTTAAACAACTCAGATGCTTCGCTACCCGGCTGGACACGAGTGTGGTAAGCAAACAGGCGCGGCAGGTAAAGCATCCCCGCCATCCATGAAATCACCGCGATTATATGCAATGCCTTTATCCAGTGATATAATCCATCGTTCATTCTGCTCTATCCTGCTGTTGTGTCATGTATGGGCATTTTTCAAAAGTCCGCGGGCAAAAATGACCTTTGGTGAATGAGCAAATCTCTTCGCCTTTGTCAGTATTAAGGCAAAGGTCAGAAAGTGCTTCGATAAATAACGGTTCAACCCCAAGGGCAGGAACGCGAACATAACCAGTAACACCGGCTTTTTCTGCTATATGACAATATTCAATATCAAGTTCCACGAGGGTTTCCGAATGTTCCGAAACAAATGAAACTGGAACTATAAGAAGTGGTATTTTCTCGTCCCCGGCGCGTTTTATTTCACTGTCTATTGATGGCTCTATCCATTTAAGCATACCGACTTTGCTCTGGTAGCAAACACTGTAATCAAGATCTTCAATCGCCAGCACCTGAGTAATCATAGCAACGGTTTTTTCCACCTGCCACTGGTAAGGGTCTCCTTTTTCTATTACTTTTTCCGGCAGGCCATGTGCTGAAAAAAGAACTCTTGGTTTACCAGTTTCGGAGGCTTTCCAGTAAGCGTCCTTTATCAGCTTGGCATGTGCTGCCACAAACCCCAGGTCAGTAGGGAAACAACATATTTTGGTGGTTGGAACATAGAGCCCGACACTTTTTGCCGCAGCATCCCAATCTTTAAAAGACGATTCCGTAGTTGTAGTAGAAAACTGCGGATAGAGAGGAAGCAAAATAATATGGTCAGGAGCATAGTTTTTTACATTCCTGACTACTGTGTTACTCATCGGATGCCAGTAGCGCATGGAAACAAATACTTTATATTCAGATTCCTTATCCTGCTCACATAGCCTTTCTTCCAAAGCTTTGGCCTGAAGGTTGGTCAGTTCAAGTATTGGTGATTTACCTCCGATTTTATTATAAATATTACTGGCAGTAACTGCCCTACGGCTGGATATTATTTTGGCAACCAGCCAGCGCAAATAATGTGGCAGGTTTATAATTGCAGGATCAGAAAATAAATTAAATAAAAACGGCTTTACTGCTTTAGGCTCATCTGGACCACCAAGGTTAAATAATATAACTGCCGTTTTTTTGGTCATATCTAGGTTAGTTCATCTTATGAGTTTTATATCAACACCAATATCTAACTTTGACCAGATTTTATCGGCCGTAACAACAGGTATTTTTTTAATAATGGCAAGAGCTAAACATGATCTATCACCAAGAGACAGGCCTTTCGATTTTGTTTTTTCACGAAGCTCAGCAGTTATTAAAGCCTGTTCCTCATTAAAATCTATTACATGTATATTAAAGAAGTTTATAATCTTAAAAGCATCTTCCAGATTAGCTTTTCTTTCAAGAACTACAGAAAAAAATTCGCTATAAATTACAGATGATATAACCGAATTATGAAGATATCTATAGGCCTTATCAGCTCCTTCTTCACTAAAAGCATAAGCTAACAAGGCAGAAGAATCTACACAATATTCCTTCATATATCTCCGCTATATTTTTTTCTATTTTTTAAAAACCCTTCAACTACGCTCTCTCCTGGTTTTTTTAATTTTTTCCATTTTTCTCTAATTTTTTCTACTTCTGCCATATTTTTTTCTTCAGCCATTTTTTTGTCCATAATACGAACTTCGTTATCTTTGAAATATATAAAAATTTCTTCCCCGTCTTTAGTACCTAATTCTTTACGATATAACGCAGGAATAACTATACGCCCAGAATTATCAATAGTAATAAATTTTCCATTCATAACATTCTCCTTAAATTACCATTTATGGAAATATTATGCCATATTTTATCATTTATGGCAAATTATCTGTTATATTCCATAATCATGTTACATATGGCATAAACATTATCTGTTGGAGTGTGTGGTAAAATACCGTGGGCGAGGTTAAAGATAAACTCTTTATTACCCAATGTTTCAAGAATTTTTTTGCTTTGTAACAATGCTTCTTTTTTATCCTCGGCAAGAAGTATTGAATCAAGATTTCCTTGGGGAACAACATATTTCTGCAATTCATTCTTTGCTGTTTCCAGTGAAATTGAACCATCAAAACTAACCGCATCAACGCCGGTTATTTTTGCGTAATCAACAGCTTTACTACCAGACAGGCGTGGGAAACCTATGACTGGAACATGAGAATATTTTTCCTTTATCGCTGCGACTATTTTTTTACTTGGTAAAATAGAATAGTCAAAAAATTCCTGCTCACTCAAAACTCCGGCCCATGAATCGAAAAGCTGTATCGCCTGCGCCCCGGCCTCTATCTGGGCCAGTGAATGTTCTATAACTGAACCGGTAAGTATATCAATAAGACCGCTGAAAAATTCCTTTCTCCTGAGAGCTATCTGCCGCACCGACTGGAAATCCCGGCTGGCTTTTCCTTCAACCATGTAACAGGAAAGCGTCCAGGGAAGGCCACAAAAACCGATAAGAGCTGTTTCTTCAGGCAAATTTTTTCTGGTAAGTTTTATTGCTTCATAGACTGGCTGTAATTTATTTAAGAAATTATCTTGAGATAATTCAGAAATATCGGAAACAGGTTTCAATACCGGGCCATGTCCTTCATGAAAACTTACATCAACACCAAGCGCATCAGGTATTACAAGAATATCGGAAAAAATAATTGCCGCACTCATGCCATATCTGGTTATTGGCTGGATAGTCACTTCACAAGCTGCGTCCGGCGTGTAACAAAATTCCAGGAAGCTCTTAAAATTTTTCCGCACTTCCCTATATTCTGGTAAATACCTGCCTGCCTGGCGCATGAACCAGAAGGGTATCTTTCCTGTATGTTTTTTTTCAAGGCACGATAGAAAAAGGTTACTATTATTCATATAATTTATATATTTTTAAGAGTAGTAGTAGTTATGAGCCGCTAAGCGGGGATTATTTTTAGCTAACATTATTATCCACAAAAAAACAATTTGTGAGTTATTCTGGATAAACAGGTGATAATTTATTTAAGCTGCTAATTCTACTTAAATAATAAAAATCATAAATATTAAGAAAACTGTGGATAACAAAAATTGTTCAGCTATTTATGATAGTTGGGGAATTTTTATCAGGATGTGAATAACTACAGTTATATGAAAGAAAATATTCTGGATAAAATACTGCCAACAATTCTGCACAAAAATAAAACAGACATTATCCACAGGGTTATTAGTAAAATAGAAAAATGAAAAAATTTAATCTGCATTTGGTATCGGATTCTACAGGTGAAACGGTGGGTAGCGTTGCGCGGGCGGCGTTGGTACAGTTTGAGGATGTTGACGCCGAGGAATTCAGTTGGACATTAGTGCGTTCCAAAGCCCAGATAGACAGGGTGATTGACGGGATAAGGGAAGACCCTGGGGTTGTTATGTACACACTGGTAGATCCTGTGCTGCGCGATATGCTGAAAAAAGAATGTTTGCTGAGAGGTCTTCCCTGCATTGAAGTGCTGGCAGGGGTGGTGGCGGAATTATCCGCATATCTCGGGTTGGAGAGCCATGCCAGAACCGGAAAGCAGCATGAACTCAATGAAGAATATTTTACCCGCATGGATGCAATTAATTATGCGCTGGCGCATGATGACGGGCAGGCGCACTGGGAAATGGCCGAGGCAGATGTTATTATACTGGGAGTGTCGCGCACTTCAAAATCACCAACCTGTATGTATCTGGCCTATAAGGGTTATAAAGCAGCGAATATTCCGTTGGTTCTTGATTGTCCATTGCCGCCCAGCCTGCTTGAGCTTAAAAAACCGCTTATATTAGGACTTACGATAAACCCGGAACGTCTTCAGCAGATCCGCAAAACCCGCCTGCAATCGCTAAGCCAGGAAGGGGAAACCAACTATATTGATATGGAGTACATGCAAAAGGAAATCGCCGAAGCCAGAAAATTATACAGCAAGCATCGCTGGCCGGTTATTGATGTAACCAAGCGTTCGGTGGAAGAAACTGCGGCAACAATCGTACAATACATAAAAAAACATCAGGAAAAATTGGAAGGTACTGGTGGGTAATATAAAAAAAGCAGGGGTAGTGGGCTGGCCGGTGGCGCAGAGCCTGTCACCGCGCCTGCATGGCTACTGGCTGAAGAAATATAATATTGATGGCGAATATAAGGCCTACCCGGTAGAGCCTGAGGAGCTAAAAGAATTCATAAAAAAATTGCGCGTTGGGTTTTGCGGGGTCAATCTTACCATTCCCCATAAGGAAGAAGTTATCAGATTGCTTGATGAGGTTGATTCCATTGCCAAAGATATCGGCGCGGTAAATACTATAGTTGTGAAAGATGGAAAACTGTATGGCACCAACACTGATGCTTACGGTTTTGCCGAAAATATCCGAGTGCAGGTAAAGGGCAGGAAAAAAGCGGTGGTGCTGGGGGCAGGCGGCGCGGCAAAGGCGGTGATATTCGCGCTCAAGCAGCTCGGTTTTGAAGATGTCATTATCACCAACCGGACGGCAGAAAGAGCCGAAACTTTGTCATCCATTATCCATTATCCGTTATCTGTTGCGCACTGGCAGAAGCGTAGTGAGATCCTTGAAGGTGCCGATTTGCTGGTCAATACCACCAGCCTTGGCATGAAGGGAAAAGAACCACTGAATATCGACCTTTCATTACTGTCGCGCAGTGCGCTGGTCACCGATATTGTTTATTCGCCGCTCATAACACCGCTGCTTGTACAGGCGAGGGAGAGGGGCAATAATATAGTCGACGGGTTGGGGATGCTATTGCATCAGGCTGTGCCAGCGTTTGAGGCATGGTTTGGGGTGCGGCCGGAGGTTACGGAAGAGTTGCGCCAACATCTATTGGGCGGAGGTTAGTTATGGTAATAATCGGGCTTACAGGCGGAATAGGTATGGGGAAAAGCACAGTCGCCAGCCAGTTTGCCGCACTGGGCGCAAAAATATGCAGTGCTGATGCCTGTGTGCATAAATTGATGGGCAGGGGTGGGGCGGCGGTTGCCGAGGTGCAGAAACATTTTCCGGGGGCGGTGAAGGTTGGGCTGGTGGACAGGAAAGTGCTTGGGCAGATAGTATTTGCGGATAAAAATAAACTTACCCTGCTGGAAAATATCCTTCATCCGCTGGTGCAGGAAATGGAGGATGATTTTATAGTTCGTTGCCAGCGTTTAGGCGTAAAAATGGTGGTGCTGGATATACCGCTATTGTTCGAAACAGACGGGCATAACCGGGTTGATTGTACGGTGGTGGTGACAGCACCTGAGTTTTTACAACGGCAAAGGGTAATGGTGCGGGAAGGGATGACGCCGGAGAAGTTCGAGCGTATTGTTGCCAGCCAGATGCAGGACTTAGAAAAACGCCGCCGCGCTGATTTTGTGATTCCCACCGGGCTTGGCAAGGCTTATAGTTTCAGGATGGTGAAGGAGATAATAATGTCATTCTGAGGCGAAGCCGAAGAATCTCTCAGTTGTAGATGGAGATACTTCGCTGCGCTCAGTATGACAAAAGGAGAAACATGACGCGCGAAATAGTACTAGATACCGAAACCACCGGGCTTGATCCAAACAGCGGCCACCGCATTGTCGAAATAGGGTGTGTAGAACTTAGCAACGGTGTGCGTACGGGCAAATTTTTCCATTGTTACCTGAACCCGGAGCGTGATGTGCCTGACGAAGCTTACCGCGTGCACGGGCTTTCTACCCAGTTCCTTTCCGACAAGCCAATATTCTCGCAAAAGGTCGATGATTTTTTAGAATTCATCGCGGATTCGCCGCTGGTAATCCATAACGCTGCTTTCGATATGAAATTCGTAAACTGGGAACTGGTGAATCTGGGGTTTGCAGCAATAACGATGGAGCGGGCGGTGGATACGGTCCTCATCGCGCGCAAGAAATTTCCCGGCAGCCCGGCGAGCCTTGATGCGCTGTGCAAACGTTTTAATATCGACCTTTCCGGTCGCACCAAACACGGAGCATTGCTTGATGCCGAGCTGCTTGCCGAGGTCTATCTCGACCTTATGGGTGGCAGGCAGGCGATGCTGGTGCTGGATAGCGCCGCGCAAGCTGCTGTAGCTGGTAGTACGATGGTAACTAGCAGTAGACCCACTTTGGAAGCGCGGGTATTTACAGTGTCAACCGCGGAAGAAGAAGCGCACCAGGCGATGGTAGCGAAACTCAAGAGCCCGATCTGGGCGGAAGCAACTAGTTAGTTACCAGTTACCGGTTACAAGTTACCAGTAAATATTTGTATAAAACTGGCAACGGGTAACTCGTAACTTATAACAATATAAAAAAGGGCCCCCAGTCGGGAGCCCTTTTTATTTCATCAATTGATGACCAGATTATTTCTTGGTTACCAATTTGATTTCTACGCGGCGATCTTCAGCCAGGCAAGCGATAAGGTCTTTCTTAGCCATGTTTGGATCACACTGTGCTACTGGGTTGCTTTCGCCGAAAGCTTCAACAGTCAGCTTGCGGGTCTTCAGACCGCGCTTAGACAGGTAGCTCTTCACAGTTTCAGCACGTTTAGCAGAAAGTTTTTTGTTGTAGCCAGGCTTACCGATAGTGTCGGCATAACCAGCGATATCAATAGCTTCAACTTCTTTTGATTCTTTGATCAGCTTGGCAACGGTGTCAAGCTTGGTTTTTTCTTTAGCGTTCAGGGTTGATTTGTTGAAATCGAAATACACATTGAGCATGTCTTTGCTGATGTTAGCAACTTTTTTGCCAGTGCATTCGTCAGTTGTGGATTCCCACTTGCTGATCACGCAATTGCCATTGGTGCTGTGAACAATGTTTTTATTAGTGTCCTTAACCACATCATTTACTGGTTCAGCAGCAAAAACGCTAGCTGGGGAAAGCATAAAGCTAACAGTTGCGAGCAGGCAGGCTTTTTTAAGGGTAATCATGAGCAGTATCCTTTTGTTTTAAAGTTATTTATAATTCCAAACGTAATTCCAGTATTAAATATTAGTATTCATATTAAATCTTCAATGTTGACTCCACCAGGCTATGCAAACTGAATTTTCCGACCAAGCAAATTCAGACAATACCCGAACGTAACCTACATTTCCAATACAAATTCCAATATAAATGCACAGATATGATTACCCCTAATATCTTAATAAACAATTGATTGTCAGGTTAATTATACAAAATTATGCTTAAATATAGCATGTTTTTGCTAAACTGATGCCAGATTGCCACAGGTATGTGCTAAATCCACACAAGATTTAAGAGGCGGCTTTATTGCGCATATATAGTGCGTGAAAATCTATAGGATCAAGCATTAGCGGGACGAATCCGCCATCACGGGTCAGGTCGGAAATAACCCGGCGGGCAAATGGGAACAGTACAAACGGGCAATCTATCATAATTAATGGCTCAATATGTTCCGGCGGGACATTGGCGATTTCAAAAATACCAGCATAAGCCAGATCGACAAGGAACAGGGACATACCCTCGGCCTTTGCTTTGGCAGTTATGCACAGGGTAGATTCGTAAATATTCTCCTGAAGCTTCTGGGCTTTCAATTCCACATTGACTTCGATTTTTGGTGCATAATTGGTAAGCATGAGACTCTGTGGGGAGTTGGGGCTCTCAAAAGATATGTCTTTTACATATTGTCCCTTTACAGTAAAACTAGGGGATTTTTCTGGTGATGGTGTATTTTCGGTCATGTTGCGCTTTCCTTAAAATTATCATATAACGGCGTATAGTAATATGGTATATGTCCGCTTTGTCACGCAATAGAACATATAGATGATGTCATTTCCATAAGAATTTTTTCATAGAAAGAGAGTTATAACAAGTATGTCTGCTGAATTTCCCTATGGAGATATTATAATAATGGCGCTGGTTGCCGGGTTTATCCTGCTGCGTCTGCGTGCCATACTTGGCCAGAAAAGAGATGGTGACAGCCCTAATTTTTTCCAGCCCCCGGCAACGAAGCCCAAGGATGAAATAGAGCCAATCATCCAGTTTAATGAAAAATCCATAAAAGCGCGCCCGCGGCCAGATACCGATCCTTATGCCGCCACTTTGGGTGAGGGCCCGTTGTTACAGGCACTTAATGATATTAAAAGCAAGGATCCGCTGTTTAGTGCCACGTCCTTTATGGATGGGGCGAAGATGGCTTTTGAAATGGTGTTCGATGCCTTTGTAAAAGGGGACAAGCAAACTCTCAACATGTTGCTGTCGCCGGCAATTTATAATGATTTCATCCATAATATCGAGGAGCGGGAAAAGCAGGTGAATAAGCACGAAACCACCCTGCTTTCAGTTGTGGCAAAAGAAATTACCAGCGCAAAACTGGATAGAAACATGGCGCAGCTTTGTGTGCGTTTTGAAAGTGAGCAGGTAACGGTTGAACGGGCCAAGACCGGAGAGATAGTCAGCGGGGACCCTTCCGATGTCCAGCATGTCCATGATGAGTGGGTATTTGAGCGTGACGTTACTTCCCGGAACCCTAACTGGAAAATTATCGAAACATGATATTCCGCCGCTCCTGTATCCTCAGCCTGTTATTGTTGGTTTCTGCCTGTGCGGGCAAACAGGACCATTTTGAAGCACGCCAGATAAAATATGAAGATCTTGGCGGCTGGACCCAGGAAAACCATCTGGCCGCGCTGGAGAGTTTTAAAAATTCCTGCCCGATTCTGGCCAGCAAATCACGACCAGCCACTTCGGGGAGCGAAATAGATATAAATTCTATGCTGTGGGGCTCATTGTGCAATGAGGCGCAAACGGCGACAACGGCAGCGCAGGCGCGGGAATTTTTTGAGCGGCGTTTTGTGCCTTACCGTATTGCCAATAACGGTAACGAGCAGGGCTTGTTTACCGGCTATTATGAGCCGGTTCTTTATGGCTCATTGCATAAAGGCGGGGATTTCAAATATCCAATTTATGCCGTTCCGCCAGAACTAAAAAACCAGAAGCCCTACTACTCGCGTGAAGAAATTGATCATGGCGCGCTGTCAAAACGCCATCTGGAAATTGTCTGGGTCGATGATCCGGTAATGCTGTTCTTTTTGCAGGTACAGGGTAGTGGGCGGGTGCGCCTGCCAAACGGGAAAGAGATGCGGGTTGGCTATGCCGACCAGAATGGGCAACCATATGTTTCGTTAGGCAAAATAATGGGTGATGAAGGCTACCTGCCCAAAGATTCAATAAATTTTTTCACTATCCGCCAGTGGCTGTATGAACATCCAAAGCAGGCAATGCAGCTAATGCAGCGCAACCCATCCTATGTGTTTTTCAGGATAGTGGATAAGCCGGTAGTGGTAGGGGCGATAGGCGCGCCGCTTACCCCGCAGCGTTCCATAGCGGTGGATTACAACTATATTCCTTATGGATTGCCGCTTTATATGGAAACAGAATTGCCTACTTCCCGTGGAACTGTTCCCTTCCGCCGTCTGCTGGTGGCGCAGGATACGGGGGGGGCGATACGTTCGCCGGTGCGTGCCGATATTTTCTTCGGGGCCGGGGATGAGGCCGAATATCTGGCGGGGTATATGAAAAACCGTGGTGTGTATAGTATGCTTGTGCCAAGGGAAATCACTTCCCAGCTTAGGTGAGAAGCTTATGGTTCGTAAACGCCCGCTGACTCCTGAAGAAAAGCTGTTGTGGCAACAGGTGACGAAGAGCGTGAAGCGGTTGGGAACAGAAGATAATTCCCTCCCCCCTTGCGGGGGAGGGCAAGGGAGGGGGGTAACTCAGGTAATAAATCAATTGCTCCTCACCCCAACCCTCCCCCGCAAGGGGGGAGGGAGTAAGAAGATGGGCGATTATGCCGGTATCGACAAGAACACAGCGCAGCGTTTCAAAAAGGGCGAAAATATTATTGATGCCAAGCTCGACCTGCATGGCATGACCAGCGAAAAAGCCCATAAAGCCCTTATTTCTTTCATAAACAAACAGGTAAAAGCAGAAAAGCGCCGTTTGTTGGTGATTACCGGCAAAGGAAACGGTATACTGCGTTCGGCGCTGCCCGGCTGGCTTTCGACACCGAACGTAAGCGGACATATACTAGCTTTCGACACGGCACAGGCCAAGCATGGTGGGGGCGGCGCCTATTATATTTTACTGAAACGGAAACGAACGCATAATGACCAGCGATAAACCGCATATCTTAGTAGTAGATGATGATGACCGCCTGCGTTCGTTGCTCAGTAAATATTTGCGCGACCAGGGTTTTATGGTAACGGCAGCGGCTAACGCGTCAGAGGCGCGGCGGAAATTAGGGGCTTTCATTTTTGATTTATTGATTTTGGATGTGATGATGCCCGATGAAAGTGGTCTGGAGTTCCTGGCTTCTCTAAAAGGAGAGAGGCTGCCAGTACTTATGCTCTCGGCGATGGGGGAGGTGGAAGACCGGATAAGCGGTTTAGAACTGGGTGCTGAAGATTACCTGACCAAGCCCTTTGAACCTAAGGAACTGGTGTTGCGGATCCGCGCCATATTGCGCAGGGTTTCCACCCGCGAGGAAAAATCACTGATAGTACAGTTTGGCGATTACCGCTTTGATCTGGGCAGTTCCCAGCTCAAACGTGGGGAGGAAATTGTCCACCTTACTTCCAATGAAGTAGTGTTGCTTAGATTCCTTGCCCAGCAGGCGGGAACCCCGGTATCGCGCGAGGAGCTTTCCAAGGCTATGCCCGGCAGTGGCAATGAACGGAGTATTGATGTCCAGATGTTGCGCCTGCGTAAAAAAATAGAGGAAAACGACAGCAAACCGCTTTATATTCAAACTGTCCGCGGGGCGGGCTACGTTTTATATGCTCAAAAAGCCGCCGCACCGGAGCGAACATGAGTAAGCGCTACCTTCCAAAAAGCCTGTTTGCGCGAGCATTGCTTATACTGGTGCTTCCTACCCTGCTTATCCAGATAGTTACAGCCTATATCTTTTTTGAGCGTCACTGGGATAATATAACCCATTATATGTCCAGTTCCCTTGCCGGGGAAATTTCATTTTTTGTCAAGCAATTGAAAGCTGCCCCGGAAACGCAGAAACCATTGGTAGTCGGCGGGTTTGAGGTGTCTACCAACATGAAAGTTTCTTTTGAAGACCGGGAATCTTTCAACGCCAGAAAATCATCTGACGATTTTCCAGAATTCCAACTGGTGTTACGCAACAAAATAAAGGAAGAATTTACAATCCGCAAAATTAAAGATGGGAGCTATATCGAAATCAGGATTTTATTTCCCGCGCAAACACTTAAAATCACGGTCAACAGCAAACGCCTTGAAAGCCGCACCACCACTATTTTTATAGCCTGGATGCTTGGGGCCTCATCTTTATTTTTGTGCATAGCGATTATTTTCCTGCGCAACCAGATACGGCCAATAACAAGGCTGGCTAAGGCTGCCGATAATTTCGGGCGGGGGGTGGATACCCCCGATTTCCGCCCGCATGGGGCAACCGAGGTACGCAAGGCGGCGCGGGCTTTTATCGTGATGCGTGAGCGCATACGCCGCCAGTTGCGCACCCGCACTGACATGTTGGCAGGAATTTCCCACGATTTGCGCACCCCCCTTACGCGGATGAAACTCCAGCTTGCCATGCTTCCTGATGACATAGCTGGACGTGAGGATATGCGCGAAGCAATCATCGAGCTCAATGATGATGTCCAGCAGATGCAGCATATGATAAATGAATATCTGGACTTTGCCCGTGATGAAGGGCGTGAGGAGGCTGTGCGGCTATATCTGCATGAATTGCTGGAAGATGTGGTCAGTGATTACCTGCGGATGCAGCAGGATGTCACTCTCACCATAGAGAATAGGCCGGAAATTGACCTGCGTATCAGCTCCTGCCGACGGATGCTGCATAATTTAATAGACAATGCCCTGCGTTATGGCAAGCGCTGCCACCTTACCTTGCGGACGGCAGGAAGCTATGCCGAAATCATGATTGATGACGAAGGAGCAGGTATACCCGAGGAAAAACGTGATGAGGTATTCAAACCTTTTATCCGTCTTGAACCATCGCGTAATATTAAAACCGGGGGGGTGGGGCTGGGGCTTACCATAGCCCGTGATGTGATACTGGCACATGGCGGAAATATAGACCTGGCTGCTTCCCCTTCGGGTGGACTTCGTGTATTGATAAGGCTACCACTGTAATCACAGGAAAAATATGGCACTGTTTTTATTTCGTTTTTATCCGGTTCTACTGCCTCTACTGTTTTATCTGATATGGCTGTATATAGTCCGTCACCGCGCCCGCAAAAAGGGTGAGGCGGAACCAAAATTCAAGGATGGTCCTATATTCTGGCTGCTAATGGCAAGCCTGGGTATGGCGGTTTTGTGTTTTATTGTCCTGGGATTTTCTGTTTCCGGTGAGAAGGGCAGTTACCAGCCTCCGCATATGGAGGGAGATAAACTGGTTCCGGCGCAGGTGAAGCCATGAAGTTGCATCCTGATTTTCTGTCATGGCCGGAGACAAAAACCCTGACCAAAGCCTTTGGCGGGGAGGTGGGGAAGCTGCGGTTTGTTGGCGGCGCGGTGCGCGATGCTGTTCTTGGTATTGCTGCCAGCGATGTTGACGCCGCCACTATTTTTACGCCACAGGAAACGTTGGAATTATTAGAAAAAGCTGCAATCCGCCCCATCCCGACCGGTATCAAGCACGGCACAATAACTGCGCTCATAGATGGCAAGGCTTTCGAGATTACTACCTTGCGCCGCGATACGTCTTGCGATGGCCGCCATGCTGCCGTGGAGTTCACCTCTGACTGGCAGGAAGATGCCGCCCGCCGTGATTTTACCATGAACGCCCTTTATCTTTCAGCAGATGGTGAATTATTTGATTATCATGGCGGGGCAGAGGATGCCAGAAACGGTGTAGTACGTTTTATCGGTAACGCGTATGACCGGATACAGGAAGATTATTTGCGGATATTACGCTTTTTCCGTTTTTATGCCTATTACGGAAAAACAGAACCTGATGCCGATGCATTGTCTGCCTGTAAAGAATTCGCCGGAAAAATAACAACGCTTTCCGGCGAACGCATTCAGCAGGAAATGCTGAAACTGCTGGCTGCGCCGAAAGCATTTACAACGCTTGAACTCATGCAGCCGGATATACTGAAAGAAGTTTGCGGATTTATTTGTCATCCTCGTTTCATGCTGGGGGCAAAGGAAATAAATATTGCTATATTGCTTCTTTCCGCCACTATCGACCCGGTTGCTGCGCTAGACATACTGGCAACGCGCTGGCGGTTGTCTGGCGACCTTAGAAAATACCTGTTTACCGTCATAACCAATGTAAATTTCATATCGACCAATCTGCCGCTTGCCCGCCAGAAACACCTGATCCGTAAACTGGGTAACGGGATTTTTACGGCCATTGTTTTATTGAAGCAGGGATTACAGCCGGAAGAAAATTACAGCGCCATGCTGGAGTTGGCAAAGCACTGGCAACCCCCATTGTTTCCGGTTAGCGGTAAGGACTTAATAAGGCTGGGTATTGCCGAAGGCAAGGAACTGGGAGAAAAATTACACAGGCTGGAAATTATCTGGGAAGAAAGCGATTATACCATGACCAGGGAAGAATTATTGAAATATTGAGTCAAATCTTCTCTATCGTTTCAATAACATTTATTGGAATTTGAAACTCAATGCACAATTGTATTCGTTACTATTAACCTGTTGATTTGAATAATGCATTACGGTTCCTGCTAGATTATCATTATCATAGCAAGTTATGGATGATCCTGCCTTTGCAGTTGTCGGTAGAGTTGTGGTGCTGACACCGCCGAACTTACCGTCTGTCCACCAGAATGTCTCCGTACCAGCCCAAGTAGCAGTTGCCGCTAATACCGCACCACTTCCTGGAAATCCATCATCAATTTTACTGTCTATTGCAAAAGCCTGGCCCGTTGTGACTTCGGGATATGCATTAATACCCCAAGAACCTGGAATGATCACAGCTACTGACGCAATGCTAAAATAATTCTTACCATTGACGCTAAAAACCATTACGGTTGAAATACCGGAATTGTTAATATTCATACTGGCAGGTGGATAGTACAAAGCCAGTGAGGTGCCGCTAACTGTGGATGTGCTGGTAGATGTTGCCGTACTAAAATTTGCGTTAATCAGATTGGCCGCGCTAAGATCACGCCAGAATACAAGATTTTCTCCGCATTGCACCGGACCTTTTACGGTCGCCCCTGAAAAATTCGCCCAGTTACCTGCTAAAATGCCATTGCCATCCCCTTGTCCTTGGTATGGGCCTCTTGCCACGAACCCAAAACTGCTTGCTTCTGGATCTTTTATATCGCCGGGAAGATAACCATATTTAAGTTTGAAAGCGTTCACCGCCGTATTATATTTCTCGATCTGACTGATCTGCGCACGTATCTCCGCCGCGGCAATCAGATCCTTTCCTACCAGTACACCGCCGACTATAAGGCCGATGATAACCAGCACAATCGCCAGTTCAACAAGGGTAAATCCCCATGTCACCCCGCATTTATTGCGGGGTCTGGAGCTATAATTTATGGTAGTGGTTTTATCACCGGATACCGCAACAAGTGCGGTATGACAGGTATTGCAACCTAAAGTTAAGGGGGGGGATCGCATTGCACTGCTATTTTCCTGTAAGGTAAAATTCGTATCATTGAAGCAGTGTAATATAAAAAAATTAAAGAAGAATATTTTTTAAAAAACACTGTATCTTGTATCGCTGTAGACCAGCGTAGCAAAGAAACATTAAATAGTAATTAACTTAAAATGGCATCAGGTTTCCTAGCCATTTCATCGGCTCCAACTGGTTGAGATGGTCGGCACTGAAAAGCAGTTTTATCAACAGGGCGGCATCTTCAGGCGGCATCTGCGAGAGGGCATAAAACTCCCTGTAAACAGTGTCGCATGATACAACCTTGTTATCTTCATTACTAAGATGAGCACCAGAGGCCCTAAGCGTCCTGATTAATTTCCTGTATAGCTCTACGGCTTTTGTTTTTTCTGCATTCGTTACTGTTTGGGGGTGGTATATTGCCTCGGTTATTATAAAAGGGTTGTAGCGTATGGAGGTTAAAAAGACATCATCACCAACCACATCCCACACCTCATTGAAGTGCTTATAATCAGCTATATAATTCTGGCATAGGCTGTAGTTTTTACGGAAAATAACACTGAGTAGCCATGTTTCTGCTTTTATATAGCTGCTCAGTACTTCAACAGGCGTAAACTCTATGTAATGTTTGGCATATTCCACCATTATCACGATTTTCATCTCTTCGTGTTTCCTGGCTAATTCTTTTTTTCCGCCCTGTTCGAAGGCGCGTACATATTCGGAAACAAAACGATCCTTATCTTTGGGAAAGTCGCGGAACAAAATGGAATATATACGCTGTTTGCCCAGCCATTCCTCGGTATATGAATTAAGGTAGGAATCAAACATTATCAAAGATACAATCAGGGCAATACCCCCGACGATAGCTGCACCCAGCCACCTGTGGAACAAACCTAACCCTAGCAGGGCAAAGATAATCGGTACTGGTATCAACCAGTAAATGGAAATATAGTGAAAGGTGTTTTCAATCATGCCTCATGCCTAATCAGGAAACTCATCTTCGAATACCTCATTGATAGGGTTTTCTTCAAGGGCGTAACCAGCAGAGCGGATAGTACGGATAAGGTCGGGTTGTTTCCCGTCATAATCAAGACCCTTGCGCAGACGGCGGACATGAACGTCCACAGTGCGTAGTTCAACATAAATATCGTGTCCCCATACCGCATCAAGCAGTTGCTCGCGGGAAAATACACGGGCAGGGTGTTCAAGAAGGTAGCGCAACAGGGAAAATTCAGTGGGGCTTAAATGTACCTCAATATCGTTGCGGGTTACTTTGTGGCCGGCAACATCCATCTTGATTCCGGCGAATGATAGCATTTTGGCCGAAAGGGCTGGGCGGAAACGGCGGAATATGGCACGGATGCGGGCAACAAGTTCAGCAGGGGAGAAAGGCTTTACCAGGTAATCATCGGCCCCGGCGTCCAGGCCGCGAATGCGGTCACTTTCTTCACCGCGCGCGGATAACATTATAATGGGAATGCTTTTTGTATCTTGACTCCAGCGTAGTTGTTTGCATATATCAATGCCCGACATTGAGGGCAGCATCCAGTCGAGAACTATAATATCTGGCTTGTAATCCTTCACCATATTGATAGCTTCTTCACCATCACCAGTGGAAAAGACACGGAACCCCTCGCGCTCCAGATTGTAGCGGAGCAGGGTGACGATTGCTATTTCATCTTCAACTATTAAAACAGATATTTCCAAAACTTGGTTCCCTGAATAATCAATTGTGTGAGCGTACAGTGTAGCATATTATTATTTATAAACAATAGATGTTAACAAAAGATAAAGTTATGAATATAAATCATAAATTGAAAATGGTGCTGGATATCGGCCCACTGGCAGCCTTTTTCCTTGCTTACAAGCTGTCGGGAGTGTTTGCCGCAACCGCTGCCATAATGTTGTGCACGCTGCTTTCTTTGGCGGCAACATATTGTATTGAAAAGAAAATAGCGCTAATGCCGTTAGTGTCAGGAGTAATTATTACTATTTTTGGAACTTTAACCATAGTATTGCATGATGATACATTTATTAAAATGAAACCGACTTTTATTAACCTTATATTTGCGGCAATTTTACTATGTGGTGTCTATTTAAAAAAGCCGCTGCTGAAATATGTGCTGGGCAGTGCGGTAAACCTGAATGAGCAGGGTTGGCGGACATTATCGGTACGCTGGGGGCTGTTTTTTATATTCCTGGCCGTGCTTAATGAAATTATCTGGCGTAATTTTTCCACCGATTTCTGGGTGAATTTCAAGGTTTTCGGTATGTTTACCCTTACTATTATCTTCACCATGTGCCAATTACCGCTGATAAAGAAGTATGAACAAGAATAGTACTCAATTAGTCATAACCATCAAAAGCATAGGGATTTAAAAACTGTCTTCTCCAAAAAAGATTGCGTTCTATTTCAGATAGATCAGCTTCTGCGCAAATATCCCCCCATTTTTGTTGGATAATATCGATCTGGCTATTAATTATACCCCTAGCATCCTCATTGGATATAAGAAAATTACCGGCAGCATCAAGAACAGAAGTAAGCCGACTCATACGATCTGTCCCGGAAATAAGCATAGCCTGAGTAGCTTCACCCCCTACACGGCTTTGCGGGCAAATATCATAAGCGGGCGTAAGCGAGAGAGTTTCACCATTCCAGAATGCGGCATGATTCCTAGCATGGTCATCTGTATTGCCGCAAAGTATGTTAAATACCAGTCTTGAAAATAATTCCCTAAGTGTTGCCTTTGGTTCAGTAAAACGATGGCGTATTATTTCCGCCAATTTTTCATAGCTGGCATAACGTGCCATCATCTCGTCAAGTTCCAGCATGGTCAGGGCTGAAATTATTATTTTCCGCGCCCAGCCATTTACCGATTTTACTCGGTCAAAGCGTTCAATAAGGAGTACATCCTTTCCGCTGACCTTGACCAATGATACATTAGCCACATCAAGACCAACCAGTTTAGCTAGCCGCATGGCCATGAATTCAGCCTTAACCACGCTGTATATGTCAGCGGAGGTGGAGAATTTGGCAATATATTTTTTATCACCGCTTTCTAACATTGCCTTAGGTCTGGCCCCGCCTATGGAGCTACCGTGATGCAGTGCTTGGTCAAGCTCTTCGCTTAATGGTATGCCCTTTTCCACTTTTTCTGCAGAGGATAATAATTGTTCCAATGAGTTTTTTTCTTGTATGCTTTCTTGCACGCGCGGTGTGTAATTAATGGCCGATAGCTGGAAATCGAGCGCTCCTATCCGGTCAGAGCCAGATTGCAGAAGATAAGTAATTTCATCAAGATCGATATTATTTATGGTCTCTCTTTTCAGGCCCGCGAGCTTGTTTATAATGACCCTCCGTCCCCACGCATCCGGTGACGCATCTCTTATCGATCCTGGCATGGTAAGTCCCGCAGGCAGAGCTAATACGCCCTGCCGCAGGGGTAACTCTTTATCATAAATAGCTATTGCGTCTTCTCTCTCCAGGTAACTTTGCCCATAATTAAATAGTATATCATTTCCTTCCGCGGTAAGTTTCCCTGCGACTACCGGCTTGGTTTTTCCGGGCAGCCATATCCATACAAACGCTTCTTTGTTTAATCTAAAAATCGTCATCTATCTTCTTTCTGGAGCTATGGATAGATTTAGGGAGCAATGCTATTTTGTCATCTGCACGTTCGATCATAGCACTAAGAGCAGAATTATTATCAGCAAATAACTTAATGCCAACCAGTGCCGCAACTTCAAACACAAGCCCCAGAGCGCAACTCATATCACCTTTTTCGATCTTCTGTACAGTAGCGCGAGAAATACCTGCGCGTTCGGCCAGTTCGCTTTCTGTCCAGCTACGTTCTTTGCGGTATTTGTGTATTTGCTTGCCAAGCAAAATGGCAGCATAAATACTATAATCTGAATATGTGCGGGATTTTTTCATAGAAATTTCTATAGCAGACTTTGTCAGTGTGGTCAATATATTTTGACTATTATATAAGTCATATTTATACAATATGACTTATATAATGGTCATTTTTGGCACTAAATAGCCTGCCAGGCGATGTCGCGGCGGCAGAAGCGTGTAAAGTTATACTACCACAAAAAATAACCGATACAATTACCAGTGTTATTGTTTATCGCTGACATATCGTAGGTTACGGGGGTAGTAAAGACCACGCATGGGTTAAGAGTTGTTGAGGCTCTAACAACACCTGAGGCAGGGAATCCATCATCAATTTTGGTATCAATCGTATATTGGTGGCTAGGAAAAATACTGAGCTGGAAAATGTTATTTAAAGTGGAGGAGCCTGCCCATGTCACTAAAGTGCTTTGGTGATTAGTAGCGGCATAAATAAGATAGTTACTTGTACCTACTACTGTAGGGGGAGTAAGTTTTGATGTTGGTAGGAAAATAGTATACCCGGCAGGGAATGTTGCCGCGTTCACTGGCATGCCACCGGTAGTATATGTAGAACTATCTGGTTGTAGGTAATTGGTGCTTGCCGAGCCGCCATATTGTCCGGCGATCAGTTTAGCTTCAGAGAGATGTTGCCAGAAAACATAATATTCCGGGCGGTTGATATCACCATCGTTATTGCCAAAACCATATGTTATATTACCAAGCCCGCAGCATTGTGCTACAGAATATGATTTCCCGGCATAAGTCCCAGTGAAGGTAAAAAATCCTAGTTGGCTAGCCTCTGATGGTGGCATGTCGCCGGGCAGGTAATTATATTTGCCTTTGAAAGTGTTGATTGCGCTTTTAAAGTCTTCGAGTTGTTTTATCTGGGCCCGGATTTGTGAAGACAATATCAAATCTTTTCCTACGAGCACACCACCAACCAGCAAGCCGATTATGACCAGAACTATACTTAATTCTATCAGGGTAAACCCACCTGTTACCCCGCACTTGTTGTGGGGTCTGGAGCTACAATTTATGGCAGTGGTTTCACCACCGGATACCGCAACAAGTGCGGTATGACAGGCATTGCAATCTATAGTTGAGGGGGGGCGCATTGCACGGCTATTTTCCTGTAAGACAAAACTCAAATTATGTGAGCAGTATAATAGTAAAGAGATTATAGTCAACCCAAATAATTTTCATACGTAGCAATCAATTGATCGAGGGATGT
>CAZUXB010000030.1:0-28645 GCA_964624555.1 uncultured Rickettsiales bacterium | reverse complement strand
CTCGCCGCTTTCACTCGCAAAGACAGATTCAGCCGCATTGCGATGAATAAAGATATTGAAATGTCATTCTGAGGCAAAGCCGAAGAATCTCTTTGTTGTGTATGGAGATACTTCGCTAACGCTCAGTATGACATCTTATTCATGCACCTTGGCGTGATAATCCTCGATCATCTGCTTGGTTATCGGGCCGACACTGAATTTCTGTTCGCCGATCTGGCCAACCGGAGTTACTTCGGCAGCAGTACCGGTGAGGAAAACTTCCTGCGCATTATTCAGTTCCTCCGGCATTATGTGGCGTTCGATAACTTCAATGCCACGCCCCCGGGCAAGGTCCATTACCGTGCGGCGGGTGATGCCGTCTAAGAAACAATCCGGCGTGGGCGTATGAATTTTCCCGTCAATAACCAAAAACAGGTTCGCGCCGGTGGCTTCGGCGAGGTAACCGCGGTAATCAAGCATTAAGGCATCGTCAAAGCCGTCATTCTCAGCCGCGTGTTTGGAAAGGGTGCAGATCATGTACAGACCAGCCGCTTTGCTCGCGGTGGGTATAGTGTTAGGTGCCGGGCGCGCCCATTTGGAGAATTGCAGGCGGATGCCGCGTTCGCGCGCTTCCTTGCTGAAATAGCTCGGCCATTCCCAGCACGCTACCGCCACATGTATCTTATTTTTCTGGGCAGAAACGGCCATCATCTCGCTGCCGCGCCACGCAACGGGACGCAGATAACCATTCACCACTTTTTGAATCGCTACTGCCTCTAGCTGCGCTTTTTCCAGCTCTTCCAACGTATATGGCAATTCAAAACCAAGCAGGCGCGCGGAATTTATCAAACGCTCAGTATGTTCGCGCAGCTTGAATATCTTGCTGTTATAAACACGCACCCCCTCGAACACCGATGAGGCATAATGCAGGCCGTGGGTGAGCACATGAACCTTAGCATCGCGCCACGGAACCATTTTGCCGTCATACCATATAAAGCCATCGCGATCATCGAAAGGGGGATTTGTCATAAAATTTTCCTAAATAAAATTTAGATGATAAGATGATCAGATGATTGGATTACTAAGGAAAAATGCTTAATCATCTAATAATCCAATTATCCAGTCATCATAATTACTGAGATCTGGCGGCCATAGGCAGGTTCACCCCGCTTGCAGGTCCGCCGGTAACTGAAAAAATCATTATCGTTAAAATAGGTGTCTTGTGCAATAATATTTATTTGCGAAATTCCAGAGGCTGCCAGACGCTCTTTAGCGTAACCGGGAAGGTCAAAAAAATGGTGGCCGGGCCGGGGCGATGGCCTAAAAAAGTGAGAGTTTTCTGCACGCGCAGCGATAAAACGGTCATAAAATTCTGCCCCGACCTCATAGGAATCTTTACCAATTGCCGGGCCGATGCTGGCAATTATTAATTCCGGCTCTGCCCCCAGCTTTTTCATGCTGTCTATAGTCGCCTCTATTATGCCTGAAACTGCGCCTTTCCAGCCGGAATGGGCCGCGCCGATAACCCCGTTTTTGGGGTCACAGAACAATATCGGCAGGCAGTCGGCAGTGAGGACGCCAAGAATTATCCCCGGCTGGTTGGTTGCCAGAGCGTCAGCCTGTGGAGCGTTTTTGTAATCCCATGGTTTTTCAACAATTATACAATCGGCGCTGTGGGTCTGGTGCACGGTGCATAGTTCGGTGCCGCCCATTGCCTCCGCTGCCCGCCTGCGGTTTTCAGTTACCCTGCCAATGTCATCGCCCGAACCATAGCCACAGTTGAGCGAAGCATATATTCCATCGCTGACACCACCATTACGGGTGAAAAAACCGTGGTTTACATTAGTAACCGTTGTAAGGTGGGGGCATGTATACATCGGGCCTGATTATAAAATTATTATTTAACAATATGTTGCATGGTTGAGTAAAATGGTAGGACAATCTTAACAATATTGTAATACAGAAACTTCGCCGTTAATGCTACAATAATCCCGGTAGGCAGTAAGGGAAGGCAATTTATGGTAGAGAATCGATTAATCAATGATACTGGTGGCCATGCTAGAGGGTACAGAGCAATTCCACGCCCTCAGGAACAGATACAACATGTCGAAATAACTGAAGCGGATATGAAGGGAACGACAGAGGCTTTTCTCCAGAAATTTGAAGCATCTATTCCGCCGCTTAGTTACGCTTTTAGTGGAGGGGGGAAATCTACAGATCGTGAGCAGCATTTTATAAATGAGATGCTGAAAGTTATAAGAAAAAATCCCCATTCTGGAACATTGCAGGACTTTATTGAGGCAACGGCTGGCGAACGTATATCTTTCAGAGATGATTTAAATAACAGGCTATGTGAATTACAGGCTTTTGCTGATCAGGAGAGGATGCCTGAATTTAATGAAAAAACACTCAGCGGGAGTTTTAAAGGTTTGATTGCCGCGCTTGATGGCAAAATGAGTAAAGTAGTTGCAGATGAGCGTGTAGAGGAGGGTAGTCCACAGGTGGAAGATCCGCAGAAAGTTGCGGTAGTTAGACAGATCCATTAACATAAACAAAACAGGGAAAAGAAAATGGGTTTTTCGCGAGGAGAATATGGTGTTCAGGTCCAGATTGGAGCAGATGAACTAAACGGTAAGGCTGCGGACTTTTTTAAGGCGGCGTACCAACAGATTGCTGGTATCAATATAGATGCTGGAATTAAGGATTATCACCAAAGGAAAGCATTGGTTTTAGAACCTTATGCTCGGGAAAAAGGAACTCTGGCGGAGTTTATTGCCAGTGAGGCCAGTGGAACTAAAAAAAATGGTATTTTACAGGCGTTAGATGCTAGCATTGGAGAGGCTAGGGGCCTTACTGCGTATACACGTGATAATAATCTGCGGGGCGTAGTCGCGGGTCTTACAGCGTTGCGGGGGGCCTTGGCTAAAGCAATTGGTGAGCAGAGAGATGCTGCTAGCACTGATGCCCGGGAGGCGCGCGATGCTGCGGTGGCTGATGCAACTATAGCAGGTGGGAGGCAAGCTTCCCGAATGAAAGGTCAAGATCCTGAGTGGCTTATAGCAGCACGCGAGCGTTATTCACAACATGAGAAAATCGGTAGGAAAAATCCAGATGATGTCCAACCTAAAAGACCTTGGGGCAGAGGTTAAAACCCTCCGGCTTTTTCTATCTGTTTTGAGGTTAGTGCCAGGACTTTGAACAGTTCTCCCATTTCGGCCGGGTCGGCAAGGCGTTTCAGGCCGGAGATCAGCGCCTTTTGTTGTTGTTCACCGGCATTTTCACATAACGCAGTAGTGCGCGCCCCGGCACCAAGGCGCATCAGGAACTGGCCCTGCGGGATTGGGCCGTGTACGTTCACGTCCTCAGTTTTGGCAGCGTCAGATAGCGCCAGGAAATCAACATGGGCGGTGATGTCGGCATTCCCGGCATCCTGCAAAGGCGGGTGGTAGGAATGATTTTTCATGGCCTGAAGCGTGTCACCTTTGCTGCCTTCGGTGTAGCCATAATCTATAATAAGCGCCGCTCCGTCATGTGCAGTGATATGTTCACATATTTTGCCCATTATTTCGGTAGCTGCAGGGCATATCTCCACTAACTTGGCACTTTCCTGCGGAATAAAAACTAGCTTATCGTCTACTATTCCGACCATTCTTTCTATCCCCCTCCCTAACCCTCCCCCGCCAGCGGGAGAGGGGATAGAAAATCCCCTCTCCACGGAGTGGGGAGGGTTAGGGAGGGGATAAAACTGGCGGATGGGCAGGGCATCGAAAAATTCGTTGGCGACCAGCAGTAACGGCAATTGCGGCAGGGTGGCAATGCTCTCATGCCATTCAAGGCGCGGGTGCTTGCCCGCCAGAGCTTTCCATTGTTTTTGCTTCAGGACCGGGCTTATTTCCACCAGGTTCACCGTTATGGCCTCATGGAATCCTTTGATGTTCCGGGTGGCGCGGAGGATATCGGCCATCAAGGTTCCCCGCCCGGCACCAAGTTCGACGAGGATTGCCTCACTGGGGCTGCCCAGCAACTGCCAGCTATGCGCCAGCCATGCCCCGATAATTTCACCAAAGACCTGGGAAATTTCCGGGGCGGTAATGAAATCACCAGCTATGCCCAGCGGGTCGCGCTGCATGTAATAGCCATGCTCCGGGTGGAAAAGGGCAATCTCCATATAATCGGCAACTGTGATGCTGCCATGCTCGCGGATGCGCTCTTTGATAAGTTCCTCAAGGCTCATATTTTTTCCTGAACAACAAATATAGTCCGAGCAGGAACATAGGCAGGCTGAGTAATTGCCCCATGGTCACAGCATTTGAAATAAAGGCGAGGTCAATTTCCGGCTCGCGGAAATATTCGCAGATGCTGCGGGCCAGTGCGTACATCATTAAGAACATACCACTTAGGGAGCCGACTTTGTCGCGCAGACCTGTTTTTTTAAGCAGGAACATGAGGATTATGAATATCACTATGCCTTCGAAGGTAGCTTCGTAAAGCTGGCTGGGGTGGCGGGGCAGGTCGCCGCCGCGGGGAAAGACCATGCCGACAGGCGCGTCGGTAATGCGGCCATATAATTCGCCATTGATGAAATTAGCTATGCGCCCAAAAAACAAGCCGATCGGCGCTGCGCAGGAAATCAAATCCATAAGCGCCAGGAAATTTATTTTATATTTGCGGCAGAATAAATAAAATGCGATGGCAGTTCCGATCAGTCCGCCATGAAAAGACATGCCGCCTTCCCATACCTTCAGTATTTCTGCCGGATGTTGCAGGTAATATTCCGGCTGGTAAAAAAACACATGCCCCAGCCTGCCGCCAAGAACTATTCCGGCGACAGCCCACATCATTATATCATCGAGAGCAGCCTTACTCAAATTTTCTAGTGGTTTGCGCCGGGTTTCCTGCGCTATAACCCACCAGCCAAGTAATATACCGGTCATATAGGCCAGCGAATACCAGCGTATTCCAAAACTGCCTATATGCACAGCGACCGGGTCGATATTGGGAAATGTAAGCATCTTATTTAGTTTTATAGAACAGTGTCAGTGTCGATAAAATAGCACTTACACCGACACCGACACCAGCACTAAAATTCATCCCACGCTTTTTTCTCGTTGGGGATATTCTGGTAACTGGCGGGCTGGAATACGGCGGGGGCTATCGGCTGCATCATGTTATGGGTCGATGCCATCTCTTTGCGTAACTCCTCAGGCGGCAGGCCGGTGCCGGAGGCGACTATAGTCCCGAAATCGCTGGGGGTAAAATCTTCCCCGGAATTAATAGCAGCATATAAGCGCTTGATATTTGGTAAGGTTACTTCAACATAGCTGTAAATCATATTACCGAAATTATTCTTGCCCTGTAGCAAAATAACGGCATACTCGTCCTTGAACAGCTCCCCGAAATCGGCGCTGCCACCTTTACTAGACTCATTATCACCTGTCACAACGCCCATGGATAACTTTACCTGTAACTTGGCAAAACAAAAAAAACCCACCACGGACAATCCATGACGGATACAGCAGAACCCATTATAAATATACAATATTCGTTAGCAATAAGTAAATTGAAAACTTTTTTTCAGGCTGGGCCGTAAAATACTTGTTTGCAACTTTTATTTATTGTTTATCAATATCTTGAGTGCTTCAGGATAGAGCAGGTGCTCCTGCTGGTGGATACGATTATGGAGATTTTCCTCGCTGTCGCCGGCAAATATCGGCACGCGCGCCTGGGCTATAACCTCGCCAGCATCCATTTCCTCGGTCACCAGATGTACCGTGCAACCACTTTCCTTCGCGCCTGCTGCCAGCGCATCGCGAACTGCGTGTGCCCCCTTGAAATCAGGCAGAAGGGAAGGGTGGATGTTAAGCATTTTTCCCTGCCATTTGTTTACAAAGCCAGCCGAAAGTATCCGCATAAAACCGGCCAGGCAGACATATTCAATCCCATATTCCTGCAATAAAGAATGGATGGCGGAATCAAAACTTTCGCGGTCTGCATAGTCTTTGTGGTTTAGAACATGGGCGGGAATAGCAGCGTTCTTTGCCCGCGTAAGCCCAAATGCCTCCGGTTTGTTGGAAATAACCAGCACAATCTGTGCCGGGTAATCGGGCAATTCTGCCGCATCAATCAAGGCCTGCAGGTTGCTGCCATTTCCTGAAATCAATACGGCGGTTTTATGTTTCTTTACGGGCATCATCTATAATCTTCCGCATTTTCATTATCGCTTCCTTGATGCCAGTAAATACCGCTTCAGCAATTAAAAAATGGCCGATATTGAGTTCGGCTACATTAGGCAGGGTAGCGATAAGGGGCACGTTTTCATAATTCAAGCCATGGCCCGCATGCAACTCCAAACCGCATTGCTGGGTGTGTTCGGCACTGAAATAAAGATAGGCCAAATATTTTTTATAAGTCTGCTGGTCATTACCACTATTTATGAAGGCTTCGGCATAACCGCCGGTATGTAACTCAACGGCACGCACACCGATCCTGTGAGCTGCTTCGATCTGGTATTTGTTAGGATCGATAAATAGCGAAACGCGGCTGCCATTATCTTGAAGCTTTTTTACATATGGCTTTAAATGTTCTTCCAGCGCAACAACATCCAGCCCACCTTCAGTCGTTAACTCGGCACGTTTTTCCGGCACCAGGCAAACTGCGTGCGGTTTTACGCGCAAGGCTATGGCAAGCATCTCATCAGTTGCCGCCATCTCAAGATTTAAGGGCAGGGGAACTTCATTTTTCAGGCGCTCAATATCAGCATCTTTTATATGGCGGCGGTCTTCGCGCAAATGCGCGGTAATGCCATCGGCGCCAGCGTCCATAGCAGCAAGGGCGGCCTGTACCGGGCAAGGATGAAACCCGCCGCGCGCATTACGCAGCGTTGCCACATGGTCGATATTCACACCGAGGCGAAGTTTCATTCCAGCACCATGTCATCGCGGTGGATCAGCACATCACGGCGTTTGAAACCAAGTATCTGCTCTATTTCGGCGCTCTTTTTACCGATTATGCGCTTGGCATCATCGGAGTTATAAGAAATAAGCCCGCGCCCAATCTGGTTCCTGTCCTGGTTGCAGATAAGAACCGCATCCCCACGTTCGAACTCGCCGGAAATAGCAACAACCCCAGCAGGAAGAAGGCTTTTACCGGTTGCCAGAGCCCGCGCTGCCCCCTGGTCAATGGTAATTGTGCCGGCAGGGTGCAATGAGCCGGCAATCCAGTGCTTGCGTGCAGAAAAAGGATTTTCCTTGGCGGTAAATAAGGTTGCCTTGCCGCCATCCCTGAGTATTTGCAGTGGATGATTGTGGGTGCCGCGGGCAATAACCATATTGCAACCGGCACTGGTTGCAATCCTTGCTGCAACAATTTTGGTGGCCATGCCGCCACTCCCCACCGCGCTGCCAACACCGCCTGCCATTGCCTCAATTTCTGGGGTTATTTCGTTTACTTCTTCCTTGAACTCAGCATCAGGATTGCTGCGTGGGTCGGCGCTGTAAAGGCCGTCAATATCAGAAAATAAAACCAGAAGATCGGCTCCCGCCATCTGCGCTACCCTGGCGGCCAGCCGGTCATTATCGCCAAAACGCAGTTCGGCGGTCGCAACCGTATCGTTCTCATTGATGATCGGCACTACATATAAGTTTTCCAGCAACGTCTCCAGGGTGTTGCGGGCATTAAGGTAGCGGCGGCGGTTAATACTGTCGTCAGCGGTAAGCAACATCTGCGCAGGATAAAGGGGTGATTCCAATATTTTGTCGCCAGCTTTCTGCAGGGCCTTCTGCCACTCAACCAGCAGTGGCGTGCTGCCGCAAGCCGCCGCCGCCTGTTTCTCTTCAAGTAATAATTTGCGTGTGCCATAGCCCAGTACGTGCCTTCCCAACGCCACAGCACCAGAGGTTACAACTATTATTTCCTTCCCCTCTTTTTTAAGGTTGGTAATATCCATGGCAAGAGTGGCCAGCCATTCCTGCCGCACATGCCAGTCATCGCCGATAATCAGCGATGAACCGGTTTTTATGACAATACGTTTGGCGGACGCGAGCATCTGTATTCTTTTCATAATAGTTTTGTTTTTGCAGCTTTTTTACCAATATATAGGTAATTGCCATGGCTAACAATAGCTTTGTAAGATTGTTAATTAATTGATAGTTAAGAGATAAGTGGCATTTATTTATGCAGTCTACCACGCAGTAAGGATAAAAAATCCAATATTAATGTGCGGTAAATGTAATTTTATATTGACTAAATACCCCAACATGCAGATATTACGCTTCCTTCTTAAATGACTCCTTCGTCTAATGGTTAGGACACCGCCCTTTCACGGCGGCAATACGGGTTCGAATCCCGTAGGAGTCACCATTTAACCGTTTGTATTCGTTCGCTTTTGTTCGTTTTACGGTTTATCTCCAACAGCTTATAACAATCCAAAGTTCGCTGGCTTTCACCACCATCCGCCTACAGCCGCAACTTTCAGCAGCATTTTTGACAGCATCGCGCACAAAGCAGCGCAAAGATGCTACCTTTTTATATTACGCTCTTTTTTATTCTATCAGAAATGCTTAAAAAAAGAAGCAACCATATCAAAAAATTCTATCAAAAAAGCATTCGATAATGCGTTGAATAATTTATAATAATTATAAATTATTGGACTTTATTCTACCATGTCAACGACATGGGTATGAAAACCGCTTTGCAAACGACCTCTAAAAATTTATGATTTTTATGTAAATATCTGATATTCTTTATTATTTTGCGTGCCCTATGGGCGTCAAAAACACTGACAAATCAGTTTGTTAACTTGAATGTTCTATCTGTTGCTCTTTGAATCATTGCTGGTAGCAGCCTGCAGAATCTCTTTTACCATATAGCGCGGGCGGTGGCGGACTTCCTTATAGATGCGGCCGACATATTCACCGATGATGCCAAGCCCCAGCATGGTGACGCTGACCAAGAAAAAGAGGATGGCGAACAAGGTGAACACGCCCTCGGCTTCCGGGCCGTGGAAGATGCGGCGCAGCCCCATATACACCACCAGCAGGAAGCTTAAGCCGGAGCAGACCATGCCGCAGATGGTGAATAGCTGGAGAGGTACCAGCGAGAAGCCGGTGACGAGATCAAAATTATAGCGGATGAGTTTGTAGAGATTGTAGTTGGATTCGCCGGCGGCGCGCTCTTCATGGCCCACCTGTATCTCCGCCGGGTTGCCAGCGAGTTCCTGGCTCAGTGCGGTGATGAAGGGGGAGGCGTCGCCGATCTCTACTATCTGGTCGATAATGGAACGCTTATAGGCGCGCAGCATGCAGCCGTGGTCGCGCATGTCGATATTGGTGATCTTTTTGCGCACGATGTTGGAGAATTTGGACACTGCTTTGCGCCATGCGAGATCCTGCCGGTTTCCGCGGTAGCCGCCGACCACGTCATGCCCCTGTTCAATAAGCGCAAGCATTTTGGGTATATCTTCGGGTGGGTTCTGCAAATCGCAATCGAGCGTGACCACCACTTCGCCGCGGACATTTTCAAAACCGGCCATGATGGCGGGATGCTGCCCGTAATTGCGCATGAAATTGACCACGCGGATAACATCGGGGCGTTTGTTGAATAGATCGGTGAGTACGCCGAAAGAATTATCCTTGCTGCCGTCATTGACAAAAATAACCTCATAGCTCTTACCATAGCCGTCCATCACTGGGATCAGGCGCGAGAACATGATGGGCAGGGTTTTTTCCTCGTTATAAACGGGAATGACGATGGAGATGTGGGGCATAAGGGTTTCGTAGTTCGTAGTTCGTAGTTCGTAAATCGTACTTCGTAATTCGCAGTTCGTAAAGTATTACTTAAACGAGGTACGAGCTACGCTTTACGAAGTACGTTCTTAAGAGCTTTTATTACCCGGTCCTGCTCGGCTATGGTCATGGTGGGGAACAGGGGGAGGCTGAAGATGCGTTCGCTGACCGTCAGCGAATGCGGGAAATCAGCGGGTTTCCAGCCATATTGCTTGGCATAATAGGAAAACGTATGGGTTGACTGGTAATGCAGGCCGATGCCGATATTTTCGCCTTTCATGGCGGCAATCAGGCCGTCTCTATCCAAAATTCCTTCTCCCTTTGGGAGAAGGTCAGGATGAGGGCTGCTATCGTTATACTGTGACTTAGCCCTCACCCCGTCCCTCTCCCAGGGGGAGAGGGGGAGATTAAGCAGCGGAGTTAGTAAATGCCAGGCGTGGGAGTGGGGGTAGATGGGTGCTTGTGGTAAGGTAAGCTCCTTCCAGTCGCCGAGCAGTTCGTAATATCTTTTGACAAGGGCAGCACGTTTTTCGATGAAGCCATCCAGCTCCGGCAACTGGTGGATGCCGAGCGCGGCCTGAATGTCCATCATGTTATATTTATAGCCGGGCAGCACCACGTCATATTGCGGACTTCCGGCCTTGGTGAAGCGGTTGAAAGCGTCGCGGTCGATGCCGTGGAAACGCAGGCGCTCGATGGCGTGGATCACGTCTTTGTCGTCGGTGATTACCGCGCCGCCTTCGCCGGTGGTCATGTTCTTGTTGGGGTGGAAACTCCTGATCTGAATGTCACCGAAACTGCCCAGCTTCCTGCCTTTGTACACGGCGCCGATGGAATGCGCGCAATCTTCCACCACGCGCAGGTTATGTTTTTTCGCCAGCGCATAAATAGCGTCCATATCGCAAGGCAGGCCTGCATAATGCACAGGCATGATGACCTTGGTTTTTTTGGTGATGGCGGCTTCGATATTCTCCACATTCATATTGAGGGTGTGTGGATCAATATCGACTAATACAGGTTTGCCGCCGGCAAGGACGATGGTGTTGAGAGTAGCAACAAAGGTGAGAGGGGTGGTGATGACCTCGTCACCTTCTTGTAAGCCGAGTGCCAGCAGCGCGAGTTGCAGGCCAGCCGTGGCCGAGGACAGGCACAAGGCACGCCGTCCTCCGTGATAGGCAGCGAGCATCTCCTCGAATTTCACTACTTTGGGGCCGGTGGTTATCCAGCCCGAACGAAGGCTCGCTACCACCTCGGCGATGGCTGCCTCAGAGAGGCTGGGTTTGGCAAAGGGCAGGAAGGGCGATTTTTGCTTCATCCCAATATTTCCAGCCCATGTTTCTTGACTATTGAGAGAAGTTTTAAAGCCATTCCACTCGGACGTTTTGCTCCTGTTTCCCATTTCTGGATGGTGGATTCGCTGGTGTTAAGATAACGGGCAAAAATCGGCTGGCTTACATGGTTATCTTCCCGGATCTTTTTTATCTGTTTGGGTTTTATTTCTTCGATAACAGACAGGCAGGATTCATCATACCTGCGCATTGTGGCTTTATCAATATTACCAGATCGATACATACCACGGGCTGCACTATGGATAGCCTCAAAAGCATCGCTTTTATATTTAGGTTTCTTTTTCATTGCCAATCTCCAGTAATTCACCATTTCTAATGTTACGCTTAATAGCTTCATCATCATATTTGCTATAATCATTTGCCAATATTCTAAATTCTGCCAGTTCGTTTTCCTTTATATTATCCCGGTCTTTTTTTGCAAAAAGATAAGCATAAATCCAATATTTGCCACCTTTGGCCACAATGATAGAACGGTGACGGTTATCATTCAGGCGTTTCTTAAATACGCCACCACCCAAATCATCAGCTTGTCCCAGCATGACCTGCTTAATAGCCATAACAAGCTCATCATCGCCGATACGCGATTTCCGGGCGGCCCTAGCAAACCACGCAGTCTTGAAAAACCGTATTTTCCCAGTCATACACATCTGCTAGAATTTAACATAAGGTAGCACCCGGTGCAATAGAAATATTTGTGGCCGGTCATCTATTCAAGCCATTTTTTAATAACAGAGTTCTGCCATAGCGGGAGAGTTCGTGCAACTCGCAGCCGGTATATGGTTTCAGGTTCATAAAATCTTCATTGTTCATAAAAACATAAACACTATTTTTTTCCTGCGCGCATTTCTGCCAGAAGCTGTCAATATCCAACATCCATTCGTTGGCATTTGGTGTGTGGGCGGTGCCGAAAGCAAGTTCCCCGGTCCAGCCGGCAACGGTTATATTGCGCTTAAGATAGACTGGGATATCCTGCCAGTAGCTGTTATAGGCCACCACCATGTCGTCCGGTGTCAATTTTTGGCTCAATGTTTCGGCAAGAGGGCGGATGGTACGCTGGTCAAAATACGGGGCGATGAAATTGGCAAGAATGCAAATAAATGCCATCGTTACCATTGTGTTTTTTATCAGCCGCTCTCTGCGCGGCCACATTGCAGCCAGTTGCTTGCCAATTAAAATAAACAGCGGCGGGAAGATAGGGAATATATAGGGCACCAGCTTGGAGTGTGAGGAGGAGAAGAAGATAAGGGGGAGGAGGATCCAGAGGAGAAGAAAGTGGGAAGTGGTGAGTGGTAAGTACTCAGATAGTTTTTTCTTCCTTACCACTTGCCACTTACCACTTGCCACTATTCCAAGCCACGGCATAGAACCAACCAAGGTCACGGCGATGAAGAACCACCACGGTGCGGTGCGCTTATGCTCGTTGGTTAAGAAGCGGGTGAAGTGCTCATGGATAAAATAGAAATCAAAAAATTCGGGATGCTTTAGTTGCATTGCGATGTGCCACGGCGCGGTGATGGCGAGGAAGAGGAGCGTGCCTGTTACAAGTTTTGCTTCCAGTAATATTTTCCAGTTTTTGGTGAGCGCTATCCACGCGCCGATCACCATGCCCGGTATCACGATGCCGATCAGCCCCTTGGTCATAACTGCTAGCGCCGCGGCCGCGTACATAGTGTAATAATATTTTTGGTCCCTAGTTTTTTGGGCGAATATAAAACTGGAAATGGTGGCAGTCAGGAACAATGTCACCGGCGCATCAAGCATGGCAACGCGGCTTAAGCCATAACCCAGTACCGAGGTGGCAAGGGCCGTGGCGGCCAGAAGGCCAGCTTCACGGCTATAGAGCAGACGGCCCGTAGCGTAAGTAAGCAGGCAGGTGAGGGTGACGACCAGAGTGGTGGCGATGCGGCCAAAGAATTCATTGTAGCTGATGCCTAAAAAAATTGCCTGCATCCAATAGAACAACGGTGGCTTCTCGAAATACTGCACGCCGTTGATGTGCGGCGTCAGCCAGTCGCCGCTGGCGAGCATCTGCCTGGGTATTTCGATATAGCGCGCTTCGCTGGGTGTTATATAAGCGCGGTAGCTTAAACCTAAGCAGAAGAATAAGCCTATACCCAAAAACAAGAGTAAAAGGTCGCGCTGCCAACTATCTTTGGGGCCGGAGTTCATATCATCTTTTTAAAACATTACTGTTGCAGTTACTATTTTAGTACAATATAATTGTTACTATTAGAAACAATAAATATTATAGATAATAAATGTTGTGTATAAAATAGAAACCACAAAAAATTTTGATAAACGGTTGTCCGGGTTGCCTGTTAATTGGCAAAAAAGTATTATAAATAAAATTCGTGAGATTGCGGTAAACCCATACGCTGCCAATAAAAATATTAAAAAATTACAGGGTAGGGATGGCTATAGGTTGCGGGTTGGCGATTGGCGGATAATTTATGAGCTGCACGATAGTAAACTGGTAATGCTGGTTTTGGAAATTGATTCAAGGGGAGGAATATACTGATGAATATAGAAACTATCACTTATGATGGCAGAAAACTGGCAGTGTTGCCGGTTAAAGAACTGAAAAAATTACTGGCTGATGCCGAAGCGCTCGCCGATATACGTGCTTATGATGCGGCTAAAGCCAAGATTGATCTTGGGGAGGAGGAAATAATACCATTCGAACTGGTGGAGAGCAGGGTTGGTGGTGAAAATGCCATCAGAATCTGGCGCGAATATCGCGGAATGACACAGGAAAAACTGGCGAAATATTCTGGTGTCTCACGGACTATGATTGCTGCTATTGAGGCGGGGCATAAAAAAGGCAGCGTAACTACGCTGAAAAAACTGGCAATTGCGCTTGATGTTAGTATAGAGCAGCTGGTTTAATGAAAACCCTAAATACTTTAATTCGTCTGCATAAACGTACGCTTGATGAACTGCGCCGGAGAATGGGGGCGCTGGAAACCGAGAAAGGGCAATTACAGCAGGCCATAGCTGCGCTACAAAAAGAACTTGATACGGAAGTGGCGCTGGCTGGAAAACAGCTGGAAATGGCTAATTTTTTCGGCGAGTTCGCCAAGCGCATAAAAAACCGTCAGGAAACATTGCGCCAGGAAACAAGAGCCCTTGATGCGAAGATCGCCGAACTTAATAAAGAAATATTTGAAGCTTTTACTGAGTTAAAAAAATACGAGATAGCCAAAGATAATGCCAAGCGGCGCGCCGATGAAGAAAGCAAGCGCAAGGAAACCATAATGCTTGATGAAATAGCCGCCCAGCAATTCCATAACAAAAATAAGTAAGTTGTTTGTGTTACCTGTCCCAGAATGAAGGTTTAAGCTGGGAATCCAGTAAATCTACAGCCGGGTCTTTTTTGGGTGCGCGCTTGGTGGTTGGTTCAGGTATTGGCGGTTCTGGCGTTACCGGAGCAGGCGGTTTAGGTTCCGGTGCCGGTGGCGCTTTTTGTTCAGGAGGTTTCGGGGATGGTGGTGTTTCCACTGGTGCTGGCTGTGCCGGAGCAGGTGGAGATGGAGGTTGTGGTACAGCCGTTGGCTGTTCCGGCGCTTTCGGTGAAGAATCGGTATCAACAGGCACAACCGGGGCCGCCTCAACTGTCTTTGGCTTTGGGCTGGGAGCTGGTTGAGCCGCCTTGTTTTGCTGGGCAGGCTGCACAGGGGCAGTATCGTAGTTCTTGCATTTGCTGCGGCGTACTTTTTTCTTGGTTTTTAGTTTGCTCACGTTACCGGCCGGCACTTTGCAATCTACCGGTTTGGGAATGATTAATGGTTTAGGCTCTGTCTTTTCTATAGCCGGTGCAGATTTCGCTGAAGCTGATGGATATACGTTTACAGATACATCGCCGCCTTTTTCTGCAATTTTCTTTTCAGCGGACTTTTCGCCAGAAGGCACATCCCAGCCATACTGGGCCATGCACTCACTGAATAAGATGACGAGTTTAGCCTGGCGGGTTTTGGGGGTGTTTGCGGTTTTAGTTTTTTCCAGCTCTGCTTCGAGGTTGTTCTGGGCATATTCCCGGCACTGGTCACGCTCTTCTACATAGTCGTTCTGGATACCGGTCTGCTCTTCGCAAAAAATATAGCAACGCCACCTATAGCCTGAGGAAAGAAGGGCAACAGAAAGTAAGAATAGAAGACGAAGCTGACGCATAAACATAATTTTATTTGAGTTAATATATTTTATTAACATTATTTAATACAAAAATACATCTATATTTTCAGTCTATCAAAACTATTGATTGTATAATAAAAAAGATATACAACCAAAGAACAGAATATCATGGATTGCAATTTAGGATTTATGATATTATTAGGATATATCCTGATTAATTTGGTTGTTTGGGGGGGCATAAATGCTTGATACTGTTTTGATAGTTGGTGGTGATGCTGTACAGCGCGATATGACAAAACACTCAATTTCTGAGAAGTTGAAGTATAATGTAGTTACTGCATCGAATAATCAGGAAGCGATAAAAGCGGTGCTTTCTGTGGATATTTTGCCAAGTATAATGCTGCTTGATATGCGTATGCCGAAGCAGGATAGTCTGCAACTGATACGTTTTATAAAGAGTCAAAGGCCAGATTTCCCAATTATTATTCTTGTTGAATATGGAGATCATTCTGATGCGGTGGAGGCTATTGAAGCTGGTGCCAATGATTTCCTTACCAAACCTGTTACTATAGAAAGGTTAGGGCTTTCCATCGCCAGTGCGCTACGTATAACTTATTTATGTAAGATGGTAAGGAAGTTGGAAAAGCAACTGGAAATGGATGGTGTTAATATAGCGCAGCCGATATCATTCTCCGTTGGTAACCAGGCGCAATTCGGCAGGGATGTAAAAATAAAAAAACTACGCAGCCTGGAAGAGGATGCTATACGCTTTGCCCTGAATGTATGCGGCGGGTCGATGAGTAAAGCTGCCAGAAGTCTGGGAATCGGGCGTTCAACCCTGTATCGCAAAGTGGGTGAACTGGAGCGTAATAAAAACAAGCCGGCTCATATTTTACGGGAAACCCAGACTACACGTCCAACAATGGTAATGTCTGAGATAGAGCATTCGTAACTTGAATAAATCGGATTGTCAGAAATAACGCGTACGTGTGAATTTTTTGGTTCACCGAAAAATTCCAGTCTTTTGCTGACAAGCCCAAAACCATCGAATATTACAAAAATACCAGGAGGCGAGGGGGCACATTTTTCTGTCTCGATAAGCACTATGTCATCGTGGGAAAGTGTTGGTTCCATGCTGTCGCCATCTATGGTAAATATACGCAGGCGGGAACTGTCAGCATTTAAGTGGCTGCGTATCCATTCGCTGTTGAAATGGTATGGTTTGTCATCATCCGTAATGGAATAAAAGTTACCTGCGGCTTTTGTTTTATCATTGAAAATTATACGCGGTATCGCCACATAATTTTCATTTGTATTTTGATGTGCGGTATTTACGTATTCTTCCGACCCACAAACCAGGTAGGTCAGGCTTATACCAAGTGCTTCGGCAACCCGCGCAAGTTTTACTGTCGAGGGGTTACTGGATTTACCGCTGATGATGTCATAGAGGAATGAGGTCAGGACATTGGCACGGCGGGCCAGCTCCGTAGAGGTATAGCCCCTTTTTTTCATTTCCAGTTTAAGCCTGGTGCCGATTGGGTTATCAAAATTTGTATATTCTGACACTTAGCTCTGACCCCTTGAATAGTTGTATAATCAGGGGAACCTAAAGAATTTTGCGATACAAGTCAATGCCAAAAGAAATAAATTTAAAATAATCAAGATGTTACATATAGTATCGGGGGGTGGTTATTAATGGGAAGCAGGAAATAAAAATCATTTTTGCGTAAGTGAAATCGCGATTATTTACTAAATATTTATCTTTATAAGGAATAGTCAAAGATGGAGTAATTTACGATAACTTAAAATGAAGAATTGATTCATGAATGAAACTTTACATGTTGCTGAACTTTTATGCACCCGTCTATGCCATGATTTGACCGGGCCGATTGGAGCGGTGAATAACGGTGCCGAATTTTTGAGTGAGGAAGGATTCGATCTGCAAAGCCAGGCTGTTGATCTGATTGTCAGCAGCGCTTTTTCTGCGGTGAGCCGTTTGCAATTCTACCGTACCGCCTATGGTAATGTGAAAGATCATGGCGAAGCCAACCTCGCTGAAAAACAAAAAACCGCGACCGATTTTTTTCTCGGCAGTAAAATAACCCTTGATTGGCCGGAAGAACATACTGATGCAGCCGGTGTTTCTATCAGTCTGAAAATGCTACGCCTGATTTATAATCTTCTTATCATAGCCTCCTCATCTTTGATTCGTGGCGGCACTATTTCTGTGCGTTTGGAAAAAGATGATCTCGGCCGGAAAATTATAAAAGTGTCTGCAAATGGAACAAATTTAAAATGGGACACAGAAGCAGAAAAATTGCTTTCTAATGAAGCTTCTGGTTGTGAAGTAAATACGAAGAATATACAATTGCACATGACTAAGCAGTATGCTGACGATTTGAGGGCCGCGATTGAGTGGCGCGTTACAGCTGAAGAGTTGGTGTTGCAGGTAACGCAACCGCCCGGGGACCAGTAATTTGGTTATAAGCATGTTGTAACAGGTAGGTATAGTATGGATGATCTCATTGTAGAATTTATCACCGAAACCAGCGAAGGCCTTGCCACACTGGATCTTGAGCTGGTGAAGCTGGAACAGAATCCACAGGACGAGGCAATATTAGGAAATATATTTCGTATAATGCATACCATCAAAGGAACTTGTGGGTTCCTTGGTTTGCCGCGCCTTGAGCATGTTGCCCACGCTTCAGAAAATGTGCTGGGAAAGATACGTGAAAAAAAATTTGAAGCAACTCCTGAGGCGATAACGCTCATTCTCAAATCTCTCGATAGCATCAAGCAGCTTATTGATAATTTGAGTAATAACGGCGAAGAAGGAGAAGGGGATGACAGCGAGCTAATCGCCATTCTGAATAAATTTGCCGAAACCGGAAAAATGGATGCAGAAAATACTGTAGCGGTAGTAGCAGAACCAGCCTTCCCGCATTTTAAGGGTGAGGATGATCCGGCCATAATAGAAGCGTTGGCAAAAATGGCAGCAGAAAGTTCTTCTGCAAATTTAAAAGGCGGTGATGAACCGGCTCCGGCAGCTAAAAGTGAACCGGAACCGGCAAAAGCAGAAGAAAAAATTATTGCCCTTGTTGAAAAAGCAGAACCGGCGCATGCTCCGGCTCCGGTTGCAAAACCGGCGGCCAAAAAGAGCGAAGAAAAAGAGAAAGAGGGTGGCGCGGAGGCCAACCAGAGTATCCGCGTAAGCATTGATGTTCTGGAAAACCTGATGCAGATGGTCAGTGAACTGGTGCTTACCCGCAACCAGCTCATGCAGTTGGTGCGTACCAAGGACGATAAGGAGCTGCTAACACCGCTGCAACAGCTTAGCCATATCACTTCCGAGTTGCAGGAAGGGGTGATGAAAACGCGCATGCAACCAATCGGCAACGGCTGGTCAAAATTCCCGCGCCTTATCCGCGATCTTTCGCTGGAACTTGGCAAAAAAATTGAGTTAAAAATGAACGGTGCGGAAACCGAGCTTGACCGCCAGCTTCTGGAGGTCATCAAGGATCCTCTTACCCATATGGTGCGCAACAGTTGTGACCATGGTCTGGAAACGCCAGCCGAGCGCAGGGCGGCCGGAAAACCGGAAACCGGTACTGTTACCTTGTCAGCGTATCATGAAGGTGGGCATATCATTATCGAGATAGTCGATGATGGCCGCGGTATAAATATAGAACGGGTTAAAGCCAAAGCTCTGGCTAACGGCATTGCTACTGAAGCATCACTGGCTAACATGACCGAAAAACAGATAGCGCAGTTTGTTTTTGCCGCAGGGTTTTCCACCGCTGAAAAAATTACCAGCGTTTCCGGACGCGGTGTCGGTATGGATGTAGTGAAAACCAACATACAAAAAATCGGCGGTACTATTGACCTCGATTCTACATGGGGCAAAGGTTCAAAAGTGGCGGTAAAAATTCCACTGACCCTTGCCATTGTTTCGGTTCTTATCGTTGAAACGCACGGTCAGAAATTTGCCATTCCGCAGATAAATGTGGTGGAGCTGGTACGGGCTGCCCCTGGTGCCAGCGTGCAGATCGAAACCATAAATAATTCTCTGGTAATGCGTCTGCGCGATAAATTATTGCCGCTGGCAGTTATGTCGCAAGTGCTGGGCTTTGAAAGCAAGCATGAAGATATTATCAAGAAAGAAGTGTACATAGCCGTATGCCGCGTGGGCAGCTATGATTTCGGCATACTGGTCGACAGGGTTTATGACACTGAGGAAATTGTGGTGAAACCGGTTTCAGAAATACTTAAGTCGCTCTCAATATATTCGGGCAATACCATACTTGGTGACGGTAGCGTAATCATGATACTGGACCCGAATGGAATTGCCCGTACCATAAGCCATGCCGATGTTACTTCCCGTGCTGAAGAGGCTGCTCTGCTTGAAGCGGAGGATGATGATGAAGGGATGGTAGGGTTTCTGTCGTTTACTCTTGGCAAAGGTGCACCTAAAGCTGTGCCGCTGGAACTTATCTCGCGTCTTGAAGAAATAGATGTCAAGGCTATTGAAGTTGCTGGTGACAAGCCGGTTGTTCAATATCGTGGCGACCTTATGCGCCTTATCACCCTCGATGATGAGTTTGTAATGCCTAACGAGGGGCTGGTCGATGTGATAGTTTTCGGTTACGACAAAAAAGTTATCGGCCTGGTGGTTGATGAGATAATTGATATTGTAAAAGCGCCGTTCGACATAAAACTCACTTCCAAGGAGGCCAAGCAGCATGGTTATCTGGGCAGCATGGTGATATCAGGAAAAACTACCGATGTGGTGGATATCGGCTACCTGCTGTCTGACCTGGTGGATGATGCTGTTGGTGATATGAGTGCCATATCCAAGCAGAAAGCTGCTAACAAAAATATATTGCTGGTGGAAGACAGCCCGTTCTTCCGTAACCTGACCGTGCCTATGCTGTTGGCTGTAGGTTACAAGGTAAGTACTGCTGAGAATGGTCAGGTTGCCATGCAGATACTTAATGACGGCCATACCAAATTCGATGCGATAGTTACCGATATCGAAATGCCGGTGATGGATGGATTTGAGTTCGTTACTGCTTGCCGCAAGAATTCAAGGATAAATGGAACGCCTATAGTAGGCTATACTTCTTCACTGAGCCCGGATGTAATATCCCGCAGCAAGGATGCAGGGATGGATGACTGTATCATAAAAACCGATAGGCCGGGGCTTCTTGATGCTGTTGCGCATTTGATAGTTAGTCACAAGGAGGCCGCGTGATGACTTCGCAAATAAGTGTTGAAGCCGTTGGTGCCAATATTAATGGCGCTATCGACATGGAAAGCCATATGTATGTCACCATGCGTATCGACAACCAGCTATTCGGTATCCCGGTTAAAAATGTACGTGATGTGCTGCGCCAGCAAAAAATTACATCGATACCTATGTCATCACCGGAAGTGGCTGGTTCGCTGAATCTGCGTGGCCGTATCGTAACAGTGATAAACCTGCGCCGCCGCCTGCGTCTGGGAGAAAAAGATGATGACGGCAAGGGCATGTTCGTGGTGGTCGAGCATAAGGGCGAGTTATTCAGCCTTATGGTCGATAGTGTAGGAGAGGTCATGACTGTGCCAGCCCATTCCATTGAAAAAGCGCCAACCAACCTCGGAGGAGCATGGAAAGAAGTAACCACCGGTATCTATAAATTATCTGGTGAATTGCTGGTTATTATCGATGTTCATTCCATGCTCACTGTTTAATCATAACAAAGGTTTTTATTATGCCAGCATGTCTTGTTGTTGATGATTCTAAAGTTGTCCGCAAGCTGGAGCGGCGGATAATGGAAGAGCTCGGATTTACCGTTTCTGAGGCCGAGGATGGGCAGAAGGCAGTGGAAGCCTGTACAGCACAAATGCCAGAACTTATCCTGCTTGACTGGCATATGCCGGTTATGAACGGTTTAGAATTCCTGCAAGCATTGCGCGCCATGCCGGACGGGGCCAACCCGAAAGTTATATTCTGCACTACTGAAAGCGAAATGAGTAACATCATGAAAGCTTTGGAAGTGGGGGCTAACGAATATGTGATGAAGCCGTTTGATGCTGAAATCATTAAGGGAAAATTGGAACAAATCGGAATTGCGGTTTAGATAAGAGGAAGGGTTACGGTTTTTCGTGCCAATCAGGGTTTTATTAGTTGATGATTCGGCGGTGATTCGCGGCCTGATGTCCAAGGCGCTTACTGCTGATCCGGCCATAGAGATTGCCGGTAGTGCCGCTAATGGTGCCATGGCTATAAGCATAGCTGGGGATGTGCATCCCGACGTTATAATCCTTGATATAGAAATGCCGGTGATGGATGGGCTTACCGCCCTTCCGCATATACTTAAAATTTCGCCGGAAAGTAAAATCATAATGTCATCGGCAATCACCCGTACCAATGCCAGCCTGAACTTCAAGGCGTTGGAGCTGGGCGCAACTGATTACCTGACCAAGCCATCATCACGCAGTGGTAATGAGGTCGATGATTTCTATCGCCAGATGATAGAAAAAGTAAAAGTGCTGGGTGGTAAGGCAAAGGCGGCAACCTTTGCTGCAATCCCAACTTCTGTTTTACCACCTAAACCGGTTGCGCCACCTGTTACACTTGTCGCCAATGCTAATACGCCGCTGCACGTAACCGGGGTTAAAGCTATGGCAATTGCTTCTTCCACTGGCGGACCGCAGGCGCTGATGGTTTTGTTTGAGTCTTTAAAAGGGCGGTTGCTAAATATACCGATATTCATTACCCAGCATATGCCGCCGACATTCACTACGATACTCGCCGAACACCTGACCAAAACCGCCGGGCGCAGCTGTATCGAAGTCAAGGGCGGAGAAGTTCCTATGGCCGGGAATATCTATCTCGCACCTGGCGATTTTCATATGTTGGTGCACAAAGAAAATGGCAACCAGCCCACGATAGTTGTGACCAAGGATCCGCCGGAAAATTTCTGCCGCCCGGCCGCCGACCCTATGCTACGCTCACTGAGCAAGGTATATGGGCGGAACCTGGTGGTGGTGGTGCTTACTGGCATGGGGCAGGATGGAATGCTCGGTGCCAAGATGGTTGTGGAAAATGGCGGAAGTGTCATTGCGCAGGATGAAGCAAGCTGTGTGGTGTATGGCATGCCAAAAGCTGTGATAGAAAATAAATTATGCCGGGCGGTGCTCCCGCTTTCAGATATCGGCCGCTATCTCGGCCAGCAGATAGAGGGGCGATGATGCAGCCGCAGGATTTCCAATATCTCGCAGGAATACTCAAGCAACGCTCGGGGCTCGCCCTTAGCGACGATAAGGCGTATCTTATTGAAAGCCGCCTGCTGCCTATTGCCCGCACCCAGAACCTTAAAGATATTAGCGATCTGTGCAACCTGCTGCGCAGCAGGCCTAATGAGGCGCTGCTGGTCGATATAACCGAAGCGATGACCACTAATGAATCGTCCTTCTTCCGCGATATAAAACCCTATGAGGCGCTGCGTAATATTGTTTTCCCAATGTTCACTGCCCGCCAGACTGCTAATAAAACCATCCGCATCTGGAGTGCGGCTTGTTCAACCGGGCAGGAGCCTTATACTATATCGATGTGCATAAAAGAAGATTCCGCAAAACTTACCGGCTGGAATTTCGAGATTGTAGCAACCGACCTTGCTAAAAAAGTTGTCGATAAGGCTAAGGAAGGTATTTACTCGCAGTTTGAGGCGCAGCGCGGCCTGCCTATCCAGATGCTGATGAAATATTTTGCGCCGCTGCCCGATACGTCGTGGCAGTTAAAAGAAATTATACGCTCGATGGTGCAGTTCAAACTCCAGAATTTGCTTGCCGATTATGGTGCACTGGGAAAATTCGATATCGTGTTCTGCCGCAACGTGCTTATTTATTTTGACGATGCAACCAAAGCCCAGATAACCGATAAAATGGCAAGGACCATCAATAGCGGAGGAGTACTGGTCATCGGTGCGACGGAAACGTTGGTTGATCCTAAAGGACAATTCGAGGCGATGGAGAATTTCCGTGGGGCTTATAAGCTGAAATAGGCATTAGGCACTAGGCATTAGTGATGAGGGATTGAAGTAGTCACCGACCCCTATATTCCGGCACACCTTGTTCAGGTATCCACACATCCTTAGGCGCTTCACCGCTCTGGTAAAAAACATCGATCGGGATGCCGCCGCGCGGATACCAATAGCCGCCGATGCGCAACCACACCGGTTTTATTTCCTTGATAAGGCGCAGGGCTATGGCAACGGTGCAATCTTCATGGAACGCACCGTGGTTTCGGAAGGAACCAAGATATAATTTCAGTGATTTGCTCTCGACCAGAAAGTCCTTCGGCACATAATCAATAACCAGGTGCGCGAAATCCGGCTGGCCGGTTATGGGGCAGATGGAGGTGAATTCCGGGCAGGAAAAACGCACATTATATTTAATGCCTTTATGCGGGTTTGGCACTTTTTCGATAACTGCCTTGTCCGGCGATTTCGGCAAGGCGGTCTGTTTGCCAAGCTGGGTGAGTTTGCTCATGCCGCCCATTCATCTTCGAGGTTCAGGTCGGCTATCCACGGCTCGCCGATCTTCACTTCCTGACGGCCCACGGACACATAATGGAAGCCATGCGCTTTCATATCCTGACGTTTGTAGATATTGCGCAGGTCCACCACCAGCGGGCTGCGCAGTAGCGATTTCACCTGTTTTAAATCGAGGCTCCTGAATTCATTCCACTCGGTGAGGATGAGGAGCATATCGGCATCCTGCATCGCTTCCTGCGAGTTTTTACACCATGTTATCTTTTCTTTGAAATAATGCGCTGCTTCTTTCATGCCCTGCGGGTCATAAGCCTTTATCTGGGCTCCGGCTCTCACCAGTGCAGGAATTATCGAAAGGCTGGCGCTCTCGCGCATATCGTCGGTTTCCGGCTTGAAAGTGAGGCCGAGCACGGCTACGGTTTTGCCTTTCAGATCGCCGGCGGCGGACATGATTTTTTTGGCCATATTCAGCTTGCGGTCGTCATTGCTTTTGATGGTGGCTTCAACAAGCTGGCTGGGCACACCAGCGTTACGCGCCATCTGGCGCAGGGCGAGGGTGTCTTTCGGGAAACAGGAGCCGCCATAACCCGGACCAGCCTGCAGGAACTTGCTGCCGATACGGTTATCAAGCCCGACACCACGCGCCACATCGCGGATATTAGCGCCGGTTTTTTCGCAGAGGTCAGCGATCTCGTTGATGAAAGCAATGCGGGTGGCGAGCAGGCTGTTGGAAGCGTATTTTATCATCTCCGCGCTCTCAAAGGTGGTGAACAGTATCTTGGCACCGTTCAAGCATATCGGTTCGTATATCTTGTGCAGATAGTCGCGCGAACGCTTGGAATCTACACCGCAGACGATACGGTCCGGTGCCATGAAGTCTTTTATCGCGCTGCCTTCGCGCAGGAATTCGGGGTTGGAGGCAACATCGAAATCAGCATTGGGGTTGGTTTCGGATATTATTTTTGCTACTGCGCGGTTAGTGCCGAGTGGCACGGTGGATTTGTTCACCACCAGTGTGTAATTGCTCAAGGATTTTGCGACCTCTTTGGCGACGATGTTCAACGCTGTTAGATCTGGCATGCCGTCGGTTTCATTGGGCGGTGTGCCCACAGCGATGAACACAATGTCCGCCTGCGCTACAGCCTGTGCCAAGTCAGTGGTGAAAGACAGGCGACCCGCTTTGCGGTTGCTTTCCACCAGCTGTTCGAGACCGGGTTCATAAATCGGCATGATGTGTTGCTGGAGTTTTGCTATTTTATCGGAGTCTTTATCCACGCAGGTGACGCGGAAACCGAATTCCGAAAAACACACGCCGGAGACAAGCCCGACATACCCCGTGCCAATGACTGCTATCTGCATTATTTTACTCCCGCGCGTTTGTAAACTTCGTCGAGTTGTTTGATGACCTTGTCGCGCATGGTTTCGCGCTCAAGGGCGAAGGCCACGTTAGCGGCGACGAAACCGGTGAGCCCGCCGCAATCGTAACGCACGCCGTCATAACGGTAGCCATAGACATCATGCTTGCCGATCATGCTGGCGATGGCATCGGTAAGCTGTATCTCACCCCCGGCACCGGCTTTCTGGTGCGAAAGGACTTTGATAACTTCCGGCTGCAATATATAGCGGCCAATGATGGAAAGGGTCGAAGGCGCATCTTCCGGCTTTGGTTTTTCAACCAGGCCCTTGGCTTTTACCAGCTTGGCATCGGGTTTTGAAAACTTCGTATCAAGGTCAACAATACCGTAGCTCGCCGTATCGGACCTTGGAATGTCCATAACGCCCAAAATATTGCCGCCGCAATCATTGTATTGCTCGATCATCTGCTTGAGGCAGGCTTTTTTGGAGAGGACAAGGTCGTCAGCCAGTATCACGGCAAAAGGCTCATCACCAACCAAATGGCGGGCGCACCACACGGCATGGCCAAGCCCCAGCGGCTCGCGCTGGCGGGTGAAAACCACGTTACCGGCTTCCGGCAGCCATTTGCTGGTCAGTTCCAGCTCGCGCTTCTTGTTTTTCGTGTTGAGTACGTCCTGCAGTTCATAGGAATGGTCAAAATGGTCGGCAATGGCGCCTTTATTACGGCCGGTTATGAAGATAAACTCCTCAATTCCCGCCTCTTTTGCCTCTTCGAAAGCATAATGGATGAGGGGCTTATCGACCACCGGGAGCATCTCCTTGGGCATGGATTTGGTGGCCGGCAGGAAGCGCGTACCAAGGCCGCCTACTGGGAATACAACTTTGCGGATCTTTTTATGTTTCATATTTATCAATGGCCTGTAGTGGTTAAACTGGCTGGTTCCCTGAGTTATAAGCCCACCTTAAATAGGAAAATAGCGGGAAAGTCAAAAGTTTTTAGTAAAATACTAAATTGTAACAAATCAACCCATATGGATTTGTTACAATTATGCTTGACAGGACAGCACTCATGTATATTCTACCGCTCTTTAATTTTACTGTTATAGAGCTTTAGGAAATTGTTATGGCTAAGAAAAATATCGTGCTTATTAAACTGGTTAGTTCGGCTGATACCGGTTTTTATTATGTAACCAAGAAAAACCCGAAAACCAAAACCGAAAAGCTGTCATTCCGCAAATACGACCCGGTTGCCCGCAAGCATGTTGTGTTCAACGAAGCTAAAATTAAATAGCTGATATTATGAGCTTTTTGATAAGTCCTGCTTTTGCTACCGGAGCTGCTGATGCTGCTTCTGCTGTGCCGTATGACCTGTCAGCCGAAAAAATGATGTGGGACAATTTAACGCTCCTTGGGGTGTTGTTCTTTATATTCTATTTTGTCCTGATAAGGCCGCAGCAGAAGCGGGTTAAGCAGCATAGTGAAATGATGAAGTCCCTGCAAAAAGGGAATAAAGTAATCACCAGCGGTGGTATCATCGGTACTATTATAAAATTTGAAGGTGACGATGTTATTGTAGTCGAAATTGCTCAGGGTGTGCGTGTGCGTATTGCCAAAACTTCAATCTCAGAATTAGCAGATGACAAGATTGCAACTGGCACCAGCGCAAACGACAATTAGAGCGCTTTGCTTTGCTATCTATTTCGTTAACCTTCGGCTCATGTACGGAGCTTTATAATGCTAGACTTTCCTAAGTGGAAAATTTTTTCGATAGTAGGTGCCTGCCTCGTCTTTATACTGCTGGCAATTCCAAGTTTTTTAAGTGAACAGGCCCGTGAATCTTTGCCGGCATGGCTGCCTAAACACGCCGTAAATCTTGGCCTTGATTTGCAGGGCGGTTCGCACCTGCTGCTGGAAGTCGATTTTGACGCCTATATGCGCGAGCAGATGGCAAAGCTTACAGATGACATACGTGCCAAGCTGCGCAGTGAAAAGATCGGCTATAAGGGCCTTACGGTAAATAAGGAAAGCGATAAAGACGAGGTAATCTTTACCCTGCGTGAGGATGTTACCGCCGATGTTGTAAAAATACTGACCGAAATGAATCCTGACCTTGATGTCGTGGCCAGGGCCGATAAATCATATGCGGTTTCTTTCAACCCGCAGGCAATGAAACGTGAGCATTTGCGGGTTATTGAGCAGTCGCTGGAGATAATAAACCGCCGCGTCAATGAATCGGGCACCAAGGAACCTATTATACAACGTCAGGGCGATGCGCGTATCGTGCTGCAGGTGCCCGGCCTCGATAACCCGGAACATTTAAAAGCGCTGCTCGGCCGCACTGCTAAAATGACCTTCCACCTGCTTGATTCCAGCGTGAATACAGATGATATGGAGCATGGTAATGTCCCAACTGGAACGAGGGTGCTGCTTGGTGATGAGAAGAGTGAAAATGGCCACCCACGCAAATTCCCTATTCTGACCAGGGTCATACTTTCCGGCGATCTTCTTGTTGATGCCCATACCGTTTTTGACCAGCAGACCAACGAGCCGGTGGTGGCCTTCCGTTTCAACCCGGCAGGAGCCAAGAAATTTGCCGAAATAACTGCCGAAAATGTGGGCAAGCCTTTCGCTATCGTGCTCGATAATAAAGTCATAACCGCCCCTGTCATACGCTCGCCGATCATTGGCGGTAGCGGTATAATCAGTGGCGGGTTCAGCGTTGAATCAGCCAATGACCTGTCTATTTTGCTGCGTGCCGGGGCCTTGCCTGCGCCGCTTAAAATAATCGAGGAACGCTCGGTCGGCCCCAGCCTTGGTGCGGACTCAATCGCTGCCGGAACCAAGGCTTCGGTAATTGGCATTGCCCTGGTGGTTGTATTCATGATCGTGTTCTATGGCTTGTTCGGAATATTCGCCAACATAGCGATGATAATAAACGCCTTTATGACCATTGCACTGCTAGCACTGTTTGAGGCAACCCTGACATTGCCGGGTATTGCCGGTATCGTGCTGACCGTGGGTATGGCGGTGGATGCCAACGTGCTTATTTATGAGCGTATGCGCGAGGAAACCCGTAATGGAAAATTACCGCATGTGGCCATATCAGATGGCTTTAAAATGGCCTTTGGAACGATCTTCGACGGGCACATCACCGTGCTCGTAGCATCGCTGCTGCTTTATTATTTTGGCACCGGAACCGTGAAAGGTTTTGCGGTGGCTCTGGCAGTAGGTATCCTCTGTTCGCTGTTTACCGCCGTCCTCGTTACCCGTCTGATGGTGGTGACGTGGCTTAAGAAGACAAAACCTAAAAAGCTTCCGATATAGGGATGAGAGTTTAGAGGTGAGGGGTGAGGGTTTTTATTTCAGTCCCTCATCCCTAATCTCTCATCACTCTAGCCTAAGTTTGCGGCGGCAAAATCCCAGTTCACCAGCTTGTCGAGGAACACGCCCATATAATCCGGGCGGCGGTTCTGGTAATCGAGATAGTAAGCATGTTCCCACACATCGCAGGTGAGCA
>CAZUXB010000029.1:28430-28770 GCA_964624555.1 uncultured Rickettsiales bacterium | reverse complement strand
ACCCGCAGGAAAAACTCTGCCTATGAACGATGTTATATATAACCGCGACAAATTCATGAACTTTAGCTCTAGTGTAAAATACTATACATATGTAACAAAATGAAAATTCTTTAGCAAGAACTGAGATAATGACAGAATATTACCTGCTCCTGTACCAACATAGCTATAGCCCAATAATAAATGTTAATTTTCTTGTCCATAAATGATTTATTTGTATAATCCGCACAACATAGTTTCAATAATCTGGGGAGCGTTATGGCGATGTTCGGAATTAAACGGAAAATTCTACCACTGGTGATGCTGTCCCTAATACCTTACGGCACACTGAACGCCAAGCCGC
>CAZUXB010000029.1:25567-28420 GCA_964624555.1 uncultured Rickettsiales bacterium | reverse complement strand
GGATGGATCCCCTGGGTAACCCACGATATCCAGAAAAATACCTGCCCGTTCTATTATACATCCGACCAGCAAAGGGTCTGCGTATGGCCAACCAGCATCGCCCTGGAACTGAACGATTCCGATGGCAGTTTCACCTACGTAATTGATATTGTAGAAACCATTGATAACAAACCGCAACGCATCGTATTGCCGGGAGCGGGGGAATTCTGGCCCCAGCATGTTGAAGTAAACGGAAAGCCGGAAGCGGTGCTGATGGATAATGGTTTGCCCAGCCTCCTGCTTGCCAAGGGAACCTATACTATCCACGGAAATTATAAATGGGATAAACTGCCGGTTGTATTTACCCTGCCCCAACAGGTTGGTATCGTAAATGTGAAAATCAACGGCAAAGAAGTTGCAATTCCGCAAATAGAAGGAAATCAATTATCGCTCCAGCACGATGATGCAGGCGATAGCGCAATTGCCGAAAACCATCTGGAAGTGAAGCTGTTCCGCAAAATAACCGACAGCATCCCCCAGACAGTTGAAACACGCGTCCAGCTCAATGTTTCCGGCAAGCAGCGTGAAGAGCTGATTGGCTCTGTAATTGACGATACAATGGAACCACTCAGTATTAACAGCGCACTTCCGGCACGGCTGGATAAAGGCGGCAAGCTGCGGGTACAGGTGCGCCCGGGCAAATATGATGTAGCAGTTGTCAGCCGCCTGAAAGCGCAATTCAACCAGTTTACCCCGCCGGAAAAAACCGGCCTGCTTCCCGATGAGGAAATATGGTCATTTGCGGCGCAGAACCAACTGCGGCTGGTGCAGGTATCGGGAGTTCCGGCAATCGACCCCAACCAGACTGAACTGCCACCAGAATGGCGTTCGTTCCCATCCTATTTAATAAAGCATGGCGACACGCTTAATATCCAGGAAATAAAACGCGGCATCGCCGATACCGCCCCGGACCAGCTTGCACTCCAGCGTAAATTATGGCTCGATTTCAGCGGCGATGGCTATACCGCGCAGGATACAATTACCGGTACCATCAAAAACAGCTCCCGCCTTGAGGTATTGGAAGGAATGAAACTCGGCAGCGCCACTATCAATGGCCAGGACCAGTATATCAACACCATCCAGAAAGACGGCAAAACAGGCGCTCCCGGCGTTGAAGTCCGCGAAGGGCAGATACAGTTGGTATCAAACAGCCGTATGGGCCTGGACACGGCAAGCCATCCCAGCGGCTGGAATACAAAACTCGACTCCCTGAATGCCACGCTTTATCTCCCGCCCGGCTGGAGCCTGTTTGGCTATTCGGGTATCGACAGCGTATCAAGCAGCTGGATCGGCAACTGGACACTGGTAGATGTGTTCCTGGTCATGATCACTTCCGTTGCCGCTTACCGCCTGTGGGGCATCCGTCAGGGAGCAGTCGCTGCCATCGCCCTGATCCTTATCCACCCTGAACTGCGGGCCTTTACATCCTTCTTTTTGACAATAATCATTTGTATAGTCATAGAAAATGCCCTGAAAGAAGGGCGGCTTAAAGTCTATATCAAGAGAATAGGAATAGTGGTATTCGCTGTTTTAATTTCGTTTACCCTGCCTTTTATGTTCATGCATATAAGGGAAACTCTGTTCCCGCAGCTTGCGACCAATACCTTTGCGATTGGTTCCGGTAACGTAATGAATAATTTCGACGGGGTAAATGGAGCAGTGCAGGAAATGGATATACCTGTCGCCAAAATGGCAACTCCTGCCATGGCCCCTGCCCCAGCAGCCACAGAGCCAACACAACAAGCTTTAGATGCTGTAAGGCGCGATGCTGAGGAGGATAAGATAATGTCCCTGAGCAGCAGCCTGAAAGAAAAATCCGATTATCGTAAAAATAGATTAAGACAGAACAAAGGAGCTACCGGTTCAGTAGTGGGAGGAACGCTCCAACAACAATACCAGAGCTATGCGCCGGATACAAAAGTGCAAACCGGATATAGCCAGCGCAACATCAGCGAATATGGCATAACCTTACGCTGGAATGGTTCGGTTGACCCTTCTGTTACCATGAAACTATGGTTCATTTCCGCACATATGAACCTGATGCTGGCGATAACCCGCATCATCCTTATCGCGTTGCTGGTCGGTTATCTGACGGCTGGTATGGTGCCGCAAGTCCGTGAAAAAGTGCGCATGTTACTGCCGCTCCTGCTGTTTGGATTGCTGCTGCCCTTCATGCCCGGTGATGATGCCGCTGCCAAAGAACTGACCGCGCCAAAACCAATAGCCATACCCGCACCCGCCGCTGAAAAAAATACAGATAATTTTCCGCCATCCGATCTGTTGAATGAACTCAGGAATAAAATGAGCGAAAATATCAATCAGCCCGCGGATTGTTTACCGGACTGCGCATCGCTCGCCCGCACCCATATTTTTATTTCTTCCGGCCAGCTCATAATGGATATGGAAATCCATGCCGGTGATGAAGTGGCAGTGCCACTGCCGGGAGGAATTTCCAACTTCCGCCCGGTTTCGGTACTGGTAAATGGTGCTGAAGCAAAATCTGCCGCGCTCGATAGCAATGGCTACCTCTTAGTAAAACTCCCCAAAGGAATAGCAAAAGTGCAGGTTGCCGGCCCTATCGCCAATAACAGCACTTCCCTTGGTATCTCTTTCCCTATGCCCTCGCACTTCACCAGCGTTGCGGCCAACGGGTGGAGCGTGCAGGGAGTGCGGGAAAATGGCGTAACCGACAGCTCCGTGCAGTTCACCCGCACAGAAACACATACCTCCCAGAAAGAAAGTAACGAAGACAGCTTTAAGAAAACCATCCTGCCCGCTTTCTACAGGGTAGAGCGCATGATAAGCCTCGCCAAC
>CAZUXB010000029.1:0-25557 GCA_964624555.1 uncultured Rickettsiales bacterium | reverse complement strand
TCAATTCTTTTGAAGCGCCATCAGCCGCACAGATACCATTGCTGGAAGGGGAATCGGTCACCAGCAGCGATACCCAAGTAAAAGACGGCAAGGCCCTAATCGGGTTTGATGCCGGTGATAGTGAAGTTTCTTTCCAATCAGTCCTTGCAGCAGACGGGCCAATAACCTTAAACGCTCCCAAAGATGCCAACTGGGTCGAAGTATGGAAATTAAATTCAAGCAACCTGTGGCATATTACAACTTCCGGTATCCCCCGCATTTATGAATCCAATTACAAGACGGCAGACACCGCAAATGTCCTACCGGCTGGTGCTTCTGGCTATTCTTTATGGATGCCGTGGCCGGGTGAAAGCCTTACCATTAATGTCGAACGGCCAAACGGGGTAGAAGGCTCAACCAGCACAATCGACCAGTCCAACCTGACAGTTACACCAAGCGACCGTTCAACTGATGTCGCCCTTGAGTTTTCTATTCGCAGCAGCCTGGGTGGGCAGCATAGTTTGACGCTGCCGGAAAATGCCGTGTTATCCGATGTCAAAAAAAATGGGCTGGTTCTGCCTTCACAACTCAAGGGCAACCTACTCAGCCTGCCCCTTACTCCCGGCAACAACCAGTTTACATTGCAATGGAAAGAAAATACGCCAATATCTTTTGCTTATAGTCCCAGCAACATAAATATCGGCGCTGAGCGTAGCGTGAACGCCAATGTCAGCATGAACCTGCCGCGTGACCGCTGGATATTGTTTGCCGCAGGCCCGGTCATGGGGCCAGCCGTCCTGTTCTGGGGCTGGATCCCAGTTATCCTTATCCTCGCCTTTGCAATGGGAAAAATAAAAGCATCCCCGCTACGCATGTATCATTGGTGCATTTTCCTGCTGGGTATAAGCCTATCATCAGTTGGTGGTATAATTATAATGATCGCATGGGTGCTGGCATTCGCATGGCGTGCCAACCTTAACCACGATAACATGAAACCGCTGCGTTTTAATATACTGCAACTGGCATTGGCATTCCTGACATTTATTGCAATGCAATCGTTATTCGACAGTATCCGAGTTGGCCTGCTCGGTTTCCCGCAGATGCATATCCAGGGCAACGGGTCTTACGGCTCCTCGCTGCACTGGTATCAGGATATAACCGCAGCAACCCTGCCACAACCGCTGGTGATTTCAGCCCCGATATGGGTGTATCGCGCAATTATGCTGTTGTGGGCACTGTGGCTGGCCTTCTCTCTGGTAAACTGGCTGCGCTGGGGCTGGACCGCTTTTACCGATGGTGGCTACTGGAGAAAAGAATGGCGTATCAGAAAAAACTGAACTAGGGCGTGTTGACGTTGCTCACTGGGTTGAGAATCAAATCCTCAGAGCGGTTCCACTGCTATCAGTAATTACGTTTGATTATTTGCAAGAAAATATATATATTCTACTGCTAGTGTATATTAATTTCTTCATGTATAATGGCAATGCAAATAAGCAGCAGGAAAATTTTCGTAGTTATAGGCTGCCTGGTATTGGCCGGGACCTGGCTTATTACCAACAACAAGGAAGAGCCCCTCACAATCCGTATCGCTACCAATCCATGGCCAGGGTATGAATATATACATCTTGCAAGTAAGAAAGGCTTTTTTAATGATGAAGGGCTGCACATTCAACTCGTCCGCTTTACCTCGCTTGAGGACACAAGGCGGGCTTTTGAATTGAACAAGGTCGATGGCATGACTGCAACGCTGGTTGAACTTATGCAGGCGCATGAGTATGGAACCGATGGGAAAATTGCCCTTGTAACCGACTATTCCAACGGTGGTGATATGATCATTGCCCGTAAAGGTATTAACACAGTAGCAGACCTTAAGGGAAAAACCATCGCAATAGAGCCGGCAACACTCAGCGCGCTTTTTATTTCACGCTCCTTGAACAAGTTCGGGCTTTCGCTGGCAGATGTAAGGCTGGAGGGAATGAACCCACTTGATATGGAATCTGCCCTACTCTCTGGAAAAGTAGATGCGGCACATTCCTATACGCCAACAGCACTTACCATATTGCAACATAATGAGCAGCTCCAAAAAATTTTCGACAGCAGCCAAATCAATAAAAAAATTATCGACATAGTTGTACTTAACAACAATCTACTGGCAGAGAACAAAGGCATAGTTTCTGCCATACGTAGGGCCTGGGACAGGACAAAGGCATATGCTGATGACAACCCCGAAGAAGCCAACAAAATAATGGCCAATGTGGAAGGTATTTCTGTCGATGAGTTTAATAAATCTCTTGCGCTCGTAAAGGTGCTAGGAGCATCTGAACGGGAAGCACTGATGAACGTACCGGAATTTGTTGAGTCTATCAACGAAGTGGGGCAGTTCCTGCACAAAGAAGGTGAGCTTAAAAAACCAGCTGCACCCGCTGAAACTTATATGATAATAGAAAATAAAAATGCACATGAATAACCGAAATTTTTTCTCGGCGCGTTCGCTCAGCATAAAAATATTATTGCTGATTTTTATCGGTTATTGCATCGTATTTGGTGCGGGCTGGTTCTATTTCAAATTCCATTTTGCAAAAGAAATCGAAAGCCAAGTCAAACAACGCGCCGAGATAATCGCAAACAGTATTGATCAATTTGCATGGATTAACGGCGCTTCTCCATCATTGCAACGTCTTGTTACATCAATTGGTGGAGAAAAAAATATCGGTTTCATTACTATTATACGCAGGGATGAAAATTTTTCCTTAATCGCTACAGGCGGGAATAAAGAATTTTCTATAAACACAAAACCAGAAGAGCTGGCAAATACTTTTGAAAATCCGGGTATCTTGATAGAAGTAATCAAGTCTGGCGGGACTATATCAGGAATTTATAAAAACCTCGAGGATAACGATTATGATTATGTTTACGTTACCCCAACCCAGTTAAAGGTTTCAGCAGACGGAAAGATTGTACAAGGCAGTATTTATGTACAAATAGAAATTCAAAACCAGATGCAGCATATTAACGATGATATGTTGAAGGTAACACTGGGTTTCCTGGCTGGCTTAATGATATTGATAAGCCTTCAATATACCGTATTACAATATTATGTCTTTAAGCCGATCAACAATATCAAAAGCACAATGCGTCTACGCAGCCAGGGAAATATGTCTGCCTATGCCAGTGGTTTACATGACGATGAAATCGGCGAAGTGGGCAAAGCCCTTAATACGATGCTAGACAAACTTGAAGAGAGAAAGCGTGAGCTAATCCGCCAAAAAAATCTACTCAACACTGTAATAGAAAACATCCCGCTGTCCCTTTTTGCTAAAAGTGTGAAGGATAACTACAGTTGGGTTATCTGGAATAAAAAAGCCCAAGAAACATTTGACCTCACCCAAGAGCAGGTGCTGGGCAAGATTGACCACGATATTTTCCCCAAAAAAGAAGCAGACTTTTTTCATGAAACTGACCTTAAGGTAATAGAAGGCAGGAAAGTTATAAACATCCCGGAAGAGCCAGTAACTACCAAGCGCGGCACATGGCCAGCACATACCATCAAAGTTCCAGTGTATGACGAGAGCGGAACCCCTGTTCTCCTGATGGGAATACTGGAAGATATTTCCGAACAGAAAGCCCGCGAAGCTGAACTGGAAAAAGCAAAGAACTCAGCTATATCCGCCAACAGGTTGAAAAGTGAATTCCTATCTAATATTTCGCACGAACTGCGCACACCAATGCATTCGATAATTACATTCTCACGCCAGGGAATTGAGCGCATCCAGAAATGGAGTTTAAGCGAACATGAAGAAAACCTTAAACTGATAAATAGCAGCGGATCACGCTTGCTGCTTTTGCTTAACGACCTGCTAGACCTCTCTAAACTTGAGGCTGGCGCAGTTAAATACAACTTCAGGAAGAATGATATAAACCCCATAATTCAAATGGCTGTGAATAGCCTGCGGTCACTGGCCGGAGAAAAAAATCTGACGGTTGAATATATGAATGCAAATATTTCCATCGCCGCTATGTTCGACAGCGAAAAAATAACGCAGGTTATTATCAATTTACTGTCCAACGCTATAAAATTTACCCCTAAAGATTCACGCATAGAAATAGAGACCTCTCCCGAAGATGAATTTGCAGGAAGCATCCGCATCTCTATCAGTGACAGTGGCATGGGTATACCGGAAGATGAACTGGAAAGCGTATTCGATAAGTTTGTCCAGAGCAGCAAAACCAAAACCGGGGCCGGCGGAACCGGACTTGGCCTTGCCATCTGCAAAGAAATAGTAGGCGGCCATGGAGGTAAAATCTGGGCAGAAAACAACCCATCGGGCGGTGCACGGTTTTGCGTATTGCTTCCCGTAAACCAGAAAAAAGGAATAAAGAAATGATAGAATCAATTACCATACTTGCTGTTGATGACGAACCAAATAATTTACGGGCCTTAAAGCTGGACCTGGAGGATACAGGCTATAATGTCATTACCGCACAGGATGGGGTAGAGGCATGGGATATACTACAATCAAACAGGAAAAAAATTAAAACAATTCTGCTGGACCGTATGATGCCCAACATGAATGGCATGGAATTCATGGCAAAAATCAAGGCCGATAGTTCCGTATCCGGTATCCCTGTAATAATGCAAACCGCCGCAGCAGAAAAAGAACAGGTGGTAGAAGGTATAAAAGCCGGGGTTTATTACTACCTTACCAAGCCATATGACAAAGATATCATGCTTTCCATCGTGTTTGCTGCAGTAAGCGATTACGGAAATTACAGCCAGTTACGCAATGACATTAAGAAATTTACCAGAAAACTCAGATTAGTGAAAGAAGCACGGTTTGAAGCGCGGACACTGGACGACGCACAATATCTGGCTACATTCCTGGCACAATTCTTCCCAACACCAGAAAATGTAGTATATGGCATTTCGGAACTGCTCACCAACGCCATAGAGCACGGTAATCTTGGCATCAGCTATGAAGAAAAAACAGAGCTAAATAAAACAGGCAGATGGTTTAATGAAATTGAAAGACGGCTTGCGCTTCCAGAATACGCCGCCAAATCAGTGCTTATCAGCTATATTTCCGAAGGCGAGCAGATAACGCTGACAATCAAAGATGAAGGAGATGGATTCAACTGGAGGGAATATATGGAGATATCCCCGGAACGGGCTATGCATAACCATGGCCGGGGCATTGCTCTATCCAAAATGATGAGTTTTGACCAATTAGAATATGTCGGTAATGGTAATGAGGTTATATGTAAGGTAAAACTGCAAACATATGGCGCAGATATATAGCATGAAAATAATGGCGATCCTTAAGAGGAGTCGAACCGTCACACCGAAGGTGTGCTTTGTAACAGTCGGAGGTTCATGAAAAAAATAATGGCGATCCCGAGAGGAGTCGAACCTCCGACATTCAGCTTAGAAGGCTGACGCTCTATCCAACTGAGCTACGGGATCGCACGAGGGTTTTTTATTTTAGCAAAGTCGCAGAACCTTTGCAAACCAGCCTTTTGTGCCGTATTTGCAATTATTAGGCAAGCGATTGTTTTACATCATTTAACCATCTTATAAAAAATCTTGCATGTAACCGTAGAAATGCTTAATTTCAGCGCTATGGCTAAAATCGACATAATTGAGAAAATACGCAAAAGACAGCGCAATTCCCGTGTTTCCCATAGTGACATGCCGCCGGAGCATAAACCGGAGATACTCTATATCGGCTGTATCGATGCCCGCCTCGCCATCAACAGTGACATCGGTATTCCCGAAGGCAAAGCCTCGATTGTACGTAATATCGGTGCGCTGGTCCCCAAATACCGTGACGACAGCAAACCTTCGCATGATAATAACATCGCAGCAACGCTGGAGCTATTCATAAACATCCTGCCGCAGGCGGAAAAAGGTGTAAAAAAACATATTGTCGTATCGGGGCATACCGATTGCGGCGGTATCCGCACCTGTTACCACGGCACGTCCGACGCAAAAAACCCGCAGCTTTCACGCTATCTCGATAGCCGCCTGCACGATGTTCTTGAGCGGGTGAAGAAAAAAGCCGCCGCTAAAAAGTGGGATGATGCGCGTACCCTGCGTGAACTGGAAAAAGAATCGGTGCGCCAAAGCCTCGATAACCTGATGGAATATCCCATCGTGCAAAAAGCGGTAAAAGATGGCAAAATAGAAGTGCATGGCTGGGTGCTCAACACCGCAACCCACCGCATCGCCGAGATGGATCCGGAAACTCTAGAATTTACGGAAATGACTAAGAGCTAAACTGAGCTTTCCAGCTTTTGATATTATCCCACGGCAGGGTGAGATTCACCGGCGTGGTTGCGCTTATCCAGCGTTTCATGCCTTCCACATCGTCACGTTTTACCGTTGGCAATTTGGTATCGCGTGCTATTTCCACCGCGCGGTTATCCACTTCGATAATAAGCGTGCGGCGTTTATGCTGCAACGCGCGGATGCCGCCATGCAGGCGCGTACCGAGGAAATCAACATTGAGGGTTGAAAGCGCTTTATCATATGCAGCAAGAGTCGGCTCCAGTATCTCCACTTTTTTGCCGAGATTCATCGCCAGCACATAGTCATCGTCACCCTTCATCTGCGGCCACAGGTATATTTTGCCGTAACTCGCGGCCAAAACATCGAGCCATTTTTTATCCAGCTCCGGATCGTGGCGGTACGCGGTGACGGTAGTGAGAACGTCCGGCGCACGCGTAGTAGGCACGCTGGCCAAATGCTCCGGGGTCAGTTTCCACATGGTCGGGCAGGCGGTGTTGATGACATTGTCAAAACCCATCAGCCTCATGCGTTCACAGGTATAGCTGTCGCGCACGGAATGGGTATAATTTTTAGCAAGAAGCTGCTTGAGGAAAAGTTTGGTCGGAAGATCAGTGGGGCGTTGATAGTGCCGCCAGCCCACGCCCATCAGCACCGGCTTCACCAGCGTAAATACATCACACACGCCGACTTTCCATTGCGGTTTGAGCAGCCAGTTCGCGCACAGCAAATTTGTTCCGCCTACGAAACCAATTTCCGCATCTTTTATGCTGGCGCGTTCATCGCAATTCATTTTGATGTGCGTTGGCACCTTCACAAAATTACCCTGCGGATATATTTCACGCAAATGGCCGGTGACCGCGTCCATGATGATGCCGTCACCAAGATTGTCGGAGGCGATGGAAGTGTCGAATAAGGCTATTTTCTTTGTCATGCGGTTCCTAGTAGCACATTATAAATATCAAGCAAGCCCTGAGTGTGGCGCGCACGCACCGGCGGCGCGGCCCAAAAGGAAGCATAGGCCGCCTGCCCGGCCTTTTCCACTACATCATCGTCCTTGGTTATCTGCAAACAGCGGACGAGGTCATCAATATCACCGGAGCGCGCGAGCCAACCATTTTTTCCGTCTTCGATACGTTCTGCCGCCGCAGAAATATCGCTCACTATCGCAGGAACACCACGCGCAGCAGCTTCCGCCACCACCAAGCCGTACGCCTCATACCATAAACTTGGGAACACCAACGCCCGCGCCTTGGAAAGTTCCTCGCGCACCTGCTCCGGCCGCACCCACCCGGTCACGCGGCAGAACGGATATTTTTCCGCAAGTGAACGCAGCGGCCCATCACCAACCAGCGTTAAAGACACGCCTGCTTTTTGCGCGGCCTTAAGCAGCATTTCGATACCTTTTTCCGCATCCAATCTTCCCACTGCCACCACAGATTTATTCGCACGCACCGCAACAGCCGTTGATTCCGGTATGTCGATAGGATTTTCCAGCGGATGATAGACAGCATCTTTGGGCAGGTACGAGCGCAACAATGAAGCCGATTGTTTCGAGAGCGTAATATAATCTTTCACCGAACCGGGCAGCCCACCGAATTGTTTCTGGATGAAGGTGCGCGCCACGCGGTAGAGTTTGTGTGCATAATGGCGCTTGTCGCACTGGGTTTTGATGCAGGCGAATGACATGGCGGTGAGCGGGCAGACGTTGCATTTTACATAATCAAAAAATGCGCCGTTGGGACAGGCCACAAAAAAATCATGCAGCGTGCAGATAACTTTAAAACCACGGTCACTCGCCACACGCACCGGGCTGGTGGTAAGCGCCTTGGTGTAGCCATGCAAATGGACGATGGTTTTTTTCCTGTCCAGTTTTGCAAGAACCTCACTAATGATTTTTGCGGCTTTGAAATTCCACAAACCTTGAAGCATGACCAGCGGATTTTTTCCGGCGTTGATAAGCTCCGTTTGCCCTAAACAAATAACTTCGATATTGGCATTGGAAAGTTCCGGGCACACCGGTCCACAGGCGCCGATGAAAATAACGCGCACACCTGCTTCCGCAAGCCCCGCCGCTTCATCAATGGCGACCTTGCTGGCACCACCATTAATGTGGCAATAATCATTCAGCACAATGATGGTTTTATTTTGCATATTTTTTTCCTAGTGCAATCATGGGAAGTTCTATAAATTTTTCGGCTGCAAAGGCCAGAATATACACTACCGCCCACAGCAAAAACAGGAAGCCATAACTATCAGCAAAAATTCCTAACACCAGAGCGGTTTGAATCAGCGGCGCGTGGATGAGATATACGCCATATGATATATCATATTTCAAATTCAACGGCGGCAGGCGCAGCACACAGATAAATACCAGCGCGCCCAGCAGCAGCGGATATATCGGCGCAAAGAAGGGAATATAATGACGATACGAACAGATGATGAATAATGCAAGCGCTGCCAAGGCCGCAACCGTAAGCGAGATATTTTTATATTTATCGCGGAAGTGGTAGAGCGCAATTCCCACCACGAAAAAGCGCATCTGCCCCGGCAATTGCTTGGCCCAGGTGTCAGAACCATGATAAAGCGCAACCAAGGCAAAAATAGTGGAGGCGATATATATAAGCAGCAAGGTTTTGATTCCAGCCCGCCCCACCAACCACCATAATAGCGGCACTATCAGGTAAAAAGCGGCTTCGATCTTAAGTGTCCATAAACTCGGATTTATAGCCGGGTTATGCTGTCCGGCCAACAACCCACCCATATCCGGCGAAATGAAATTCAAAAAAACAAGGTTGCTGCCCAGATATTGCAGTACATCACCAAGCGCTACATTGCCGCCGAGAAGAAACAGCATCAAAAACATCTGCAGAAATATCATCAGCGAGTAAAGCGGGTAAATACGGAAAAAACGCTTGATATAAAAACCTTTTAGCTTAGGCGAATTATCAAAGCTGCCATAGACCAGATAACCGCTGACGATAAAGAAAGCATCCACCGCAAAATCAGCGTAGCTGTGAACACCGCTGGCAGGGGCAAAACCGGACAGGGTTTTGAAATGTCCGAATATCACCAGCGTGGCAAGAATAAGCCGGACTATGGTAAAATTATTCGATGGCATATCTGTTCCGTTTGGCATGGTTGGTAGCAACCCAGGTCACTGCCGCACCAAGGAATAACGATGCCATCTGATCCTCAATCATGGTCATCGCCCCGCCATAAAACACCAAAAATGAAATCATGCTAAGTGCCATTACCATATCAGGCCCCGCCTTGCCACTTACCAGCATGGTTTTCCACCATACCCACCCCATGTAAACGAACCCCAGAAGACCAAAATAAGCATAAATAAAAATATACATATTATCAGCATAATTAACACTTCTGGGCGCATAAAAACGCATAGCACCGCCAATTCCGCCCAACCCCACCCCGAACGGAAACACATCATGCCGTTCGATCCATAGCCATGCCTTCGGCCATATCTCCTCCACCCGCATGTAAAACGAACCCATGCTGAATACACCGCGCTCATGCGGCATATTAAATTGTGGGAGAATAACCGGCAAGGCAATCATCATGATAAATGCCGCGCTGATACCAACTTTAAGCAGCGGAACCGGGCGTTTATAAGCAATTACCAGTAGACCGCAAGTAAAAGAAAAAGCCAATATGGAGGATTTTTGCGTGGTCCAGTAGAGCATAACAGTGGTAAGCGCCATTATCGCCAGTCGCCGCCAGTATTTGGGGGTATTAAAAATAAGTATGAAAGCAAGCAAAGGCTCAATTATTGCCGCATTTATCGACGAGCGCATCAAACCCGCCGCACGCTTCTCTTCGCCGCTTATCTGCCAGTCACGGCTGATCTCAACCTGAACATCACCAATAGTGGTTCCCATACCCTGCCACGGATAGGCAATAAAATATTTATCCAGCAATACGGCAATGAAGGTAATCCCCCAGAAAACAAAGACAACCTTCAACACCCGCTGGTTGGGTTGCATAAGGTAAGGGGCAAGCACCGCCCCCGCCAGAAGCGTAACCAAAAGCTTGGTGCAATAGCCTATTATAAACGGATCCCCGATATTAAGAATGCTGATTGCCCCATGCACCGCAATTACCAAGGCAAAAACAATAAAAGCCGGGTGAATATTATGATTTATGAATTGCTTAAGAAAAATTATCAGAAGCAGCGGAACCGCCAGTATTATATCGCGGATAAAAATCAGCGTATCCGCCCCGAACATATTGAGAACATAACGCACCGGCCCTTCAAACAGGTAAAAGGTAAAATATATAGCAAGGCTGAAATAAACTAATATTTTCATTATTTTCGCAATGTTACGTTTCAAAGTGTGCCTAGTAGCACAAACCCTGGTTTTTGCCAAGCTCTTGCTTGGATTAATATAAAATATTTAACAAATATTAGTTGCACAAAGGCAAAATATTTAGTAACAGAGCTTAGTGTTATAACCAAATACGGAAGTTAATATTTTGATAAAGCAAAATTTTATTTCGATCCTGATGTCAGCTTCAGTAGTTTTTGCCGTTTCCGGCTGCACTGAAACACCAAATCTGCCGCCAGCACCTAAAGAAACAGTGCTCAAGAACATCAAAGAAGCCCCACCACCAGATCCGTATCTGTTGCAGGTTGGCGACACCATGGATGTCAAGGTCCGTTTCAGCCCGGAACTGGATGAATCGGTAATGGTTCCGCCTGATGGTATGATCTCTACTACCCTGGCACGGGATGTTAAAGCCTACGGACGTACCGTCAAAGAATTAAGAGAAGCCCTGACCGAGCAGTATAGCATGGAACTGAGTCACCCCGTCCTTTCTATAATATTGCGCTCCTTCGCTCCCAACCGTGTCTATGTAACCGGCGAAGTGAACCTGCCCGGAGAATTTGTCACAGCCGGCCCTAACCTTACCCTGCTTCAGGCCATTGCCCGCGCAGGTGGTCTTAAAAATTCTGCCGGAACCAGCAATATGCTCATTATACGCCATAAAAACGGTGAAGAAGCTAAAGCTTATTCTGTTGACTTTAATGCTGCCAAGAGCGGTGCTGACCCGGCAAGCGATGTACGTCTTGCGGCCTATGACGTAGTGTTTGTGCCGCGCAGTGATGTTGGTAATGTCTATATGTACTTCCAGCAGTTCGTACAGCAGTTCCTGCCAGCTTCTTTTGGAATGTCTTACCAGATTAATCCAGCAAATAATTATAACCGCTAATAATAACGGTCACTTGCAATGGAAGATAATTTTACCATACGGGATTTAATCTCCGCATTTTTTCGCCAATATAAAATATTCCGCACGGTGTTTTTACTATGCGTAGTGGCTGGGATCCTGGCAATTATCTTTTCCACTACCCTCTACCAGGCATCAGGTAGCCTGCTGGTGAAATTCGGGGCCAATGCCAATGCCGGTGTCAACAGGACCGATAATATAGTACCCATCCCGGAAAATGACCGCCGCGAAATAATGCAATCGAACCTTGATATATTACAAAGCCACGACCTGCTCAAAGCAGTCATTAGCAAAATAGGGCTTGAAAGGGTCTATCCCGGAATTACTGAAAGTGTCGGCACCAGCGATTCACCAATAGAAGTCGCAATAGATAGGATGGCTCGCAAGCACCTGACCATAAAATCCAGCCAGCAAAGCAACGTTATTGACATTGACGCACTCAATGAAAGTCCGGAAGTAGCAGCAGAAATTGTCAGCACTATCCAAGATATGTTCATAGACCGGCAACTGGAAATCTTCAATAAACCGCAAACCGCCTTCCTGCAGGAACAGGTGAAACAGTCCGCCGAAAAATTAAACAAATCGCAAAAGGCAATGCGTAACTTCAAGTCGGCGGTTGGGATTTCCTCCATCGAAGCCGAACTAAGCGAACTGCTTAAACAGAAAAGTAATGCCGCAACCGTTGCCTTCCAATCGGTAGATGACGCGCAGAATAAACTTGCCGAACTGCATGACCGGGAAACCGAAATGCTGGCAACCTACCGCTCTGACAGCCCGGCCCTAAAAGCAATCAGACAGGAAATCGCCGAAGCTAAACGCCAGCTCGATATCCGCCAGAAAAACCTGAATATCGCCGCTAAGGACAGCATGTTGTCGGAACAGATGGTCGGTATCGACAAGCGCATCAGGGAACTGGAAGAGCAACGCTCGCAGTATAATGACCTAATGCGGCAGGTTCAGACTGACGAAGATAATTATAAAAACTACCTCACAAAAAGCGAGGAAGCACGTATCAACGAAACCCTTGGCGAGAAAAAAATAACCAGCATTGCAGTAGTTGATGCGCCAAGCATCCCGGTTAAACATGCCCGCCCACGCAAAACCCTTATGCTTCTGGTATCAATGATCGCCGGAGTGGTTTTCGGTGGTATAGCAGTTCTGGTCCGCGAAGTAATGGACCAGCGTTTCCGCAATCCACACCAGTTGCTGAACGCCCTGAAGCTGCCAGTGCTGGCCACCTTCCCCAAAAAAGACGGTGCTATGCAGCTTTATAATAATATTGAACATTTGCTCTCCGATGTTCCGCAACCGATAATCCAGTTCATGAGCAGTTACGAAAATGAAGGTGTCGATAACGTGACCAGCGACCTGGCAAACATGGCAAAGAAACAGGGCAAAAATGTATTGCTGATAAACACCGAGGAATTACGCCAGAACTTCCAGCAGGCGCATTTTGAATTCGCCAACCGCTACAATAACAGCTGGACGATTATACCCAATTCCGGCGTACTGAAGGATGAAGTTGCGCAGTCCATCGCCAAACAGGTTAGCGGCAGCGTGCTGGTGGTAGAAGCAGAACGCACCCGCGCCCCGGTTACCAAGGAAGTGAAACGCCTGGTATCATCAGTGGGTGGTAAAATTATCGGAACGGTAATGGTCGGCAGGAAATTTTATATCCCGAAATGGCTGTATAATATACTATACAAAGCTGAATAGTAATAATACGACTGCCTGAGATGAATATTATAATCGCCAATAATATCTACCCGCCGATAATGGCTGGCGGAGCAGAACTGATAGTCGCCATGCTCGCAGAAAGGCTGGTCGAGCGTGGCCACCACGTTACTGTTGTGTCTACCTGCTCCCCAGGCAGCGAACCATATCCGGTGGAAATACGCAACGGCGTTGAAGTCATCCGCTTTTTTCCAAAAAATATTTACTGGAGCTGGGAACGTAGTGACAGGAAAGGCTATGAAAAAGCCCTGTGGCACCTGCGCGATGCCTGGAACAATGATGCCGCCCGGCGCTTCAGGGAAATCCTTGCCGAAAAAAAACCGGACATATTACATACCCACCTGATCGATGGTCTGTCCGCCTCCATCTGGCGCATGGCGAAAAAAGCGGGAATCCCAGTCATCCACACCGCCCATGATTACCACCTGCTCTGCCCACGCGCCCTGCTCCTTACAAAAGCGCTGAAACTATGCACCGCGCCGCAGCTTGGCTGCCGTATCTACCGCGGCTGGCATATACGCACCACCCGCGATGTCGATATGTTCTGTAGCCCGTCACAGTTCCTTATCGATAAACATATCGAAGCCGGAATTATAGCGGGAACAACTGCTGTTGTCCGCAACGGTATCGTATTGCCCAGCACAATCATCTACCGCCCCAGCGAAAAGCAAACCCGCAAATTTTTATTCGCCGCCCGCCTGACCATCGAAAAAGGCTGCGAGGTTCTGCTTGCCGCCCTGAAACTACTTCCCGCCGATCTCGATTTTGAATTTTCAATTGCCGGGAAAGGTGTCTATGCCGATAAATTCACCGAACTTGCCCAAGAAGACAAGCGTATCAAATATATCGGCTATATCAGCGGCGATGAAAAAGACGCCATCTTCCGCAAAAGCGACTGGCTGCTTATACCATCATTATGGTATGAGAACGCTCCGGTGGTAATCGTTGAGGCCGCCGCTTATGGCCTCGGTGTTATCGGCAGTAATATCGGAGCGATACCGGAATTCGTGCACCATGAAAAAACCGGGCTGCTTTTCGAGCCGGGAAACCCGCGCTCACTGGCTGACGCCATCATCCGCGCCGTAAATGACGATAAAATATTGCAAAACCTTGAACAATATACCAAACCACTTGTGGAAAGTTCCAGCGTGGATAATATGGTCGACAGCTATCTGGCGCATTATGAAAGATTATTAAAAACAGCCTCTTAGATAGTTACAAACCACTCCGCAAAACCTTCACAAAACTTTTATATTTCTATTAACATGTTTGTGTTAGAATCGAAACATTAGGAAGTTTATGTAAGGAACCATAAAATGGAATTTGCCGTACCAAGTAGCGAAAACTTTTCCAGTAGCATACAGGGTTTAAATGAATATCTGCAAGCATCCACGGCAGATATTGATCAGAAAATTGGGAATGTCGCCAAAGGCGTAGCCAGCAAAACATCTCCTGGTTCTTTGAATGTTCCGGAAGGTAAAGTATACTTCTACAAAGGCGACCAAAAAATTGGTGAAGCTGCCGCCGGAAAAATAGAAAATATTCCTGCAGGTACCAGCTTAATAAAAGCTAATGGCAATTTTGAATATGTCGGCACATTACCTTCTGTACTGATTGCCACTGGTAATGTTGATGTTAATGGTACTGGTGAAAAAGCTTATTCCATAGAAGCAGGTGGCGATATAAAGATTCGCAGCGGATTAGGAATGGGCACAGGGCTTTTATCTGGTGGCAGCATTGATATTAAAGGTAACACCAAAAGTTCTTCTATACGAGCAGTAAAAGATGTCACAATAGGCGGTGAATCCGGTGCTTACACTGACATCGTATCCGGCGGAAGTGTCACAGCTAAAAAAACCGATGGGCATAATAAAATATATGCTGGCAAAGATATTAATGTTACCAGCGGTGATCTGGCCGCGACAGATGTTCGTGCCAAAGGAAATGTCAATGTCACGAAAGGCAATATCGGTGGTGCTGTTTCCGCCTCCATAGGTGGCGATGTTTCAGTTGGTGGCACTATAAAAGGCTTGGTTAAGTCCGGTGGCAGCGTAACTGCGCAATCGACAGCTAAAGAAACTGAATACGCTCCTGGCGCAAGGGTACAAGCAGTTTCTAATATTACTATCGCTGGTGAAGCAGGTGGCAATTTAAGGGCTGGTGGCGATATTAAGGTCGGCAGTACCACTAAAGATTCCACCATTGTTGGTCAGAATGTAGATATAGCTCATCCATCGGATAATGGAATTGCGATAGGTGTACCGAGTGGAGGAAAAATAACTGCAAAATACAATATTGCCAGTGAGCTAAAAACCTTTAAAGATTCCTGTTCAAAAATTGGAGTTATCTTTGAAAGTCCGGGTGGTGGCTCAACCTGTTCGATACCTATGGCAAAACCTCAACAAGGTGCTGGTATCGCTCCAAAATAGTGGATGATTTTTTATACCTTTTTACAGCATCCGTATTGCACGTAAACTTCTTTGCCGTTAAATTACTCACCTAAATAAAAGATATGAAGGCTTTATTATGAAAAAATCAGTTCTAGTTGTAGGCGGTGCCGGATATATCGGCGCGCATGTGTGCAAAACGCTCGACAAGGCCGGGTATCTTCCGGTTACGCTCGATAATCTCTGCACCGGATACCGCGATTTTGTCAAATTCGGCCCGCTGGTGGAAGCCCATGTCGCCAATAGCGGGGCAGTCGCCGCAACAATTGATGAATATAAAATAGAAGCGGTCATCGATCTCGCTGGCTCCATCGAAGTTGGTGAATCAGTCATCAATCCAATTAAATATTACGAAAATAATTTCGCCTGCAAACTGGCTTTCATGGAAACACTCAAAAACTCTGGCGTAAAAGCCTTAGTGTTTTCTTCTACAGCCGCTGTTTACGGCGAACCGCAGACAGTTCCGATACCGGAATCGCACCGCCTCCAACCCAAAAACCCTTATGGCTGGTCAAAACTCCTGTTCGAGCAACTCCTCGCCGATTTCCACAATGCCGGTGGCCCAGCATGGATGGCCCTGCGCTATTTCAACGCGGCCGGAGCGTCTTTCGATGGCGATATCGGCGAAAACCACCAGCCGGAATCGCACCTTATCCCCCGCGCCTGCTTTGCCGCACTTGGTCGTACCCCAGAACTTGAAGTTTACGGAAATGATTACCCAACCCCAGACGGTACCGCAATTCGCGATTATATCCACGTCCTCGACCTTGCCGCCGCACATATATTGGCGCTGGAACACCTGCTGGCAGGGAAACCACCCGCTGCCTATAATCTAGGGAATGGCGTAGGAAATTCTATCAATGATATACTGGCTGGGTTTACCAAACTCGGCCACCCGGTGCCACATTCCTTCAAACCACGCCGCGCCGGTGACCCAGCCCGCCTGGTCGCCGATAACAGCGCCGCCGTTAAAGAACTAGGATTTAAGCCACGTTATGGCGATATAGACAGTATAATAAGCTCTGCTTTCCAATGGCATAGTAAGAATTTATAAAAACATAAAATTCTACATAAAAGCAAAGTATTGTTTATCCTTGTTTAAGATTTTTGTGCTTAAAATGATTACAGAGCCATAATTATAATCTTCAAACAGCCAGGAAAAGACCATGCATCGCCAGACAGCTAATATTTTAAATTCTGCAATAATGAAAATTGGAAATTTTAGTGACATGCAGAACCGCTACCAGATGCTGCCGCTTACCAGCCGCGCCTCTGCTGTAATATCCGATGCCGGCCAGGCATCGGCGGCAGTACAGCGTATCCTGGAGCAACTGGCTGGCCAAGATGACCTTAAACAGGCTATCGCTAACCTGAAACATAATAGCATTACCATTGCCCGGATCCGCCCATCAGAAGCCAAAACCGCACTCATGGATGATTCGATAAATTTTGTCGACATGACCGCAAAGAAACTGGATATGTGGCAGAAAATCCTGCAGAATATTGCCATCGGAAAAGTGCACGCAACCATAGTACAGGATAATTTTTCCCAATATGTTACACTCGCCGGGGTCAGCGGCTATCTGGCCATGATAATGCTCATCATTGGAGAACTGGGCAAGCTCAATGAGGCCAAACGCAGCCTCTACGACTCAATGCTTGGGGAGCTGCGCCGCTGTACCACGGTGCTGAGCGATTGCGAATGTGCTTCCGAATTCAATAAGGTGGTCATACACTAGGTTCTGCCTACATTCACTACTATGCCTTGCTGCAAATGCCGTTTTCTGCGCTTCCGGTACTCACGTACTATAACGTACGCTCCGTTCCGGTTCTCGAAAACAACATTTTCGCTAACTGCCTAGCGTGAATGTCGACAGAATCTAAGCCGGATGACTTGATTACTAGATGACGAGATGATAAGAAAATACTATATATTGTCATACTGATCCTATCATCCATTAGAGAATAATCATGAGTAATACCCGCCTTATTACCGTAGACCACGTAACTTTTGCCAATAACCTTCCCTTCGTATTAATTGCCGGTCCCTGCCAGGTGGAAAGCCGCGACCATGCACTGTTCATGGTCGAGCAGCTAGCAGCTATCACCAAAAAACTAGGCATACCTTTTGTCTATAAATCATCTTACGACAAAGCCAACCGCACCAGCATCGAAGGCAAGCGCGGGCTTGGCCTGGTCAAAGCCCTGCCGATTTTTGATGAAATACGCCGTGATTTTGATGTGCCGGTCCTGACCGATGTCCATACCGAAGAACAGTGCGAGATAGTAGCGCCATATGTTGATATTCTGCAGATCCCGGCCTTCCTCTGCCGCCAGACCGACATGCTCCTCGCCGCCGCCAAAACCGGAAAGGTCATCAACATAAAAAAAGGGCAGTTCCTCGCACCGTGGGATATGAAAAACGTGGTCGAAAAAATGGATTATGCCGGAAACACTAAAGTCATACTTACCGAACGCGGCGTAAGTTTTGGTTATAACACACTGGTAACTGATATGCGTTCCCTCCCCATCATGGCAGAAACCGGCTGCCCGGTAATAATAGATGCAACCCACAGCGTGCAACAACCGGGCGGACAAGGCAAGGCTTCCGGTGGTGAACGCCGTTTTGTGCCGATCATAGCTAAAGCTGCCGTTGCTGTTGGTGTTGCCGGCGTATTCATGGAAACCCACCAGGACCCGGACAAAGCTCCATCTGATGGTCCCAACATGGTCAAGCTCGATGATATGGAATGGTTGTTAAAACAACTCAAAGAATTTGATCAGATCGCCAAGTCGTTATAAACTTAATCCAGCTATACTACAATTTTTGTCTTTTGTTATTCCTCCTTGTAAAATACATTACAACGATGAAGCTGGACTATCGCAAATATAAATTTTTCTGTTTGTCATTGGTATGCGTACTGCTCATGCCTGTGGGAGTAGCGTTGTCCGCCGATAATTCCCCGCTTCCAGTTACTCACGGCGAAATAATCCGTGATACAGCGCGGGTGACATTCGAGTGGGAAAAACCGGTGGGTTTCACCGTCGCCAGCAAAGACCGGAAAGTCACCATAACCTTTGAACGCAAGTCTGACCCCGATGTCAGCGCAATACTGTCCAACCTGTACCCGTTCATAACCAATATTGAGCGTAACCCTGATAGAAAAACCATCATCCTGACAATGGATAAACCTTATAAGGTCCGTAAATTCGTCAGCCATAATATCGGCGGTATCGATTTGTTAGGAGTTGAGCCGGGAGCACGGCATATAAATACGGCAGAGAATATTATAATGCCGTCCGTTTCTGATGATTCCGGACCAGATACCATGAAGCTTGCACAATCTGACAGTGAATCAGCAGCAAAGCTTGCGCAACTCGAACCAGCAGCAGATACGCCAGCAGCTACAAAAGATAAAGCAGATGAAGGGAATGACAGCGCTGCCAGCCCTGATGCCGGAGAAAAAGAATACCACATGCAAATAAATAAAGTTGCCATTTCATCAGCCGATGATAGCGCAACTCTACGTTTCCCGCTGGCTGACCGTACCGCCTTTGCCGTATTCAAACGCAACCACCACCTCTGGGTAGTTTTAGAAAAACCAGTGAAGCTGGACCTGTCGGAATTCAACGACCTGACCAAAACAGTAATACGTAAACCGGAAATAATTGCCAACCCCAAAGCAACTATCCTCTATATCCCTATTGATGACAACGTCTACACCACCATAACCAAAGAGGATAATACCAACAGAATCGCTATACTTATTACCCAGAAAAAATCACCCACCGCCTTCCCCCTGCCTGTTGAAGTAAGCACCAGCCCGCCGGCGCCGCCACATGTGCTGATTTCTACCCTGGAAATGGAAGACCCTATAGTTGTACATGACCCGCTTATCGGCGATTCCATAGTGATAACACCACTATATAAAATTGGTGAAGCCATAACCCATGACCGCGAATTTATCGAATTTGACCTGTTGGAGACCATCCAGGGAGTTGCCGTTGTCAAGAAGGCCGATGATGTTTCTATCGTGCAATTACGCAACGGGCTACGGGTTACAACCAGCAAAGGCGCAACTATTTCGCCGGGTCTGCCAAAATTGGATGTAAAAGCAGCAAATGATGGGTTGCAGGCAAACCCAACTTTGTTCCCCTTCGAAATATGGAAATCCGAAATTACCAAATCGCGGGCAAAACAACTCCAGAAACTTTTCCATGACAGCGTTGAAACCGATAACGTCCAGGATGCCAATAACGCCCGCCTGCGCGCCGCACAAATATTTTTAAGTGACGGCATGGCCGCCGAAGCTATGGCCTTACTTGACGGCATAAACCGTGCCGATCCTTCCTTTTACCGCAGCGCCAAGTTGAGCGCAATGCGCGGCGCAGCCAATTTCCTGATGACCCGCTTCATCGAATCAGCGCGTGATTTTTCCGCGACTGAGCTAAACAATAACAAAGAAATTGAATATTGGCGTTCGGTCCTTTCCGACCTGTTGGGAAATTCTGGCCAGACCTATGATTATCTGTCCATGAATGAAGATTATATCAGTAAATACCCACCGGTATTCCGCCAGAAGCTGGCAATCGTCGCTGCCGACCGCGCCATAGGGGCCAAAGAATATAATATTGCCCTTAAAATTTTCGATACGCTGCACCAGGATAACCTGCTCGACTCCATCAATGCCTATATTAATTTCTTGATGGCCAAAATATCCATGGATACCGGTCAGGATAAAGATGCAACAGAAACACTGGATAAGCTGGCTGATGATATAAAACATCCCTTTGTCAGGGCAAGGGCAGAATTCACCCGTATTGCCCGCGATATGGATGCCGGAATGAATAAGGATAAAGCCATAGACCGGTTGGAAAAACTCCGTCTGGACTGGCATGGTGACAACCTTGAACTCAAAGTTCTCACGCTGCTAGGTGAATTATATTATGAAAAAAAAGATTATGTTAACGCCATGCGCGTATGGAATAATGGGGTAAAATCTTTTAAAAACACTACCGATGCCATAGATATGGCCAGGAAAATGGAAGAAGTGTTCATTACCATGTTCAATGAAGGCATAGCCGATAAACTGCCGCCGCTGGAAGCACTCGCCCTATATTACGAATACCGTAACTATATGCCGGGTGGAACAGCCGGTAACGAAATGCTCGACCGTCTCGCCGACCGCCTTATTTCCGTTGACCTGCTCGAACAGGCCGCAGGGCTGCTTGACCACCAGATGCGCTCCCAGACCGAGAAAGAACGACGCAGCCGCATAGGTACCAAACTAGCTACCACCTACCTGATGAACCACCAGCCGCAAAAAGCTATCATCGCCCTTCAGGATTCAGTGTATGGTGAAAACCCGGTACTGCTACGCCTGCTGCGTAACCGCCTCGCCGCCCAGGCAACAATGGAACTAGGTAAACCAGAGCTGGCCATGCAGACACTGGGGCAGGACGACAGCCCCGAAGCCGAACAAATTCGCATAAACATATACTGGAAAGCAAAAGACTGGACAAAGCTGATCGCAAGCGTTGAAAACCTGCTGAAAACACGCCCTGATATAACCGCGCCAATAACCGTAGACGAGAGCGAATCGCTGATTAAGCTGGCGCTTGCCTATATTTTTACCGATAACAAGCAACAGCTCCAATATCTCCATGATTATTTCGGACCGCTCATGGCAAAAAACCCTAACCGCAAAGTGTTCGAATTTGTAACAGCGCAAGATATTATACCTAATTCCCGCAATTTTGATGATGTAATACAGTCTGTTAGCAATACACGATTGTTTATTGAAAATTACCATGCGCGGATAAAAACCGCTGATATCACAACCCCGAACAATAAAAAAGCCACTAAATAAACTATCTGTAATATGGGTTTATTAATCAATATGTAACCTGAATCTGGTACAATTCCAATGTATAGAACACAAGGAGCCTCCATATGACCACAATCAAAAAAGTAGCGGTGCTTGGTTCCGGCGTCATGGGTAGTGGTATCGCCGCCCATATCGCCACCAGCGGAACCCCAGTTGTGTTACTCGATATCGTTCCGGCCGGCGCCGAGAACCGCAATATGCTTACCGAAGGAGCAGTGAAAAAACAGCTGGATAATAAGCCTTCCGGTTTTGCCCATCCCAAGGTGGCAAAAAATATTACCTGCGGGAACCTAGAAGATAATCTCGACCTGCTTGCCGATTGCGACTGGATAATCGAAGCCGTGCTCGAACGCCTCGATGTGAAGCAGGGCGTGTATCGTAAAGTGGATAGCGTACGCAAACCCGGCAGCGTGGTTTCTTCCAACACCTCAACCATACCGCTTAAAAGCCTGACCGATGGTTTCCCGGATGCCTTCAAACAAAGCTTTATGATCACCCACTTCTTCAACCCGCCGCGCTTCATGCGTCTGTTGGAAGTGCTCGGCAGTGAGCATACCAGTAAAGAGGCGATGGGTGCGGTTGAACAATTTGCTGATGTCAAACTTGGTAAAACCATCGTTCACTGCAAAGATACTGCCGGTTTCATCGCCAACCGTATCGGGGTGTATTGGATGATGCTGGGACTGCTCGATGCCATCCGCCTCGGCATATCGCCGCAGCAGGCCGATGCCGTAATGGGCAAACCCGCCGGGATGCCCTCCACCGGAATATTCGGTTTGTTTGACTTGATTGGTATCGACCTGATGCCGCTAATTGCCAAGGAAATGCTACATTCCCTGCCGGAGAACGACCCTTTCCGCGCGTTGTACAACGAGCCGGAGCTGGTGAAAAAAATGATCGCCGATGGCTATACCGGGCGCAAAGGCAAGGGCGGCTTCTACCGCATGAACAAGCAGGGCGAAAAGAAAATAAAAGAGGTCATCGACTTAAAGACCGGCGAATACTCCCCGGTTGCTAAAAAAGTTGAACTCGCCAGCGTGGAAGCGGCCAAAGCCGGCCTCGGCGCGCTGGTTACCCACCCCGATATCGGCGGGCAATATGCTGCTTCCGTGTTGCTTGGAACATTGCATTACGCTGCTTCGCTGATACCGGAAATTTCCGATGACATCGCCGCCGTTGATAACGCGATGAAGCTCGGCTATAGCTGGAAATACGGCCCATTCGAGATGATCGACAAGATCGGTATTGATAATTTTGTGAAGGCGCTGAAAGCACAGGGAAGAACTATTCCGCCGATATTGGCGTCAGGGAAAAAATTATACTCAGATGACAGCGGTCAGCGGTCAGCGGTCAGTTTAAGTGGCGATTATAAAGCGATTATTCCGCCTGCGGGATCGCTCATGCTCGGAGACCTGAAACTCGGTAAAAAACCGGTTATCAAGAATGCTTCGGCCAGCCTGTGGGATATGGGTGATGGCATCGCCTGCCTCGAACTCACTTCCAAAATGAACTCCGTGGATCCGGATATTCTCGCACTCATCGAGCAAACGGTTGGTTTGGTAAAAAAGGATTTCCGCGGGCTAGTGATTGGTAATGACGCAGATAATTTCTCGGTCGGCGCGAACCTGGGCTTTATGCTGATGGCCGCAAATATCGCCGCGTGGAAGCAGATCGAAGATGTGATAAAAGCCGGCCAGCACGCGATGATGGCGCTTAAATATTCGCCGTTCCCAGTGGTGTCATCACTGGCGGGTATGGCGCTCGGCGGCGGCTGCGAAATCGTGCTGCACTCGAATGCGGTGCAGGCGCATGTGGAATCATACCCCGGCCTGGTAGAGGTTGGGGTAGGGCTGATACCGGCCTGGGGTGGCTGCAAGGAAATGCTCCTGCGCCACGTGGACACCAATAACCCGGCCAATGCCATGCCGACCATCAGCAAAGTGTTTGAAACCATAGCAACTGCCAAAACAGCAGGTTCGGCACTGGAAGCAAAAGACATGCGTATCATGCGCGATGGCGACGCAGTGAGCATGAACCGCAGGCGCGTGCTCGCCGATGCTAAAGCAAAATGTATCGCTATGGCCGAAAACTACGAAATACCAACTCCAGCAACTTTCCGCCTGCCCGGCGCTTCAGCTAAAACCGCTCTATTTATGGCCATAGATGGCTTCGTTGCTTCTGGCAAGGCCACGCCGCATGATGTGGTGGTTTCCAAAATCCTCGCCCATGTCCTAAGCGGTGGCGACACCGACATGCAGGATGAACTCAGCGAACAGCAGATACTTGACCTTGAACTGGCCGGTTTCATGGAGCTGGTGAAAACCAAAGGCACCATCGCCCGTATCGAACATATGCTCGCCACCGGCAAACCGCTAAGGAATTAGAACTACTGGAATTTGAAGCTTAAGGCGCAGTTAACTCCTAACCCGGAATTTTGCCCAACTGAATACTGCCTGATCACACCAGCCGCATTGCCATTGTCAGCGCAGGTAGTTGACGAACCTGCCTTGGCGGTTGTAGGAAGGGTTGCACTTGATATGCCTGCGCCTACCCCATCGGCCCATACGAAAACATTACCAGTTTTACTCTGGTAAGCAGCAAACACCGTACCGGAACCCGGCATGCCATCATCAATTTTTGAATCAATATTATAGGCCTGCATTACCGTAAGGCCCGGATTATAATTACCCGTGGACGAGTTTATAACCCCGGTAGTACCCGTGATATAATCTCCACCGCTAAGGGAGAAGTAATTAATCCCCTTTTCGCTGTATGTTAAAATCCAATTATGTGTAATCTTAGCAGAAGAGACAAAAGTTTCCGGATGGTTCTGATCACCAAAATTAGTGCCTATTATGTAACTTGATGCAAAGCTGGTTGGAAATGGGCCTTCTTGTATGAGTTTGGCCGTAGCTAAATCAATCCAGAAAAGAAGGTTCTCGCCAGCTCCGCTAAAATATCCATGAATCTGGTTTGCCATTGGAGGATAGGCACCAAAGCCTTCGAGGATACCATTACCATCCCCGGTGCCAGCATAAACCCCACGATTCTGGAACCCCAGTTGGGTCGCATCCGGATTTTTAATGTCCCCCGGCAGGTAACCGTACTTTCCTTTGAAGGTATTTACTGCTGCCTGATATTGCTGAATCTGGCTTATCTGTGCACGAATTTCTGCGGAACTTATTAGATCACGGCCTACAAGCACTCCACCTACCAACAAACCGATTATAACCAAGACTATACTTAATTCGATTAGTGTGAAGCCAGAATTATGACGAGTGGCGAGTGGCGAGTGGCGAGTGGCGAGTGAACATTTTGCATTTGTTATTTAATTGTCAAGTTTGTTCGTTAGAAAATATATTATTTTGTAGTGTTAAACTAATACCAAAGCAACTAAATAACTCAGTCCACTTACGTTGCCTGCCACCCGAAGCCGAAGGCGCAAGGTGGCGGGAGTGACGGGATTGACAAATGGCCTGCTTACCATTTGCCCTATAGTCTTTTCTTGATAAACAATCTGCCATTGCCAGTTTTTAGAAACTTTTCAAATTCCTCTGCTTTTTTAGCATCGCTAAAAGCAATATATGTTTTCAATTTCCAAGGTTTGAACTTATTATAGTTGTTTAACTTTTTATGTATACATACATAAAAAGTGTTTACGCTCGCTACGCGGCGGAAAATCGGTCTTTCGGACTCGATTTTCATAGCTGATTATGTAAAAGTATTTACATAATCAGCTATAGTGTGTACTGATTCACCACTATTATGTTCTTTTAACCGTCTTTTCAAATCATCAGTAACACCAGTATAATGCCGGCTTAGTTCTATTTCGCTCTGAAGGATATATACATATTTCATATAGTCCGCTTTCGTTCCTCGCTTTCACTTCGTTACAGCGCAGCCACTACAGCGCGACATCCGTTTCTCACGCTACACCGCTAATCGCGCTGTAGCTAGATTTTGCTTTCAGCAAAAT
>CAZUXB010000028.1:0-29213 GCA_964624555.1 uncultured Rickettsiales bacterium | reverse complement strand
AATGGCTGGGGCGCCAGGATTCGAACCTGGGTATGACGGAATCAAAATCCGTTGCCTTACCGCTTGGCGACGCCCCAATGTATTAATGCGTTGAAAAATATAATAATAGTAAAGCTTTTATAGGCGTTGCCAGTAAAAGCGGGTGCATTAGGAACGCAAACTAATGGATTTGTCAATTGCTGACTGTAATATGGTGCAAAAAAATATAATAAAACAGGAAATGGCATAAAATACTTGCATTTTTATTAAATTAGTGTAAAGGTGCTGCAAAGCAAAAATAGTTAAATACAGTTAACTTTTAATGGATGGCAGGTTAAGAGCAAAATTATGTCAGGAACTGAGTCTTTTACGCAATCAAAACCAGTTAAGGGTAGAGAAATTAACGGAAATGGTTCTGTCACTTTACAATCTCAGGAAAATATAGCTCAGGGGAAGTGGTCTTCCCTTAACACAGTTGCGAAATTATACGCTGTTTCAGATGTGATGTCTTTGTCTTTAGGGTTGATCATTGCATCATTTGCTGCCTCCGATGATATGCAGATAATATCATTCTTACTTGTGTCTGCCGGGATATTGGTGTGGCTTGCAAGCAGGGGGCACTACCGTATCCGCATGCCGTTTTGGACGGAATTCAAACAAATAGTAAATGTTATGGCTTTGGGCTTGCTTGTTGATAGCTTCCTGCAATTTACCTATAATCTGGATAGTTCACGTTTCCTGGTGATAGCAGGCTGGGTTTTTACCGCTTTTGCCATGGTTAGCTTTAGAATGGTGGTCAGGAATGTTGCCGTAAAGCAGGGGATTAGCCAGATACCGACATTGTTAATCGGTGCTGGTACCACGGCACAGCATGCACTGGCTGCAATAGAATCAGCACCGGAAATTGGCTATAAGTTAGTTGCCCAAATAAAGAACCTGCCCGAGGTTTTTTTACAGCATGGCAGTTCGTGGAGTTACCTCTGCGAAGATTACGGGGTGCAGCATGTTATCATTGCCATTGAAGACAAGGAGCTGCATGGGGCAGATAAAATTATAACAAAACTGGTTCGTGAAGATATTTCCTTTTCTGTTGTACCACCATTGTCGAACATTCCTGTTACCAACATGGTTCCTCAATATTTTATGAACCATAACACGTTGTTGCTTACCCATGATTCTGGTTATAACCAGTATTTCCCGGTTATGGTTAAACGCGTGCTTGATGTGCTGGTTTCTGGTACGGCGTTATTATTATTATCTCCGGTAATGCTGGTTATTGCGGCTTTGATTAAGCTCGATGGCGGTGCTGCCTTTTTTGGCCATAAGCGTATCGGGAGAGATGGCAAAGTGTTTCCTTGCCTTAAATTCCGCAGTATGGTTGTCGATGGTGACCGGGTAATAAAAAAATACCTTGAAGAAAACAAGGAAGCGGCTGAAGAATGGAAAGCTACCCAGAAATTAAAGAATGATCCTCGCGTTACCCGTATTGGAAAGTTTTTGCGTGGTACCAGCCTTGATGAACTGCCCCAGTTAATTAATGTTCTGAAAGGCGATATGAGCCTTGTTGGGCCGCGCCCGATAGTACGTGAAGAAGTGGCGCATTATAACCATGATATTGCTTATTATTACCGTGTTCGTCCGGGTGTCACCGGTTTATGGCAGGTCAGTGGCCGGAATGACGTGACCTATGCACAACGTGTGCAGATGGATAGCTGGTATGTGCGCAACTGGTCATTGTGGCACGATATTGCTATTATTTTCAAAACTTTCCCGGCAGTTTTGAAGCGCAGTGGAGCGTATTAGAAGTTTACTGCACTTTTCCCAATCACATAATTATTAATAATGATTTAATGGCATTGGCCGTTTTGGCCAGCATGCGGAGACGTATATTTCCATAACAAGATAAGATATTAACCAAATATTCTTAATATTAACACTTTTAATTAACCATATTACGTTAAGTATATAATGTTGTGGGAGGCTATGTCTGCTGCTTGGTAGTAAAAATATAGAACGCGTATGTAACTCATGAGTACAACACAAGATTCAAAATCACCGCGGATACGCTATTTGATTGCGTTTTCGGCGTTCATTATCCTGACTTTCAGTTTGATCGTCTCGTATCAGGAACAGAACGCTTATAACCAGGCAATCAAAGACGGTGAGCAGAATGCGATACGCCTTGCCAATATCCTTGGGGAACACGTTGAGCTTAGCTTCCTGAGTGTGGATTTAACGCTTAACCGGGTAATTGAAAGGCAGTACTTCAATTCGTTGCTCAGTAGTAAATCCCAGGAATATGGCGAAAAGGATTTTAAATATACCGAGCAGGAATTCAATATATGGTTAAGCGAAACACCCCAGATATCTGGTCTGGCACTTATTGATGATAAAGGGGTGGTAAAAATTTCAACAAGTAAGAAAAATTACGAGGACTGGATTGATTATCATTCTACCCCGGTAGGGCAGAAACTTTTTAAATATATGCATGACACCGATAATAATGAAGTGTTCATCGGCAGGAATTCCAGCGAGGGGAAAAACCCGATGATAATCATGATCCGCCGTTATAATAAGAATATCAGCGGTGAATTTGGCGGTATTGTGGTGGCGGCGATAGACCCGCATTATTTTGTAAATTTTTATGATTCTGTGGCTCTGGGGAACCGGAAATTCATGTCGATAATGTTGTTTAACGAAGACAGTAACAATAAAACCTTGCTTGCCTCCAGCCCTTATAAAAACCATTTGAATGAATATACCGGGCGGGATTTCCTTGCCCGATTCCTTGAAAAGAGGAAAGCAGAAGAAACTATTTCTGTTGAAGATATAATATCCACCGATTCCAGCAAAATCATGGCCCTTAAATTATTACCACACATGCCAATTTCCGTACAGGTAACCCTCGATGAGGATGATTACCTTACTAACTGGCGGCAATCACGCCTGCGCGACATTGTGTTTCTTGCGCTGTTTATAGCGTTTAGTTCTATACTGTCGTTCTTTGCGGTGATCATGGCACGGCAGATTAGCAGGGTTCAGGATTCAGAAAGTGCGGCTATCCTTGCCAGCCAGGCCAAATCTGAATTCCTTGCCAATATGAGCCATGAATTGCGTACACCTCTTAACGCCATCATTGGTTTTTCCGAAATGATAAACTCCGGCTATTTCGGCCCGCTTAACTCAGGACAGAAAGAACGTATCTACGATATTAATTTATGTGGTAACCACCTGTTGCAGCTTATAACCGACATATTGGAATTTTCAAAAGGTGATGCCGGCAAGCTGGAGCTGGTGGAAGAAAAAGTGAACCTTGGCGATCTGGTCAATGAATCGGTGCGCATAATGAAAGACAAGATCAAAACCAAGGATATCAGTTTGCTGGTGAGGATAGAACCGCATCTTCCGTTACTATGGGGTGACAGCAGGAAAATACGCCAGATACTTATCAATTTATTGTCGAACGCTTTCAAATTTACGCCGGAACATGGCGTAATAACTGTAGGTGCGCATTATGATTCGCATCACAGCCTGATTTTATCGGTTGCGGATAATGGTATTGGTATTGCCGAGGAAGATATTCCAAAGGCATTGTCTGTCTTTGGTCAGGTGCACAGGGCTAAGAACCATGAAGGTACAGGGCTGGGGCTGCCATTATGTAAAATGTATGCCGAGCTTCACGAAGGCAAGCTGGTGCTTACCAGCAAGCAGAATGAAGGTACGACTGTGCAGATAATTTTCCCGCATCAACGCAGTTTGCCTTCTAAAGAGGTTTAATCTTGCTTACGAGAGAAAACACCCTCTCCCTCTGGGAGAGGGTGGGGTGAGGGCTATATTTTGTCATTCCGAACGAATGTGAGGAATCTTTGCAATAAAAACCAAAAAGCATAGATCCTTCGACTACGCTTTGCTCCGTTCATGATGACAATAGCCCTCATCCTAACCTTCTCCCAGAGGGAGAAGGGATATCAGGCTAATACCCCGCTGCCAGCGGCGGGGTTGTTTAAGCAATTCTTCCATTGTCATAAGCGGTAATGTGGTTTATCCCTGCAAAAATGGATAAAAATACCAAAATGGCTCTTAACCTTGTAGCATTGGCAGCAGGAATGCTGATGCTGGCCTATGCCTCTGTGCCATTATACCGGATGTTCTGCAAAATTACCGGTTACGGCGGTACAACCAGAGAGTCTGTAGCTGTTCCGCATGAAATATCCAACCGCACCATAAACATTGAATTCAATACCGATATTGACCCGGCCCTTAACTGGGAATTTTATCCCGGTGAGCGTTCGCATAAGGTGCGGGTAGGGGAGCAGGCGCTGACATTTTTTGTCGCCCATAACCGCGAGAATAAACCGGTGACGGGCCGGGCGGTGTATAATGTTGTACCCTTCAAGGCCGGTTCCTATTTCACCAAAATTCAGTGTTTTTGTTTCAATGAACAAACCCTTGCTGCCGGGCAAAAAGTCGATATGCCGGTATCATTCTTCGTGGACCCGGCAATCCTGAAAGACCCGGAAATGGATGATGTCAAGACCATAACCCTGTCCTATACTTTCTACCCGGCGGTGAAGTGATTACAAAATCTTTTCTCCCTCTGGGAGCGCTGTTATACGGATATTTATAGAATTGCTCCCCACTTGCGGGGGAGCGGGCGATGCAAGGCCGTAAGGCCGCAGGAGAGCCGTGGGGGGTGTCGCTACGGAAGTGTTGAGCAAGAGCCGTTAGCGTTTGCATACCCCTCCCCGAATCGCACAAAGCTTACGCTTGCGCTCTTCGACCCTCCCGCAAGGGGAGGGTGGAGTTTTAGAGCCATGCGGCAGCGTCCCCAAAGGGAGAGGGAGAAGATCAGTAAAAACAATTGCTTACCGCTATATTAAACAATGTTGCAGCTTCGGTAATATAGTTTTCACAAAAGCTTCACATTATTTTTGCCGGTAATTATGGTAGGGTATCAACTAAGATAGAAGATTATCAATGGATAGAGTTATGGCTTTTACTAGAGATGCCGTTAAGAGGTTTGAGGACGCATTTAATGCTTACGCAGAATCGTACCAGTGGGATTTTTCAAATACTAAATTTACTAGTTTTGGTAGAGAGGTACAAGTAAGCGATGATACCACAGCGGCTGAAAAGCAATTTAGGGCGACAGGTAAGGCTATTGGCATTGATGATGCAAGATTAAACACAATGCTACATGCGGCAAGGAAGGTAGCTGACGATAAACATCGAGCGAGTACCGGAGTGAGTTATAAGTTATCTGATGATAGCACAGAGAGTGTGGCTCAGGTTATAACCGCAAAAAATATACAGGCACTACAAGCGGAAAGAGATGAGTTGCAAGCGCGGTTGGACAGATTAAATGCAGCAAGATTAAAAGCTAAAGCACAGCAAGGGCCGGGTTATAAATATTAATAGCACCGCGGCAAAGGACCAGGATGCGATACAGGAAGTGGCGGTTTCTGTAGCGAGTTGGATAGATGGTCTTTCTTCTGAGAAACAGACTGAACTATATGGAAGGGTCTTTCCTAATGGTTATAAGCCTGAAGATACTCAATTGTTTTATGACAACAATACACTTAACCGCCCATTGTTGGCTAAATATATGCGCGAATACCAGAAAGCCCATGAGATTGCCGTTGATGGAAGCAAGGTCTATACCCAGATGTTAGGGGCGATGCTGAAGGATAAAGGTGTTACTTGCGAGGTAGAAGATAATACAGCATTCATTTCCTACCATGTGACACATGATGTAGGCACATTAGGCGGCAAGGTTAACTCTTATGAGCTGCTTAAATATACTGATGATGCGGACGATCCTAACAACGCTAAAAAGATAGCGGCCAGCAATCTTATGATTGCAGTGAAAACCCAGATAGAAAGTTTGGGTATAACAGTACCGGAAGAACAAAAAACCGGCGATGAGGCCAAAGATATGAAGTTGCTGGTAAAAGAATTCCAGAAAAAAGTTGGGATGACAGGTACCGCAGTGGATGGAATTGTTGGCCGGGATACGTCTGTTGCTCTGGCGCAAGCGCAGTTGCGTTCGGTTGTAGGAGAATGTAAAGATATAGATAATATTGACGCTTCTGCCATCGCCGGTGCCGTGCGCGCCTCCAAACGTGGTAGTGGGGCTGGCAAACCTGCTGCTAGCTAAACAATAACATTCCAAAATATTCTATCCTGTGTTACAGATTGTTTAAAAATCTCCTTCACCGTCATTGCGAGGAGCCACGCTGTAGCTTTAGCGAAAGCTGGCGACGCGGCAATCCAGTATTATCCACGTGTGGATAGATCTGGATTGCTTCGACTGCGTCTTGCAATGACGAAATAAACAGGAGCTTTTCAAACAGTCTCTTAGTGTTTTTGTACTAATCAGGATGGTGTAATGGAAAACAGCAGCAAAATAAGCCAGAAATCAGTGGTTGAACCTCAAACCCTGCAGGATAACGTGCAGGAACATCTGCGTTGTTATTTTGCTGCGCATAGTGGTTGCGGGCTGCCGCCATCGGGCTTGTATTTTCGCATTTTACCGCTGGTGGAGAAACCTCTTATCGAGATGACCCTGAAGGCAACCGAGGGAAACCAGTTGAAGGCCGCCTATGTTCTGGGTATAAACCGCAACACCTTGCGGAAAAAAATCAAGGATTTGGGTATTTTAACTTGACTATGTACACAAATTATGTACATAATAGCCCTATGTTCGAATGGGATGAAGAAAAGCGCGAAAAGAACATTGCAAAGCATGGGATTGATTTCTTGAAGGCGACAAGATTGTTTGATGGAAGCAAAATTTTTACATTTTCATCATCAAAATCAAGTGAAGAGCGTTTTGGAAGTGTTGGCATAATTGACGATGTAATAATTACAATTATCTGGACTAAACGAAAAGATAAAATTCGTATTATTTCAGTAAGGAGGGCAAGGAATGAAGAAAAAAGAAAATATAGTCAATTATTCGGCAAGTGAAATAGAGCATTTGATTGAGCAAGGTGCTGACCGGACCGATTGGGCACGTGTTGGAAAGATGACGGAGGCTGAGCTTGAAGCTTCTATAAATGCAGAAGATGATGTAATGCCTATAGATTGGGGTACGGTAATTATTGGTCTTCCTGACAAAAAGAAAGATATTCATATTAGACTGGATGCTGATTTGTTGGATTGGTTGAAGAAAGACGGAAAAGGATACCAGACCAGGATAAATTCTATTCTACGCTCTTATATGCAGTCTACTTCTTCCAAGTAATGTACCGCGCACCTAATTGCCACGGGATGGCTGGACAAGACTTATTGATTTAGATAAGTTATTTTTATGTCCGAGCAAAATTCACTACCTCCCAGCCGTTTTACTGCGCAATCAGCCTTTGCCTGGCTGCGCCGGAATTTTTTGGCCATAATTGTGCTTTCGGTCTGTGTTTCCCTGATCATAACCTATAACATAATTGATAATGCCCCCACCAATTTCGAGATGAAACCGAGGCGGATAATGACCCTGCTTTCGGTCAATGTTGGCCTTTTTGCGCTGATAATTATTATAATTTCGGCGCGTATTTTCTGGTTATGGCGGACCATGCGGCTTGGTGCATCTGACTCAAAGCTGCAAAAGCGGATAATATTGATGTTCAGTCTGGTGACGATTTCACCGGCGATTATTGTTTCGGTTTTTTCGGCATTGTTTTTTAATATCGGCATCCAGACCTGGTTCAATGAGCGGGTGCAGCGCACGGTTGAAGAGTCACGGGCGGTTGCCGAAGCCTATCTTGCCGAGCATAAGGAAAATATCCGCGCTGATGCTATTGCCATGGCTGGCGATCTAAACCAGGTGGCTGATTTGGTGTTTTCTAATCCGGCTGAATTTAACCAGGCGGTAGTGACGCAATCGGCGCTCCGGGTTCTTACGGAAGCGGTGGTTATACAGCGCAACCGTATTATAGCGCAAGGCAGGTTCAGCTATGCCCTTGCCTTTGAGACCATATCGCAGGATGTGCTGGATCGTGCTGCAAAAGGTGAGGTGGTTATTATGACCACGGATGATGATAAGGTACGTGCCCTGATAAAGATACCCGCCATAATTGACGGTTACCTCATGGTGGGGCGTTTGATAGACAGCAAGGCAATTGCACATATGCAAAGTGCGCAGGGTGCAGTTGGTGAGTATGAGAATTTAAAGAGCCAGCTTGACCGCCTGCAGGTAACCTTTTCTATCGTATTTATTTCTCTGGCGTTATTACTGCTTATATGCTCGGTGTGGTACGGGATGGTTTTTGCCTCGCGACTTACCCGCCCGATACGTTATCTGGTGCAGGCAGCGGAGCGGGTGCGGGGTGGTGATTTCAGTGCCAGGATCGCAGATGCTACCGGCAAAGATGAATTCGGTACCCTAAGCCGTAGTTTTAACCGTATGACAGAGCAGTTGGAAGCGCAGCGCGGTGAGCTTATAGATGCTAACCGCAGGCTTGATGAGCGCAGGAGATTCACTGAAAATGTCCTTTCCGGAGTATCGGCCGGGGTTATTGCCTTTGACCGGGACAAAAAACTCACGCTTTACAACCGTTCTTCAGCCGCCATTCTGGACAGGGTTAATAAAGTGCTTGTTGAGGGGGAGCATATCGACCTTTTCCTGCCTGATATTTCCGACCTTCTTTCCACAGCGGAAAAAATGTATAACGATGTGGCCGAAGGTACGGTGACACTGGGCAATAATGAAAAATCCATAACCTTGCATGTGCGGGTTACCGTTGAACATACAGGGAGTGATATTGAAGGTTTCATAGTTACCTTTGATGACATAACTCCGTTAGTTGCAGCACAGCGCAGCGCGGCGTGGGCCGATGTGGCGCGGCGTGTTGCCCATGAAATCAAAAACCCGTTGACTCCTATCCAGCTTTCGGCGGAACGCCTCAAGAAAAAATACCTGAAATTTATCACTGAAGAAGAGGAAAATTTTGTTAAATATGCGGATACTATAACCAAGCATGTTGCGGATATCGGCAAGATGGTTGATGAATTTGTTTCCTTCGCAAAAATGCCTACTGTGAATTTTGTTAATGAGGATATAACGGCCCTGGTAAGAAAAGCAGTATTTTCTGCGCAGGTTACCTGCCCGAATTATGATTTCATACTCAACCTCCCGGATAAACCTGTATTTTTGAACTGTGACGAAAGGCAGATGACTCAGGTAATGACCAACCTGCTTAAAAACTCTGCAGAAGCTATTGATGAGTGCGGGGATCGTGAGCAAAAAGGCCGTATTGCCGTTACTGTTGAGCAGGAGCCAGAAAAATTAAATATTATAATTGAAGATAATGGGATTGGCTTTAAATCCAACGATATTAACAAAATGCTGGAGCCTTATGTTACCACACGCACCAAGGGAACTGGGCTTGGACTTTCTATCGTCAAAAAAATCATAGATGATCATAATGGGTTGATAAAATTAGATAATGTTACAACTGGCGGAGCAAAAGTAACGCTTTCTTTTTTGCAACACTGTGATATAAGAGCAACAAATTAGTGGTAAGTATATAGTGGTAAGACAAGGAACCAATGGCACATTATTTTGAAGAATTGAAGGTATGGCAGAAATCTGTGGATCTTGTGACCCAGGTTTACAACTACACTGCTTCTTTTCCCAAAGAAGAGATATATGGTCTTACTGCGCAAATTCGCAGGGCGGCAGTTTCTATTCCAAGCAATATTGCAGAAGGGTGTTCACGCGAAAGTACAAGAGATTTTCTGAGGTTCCTAAGTATCAGCAATGGTTCTCTGGCAGAATTGCAAACACAGCTTGTTATCGCTAAAAATCTTGGTTTTATAAATACAGAAAATCTTACGATAATAAGAGATAGTGCGGATGAGGTAGGTCGCATGGTTAATGGCTTGCAAAAATCACTACAAAAAAAATTAGTTTCTTCTTCTGACTCACCACTCATCACTCACCACTTACCACTAGAGGCAATATGACCGCAGACATTCTGATAGTTGATGATGAAGCCGACATCCGTGGATTAATATCTGATATTTTAAAAGACGCGAAATATAATACGCGCATGGCCCATAACAGCGATTCAGCTTTCAGGGCGCTGGCGGAGCGGGTTCCTTCTGTTCTTATCCTTGATATCTGGTTGCAGGGGAGCGAGCTTGATGGGCTTGGTATTTTAGAGCTGGTAAAGAAAAAATACCCCCATATTCCGGTTATCATGATAAGTGGCCACGGTAATATAGAAACGGCAGTTTCTGCCATTAAGATGGGTGCCTATGATTTTATCGAGAAACCTTTCAAAGAAGACCGTCTGCTGCTGGTGGTTGCCCGTGCTCTGGAAAATGCCAAATTGCGTAGTGAAAACAGCGAGCTTAAAACCCGTGGTAAATTCGAAATGCAGCTTAATGGCTCCTCGCACGTTACCCAGCAATTGCGCCAGACCTTGGAAAAAATTGCCCCGACTGCCAGCAGGGTTTTAATTACTGGTGCTGCCGGAACTGGTAAAGAGATGTTTGCCCGCCTTATCCATGCCCGTTCACCGCGTGCTTCCGGCAATTTTGTGGTTATGAACGCATCCGGTCTGTCGGCGGACAGGGTCGAAGCGGAACTATTCGGAGTTGAAGATAATAACCCGACCGGTGGCGCGGAAAAGCTTGGCCTTTTCGAGCGTGCCCATAACGGCACTTTGTTCATTGATGAGGTGATGGACATGCCGCTGGAAACCCAGGGTAAGATGCTGCGCGCATTGCAGGACCAGGGTTTTATCCGGCAGCGTGGCAAGCAGCGCGTGGAAGTTGATGTGCGTGTTATTTCAGCCAGCAACCATAACCTTGAGAATGAAATTGCCGAAGGGCGTTTCCGTGAAGATTTATATTACCGCCTTAATGTTGTGCCGGTAAGGATACCGTCACTTAAGGAGCGCCGTGAAGATATACCGGAGCTGTGCAGCTATTTCCTGAAGCGTGCTGCTGAGATGTCGGGCTTGCCGGTCCGTTCACTATCACAGGAAGCAACAGTTATGTTACAGGCCTATTCATGGCCGGGTAATGTGCGCCAGTTGCGTAATATGATGGAGTGGCTGATTATTATGACCACAGGCCGTTCTGATTCGATCACTGCTGACGAATTACCGCCGGAAATACTTACCTCAAACCCGGTTCTGGCCCGCCCGGAAACTAATGCTGATATTATGTCGATGGTATTGCGTGATGCCCGCGAGCTTTTCGAAAAGCAGTATCTGGCAGCGCAAATAGAGCGTTTTGGCGGCAATATATCGCGTACTTCGGTATTTGTAGGTATGGAGCGTTCGGCCCTGCACCGCAAGCTGAAATTGCTTGGTATAACTACTGCGGATGAGAAGGTTGGATAACGATCTTACGTTTATCCAGCGCTTCAATTTTTTCCTGTAATTTATAAACGTCTTCTTTTACCTGCTCAACAACATCCTGCCTGTTCTCTGCCCCGCGCTTGAACAGCAGCCAGTTATCCTGATAAAAAACCACGCCAAAATTTTTGTCATCAAGCAACTCATAAAAAGCACTGAAATACATGTCGGTATACCGGCTGAAATAGGGCAGGCCAAAGACATTGGATTTTCCGGTAAAAGGGTTGCTGGTATTTAGTATTATATATTCAGATTTTTCGATTCCATTGGGGAACATGTACATTTCACGGCGTACCGGTATGTGCGGCAATATATTGCTCTGGGCGGAAATGCTGGTGTTTTCGCCGATTATTTTTACTATTTCATTATCAGCGTTTTTATCCTTCTCAGAAAGTGAGAATCGCGGCCCGGAAAGTTCCCAGGTGTTGTTTGGGAAAAAGGGCAGGGCGATAAAATTATAAGAAAAAGCTAGCACCATTACTGCGGTAGCGGCAAGTATTTCCCTGCGCTTGATGTTGGTGTAGGTATTATATTTCCAGGCAATGGTCTGGCTATAGGCGATAAGCAGAACAGGGATTATAGCTGCGCTATGATAGGAGCTTGGATGTCGCATCATATCCTCATTGGCAAGCATATTGATAATTCCGTCTGCAGCCGCTGGGAATAGCCATACAAAACTGAACAGTGGAAGTGCCAGAAAGGCAAAGAGCAATAATATGATATAAAATATAGCGTCCGATATCCTTTTGCCGAGCAATTGCATATCGTCTAAGGGGTGGTACAGCCAGCTAAAGCGATCTATAGCTGAACCTTCACCAATCATTGCTGCGGCTCCTATTGGGCTGAAATAGGGCATAATAATTTTGATGATTATTATAAATGCCGTCAATCCGGTAACGGCAATCGTTAAGCCAAATTTTGGTTCACGCCAGTGCCATGCCCATAAAAGTCCGGAACCGAATACGGCAAGTCCGTAATGTTCTTTGACGCAGAGCAATAACAGGCAGAACATAACTAATAATATTTTGTTCTTTTTTACTATTGCCCACAGCATTAGCGATATAAGAAACGGTGCAAAAGCTATTTCATGAAAGTCCCATAAACCAGCATTTACTACGAAGGGATTTATCAGGTAAAATATGGAGATTGCTAAGGCCTGTAATTGTGACTTGAATATTATTTGTGCTGCAAAAAACAGGGGAATTGCGGCGAGGGCGATAAAAAAGCTATGGATGAATAATAGTATTTCTATATGCGGGAATAGGTAATATATTGGCGTCACAACATACAGTACTGGTGAAAAATGTATCCCAAGCCATGATTGGAGAATATGGGGCGGGGCTATGGTAGAACTTATGCCTTCCCCATTGGTTATATTATATAACAGTTGTTCAAAGGCTTTGCCGTCTGTTCCTGAGGCTTTGAGTTCATAAAAACGCGTAACAGAGAAACTATAGGTCAGGGCGGTGTGCGCCGCTAATAATGCCAGTAGTATAAACAGGATTTTGTAGGAGTGGAAAAATTTGGTCATTAAGTGATTTCCATGTAGAAAATATCATCATCTATATCCTCGCAAACGACTTCACCCTGGATCTTGCCCATTACAGAAAGAAGTGAGTAGACATAAGGGAAGAAATTTAGGTGCAAATCAAAAGTGTATTTATACGGCCTTTGCTTTGGTACTATAATTATAAGTTTTTTTCCGACCCGTCTTAGCTCCTGAACGGCGAGGTGCATGTTGCGTACATGTTCCAGCGTATGGGTGCATACCACCGTATCAAATTCCTTGTCAGAAAAAGGTAAGGTTTCAACATTATCTTCATAAAATTTCACTTGGGGAAATCTTTCCCGTATGGCTGGTGGGACCACTATATCTACTGCCGATACTTCATGATGCTTACTGAGAATATCGGCTAAAAAACCACGTCCGCAGCCAACATCTAGAACTTTTATACCGGTTACATGCATCATTATTTTATCAATAGATGCCCTGTTCAGGTCTGTTTCACGTTCCAGAGCGGTGTCGCTTACCATACGGTAAAAACCGCGAAATTCATCTTCGCTGAGAGTGAACGCTATTTCCTTGAAATTCAGGTAATGTTTGTAGCGGTGGCGGAACATTACCCATAAAGGAATAGACATTATCCATTTGGTATCGCGCACGATCGGAGGAAACAATTGATCAAATATATAATGAAAGAACAAGGCCGTATCGCGACTCATTTTGCTGGCCATTTATATCTCCTTAAAAAATTCTAATGTTGTTATTACCGGCATGTGGTCGGAACCATGATAGCCAGCTACCGTTCTTTTTTCAATTTTAACCTGTTTGGAGGCAAGCAACTGGTCGATGCCGATACGCAGGAATGATGGCACAAAATCCGGCCACGTTCCTTCCACGTTATACCCCTGCTGGGCATGGTGCATATCGGCTTCTTTTAGAATATCCTGCAGGTATGGTGAATAGATGGTGCAGTTCAGGTCACCAACTAGCAAACGGTATGGCGTCTGGTCTTTGGCAAGTATATCAGCCATTAGCTCAAGGCTTTTGTCGCGCTGCTGCGAAAAATATGGATATACTGGCGGTGGGGTATGAAGCTCATATAGATGTATCTTTTGCTCTGCTACTAATAATTCTGTCATAGTGTAATGGTTCCAGCCATCACCGATATCGATATAATCAAATTTTGTGACTGGTTTGTTGCTGAATATGGCCATGCCGAAAGCATCGCGGCTTTCATTCGTTTTTATTTGTGACCAGGCGTAATGTTTTTTCAGTTCGCCCAGTTCCAGCGCCCGTGCATTGTTTACTTCCTGCAATACTACCACATCGGCACCCTGCGCTATTATCCACGGTATTGCCTTGGATAGCTCTTCATTTTCATAAAGCACGTTGAATTGCAGTATTTTTATTTTTCCTACTTCCTTACCTAAAGCCTCTTGTGCTGGTGCTAGTGCGGAATAGGCATTGGCGAAATACACACAGGAAATGGCGGCCATGGATATGGCATGCATACGCTTTTTTTGAAAAATATATAATAATGCAAAAACAACGCAGGCAAACGCGATATGCAGGGTAAAATGCGTTATTAATTCAAAAACCCAATATTTCTTTGCGCAAATGAAAATTACAACACTGAAACTTGCCAGCGCGCAGATTATATTGGGGCTAAATATCCGCGTAAACATTTCTTGTTATCAATAAATATGCAGAATCGAACCGATGACTTTATCCCCATCGATACTGGCTTTACGCCATCCACTGTTATCATTCATAGCTATCCAGCGCTTTTCTTCATTGCGGTAGTGCCAGTCCTTATCATTCTGGTAAAAAATCTGCATACCATTACTTTCCATAATGGTCATGATCGTATTGCTGTGGTAGTTATCCACATCAAAATCGGTGCATGCAAGCTGCGTCATTTCCACATATATTTCATTTAATTCAAGCAATAGGCTATTAACGTTGCTATCCATAGCTTCAGTATTAAGCCCGATGCGCCGTGCCTCTTTTAAAGTAATAGGGTAGCCATGCGATGGGTATTCAGAATTGAGAGTCCGGCTTATAACGGCAGCCTTTTCTTTATCTTTCATGTGATAATCCAGTATTTCAGAACATATCCTTATTGATAATGCACTTGAGCGGTCAACGGCTCCTATAACCAATGGGTGTAAATACTGAAAAATATTTCCATAAGGATTGGATTCTTTGCCGGTGGCCCCACCATTCTGTTCTTTCCACAGTCTTACTACTCTTTCCAGCTCGTCCTGGCTTACGCTTACTTTTTGATTGGTAACATTATCTATAGGGGAAAGGCTATGGGTCAGAGAAGTGTCAACCGCCGAAAGATAGGCAAGCGATCCCATGCATATTTTATTGGCTCCCAATGCCATCATTGTCGCTGCCGATGCACATTCAAGTGGCAGTAAAGCCGTTATATTGCTGGAAAATTCACGCAGCAGGTTGATCATCCTGAGCGAAGCTTGTCCGTTGCCGCCATATGATTTTATGAGCAATGAAAGTTTCTCCTGTTTTCCCAGAACTTTTAGTAATGCATACATTCCGTTGACGTCTGAACTGCATATATCACTTTCGGGTGAGTTCCAGTAAGTAATCAATGGTTCACCAATAATTTTCTCTATTTTTTTTATAATTATTTGGGTTTTATCAAAAAGCAGCGGTGGGGTTTTTAATATAGGGCTAGTTTTATTTACTTGCCCATTTTTTTTTGAAGTAGTCATATACCCTCTAAATTATATTATTGAAAATTACTTAAATATCTGCATAGACATGGGTTTCCGCGCTGGCTCCGGGTTGGGTGACCGCACCTTTTTCTGCCGGGCCAACTATCTGGGCATATTTCCACAGCGCGCCAGAACCATAATCATTCCTGCGTGGTTTCCACTCGGCTTTGCGCTTGGTGAGTTCGGCTTCAGTTAACTCAACATCGATAGTCCCCTTTACTGCATCGATAGTTATCTTGTCGCCATTTTTAAGTAGGCCGATAGGCCCACCCAGCGCCGCTTCCGGCCCGACATGGCCAATGCAGAAACCGCGTGTGCCGCCGGAAAAACGTCCGTCAGTGATAAGTGCCACCTTATCACCGGCACCCTGGCCATAGAGCGCGGCGGTGGTCGAAAGCATTTCGCGCATGCCGGGGCCGCCTTTCGGGCCTTCGTAGCGGATGATGATCACGTCACCATCTTTATATTTGCGGTTTTCTACGGAAGCGAAGGCATCTTCTTCGCAATCAAAACACAGGGCGGTTCCGCTGAACACAAGGTTCTTCATGCCGGCAACTTTTACGATCGCGCCTTCCGGTGCGAGGTTGCCTTTCAGCACCACCACACCGCCTTCTTCGCGCAGTGGCTTGTTATATGGATAAACCACATCTTGCCCATCGGGGAACTTCACATTCTTTAAGTTCTCGGCAATAGTTTTGCCAGTAACGGTCAGGCAGTCACCATGCAAATAGCCACCATCAAGCAGCGTTTTCATCACGATTTGCACACCGCCGACATCATACAGGTCCTTTGCCGAATATTTGCCGCCAGGCATCAGGTCAGCGAGGTACGGTGTTTTTTTGAATATTTCACCAACCGCGTGGATATCAAAATCGATGCCACATTCATTGGCCATTGCCGGTAGATGCAAGGCCGCATTGGTTGAGCCACCAGTTGCTGCCACTACCGCTGCCGCATTTTCCAGCGCCTTGCGGGTAACTATGTCGCGTGGGCGGAGTTTATTCTTCAGTAGTTCCATCACCGCCCGGCCTGATTCAAAAGCAAAGGCATCGCGCGATTCATAGGGGGCAGGGGCACCTGCTGAGCCGGGCAGGGCTAGGCCGATAGCCTCTGATACGCAGGCCATGGTGTTGGCGGTGAACTGCCCGCCGCACGAACCAGCCGATGGGCAGGCCACCTGTTCCAGCTCCTTTAAGTCCTCATCGCTCATATTTCCTGCGCTGTGCTTGCCCACACCTTCAAACACATCAACCACAGTCACCTGTTTACCTTTGAATTTTCCAGGAAGGATTGACCCACCATAAATAAACACGCTGGGAACATTCAGGCGCAGCATCGCCATCATCAGACCAGGCAGCGACTTGTCGCAACCGGCAAGGCCAACCAGCGCATCATAAGAGTGGCCGCGCATGGTAAGTTCTACAGAATCAGCGATCACCTCGCGCGAAACCAACGATGATTTCATCCCCTGATGCCCCATCGCGATACCGTCGGTTACGGTTATGGTGGTAAATTCGCGTGGCGTTCCACCAGCAGCGGCAACGCCTTTTTTCACCACCTGCGCCTGCCGTGCGAGGGTGATGTTGCATGGTGCAGCTTCATTCCACGTAGTGGCAACGCCAACCAGTGGCGCATGGATACCAGCTTCAGTAATGCCCATGGCATAGAGGTAGGAGCGGTGCGGAGCACGTTCCGGGCCTTCGGTTACAAAGCGGCTGGGTAATTTAGATTTTCCGTAGGTCTTGGTCATTATTTATCCTAACAATTTTTTCTTTTGTGATTGGAATTCTTCTTCGGTTAGATAGCCTTTTTCTTTAAGCTCTGCAAGCTTTTGCAGTTGGCTGGCAACATCGTTGGATGCTGTCGGTGCTTCGGTTTTTATCCCTTTGCGCGCGATCTGCATCTGCTCCTGTGCAACCTTTACAAAGGGCAGTATGGAACTTTTCAGCACCATGCTTATGGTAAAGGCACTAGCACCATCCCATACTCTTATGGAACCAAAAAATATAGTAAATTCATGGTCTATTGCCTGTATCCTATCGAGTGGCACTTGTATCTGGCGCAGGCCGTAGAACATTCCGCGGTTCATGAAAATTACCCGGCGGTCGGTGCACACTGCCAGCCACGTTGCATTATCCATAAGTCCGGAGGTGATAGCTTTTACACTTTCATCATGTTCCAGTATTTCCGGCAGGGCACGGATCTCTTTTCTGGTCCAGAAAATATAGGCATTGCCGTATGCATCTATCTGGCGGTCTATCTCGGCAAGGCTAGGCATAGAAATTTTCCTGAAATTCTTAAAAAAGGCACTTCCGGGACATTATCTCCAAATTCACAATAAATAAAGTTTTAACTTCAGGAGAATAGCAAAAATGACCACCACCCCACACCTTGCCATAACACTGGTAGAACAGGCCCAGGCCCAAAAGGAAGTAACCGTAAATCAAGCCTTTGTCCGTATTGATGCGGTGTTGGGCAACGGTGCCAAAAGCCGCGCTATCGCCACTCCGCCCGTTTCCCCGGCTTCCGGCGATCTTTATATTATCGCTGCATCACCTACTGGTGACTGGTCGGGGCAGGCCGGGAAAGTTACTTATTATGATGGTATCTGGCGCTTCATAACCCCGGCCGAGGGCATGACCCTGTGGGTTAATGATGAGAATTTGCTTTATAGTTATGATGGTGCAGCGTGGACGCTTTCCAGCAATCCCACCGAATTTCAGAACCTAACCAAGCTGGGGGTAAATGCCACCGCCGACACCACCAATAAGCTCGCAGTGGCCAGCAGCGCGGTGCTGTTCAATAATAACGGTGCCGGTATTCAGGCCAAGATCAACAAGAATTCCTCCAGCGATACGGCCTCGATATTATTCCAGACCGGAACCTCGGGCCGCGCGGAATACGGCACTATCGGTGATGATAACTTCACCCTCAAAGTTTCCAGTAACGGCTCTACGTGGAAAGACGCACTTAAAATAATCGCGGCAACAGGGCGGGTCGCTTTTAAATCCATCGCCACTGCTATCTCCGCCGCCGGTAGTACACAAGGCACGGCCACCGCACTCACCGCCAGCCTCAACGAAGTCACTACCGTATCTTCCGGCCAAGGCGTGGTGCTGCCAGCGCCGGAAGCCGGTGAAATTCTCATGGTAGCCAACCAGGGCGCCAATGCGCTGAATATTTACCCGGCCAGCGGCCATTCTATAAACAACCTCTCGGCCAATACCGCGCAGAGCCTGGCCACCGACACGCGCCGTATCTTTTTTGCCATCACCAGTACCAAGTGGTATTCACTATGATAAACCGCTGGCAGATAGATAAGCGTGTACCAATTGCTTTGGTTGCTACTATGTTAATTCAGGTTGCGGCTGCCCTTATCTGGGCCACCCAGCTTAACGCACGGGTTGATACGCTGGAGGTGCAGGCGGTAAGCAGTGCCGATTTTGGTGAAAAACTCGCGCGCATCGACGAGCGGGTTCAGGCTATGAAGCAGGATACGGATTACATAAAGCGTTCTTTAGGAAAATTTATAAAATAATTTGTGTCATGCCAGTGTAGGCTGGCATCCAGTGGAAAGAAAAGCTGGATACCAGCTTTCGCTGGTATGACAAGAAAAGGTAACCCATGCAGATATCCCAAAACGGCCTTGCCATCATCAAAAAATTTGAAGGATTTTCCGCCACACCTTATCTCTGCCCGGCTGGTAAGACCACCATTGGTTATGGCCATGTCATAGCCGCGGGTGAATCCTTCACCGACATATCAACGGACGCTGCCGAAGATATTTTAAAAAATGACATTGCCAAGGTAGAACAGGCTCTGGCCGGGCTTATCAAGGTGCCGCTCAACCAGAACCAGTTTGATGCTCTGGTCAGTTTTACCTATAATATCGGCATCACTGCCTTCAAAAATTCGACCATGCGGCTGCTGCTCAACATCAACGAACCGGCGCTGGCGGCCAAGGAATTTGCCCGCTGGGTCTATTGTGGCGGCAAAGTTTTAAATGGATTGGTGAGCAGAAGGCAGGATGAGGAGCGCCTATTTACGCTTCCAGCGTCTCTTCCATATCTTCCTTGCTCTTAGGCAGCGACTTGGAGGTTTTTGCGCCCAGTGCTTTTAGTTTTTCTGCTTGCCCTAAAAGATTCCCGCGCCCGGCGGAAAGTTTATTGCTCGCATTATCATAGGCTTTATGCAAATTGCCCAAGTGTTTGTTTATCTCTTCCATATCGCCGACAAAGCCCGCCAGCTTATCATACAGCGCGCCGCCTTGGCGTGCTATCTCCTGCGCGTTTAAGTTCTGGCGTTCGATACGCCAGATGGAAGCGATGGTGCGCAGCGTGGCAAATAACGTTGCCGGGCAGACCAGCACAATTTTCTTGCCCCATGCGTAAGAATGGAGTTCGCTATCGGTCTGCACTGCCAGTGAATAGGCACCTTCGATGGGCAAAAACATCATCACAAAATCCGGTGTGCCGAGTTTTTCAATATCCTGATAGCGTTTGCTTTCCAGCCCATTCACATGCGACTTGATCGATTTTACAAATTCCTTCACCTGTATCTGGCGCAGATTCTCATCGCTTTCGGAGCAGTAACGTTCATAGGCAGTTAGCGATACTTTTGAATCGATTATGATGTGTTTTTTATCCGGTAGATTAACAATCACGTCCGGCTGTAAGCGGCCGCCATCATGGTTGTTAAGCCCCATGCCGGTGCCTTGGATTATATAATCTTCCCCACTGCGTAGGCCGGATTCTTCAAGTATTCTCTCAAGCATGACCTCGCCCCAGTTGCCTTGCGCCTTCACATCGCCGCGCAGGGCTTTGGTCAGGCCGTCCGTCTGCAACACGATCTTTTCAATTTCTGCTTTCAGGGAATGTTGCTCCTTACCTTGGGTGGTGAATGAATCGACAATGGTTTTCTGGAATTCACCCAGCCGGTCGCGCAATGGGTTTAGCAGGTCGCCGATCTGCTTTTCCGATTTGGTGCTGAAATCAGCGAAAATATTATTAGCCGTATCCTTAAATTCAAGGCGCATTTTTTCCTGTGTTTTTTCCAGTTCCTGCTCCAATAATTTCTGGCGGGTTTCAGCGGTCACTACCCGTTCATGCAGGGCGGTTTTTTCGCTGCGCACGCGCTCCATATCGCCCGCCGCCTGTTTTTTGGTCATTATCCAGCCGAGGCAAAAACCCAGCGCCAGCGCCAGAACCAGCAATATTACCGTTGTCATATCCATGTTTTTACCCTTTTATTAATGTCATCCCGAGCATTTTAGCGAGGGATCTTTGCAAAGATCCTCACTACGTTCGAGATGACAAATCGTAGTTGTTGCGTCCTATTATAAACTAGGCTAATTCTTACCCCTATGACAACTAATCACAAGTATAAATTTGCGTGCGTGGTTCTTGCTGCCGGTAAGGGAACACGCATGAAATCGTCCCTGCCCAAGGTGATGCACCGCCTCGCCGGGGTGCCGCTGGTATCACACGTTATTTCTGCGCTGGTTCCTCTTGCCCCGGAAAAAACGGTGGTGGTCGTCGCTCCGAATATGGATACGGTTAAGCAGGCGGTTGCTAAAATTGACGCTCATGCCCTCTTTGCCGTGCAGGATGAGCAAAAAGGCACCGGCCATGCCGTACTTTCCACAAAGCCAGAACTGGGTGGCTACCATGATAAGATACTGGTTCTCTGCGGTGATACCCCGCTTATAACCACTGCTACCATTGCCAATATACTGGCGACAGCACAGAGTGCAGATATTGTGGTGCTTGGCATGCGCATGTATCATCCGCACGGTTATGGGCGCTTGGTGGTTGATGCCAACGATAAACTCAAAAGAATAGTAGAAGAACGCGATGCAACACAGGAGCAGAGGGCTATAAACCTGTGTAATTCTGGTATTATAGCGGTTAGTGGAAAACATCTTTTCGGCCTGCTGGAAAAAATTACACCGGGCAACAGCGCCGGTGAATATTATCTTACCGACATTGTAGAATTGGCAAATGACCAGAAACTGATCTGCCAGGTGGTAGAAACTGAATTTACTGAACTTTCCGGTATCAATACCCGTGAGCAACTATCTGGTGTAGAGCAGATGATGCAGCATCGTCTGCGTACCAAAGCTATGGAAGGTGGTGCGACTTTACTGGATCCGGCCAGCGTTTATTTCAGCGCTGATACTAATATTGCTGCCGATGTTATTATCCACCAGCAGGTGGTTTTTGGGCCAGGAGTTACGGTTGAAAGTGGTGCTGAGATAAAATCTTTTTCACATATTGAAGGCGCGCATATTAACGCCGGTGCGGTGGTAGGGCCTTTTGCCCGCCTGCGTCCGGGCAGTGTTATTGGTGAAAATGCCCATGTCGGGAATTTTGTGGAAATCAAAAACACTAAACTTGGCGCAGATGCGAAAGCCAACCATTTAAGCTATGTCGGTGATAGTGAAGTTGGGGAAGGAGCCAATATCGGCGCCGGTACCATCACCTGCAATTATGACGGCGTGAAAAAACACAAAACCACCATTGGCGCGGGTGCTTTCATTGGCTCTAACAGTTCATTGGTTGCACCGGTTACTATTGGTGCTGGTGCGGTAGTGGGCGCGGGCAGCGTCATAACGCAGGACGTGCCTGATAAAATGCTCGCCCTTGAGCGAAGTGCGCAGGTGACAAAAGAGCGCAAAAAATGATCGTTCGCATCATTTTTGCCATCGTTTTATTATTTGTAGGTAGTAGCTCCTTTGCCGCAGGATCCCCCCCCCGCGATTCCTTCGAGCGCATCAATAGTTGCGTAAAAAAAGATGATGTTGTTGGTTGTAAGGATATGTTTACCGCCAGTTCAATGCCTCTCTATGAAAGATTCATGTCTTATGGCCTGATGGATTGCCTGCCCAAGGATGCAACCTATTATTCCGGTGAGGACAGGGAAGGTGGTAAGCTTATCCGCGCTAGAGTAACTGATAAAATTTCTGGCAAAGAACGCTACATGCGCCTTCTTTTTGTTGAAGAAGAAGGGCAGTGGAAACTCAATGTTCCGCAGTCGCTGGAGATAGCTATGGGCAAGAACTGGGAAAAGCAGGTGAATATGGTCGAGCAGGTTTACCTGCTGATGAAAAAACAGATTGGTGCTGACCTTAACTGCAGCATGATCCTCGGCATGGTAAGGGCCAAGAAATAAGCATGCATGCGCCCGCGCTCGATTGCCCATTATGCCCGCGCCTGTGTAACTTCCGTGCGCAGAATAAAAAACAATATCCTGCTTATTTTAATGCTCCGGTGCCATCGTTCGGCAGCATTGATGCACCGTTTTTAGTGGTCGGCCTCGCACCGGGGCTTAAAGGCGCAAACCAGACGGGCAGGCCCTTCACCGGCGATTATGCGGGGCTGATATTATATAGCGCGCTGGCCAGATATGGTTTTACCACCGGCAACTATGACCAGCGCATTGACGATGGATTTGCACTGAAAAACTGCCGCGTTACCAACGCAGTGCGTTGCGTACCGCCGGAAAATAAACCGGAGCCTTCCGAGATAAAAAACTGCAACACATTTTTGCAGTCAGAAATTGCAGCGATGAAAAACCTGCGCGTTATTCTGTCTCTTGGTTTGGTGTCGCACAACGCGGTGTTGCGTGCGTTCGGCCTCAAACCATCCTATGCCAAATTTGCGCATGGCGCTATTCACATTCTCCCTCTTCCATTGGGAGAGAACTCTTTAAACTCCCCCTCCCCTTGGGAGAGGGTGGGGGTGAGGGCTAAATCGCAACATGACGATAGTAGCCCTCATCCTAACCTTCTCCCAGAGGGAGAAGGAATTGTGCTGCTCAACACCTATCATTCCTCGCGCTATAACATAAATACCGGAAGGCTCACGCAGGAAATGTTCGACGCAGTGGTAGAAAAGGCTACTAAGCCCTGCCGGTGAAGAAGGCTACGGTTCTGTCGATCGTGGTTCTGTTCACCCAGTTTTGGTCATATTGCGGGTCGTTCTGGGCGACACATTGTTCCGGTGCGGCCTTGATTTCCGCAGGCATAGGCATTTTGGCCTGCTGGGCTTTGGAAAGCGCATGGATGATGTCATCGGCAACGCCGCCGGCTATGTCATAGCGCACGGTCATCTCGCCGGTTTCCTTGTTGTAATCTTTTTCCGCATCCAGCGCTTTAAGGTTATGGTCTTTCAGTTCCGGCAGTTTCGCCAGCTCTTCGCGGATGGTGTCATAGACCAGATGCGGGTGGTGGCGGTCGGCGGTGGTGATGGTAAAGGAAAGCTCATCGCCGCTATTATTCATGCCGATCTTGACGCCGACACTCTGTATATTCATGGTGTGGTTCTCGTCCCCGCTGGTTTTTACTATAGGTTTGCCGTCCAACTTGCTCATTATGTACAACGCGGTCTGCACTTCCTCGTTAACATCTTCGGCGGTATGGTCTTTTAGCTCTTTCATGGGGTTTTCCTTGGGTTTATATGACTATAATACAGTTTTATTAGCAGAAATAAACCTTTTTTACCCGGATTTTGCGATATTATTTGACCTTTAGCCAAAAAACCATTACTTAACCTGCTCTTACTCACCACTTACCACTGGCAACTTACCACTAAAAATATGCATGCTTACCGTACCCATAATTGTTCTGCCCTTTCAAAATCTGATGTCGGCCAGACCGTCAAACTCTCCGGCTGGGTGCACCGCAAGCGCGACCACGGCCAGCTCCTGTTCGTCGATTTGCGCGACCATTACGGCATAACCCAGCTTGTGGCCAATGGCGGCGAGCATTTCGAGACGCTCACCCATGTGAAGCTGGAAAGTGTCATCACCATCAGCGGCAAAGTGGTGGCCCGCAGCGCGGAAACCATCAATAAAGAGCTTAAAACCGGCGAGGTGGAGGTGGTGGTCGATACGCTGAATATCGAATCCGTGGCCGATCCGCTGCCGATACAGGTCAACAGCGATGCGCCTTTCCCGGAAGAAACCCGCCTGAAATACCGCTTCCTCGATCTGCGTAAGGAAAAACTCCACCGCAACATCATGCTTCGTTCGCAGGTTATCGCTTCCTTACGCCGCCGCATGATCGAGCAGGGCTTCAACGAATTCCAGACACCGATACTGACCGCAAGCTCTCCAGAAGGTGCCCGCGATTATCTGGTTCCATCACGCATCCATCCCGGAAAATTCTATGCCCTGCCGCAGGCGCCGCAACAGTTCAAACAGCTACTGATGGTTTCGGGTTTTGACCGTTATTTCCAGATTGCGCCATGTTTCCGTGATGAAGATGGCCGCGCTGATCGCTCACCCGGCGAGTTCTACCAACTCGATATTGAGATGTCGTTCGTAACGCAGGAAGACGTGTTCACTGCCATTGAGCCCGTGTTGCACGGTGTATTCACCGAATTCGGCGACAAAAAAGTGACAAACTATCCATTCCCGCGCATCACCTATAAGGAAGCGATGCTGAAATACGGCAGCGATAAACCGGATCTCCGCAACCCGATACTCATCAGCGATGTGACCGAAGTATGGCGCGGCAGCGGCTTTGGCATATTCAACAAGGTCATCGAAGGCGGCGGCATTGTGCGTGCAATACCTGCGCCGAATTGCGCTTCCAAACCGCGCAGCTTCTTCGACAACATGATAGAATTCGCCAAATCCATGGGCGCGCAGGGGCTGGCCTATATCATATTTGAAGAAAATGGTGATGCGAAAAGCCCCATCGCCAAATTCCTCACTCCCGAAAAAATGGAAGAACTCAAAAAAGTTGCCGGCATCAAAAATGGTGATGCGGTGTTTTTCAGCAGCGGCGCGGAACTCGCGGCCGCCAAGCTCGCCGGGCAGGTGCGTACCCAACTCGGCACCGAGCTAGACCTGCTCGAAAAAGGCGTGTTCAAATTCCTGTGGGTGGTGGATTTCCCATATTTCGAATATGACGAAGAAGAAAAGAAAATTATTTTCAGCCACAACCCGTTCTCCATGCCGCAAGGCGGAATGGACGCGCTGCTTACCAAAAACCCGCTCGATATTCTTGCCTACCAGTATGACATCGTCTGCAACGGTGTGGAGCTATCTTCCGGCGCGATTCGTAACCACAAACCGGAACTGATGTATAAGGCGTTCGAGATCGCCGGTTATGGCGCGCATGTGGTCGATTCACGTTTCGGCGGTATGATCTCGGCCTTTAAATTCGGCGCGCCGCCGCATGGTGGCCTTGCGCCGGGTGTTGACCGTATCGTGATGTTGCTCGCCGATGAGCCGAATATCCGTGAAGTGATCGCCTTCCCGATGAACCAGAAAGCCGAAGATCTGCTCATGCAGGCACCGAACGTGGCGGAAGAAAAACAGCTCCGCGAGTTGCATCTACAGCTTTCACCAAAAGCAAAACAGTTGCTTGCGGAAGAGGCGGAAAATAAAAAGTAAGTTATATAACTTAATCGCATTTAACTTATTGAAATAGCGTTATTAATAAATTTGCCCTTGAAAATCATCGGTACATGAATTATTCTGCGCCCATTAAAAGTTATGTATTAAAACTTATGTATGGGTGTGAATGTTGCAGCAGGAAGACAAAACTATAGACCTAAACCGCCGCCAGTTTGCCTTAGGGCTTGTTGCCGTTGCCGGTTTGTCAGTTATCCCGGAAAGGGTTCTTGCCGCTATCCCCAAAGAGCATGTTGGTGCGCTTGTTAAACCCTCTCGCTACCTTGCTTTTGATAATCTCCATACTGGTGAAACCACCAAGTTGATATATTGGGAGAAGGGGCGCTATATAAAAGGTGCTCTTAATGAGATAAACCATATACTTCGCGATCACCGCACTGGTGATGTTGCGCGGATTGATACGGCGCTGCTTGATAAGTTATTCATATTGCATAATCGCCTTGGTTCACGGGATGCGTTTCAGGTTATTTCCGGATACCGTTCACCAAAGAGCAACGCCATGATGCACGCCCATTCCAACGGTGTTGCCAAAAACAGCATGCATACCAAGGGCAAGGCTATTGATATCCGCCTTGGTGATGCCAGCCTTATTGACATACGCAACGCCGCTCTTGCCATGAATAACGGCGGCGTTGGTTATTATCCTGATTCCCAGTTCGTTCATATTGATACTGGCAAGGTAAGGCACTGGTAACTACAAAATCCACATGTGGATTTTGTGCATCTTTTCAATCGCCAAATGAATAGGCATCCATAGCCAGAACGCCCATTTCCACTTCTTTATATAATCTTTTTGCACTGAATTCGTTTCCAGACGCGCCTATGGCTACAAAAAACGGCAGGAAATGTTCAGGGGTGAGATGGTTCTGCAGGGCATGCGGCGCGGCTTTTTTCCAGTTCATCAATATATCTAAATTTCCTTCCTCAATAGCATTTGCTACCCATTCGGCAAATTCAGTTACCCATGATGGCGTCGCTGTATGATTGCCATGAAATGCCTGGTGCAGGTTATGGGTAAGGTTGCCGCTGCCGATTATCAATATATTTTCTTCGCGCAGCGGGGCCAGCGCCATGCCGATATTATAATGCCAGCGTGCATCGTGCTGCGGCTGCACTGATATTTGGATAACAGGGATATCCGCCAGCGGGTACATCAGCAGCAACGGACTCCATGCGCCGTGGTCCAACCCGCGTGTTATATTGGTCCCGGCGGCGATGCCAGCCTCAACCAGCATGGAGCAGGCGCGTTCTGCAAGTCCGGGATCGCCTTCTGCCGGGTAGTTTAGTGCGTATAGTTCTTTGGGGAATCCATAAAAATCATGGATGGTTTTTGGCGACTTTGTGGCTGTTAGCATTATGTCCCTGGTTTCCCAATGGGCGGAAGCGACAATAATGGCCGATGGCTTGCCGATATCGCGTCCCAAATGGCGTAGGAAATTACTGGTGGGGCGGTTCTCCAATGCCAACATCGGGGAGCCATGTGAAATAAACAGTGATGGTTTTACAGAATATGCTGTGCCCATATAATTTATCCCCTATAACATTTTAAATACTATACCTGCCTTATGACCTTTAATACAATCGCTCCCCAGACAATACATAGCAATGACCCGGCTATAACGCCAATTTTTACTAATTCCTGTAAAGCAAGGTTTGTTGGAAAAGCCAGTATACCTATAAATAAACTCATGGTGAAGCCTATACCCGCCAGCACCGATACCGCATAAATATGGGCCCATTTACTTGCTTCCGGCATAGATACCAGCCTGCTTTTGATAAGTAAAAAACTTGTTCCGAAAATACCAAACTGCTTACCAAGGAATAATCCAAGAGTGATTCCCAAGGGAAGTGGCGATATGAAACCTGCAAAATCTACCCCCTGCAACCCAACTCCTGCATTTACGAAAGCAAAAACCGGCAGGATAAGGAAGCTCACCCACGGGTGCAGTATATGCATAACCCGGTGCAGGGATTGCATCGGTATCGAAAGACCAAGGATTACCCCGGCAAGGGTTGTGTGGATGCCGGAATAATGAAAACACAACCACAGGAAAACACCGCAGATTAAATAAGGTGTAACCGCGCCAATATTTTTTTTATTTAATACCGCTAGTATAGTTATCAGCACTGCTGCCATAATCATTGGAATTATGGCAAAGCCGGTATTATAAAACGCGGCAATGATGATTATTGCGCCAAGGTCATCAAATATGGCAATCGCGAGCAGGAATATTTTTATCGATGGCGGAATATTCTTGCCGAGTAAGGTGAGTATTGCAACTGCAAAGGCTATATCGGTGGCACAGGGTATCGCCCAGCCATGCAGGGTTTCAGGAAAACTATAATTGAACAGGCAAAATATCAGGGCCGGAACCGCCATTCCCCCCATTGCGGCAAGAAGCGGCAGTAATATCTGGTCGCGTTTGGCCAGTACCCCTTCACACATTTCACTTTTTAGTTCCAGCCCTATCACCAGAAAGAAAAGAACCATTAAAACATCATTCACAAAATGTTTTATACTCTCTGCGGCAAGTAAATTATAGGTCGGCGCAAAACCACTATTGGCGGCAAGCATGGCTAGTATAGCGCATGCGATCATTACTATCCCGCCCGCCGACTCGGTTTCCAGGAATTCACGGATAAAGGGTGGAAGCAGGATATCTTTTAAAGAATTGTTATCTGGCTTTTTCATGGATAATTTATACAGTAATTTTGTTCATGCTGCCATAGCCAATGTTTATGGCAAGGGCCTGTGCCGGGGTAATGTTCTGTGCATAGCTGAGTGCAGCCCTGATAGGGCCAGAATGGGTAACTATGACCAGGGGTGATTTCGTATCTTTTATCCTAGCTTCTATCCAATTGCTTACACGCGAGCAGACATCTATAAAACTCTCGCCGCCTTCCGGCCTTACCGTCTCCGGTTTCGACCAGTCATATTTGTGTTCCGCTTCTTTCCATACATCGTCATAACTCCTTCCTTCCCACACACCAAAATTCTGTTCCATGAGTTCTTGTGCAGTGTTTATATTTTCTGCGCCGAGCCATTTTGCGGTCTGCACAGCACGGAGCAGGGGGCTTGCGTACCAGATAGCATTACTAAATACCCTCTCCCTCTGGGAGAGGGTTAGGGTGAGGGCTTTTTCTCGTGTGTGGTAGCCCTCACCCCCACCCTCTCCCAGAGGGAGAGGGAGTTTTAAAGAA
>CAZUXB010000027.1:0-29568 GCA_964624555.1 uncultured Rickettsiales bacterium | reverse complement strand
GAGCCTCCGACCTCTACCATGTCAAGGTAGCGCTCTAACCAGCGGAGCTAACCGCCCACAATATCAAACAACTACAGCGCACGCTGGTTAGAGCATAAATGCTCAAGCGCCGCAAGGCTGGCCAGCTGAGCTAACCGCCCCCAAAATCGTAGGTCGTAAGACGTAAGCCGTTTTACGATATACGTTTTACGGTTTACGATTACTACCAGAAATTTCCTCATATTCCACATCTATTATCGTGGTATCGCCGATTTTATGCTCGGTTACGGTAGTTTTATTGGTAAAATTACCAGGGTCAGTGGGGTTGAACACCTTTTTATAGCGCCAGCGCATATAATACCCTTGTAAAACAAGGAATAATGGAAGCAGTGCCGCACTTATGAAAACCAGCACCAAGAGCGCCGCGCCAAACCACAGCGCAAAGCCTATGAACAACATTAAGACTATGAATCCGATAACGGCTGCGAAAAAATCTGTCATACGGTACCAAAACTTTTGATTAAACTGCCGCATACCATATACCAGCCATCGACAAGTACAAAGAATATAAGTTTAAACGGCAGCGATATCATCACCGGCGGCAACATCATCATACCCATCGCCATTAGGATAGACGCGACCAGCATATCAATAACCACAAACGGTATGAAGATCAGAAACCCTATCTCGAAGGAACGCTTTAGTTCACTTATCATAAAGGCTGGAACCAGCACGCGGTATGGTGTATCTTCAGGGGTTTCAATTTTCAGATCAGGCGACATGCTCACGAACAACTCCAGATCCTTCTGGCGCACATGTTTTAGCATAAAGCTGTGGAACGGCGCGCCAATACGCTCCAATGCCTGCTCCTCAGTTATTGATTCTTCGAGCAGCGGTTTTACACCATCATTATAGGACTGCTCAAAGGCCGGGGCCATGATAAAAGCTGTCATAAACAACGCAAGTGAGATAAGCACCTGGTTGGGCGGTGTTTGTTGTAAACCGAGCGCACTACGCAAGAACGACAACACTATTATTATTCGCATGAAAGATGTGGTCATCACCAATATCGATGGTGCCAGCGATATAACAGTTAGTAAGACAACTAACTGAATAAGTTTAGCAGTAGCAGTACCGCTTGTACTCTTGCCTAGGTCAATATTAAGCGATTGGGCGAAGGCCGAATGTTCAGCCACGAAAAACACACATAGCGCGATCAGCAGGATTGGAATGATTCTACGCATCGCGCTTTATTCCCGATTCTATAATAGTGGTTTTGCCATCGCTAATAAGCAGAAGGTGTTCGACATCATCGCGCTTTACCAAAAGTATCTTAGATTTATGGTCGATATATTGAGTTTCCAAAATCGCTACCCTGCCCTGCGAGTTATTCACCGAAAATAATTTCGAACCCAGTGTTTTCTGCCCGTAATATTTAAGGCCCACCGCCATCAGGCCAAGCAGGCCGAGCACGAAGAACGAGGCAAAGATAAACCTTGCTGGATCAATAGTGTCCATATTTATTCACTCTCTTACTTGTCATTCCCGCGAAGGCGGGAATCTTCACTTAACTTAAGACCCGCGTCTACGCGGGGGTGACGATTATTTTAGTTGCAAAACCTCGCCACCTTCTATTACGAAGAACTGGGATTTTCCTTCTAGTCCATCAAACGATTGCCTGTCAGTCCCCGTCATCCATACCTGTGCCCCAATCTGGCAAATTTCTTCGAATAACTCAAGCCTTCTTGTTGCATCGAGATGCCCGGCCACTTCATCAAGAAGAATTATCGGGGTAACGCCGTGCCAACGGGCACCGCTGCGTGCCTGCGCCAGTATTATCGACAACATAAGAGCCTTCTGCTCACCCATTGAGCAACTCTCTGCAGGCATATTTTTTAATATATGCGTCACACGCAGTTCACTACGGTGGGTGCCGGTGAGTGCCCTGCCCGCAGCAGCATCCTGATTGCGGCCCACAGCAAAAGCATTTTTCAACGCATTCTCCACTTCGATTGCAGAACTACCATTCTTCAGCATATCCTCGGCAAAACCGGAAACATCAACCAGTGCTTTCGGAAAACTAAGGTTGGAAGCGTTTATAGTATGGTTGATATGCTCACAGGTGGAAAGGCGGGAAATAGCTATCGCCGCCGCACATCCGGCCATAGTATTTTCCAGAGAATCCAGCCAGTGGGTGTCGGCCCGGCCATGCTGCAATAGTTTATTGCGTTCGCGCATGGCATAGTCATATTCGTTGATGCGCGTGGCATGTTCCGGTTCGAAGCTGAACACTAATCTATCAAGAAATTTGCGGCCTGCCGAAGTGCCTTCAGAAAATAACTGCTCCATCTGCGGAGTAAGCCAGATAAGGGAAATATGGCTGGCTAATTCTGCTTGGCCACGAATAATTTTACCGTCTATTTTTACGATGCGCTTGTCTGCGTCCTCTAAATTTTCACCGTCCCTGCCCGTACCAATTTTTACCTCTCCGTTCCGACCGCAAACAGTCGCTGCTATTGCCCACCCCTCCCTAGCCCTCCCCACTTCGTGGAGAGGGAATATTCTTGTTCCCTCTCCCGCTTGCGGTGGAGGGCTAGGGAGGGGCGCCAGCTCGGAAAGTTTGGCACGGCGCAGGCCACGCCCTACAGTGAGCAGAGAAATAGCCTCCAGTATATTGGTTTTTCCGGCCCCATTGGCGCCGATAAGCACCACTGGCTGCGGTGTAACTTCAATACGCGCGTAAGAATAATTACGGAAATTGGAAAGTGTGAGCGAGGATAAAAAAATAGCCCTTACGTCATTCTGAACGAAGTGAAGAATCTTGTCATTATCTTGCAAAGATCCTTCGCTATGCTCAGGATGACAGGTTCCGTTCAAGAGTATCATACCCTCATCGGCATGATAACGTAGAGTGCACTGACATCCGCAGTATCACGCACAAGGGCCGGCGAATTACTGTCGTTAAACAGAAACTGAACAGTGTCGCCCTCTATCTGCGTCATCATGTCCAGCAGGTAACGTGAATTAAAGCCGATCTCAATCGGCGCAGATGAATACGTTACTTCTATTTCTTCCGATGCCGAATCCTTATCCCCACCGCCAGCAGAAAGGGTAAGCTTACCATTTTCCAGTTGCAGCTTTATAGCCCGTGATTTTTCCGAGGATATAACCGACACACGGTCGACAGCATCTTTAAATACCTTACAGTCAACTTCCATCAACTTGTCGTTACCAGAAGGAATAACCCGTTCGTAATCAGGGAAATTACCATCTATCAGCTTGGAAACGAGCACCGCATCGCCATAAACAAAACGTATCTTGGTTTCAGAAAGGGAAACTTCAACATCCCCCTCACCTGCCTCCAGTAATTTACGCAATTCCTGAATCGCCTTGCGCGGTATAATTACCCCCGACATGCCAGCAGCACCAGCAGGAAGTGCAACCTCTATACGCGCCAGACGATGCCCATCAGTAGCTACAGCACGCAACACCTTGCCATCATCTGCCCCGGAAACATGCAGGTAAATACCATTGAGGTAATAACGGGTTTCCTCTGTAGAAATGGCAAAGCTGGGCTTCTCAATAAGTGCCGTACATTCCGCCGATTTCAGGGTAAAATTATGGGAGAATTCGCCTTCAGCCATAACCGGAAAATCATCAACCGGCAGGCAGGCCAGAGAGAAACGTGACTGACCGGAACGGATAGAAATTTTGCTGTCGCCATCACTGCTGGTAACCTCAACCTGCGTACCATCAGGGAGTTTGCGCACGATATCGTAAAAGGTATGCGCAGGAACTGTAGTTGAGCCACCAGATGTAATGCTGGCGGTTATTTTCTCAACAACTGCTATGTCCATGTCAGTTGCGGTTATAGAAAGTTCACTGCCTTTAGCGTCAATCTTCACGTTGGATAAAACCGCAATAGTCCCGCGCTTCTCTACCACTGACTGGACATGCCCAAGGCTCTTTAACAAACTTGCGCGCTCAATAACGAATTGCATAATATTTTCTTACCATTAGAGGTTAAATCGATGATTAGATTATTTGATGATTGGATTATTAGAAAAAATTTTTAATACTTAATAATATAATTATCCAATAATCCAATTACCCGAATATAACAGCGAAAATCAACTTTGCAACAGGCGGCTGAGCATTTCCACGTCCTGTGAAAACTCATGGTCAGAAGCCATCAGTTCTTCAACCCTTTTTACCGCGTGCATAACTGTTGTGTGATCCTTACCACCAAAGCGCCGGCCAATTTCCGGCAGGCTTTTGCTGGTAAATTTTTTCGCCAGATACATGGCAACCTGCCGCGGCCTCGCCACAGTACGGGCACGGCGCGCCGAGTGCATATCCGACACCTTCATATTATAGTGGCCTGCGACCTGTTTTTGAATATCTTCTATCGAAATACGGCGGTCATTGGCGCGCAATAAATCGTGCAGCACTTCCTGGGTTGTCTCCAGAGTTATAGGCCGACCAACAAGGGTTGCGTGCGCCACCACCCGGTTTAAGGCACCTTCCAGTTCGCGGACGTTGGAGGTGATTTTATGAGCCAAGAATTCCATAACTTTTTGCGGTATGGATATATCCTGCATCTGCTCTATTTTTGACTGGAGGATACCAAGGCGCAGTTCATAGCTGGTAGAATGGATATCGGCAACCAACCCCCAACCAAGGCGCGAACGCACCCGCTCTTCCATGCCTTCCAGATCAGCTGGGGAACGATCCCCGGAAATTACCAATTGTTTATTCTGGTCAACCAATGAATTGAATGTGTGGAAGAACTCCTCCTGGGTGGAATCTTTACCGCTGATAAACTGCACATCGTCTATCATCAGCACATCCACCGAACGGAAATGCTCCTTAAACGCCAGCGCCTCCTCGAAACGCAAGGCACGGATAACCCGGTACATGAATTTTTCCGCCGAAAGATACAGAACCCGGCGGCTGGGATTATTCTTACGGATATGCCAGGCGATGGCGTGCATCAGGTGGGTTTTGCCCAGCCCGACACCACCATAAAGAAACAGAGGGTTACACCCCTGAACAACATTAGTCGATTCCGCGACCCTGCGTGATGCGGCATGCGCCAGTTCATTGGGTTTTCCAACCACAAAATTCTCAAAAGTATAACGCGGGTCAAGCGGCGCACCCATCTGCACATCAATATCAAGCGGAGTGGCCTCAACCGCAGAAGGATCGGACTGCCACACCTGCGGATTTAAAACTGACGATGTTTCCTGACCTGTAGTATCCTTGGGAGAACTCTCGGCAATCACAAACTCTATAGCATAACCTTCCGAAATTTGCTCCTCTGCCCAAAAAGCCTTGATATCCTCTATATAATTCTTGTTTATCCACTCACGCATAAAACGGGTGGGAACACTAATCCGGATATAACCAGATACGCTACCGGAAAAACGCAACGGTTTAAGCCAGCTACGGAATACCGCATCACCAAAACGAACGCTAAGCTTCTGGCTTACCCGCTGCCATGCCGCCGCCAGCAAATCATCAATGGTTTCGATATGAGTTGTTTGTAACTGTTGTTGCGATGCCATAACTATCCCTGTATCCATGGTAAATTATCATATTTCCAGCCTGCATTGCCGCGATGTCCATTTGCGTCCGGTTCACCTTCAAAACCGTGAATAATATTAAAACAGTAATTATAACCTGCCGCCGCCACTGCTATAGCTGCATCCAACGACCGCCCACCAGAACGGCACAAGAAAAATAACGGGGTATCCTTTGTAACTGAAGGTTCAGCCGCAAGATCATCTACAAATTTTGGATTAAGAGCAAACGATGGATATATCCTCCACGATAGGGTAACCAGTTTGCTTGGGGTATTCGCAAGATCCGGAGTTCCGGTAAACTGCCACTCCGGCACAGTACGCACATCAACTATAACAGACTGATTAGCGCTGGCATAATCAAACGCTTCCACCGGAAAAACTTCCCCGGCATAATTAAAATCCGGCTGTTTGCGTATAATCGCCACATCAACGAGCTGCTGCAAAGCATTCTCCGGAGACAATTTACACGCCACATTCGATGCCATAAACACCCACGCAATTTACCCGTTGCTACATTTTTTAGACAAATTTATAGCGCCCGCCTGTTGACCGGCAGTTTTGAACCATTTGATTAAGTGAGTTAGATAACTTACGCGGCTAGATCTTTAATACGTGCAGACAATCGACTTAACTTACGTGATGCGGTATTCTTTTTTACCACACCTTTGCTCACACCACGCATCAACTCCGGCTGAGCCTCACGCAAAGCCTTCTGGGCATCCGCTTTATTGCCAGAAGCGATAGCAGATTCAACCTTTTTTACAAATGTACGTATACGCCCCATACGCACCCGGTTAACCTCAGTGCGAGCCTCAGTTTGGCGAATTCTTTTTTCTGCCGATTTGTGATTAGCCATGTAATTTTGTCCGTTGTTAATAATTATTGTTCGTAACTTATTGTTTGTAATTGCAAAAATCCAATTTCTGAAAAACCCCATCCCACTAATGCTATCAACACTACGTAACGGGGAAACATAATTTAGATACGTTTTTGCAATTCGTCAAGCCTAATTAAGCATAAAACCCCATTTTCTTTTATGTAGCTATAACAGTTGGATTTCCTTGGTTTGCAGCATTTTCCTGCCTGACAACGGCAATATTTCAGCAAATATTTTTTATAAAGTTATACACAGGGCAAAAATCATACTTTTTTATAAATTTTTCATCTGGCATTAGATGGAAATTTGCAATATAACTTGGTGATTGTTAACCATTAGGTGATGCAAGAACAGACAACAAAACAATATATCATATGCGCCTCCTTTACCACACGCCACTTTCGCCATTTTGCAGAAAAATCAGGATGTTACTGAAGGAAAAGGATATTGATTTCGAATTAGCCCAGGAAAACCCGTGGGATCGCAACCTTGATTTTTTTGCACTAAATCCTGCCGGGGAAGTGCCGGTTTTGGTCGAAGAAAATGGTACGGTAGTTTCCGGTGCCTACGCTATTGGCGAATATCTGGAAGAAGCATACCCAGAGAATAGCCTGCTCGGGGACACCCTGGCCCAGCGCGCAGAAGTCAGAAGGCTTATTGACTGGTTCGACCATAAATTTGATTATGAAGTCACCAGAAACGTTCTGTTCGAAAAAGCATTCAAACATTATTTAGGATATGGTGAGCCTAATTCCGCAGCAATAAGGGTAGGAAAACAAAATATCCTCTATCATCTGGACTATATAGGATATCTCGCAAGCGAGCGTTATTTCCTTGCCGGCGATACACTGACGCTGGCCGATCTGGCTGCTGCCGCCCACATATCATCGCTGGATTATTTAGGCGATATAACGTGGGACTATAATAAAATGGCGCAAAACTGGTATGCTCTTATGAAGTCACGCCCAAGCATGCGTAATATTTTGAACGAACGGGTACGCGGTGTGCGCCCACCGGTCTATTATGAGAACCCCGATTTCTGACCCATTTTTTTCATAATTTGATTTGAATTTCTCACATAAAAATAATCCAAAATATTTAAAAAAAAATATTCAGATTGTGTCTAAATTGTCACATCTGTAATAATTATGATATAAATCATAATATTGGTAGTGACATCCACAGAGCCGCAAAGTAATAATATGGTACGGATTGAATATTTACTTAGGATTACATGCTTGACACCAATTAATAATTTCTAATATTTAGTTAACTTTAATCTTACATCTGTTAACAACAGAATTGTGGAGTGGTGGTTATGTCTGAGCCAATAGCGCATGAAGATAATGTTAACGATTTAGCAAATAAATCGCATGGTGATTCCTCACCTGTAGGTACAACCGAGCCAAAAATATTTTTTGATGTACTCCAGTCAGCTATAACCAACAGGATAGTTAAACCCTACGATAAGAATATCCCGGTTACTTATGAACTTACTGAAGACCCCGGCATCCTGCACCAGTATTACCTCCTGCGCAAAGCTATGTATGATAAAACCTTTAAGACTAATGACTATAACTGGGGCGAAGACCACTACGACAGGCTCAGCTATATCATAGTAGCACGCAGGGGTAACCTCTGCCTTGGCGGCTGCCGCCTTATAGTGCGCGAACCTGATGAACAGTGGGCACTGCCTATGGAAAGTGATAATTTTAAACTTCGCGAATTATTCCCTGACTTGAATCTTGATAAGCTTCGCCATGCAGAGGTATCACGTTTTGCGGTCATGGAAGACAGCGGCGAAGAAGGTATAATACACGGGCTATACAAAGAGCTGTATAAATTGATAACCAGCTCTAATATCCACTATGTGTTCGTAAAATCGCCTTATCCTATGGCAAGGAACTGGCGGATGGTTGCCAATAGTTTTGGTGTAAAAACCACAAGAATAATAGATAATGTACACCCAACCGACAACACATTGTCATCTGATATCAAATGGTACCTTACCTTATCCGATCTTTCCAGCTTCTGCCATGACTCTGAACCTGCACCAGTTACCAAGGTATTCCTTGATAAAATGTCGGAAGAACTGAATTAACAAGCATTGCAATCTGCTATATTCCTGATATTTGTTAATGCCATTAAGTAAAAGGAAATATAGTCATGCCTAACCGTGCAATAACCACTGATCCTGAAAATACTATCGCTTTTATGGGTGTTGAAGGCGCAAATGCCGATCTCGCCTGCCGACAGAAATGCCCTTACATGCAGACGCTACCCTGCCCGTCATTTGAAGATGTATTTGAGGCCGTGGCTAATGGCAAAGCAGCCCTCGGTATGATACCAATCGAAAATTCACAAGCTGGCCGAGTTGCCGAGATCCATAATTTATTACCAAAAACCAAGCTGCATATTGTCGGCGAATATTTCCAGCATATTGAGCATGTACTGGTAGCAACGAAAGGTGCAACGCTTGAAACTATCAAAGATGTTTACTCGCATCCGCAGGCGCTGATGCAATGCCGTGAACATTTGCGCGAACTGAAAGTTACGACCAACACCTACTCCAACACCGCACAAGCTGCCGCTGATATTGCCAAATGGAATGATGTTACCAAAGCAGCCATAGCCTCGCCGCTTGCCGCTGAACTATACGGCCTTAATATATTGCGGGAACATTTACAGGATGCAGATGATAATGTAACGGTTTTTATTTTAATTGCCCGTGAACCGGTCGATATCAAACCAGAAGATGGCCGTGTGCTTACCACATTGCTTTTCACTGTCCGCAATATGCCCGCGTCACTGTATAAATCTCTAGGGGGGTTTGCTACCCAGAATGTAAATATCGTAAAGCTCGAAAGTTATATTCCCGGCGGGGCAAGGCGCGATGCTGCACAATTTTTCCTTACCTTTGAAGGCCACCCACACGAGAAAAACGTTCAGGGCGCACTGGAAGAACTAGGTTTTTTCTGCAAAAAAGTTACCATCCTCGGCATTTACCTGGCCGATAAGGATCGCTTCTCTTAGCGTTTTTCCTAGTGTTTTTTGGCAATTTCCTGAGCAGCAGCAGCGGCAACCGCTTCAACCGTGCCACCATTCTTTTTCGCTATCTGCTCATATTGGGCTTTGCGCTTGGCATTGACATCGGCAACCAAGCTATCCACTTCCGGCGATGATTTCGCAGCCTTTATATAACCGCTCGGCTGTTCAACAACTGCACCGCTGCTGCGCGCCGACTGCAGGTCCAGCGCAAATGCCGGGGTAGCAATAGTCAGGGCGGCTAATACGATAAGAGCTTTTGTTTTCATGAATATCTCCCTAGAAAATATCTTTGTTCTTGGCGATGGCATCCTTAACGTCTTTCTGTATCTCAAGTTTGACATTGACGTTGAGGTTTATCTCGATCGGCTTGTCCGGCGCTTCCACCTTCACGGTCGGCGAACAGGCGGCAATAAGCGGTAATAGCAACAGATAATAACTTTTATTTGGCATTTTCTCTCCTGATCACTTACCCAAAATATTCAAACTTTGCGTTATAAGCTCTATCACATCACCGCTAAGATGCACGTTTAATTTTACCACCCTGCCATTATATACATCAGGATTATTACCCTCCAGTGACAGCAACATTACCAATTGTTTATTATCGGCACTTTCAATGCCCATGGAAAACACCGAGTAATGGAAATCCTTAAGCACCTCACGCACCAACGCCACCTGCTCCTGATCGCTGGGTATCACATCAGGCGCGAGTTTTATGCTTCCCGCATTTTCAGCCTTGAGGTTACCTTTTTTAACAATGAAGGTGCCGTCACGGTTCACAATTACCGGCACAGTACCCGATACCACACCAGTTGCCGTGGCGCGGTTGCTGGTGGCGGCAGAAAGCAGAGAATTCAGCGAAACCTGTTTTACACCGAGATTTATCGCAACAGGTTTATCCGAGTTTATAGGAATAGAAACATCGCTGGTGGAGAGCATACCATCACTCCACGGCACAGCCGCTTCCTTTATCTGTAAAATAGTGGAATCAAAATTAAAGACCAGCCTGGTTTTTTTGTCATCGCTGGCAACCGTGCCGGACAGATCAAATTTACCACCGCTATATTTCACCATGCCTTTGGCCGACAGTGGCGGAATGGCGACTGGCGAACCGGAGATATTTATCTTCTCTATTTTCCATGTTTGCGAAACAAGGCTGGCATTAATACCGGCAAGGGCAACGTCGACATTGCCAGTTTTAATATTAACTTCCCCGGCCTTAATCTCATGCAGGCCGCCGAAAATAATATCCAACGGACTGTAGCTTATGGAAAGCGAAGGTAGTTTTACCTGCTGGAAATCAATATCGCTAAAAACTATTTCATGAAGTCCAATGGAGGCAATATGAAATTGCAGTTCCGCCATTCCACGAGCGGCAAGCTGGCTTTTAAGTTTTCCCTCCAGCAAGATTTTCCATGGAATTGTGCTTATGGCAAGGCCACACGCTATAATAACTATGAAAAAATATTTCAGGAATTTTTTATTTCTCATGGTCTAGGACGTGTCGACTCCCGATTTTCCTTTTTTCGTTCGTAGCAAAAAAGCCTTAGTAATAGGAAGGCTGCGCGGGTCGTAGTGGTTCTACGGACAAGCAGCCTGACGCAGTAATAAGGCTTTTTTGCCGAACCCGCAAGGGCAGCGTATATTTTCCTGCCTGCGGTGTTAAAGCCCTTGCTCGTAGCGTAAACTATGCGCGGCGGGCTTTGCCTGGCAGGCAAAAAAAATATCCTGCTGCGAAAAATTGAAAATCGGGAGTCGACACGTCCTCGCAATAGCGCAAAACACTATCACAAGCAATTACCTAAGCCATAGGTTTTCCAGTACCTATATTAGCAGCGCTGGTAACAGGTGTTGTTAGAGGAGCTAATCCAAAATGGTCGGCATTATCGAGTGATGATTGTTTGTCACCGCTATCACGCCTCTTTGGTTGACCGTGTCCTGTCCTTTTTAAAGATTCGCCCAGAGTTTGCATTGCCTCTTTAATTTTTTCAATAATAGCCTTATTACCTTCTGTAGCTGAACTGGGAACTGCAACCATACCTGTTTCCAGCACCTGAACCCTCACATCAAAAGCATTATACATTGCTTTTCGATCATTTTGTTCTATTCTATCAACAGTATTTTTATCTAGCTCCTTCAATAATTTGGCCGCTTCCGGCAAATCACCATTTCTAAAGGATCTAGACATCATTTCAAAATTATGGGACTCACGAAACTGAACAATACTGCCCATTATTTCATGGAAACGTATAACTTCTGCCGCATTTTTATCATCATTGGCCATAAACACACTTTCTTTAATAAATTAACTATGGCTTTGACTTTAGCATGTTTAAATATAGCCGAATGTTACAGTTTTGTTAAGATATAATTTGCGATAGAAACAATTGTTACGGATATGTGAAATTAACAAAAAATAATATTGTTATAAAACAATTAGTTATCATCATCGCGAGAATAAATTCTTAAAAAATCTTCACTGAATTCAGTCAATTTACCGGTGGCTATCGCCCCCCGGAGCCCCTGCATCAATTGCTGGTAAAAAGTCAGGTTATGCCAGGTCAGCAGCATTGGCCCCAGCATCTCCTCGGCTTTGAACAAATGGTGCAGATAAGCCCGGCTATAATTCTTACAGGCCGGACATGGGCATCTTTCCATAAGCGGGCGCGGATCATCGGCAAATTTGGCATTGCGGATGTTTTTTTCACCCTCATCAGTATAGGCACGCGCAAAGCGCCCGGCGCGGGTCGGTATCACACAATCGAACATATCCACCCCGCGCTGCACCGCACCAATAATATCATCGGGTTTGCCTACACCCATAAGATAGCGCGGTTTATCAGCAGGCAAATGCGGCATGGTGTAATCCAATACCTCGAACATCAGCTCCTGCCCCTCACCCACGGCAAGACCACCCACCGCGTAACCATCAAACCCGATCTGCTTGAGTGCCGCTGCCGATTCCTCGCGCAGTTTAGGAAATACGCTGCCCTGCACAATGCCGAACAAACCATAACCATCGCGCTTCACGAACGCATCTTTGGAACGCTGCGCCCAACGCATGGAAAGCTGCATCGACTTTTCTGCTTCATCCTGCGTGGCTGGAAACGGCGTACATTCATCAAGTACCATAGTTATATCGCTGCCGAGCAGATATTGTATCTCCATCGCCCGTTCCGGGGAAAGCTCGTAAGTAGTGCCGTCCAGGTGCGATTGGAAGGTAACGGCCTGCTCGGTGATCTTGCGTAACTTAGATAGCGACATAACCTGAAAACCACCAGAATCGGTGAGTATCGGCTTGTTCCAGTTCATGAATTTGTGGAGACCACCCAACTTGTAAATCAGCTCCGCGGTGGGGCGCAACATCAGGTGATAGGTATTGCCGAGCAGTATGTCCGCACCCGTCTGCGCAACAGCTTCCGGGGTCATTCCCTTTACCGTCGCCGCCGTGCCAACCGGCATAAAAGCGGGTGTGCGGATAGCGCCATGCGCGGTGGAAATAATCCCGGTACGCGCATAACCATCTGTTTGTTCTATATTAATGCCAAAGGCCATATAATTTTTTACTCTTGTTTTTTTCCAAAAATATGTTTTACTAAATAGCAGATTAGTTTATTCTTAACCTAATCTGCTATCAAAATCGAGACCGAAAGTCCGATTTTGCGCCGCGTAGCGAGCGTCATAATGCGTTAGCATTATGTCAGTTTATTATAATATTAGTTAACAGTACTTAAGTCACCAGGAATAAATATGGAAGAGCTTGACGAGCGGCAGGCATGCGAGAAAAATAAACATAAAGCTTTCATGAAAGCGCATCCTGCGGTTGCCGCGGCTCTTAAAGATATAGAAGATAAACATCAAATAAATCAAAGGCCGTTAAATCCCGCTGGTATGCCTAAAATCTCCCAAAAGGAAATGGATGTGATAAATGGGGAATTAGCGATGGTAAGGAGAAAATTTCCTGAATATAGGACTTTTACACTGGATAACTCTTGTGCCGTTTCACCTCCTCCTGCCGCAACTACGGCAAGTACGCCTGTTGTAAGTAGTGCAGTTAAGCGCTAAATAACAGGCATGCATCCCCATAAGAATAAAAGCGGTAATTGTGCGCGATGGCGTGGGCATATGCCGATTGCATTTTTTCCAAACCACTAAACGCTGACACCAGCATGAACAGAGTTGATTTAGGAAGGTGGAAATTGGTGAGCATCACATCCACCACTTTGAACTTATAACCCGGCGTGATAAAAATATCGGTCTCCCCGGCAAATTCCTGAACCATGCCTTTTGCATTACTCGCTGATTCCAGCGTACGCACGCTGGTAGTTCCCACTGCTATCACTCTTTTTGCTGAATTAATAATATCCGCCGCTTCCCCCGAAACCACGGCATATTCGCTGTGCATCACATGGTCTTTTGTATCGTCCGCTTTCACCGGCAGGAACGTTCCGCCACCAACATGCAGCGTGACATGCACACGTTTTACTCCGGCCTTATCAATTTTGGCCAGCAGGTCTTCGGTAAAATGCAAACCGGCAGTTGGCGCGGCAACCGAGCCTTCACTCCGCGCATAAACGGTCTGGTAGTTTATCCTGTCATCCTGAGGCAAAGCCGAAGGATCTCCCAGCGATGGGGATCCTTCACTTCGTTCAGGATGACCTCTTGCCTTTTCAATATATGGCGGAAGCGGCATCACCCCATATTTTTCCAGTTTTGTGGCAAAATCCTCATCTCCAAATTTCAGCAATATCTGGCCATCATCATATTTCTGTACCACCTCGGCAGAAAAATCATCAGCGAATTTTACGCTATCGCCTATTTTTAGTTTCTTCGCCGGTTTGGCAAAACACTGCCAATGTATAAATCCCTTCTCCCTATGGGAGAAGGTTAGGATGAGGGCTTTTTCTGTATTTGGTTTAGCCCTCACCCCGCCCTCTCCCAAAGGGAGAGGGAGAAGTTTATGCAACAACACTTCAATCTTCGCTTCGCCGCGCCTGCCCATGAGCCGCGCAGGTATCACCTTGGTATCATTAAACACCATCACGTCACCGGGACGCAGGAATTCAAGCAGATCGGTAATTTTTTTGTCTTGTAGTTTATCACCCACCACCAGCATCCGTGCCGAATCACGCGGCAGCGCCGGCTCGGTGGCGATGCGCTGTGGCGGCAAATCAAAATCAAACAGGGAGGTTTTCATTTATTTATTTCCTGTCATTCTGAGGCAGGGCGGAATCCATGCTTAACCACAAGAGAATAGCCCGTTGATTGGCATGGATACCAGCCTTCGCTGGTATGACAATATAGAGGTTATGCAGCTAAATCTTCCCGTGCCAGAACTTTACGGATGAGTTTAAGGGTTTCGTCCCGCCCATAAAGCTTTACGAAAGAACCCATGCGCGGGCCTTGCGGCTGGCCTAGCAGCGTTTCATACAGCGCGCCGAACCATGCCTTCAGTTCAGGGAACGGGTTGTTCTTGCCGATGTCATAAATTTTGGTTTGGATTTCCTCAGCCGTGGCATTGTCATCAATGGACTCCAGATAAGCAGCCAGCTCGCCAAGGCATTTCGCTTCCAGCTCATTAGGCAGGCGGAATTTACGGGTCGGCTTCACAAAATCCTGATAGTAATTCACCGCGCCATTTACCAGTTTATCCAAAAACGGATGGGTCTGCGGAGTGAATTGCGGCATAGTGTGGCTGATGAAACTCCACAGCACCTTGCCGTCATGCGCACCGGCGACACTGGCAAGGTTAAGCAGCAGGTTGAAATTCGGCACACCTTCGGGCGCGGGTGGGTTACCGTTGTGGATGTGGTACACCGGGTTGTTCATACGCGCCGCCAGATCTTCCTTCGCAAATTTATCGAGATAGGTCTGGTATTCATCCACCGCTTTAGGGATGACATCGAAATATAAACGCTTCGCTTTGCGCGGCGACTGGAACATATAAAGGCTGAGTGATTCCTGTGGCGCGTAGCGCAGCCATTCGTCAATGGTAAGTCCATTGCCTTTGGATTTGGAAATTTTCTGGCCTTTATCATCAAGGAACAGCTCATACATGAATTGGTTAGGCGCTTTGCCACCGGCAATGGTGCAGATGGCGCTGTATAACTCAGCGGAAGCGAGATGGTCCTTGCCGTACATTTCATAATCAACGCCGAGCGCGGCCCAGCGCATGCCCATATCCGGCTTCCATTGCAGCTTGCAATGCCCGCCGGTAACCGGCACTTCTTCCAGCGTTCCATCTTCTTCTTCGTACACTATCGTGCCTTTGTCGGCCTTCACCTCCACCACCTTGGCGAGCAGCACTTTGCCCGAACGCGGCGACACCGGCAGGAACGGGCTATAGGTCTCGCGGCGCTCGTCACCCAGTGTCGGCAGCATAACCTCCATGACCTTGTCATAACGGTTAAGCAATGTGAGCAGGGTTTTATCGAACGCACCGGACTTATAGGTTTCGGTAGAGCTTTTGAATTCATAGGCAAAACCGAAATGGTCAAGGAACGCCCGCAGGCGTGCATTCATATGCGCACCAAAACTTTCATGAGTCCCGAATGGATCAGGAATGGAAGTAAGCGGCTTGCCAAGATTGGCCTTTATCATGTCCTGATTAGGAAGATTCTCCGGAACTTTGCGCAGACCGTCCATGTCATCGGAAAAACAGATGAGCTTGGTGGGTATGTCACTTATCGCCTCAAACGCGCGGCGCACCATCGTGGTACGCGCCACTTCGCCGAAGGTACCGATATGCGGCAGGCCCGATGGGCCATAGCCGGTTTCAAACAGCACATAACCTTTTTCCGGCGGCGCATTTTTATAGCGCTCAACCAGCGCTAATGCTTCCTGAAACGGCCATGCGTTCGAGGCCGGGGCGAGTGTTTTGATATCGGTCATAAAAAAATTTCTCTAGTGGTTAGTGACTTGTGGCTAGTGACCAGTGAAGCACACTGACCACCAGCACTAGCCACTAGCACTTAATCTTAAATATTACAACAGCATTTGCCTTTGCACCGAAACTGTTGTTTATATCAGCCATGCACTATTCCATGCCCCTGTTAGAAATTGTTATTTTACTGCTTTCTGCGGTCATTATCGTATCGGTCTTCCGTGTCCTGCGCTTAAGCCCGGCCCTTGGCTACCTGGTGGCCGGAACAGTGATAGGGCCGTTTGGCCTTTCCTTCATCCATGACATAGAAACCACCTCCGGTATCGCCTCATTCGGGGTTATATTCCTGCTGTTCCTTATCGGGCTGGAGCTATCTTTTGAAAGGCTGCGCTCCCTGCGAAAGCATGTGTTCGGCTTCGGCAGCGCCCAGGTATTAATAAGCGGCCTGTTATTCGCGTTATTTTTCCTTGGTTTCGGCGGCGATGCGCCGGCTGCAATTATTATTGGCGGCGGGTTGGCCTTATCTTCAACCGCAATTGTGCTACAGGTAATAGAAGAACAAGGGGAAAAGCCATCACAAGTAGGGCGGTTAGCGCTGGCCATACTTATATTGCAGGATCTTGCCGTTATCCCCCTGCTCGTATTGGTTTCCATACTCAATAACCATAACGAAAGCATCATCGAAGCTATGGCTGACGCAGCATTCAAGGCAACTTTGTGCCTCGCGATCATTTTTATCGCCGGGCATTTTTTATTACGTCCTCTGTTGCGCTTTATTGCATCGCTGGAAAATACCGAATTATTTTCCGCAACGACGCTGCTGGTGTTGCTTGGCGTGGCCTGGACATCGGCAGCCGCCGGGCTTTCCCCGGCACTCGGCGCCTTCCTCGCCGGGCTGCTCATTGCTGAAACCGAATTCAAACCACAGGTAGAATCGGATATTTTACCATTTAAAAATCTGTTGCTAGGTTTATTTTTTATGACAGTGGGTATGTCGCTTGATGTGAACATGCTGGTCACCCGCTTCGCCAGTATAGTGGGTCTTACCATCGCCCTTATGGCCTGCAAGACGCTTATAATAATGGGTCTATGCCGGATATTCAGGTTCAATTTAAGCACCGCAGTGCATGTTGGCCTGCTCCTGTCACAAGGCGGCGAATTTGCCTTCATCCTGTTCTCACTGGCCGGAAATAACGGCATAATCAGCCAGGAAATGTCCCAGATATTGCTGGTGGTGGTGACCATGAGCATGGCCTTTACCCCACTTGTCGCCGAACTGGGCAAAAAAATATCCACGGCACTGGAAAAATACGCCATCTCCTCACCAGAAACCATCTCCGAAGAAACCGCTGACCTGCAAAACCATGTGCTTATCAGCGGCTTTGGCCGCGTTGGTCACACCGTTGCCAAGCTTCTGGAAAGTGAAAACATACCTTACGTTATTGTCGATATTGATTCCTTTGTGGTAGCGCGTGAACGCAAAAATGGCTTTCCCGCTTATTATGGCGATGCCGCAAGGGTGCATGTGCTGCGCGCGCTGGCAGTTAACAGGGCGCGGGCAGTTATAATAACCCATAACGATACGCGGGTAGCGATACAAACCATCCACGCCGTGCGCGATATGGGCCTTGCCCTGCCCATCATCGCCCGCGCCCATAACATTGAACAGGTACAGAAACTGGAAAAGGCCGGGGCCAACCTCGCAGTCGCCGAAATGTTCGAGGTAAGCCTCCAGCTCGGCGGCGCACTGCTAAAGGAAATCGGTATTTCCGACCACGAGGTTACAAGGATTATAGATATCTTCCGCGCCGGAGATTATGCACTGACCAGAACAGCGGAGAATGAGACTATAGTATATTAACATAATGCTGACGCATTATGACGCTCGCTACGCGGCGCAAAATCGCGCTCTCGGCTTGCGATTTTGATAGCAAATTAGGTCCATAAAAACCTAATTTGCTATATTGTAAAAGCCTGATGTTATCTGTTAGCTCCAGCCCCTGCTCCGCCACCAGTACGGTGGAACTTGGCGAATTTTTTATTAAATTTAGCAACTCGCGCTGAACCAGCTTCATCAGGCGGCGGCGGAGCTGATGCTTTTTGACCTTCCAGCTCTTCCTCCAGACCCGACATATCCATATCGGGTTCCTGTCCAACATAAGAATAAGACGAATGTAATTTCGCCGACCTATCATTCCCCATTATATATTTTGTATTTAACCTGCGCCTGTTTTCTAACTCCAAAAACTCCATATCATGTGGAATTCCAACAGCAGCAGCAATATTTTTGTTACGGTGAACACTATGGATCAGCTCAGTTGTTACTACCGTTTTCACATGAGGAAAAGTGCCTGTTACTCTTTCTCTCAATTTTTTATCATCAGTAAATACGAAAACCGGGCCAGCTGTACTATCTTTATTATAACCGGACAGAATAGATAATATTGCTTCATCCCCATAATCAACATCTGGTTGCATATTTTTTCGTGCTGTTTCAATTGCACGATGAGCCGCTGCATACGCCTTTTTTTCAGAATCTCGTTTTTCTCCCTTTTGAGAAATATTATCATTGAAAACTTTGACAGAGCTTCTTAATTCATCACAAAAAGAATCAGCAGGTTTAAAACCACTATTTTGTCTTATTTCCATATTTGCAATATTGCCATGTGCTATATCGGTAAGTAATGGTTTCATTACAGAAGTTGTACGCTGCTTTGGATCGTCCTTGTTAGTAATATAAAATCTTTCAAGAGCAGTGCCTGAAGCCATAATTCCCGCCGCCTCAGCTGAAACCATCTCCGGGATTATTATGTGATAACCATGCTTGGCCAGAAAGGGCAATATTTCTAAATATCTCCTGGCAGCAAGTCTGTCTTCATGATTTTGAGGTATTTCCGAAGTCAGTCCAAATAAAACAGTGGCATCGACAATTATCGTCCCCCGGTCGGGAGTCTGTTTGCTAGTTTCTGTATGCTCACCCGACTGTCCCATATGCACATCATCACGAATATTACCAATTGGTAATTGATACTAGCACAGCCATATTAACAATAAATAACTATTTTGCGCTATTTTTTAGATATTTTTCTGCCTAATTCAATACCTATTCTGGCAAAATCACTAGCAGTTCCGCGCATTTCTCCATTTTTATGGCTGCTTCCGTCCGGCTCAGCAATCAGCCCGCGCAGAAATATATTATCTTTTTCTATAACCGCATAGCCAGATATAGGGGTGCGGCAGGAGCCATCAAGGATTTTAAGGAAAGCCCGTTCGCAATCCACAGCCAACATGGTGTCCCGATGCGCCAGTGGCGCGAGTAACTCACGCGTTTTTGTATCATTTTCGCGGCATTCTATGCCCACCGCCCCCTGCGCTATGGCCGGCAAAAATTCTTCTATTGATAGTACCGCACCCGGAGCGTCAGTAATTCCAAGGCGATTCAGCCCAGCTTTGGCCAGCATAGTTGCCTGCACTTCCCCGCGCTTTATCTTCTCAAGGCGGCTGCCGACATTGCCGCGGAACGGAACTATCTGCACATCCGGCCTTACAATCTTTACCTGTGCAGCACGGCGGAGTGATGAAGTTCCAAATACTGCATCTTTGGGCAAATCAGATAAAGCTTTTAGCCCCTCTCCTATCAACATATCGCGCGGATCTTCACGCTTAAGCATTGCGCTGATTATCAGGCCATCAGGCAGTACCGTTGGCATGTCTTTCATGGAATGAACGGCGATATCAAGGCTACCAGCCAGCAAACCTTCCTCGATTTCCTTGGTAAACAGCCCCTTTCCGCCAATATCGGCAAGGTTCCCGCTTAAGAACTTATCGCCGCTGGTAACGATATGGACTATCTCGACCTCGATACCAGGCCATGCCCCACGCAGCAGGTCGCGTACCTGCCCGGCCTGGGCAAGGGCCAGAGGACTTTTGCGGGTTCCTAGCCTTATATTCATTATGTTACCTGTTACCAGTTACGAGTTGCCAGTTGATAACGGCAAATGTATATAAACTCAATCTTATTAACAACTGATAACTGGTAACAGGTAACTGGTAACTATATGCTCATTCTCGGTATCGAAACAAGTTGCGATGAAACGGCGGCGGCAATTGTCGCTGACGACAGGCGCATATTATCCAATATCGTCTGGTCACAAACTGAGCACGAAGCTTATGGCGGAGTTGTGCCGGAAATCGCCGCCCGCGCCCATATGGAGCATATCGAGAAAGTGATAAGCAAGGCGCTTGCAGAAGCCAAAGTAACCCTCGATGATATTGACGCTGTCGCCGCCACCGCCGGGCCTGGACTTATTGGTGGCGTGATAGTAGGAGTCATGACCGGCAAGGCCATCGCCAGCGTCCGCAAAAAACCCTTCATCGCCGTGAACCACCTTGAAGGCCACGCCCTCACCGTACGCCTGACCAACGATGTGCCGTTTCCGTATTTATTGCTTTTGGTATCGGGCGGGCATTGCCAGTTTCTAATTGTAAGCGGTGTAGGAAAATACAAAAAACTCGGCGGAACATTTGATGATGCGCTCGGCGAAGTGTTCGACAAGGTCGCAAAAATGCTGGGGCTTGGCTATCCCGGTGGCGCAGCGGTAGAAAAAATGGCGAAGAACGGAAACCATCTCGCCTATCATTTTCCAATCCCGCTTAAAGGCCGCGAGGGTTGCGATTTTTCCTTTTCCGGCCTGAAAACGGCAGTACGGATGCAGATAGAAAAAATCGGAAAATTAAACGAACAGAACAAGGCCGATATCTGCGCCTCATTCCAATATACCGCCACCCAGAGCGTTTTAGAGCGCACACGCAACGCTATAAAATTATTTGATGGGAAACATTTTGTTCTCGCCGGTGGTGTCGCCGCTAACCAGTATATCCGCGGTGAGTTGCAGAATATTTTATCAGCAAATAATTTAGAGTTGGTTGCACCGCCAGTAAAACTCTGCACCGACAACGCAGCGATGATCGCCTGGGCGGGTGTGGAACGTTTTAAGGCAGGATTGGTCGATAGCTTGGATTTTGAACCACGCGCGCGCTGGCCGCTGACCACCTCTAATCAGTAACAAACCCATATTGCCGGAATAATTTATTTACCTCGGAAGATTTAAGGTAATCCAGAAAATTGCGTGCCTGATTCATGTTATCACCAGCGATAACCACCGCATAATAAACAATTGGTTTATGTGCGGCCTCAGGAATAGTATCAATCACCTTCATATCTTTGCGTTCCGATACAGAACTGTAAAAACATACCGCGAATGCCTTATTTGAAACGACCATATCCAGCATCTGGTCCAACCGTTTCAAATACAGAGTATATTCCTCCAGATCATCAGCCACGCCAAGATTACGCATAGCCTCCCTGGAATAATACCCTTCCATTAAAGTCTCCGGGTTCCCAATCAGGAAATTGGGCTCCCCGCCGCCAGCCTTGATGATATCAACAAAAGGAAAGCGCCCAGCCCCCTGCGATACAACCTCAGAATCCAACGGCCCAATCAGAACCAGGCGGTCGCCAGCCAGTTTGGTCTGGGAATAAATATCCACCAGCCCCTGCATTTTAAGCTCATCAATCCATGCCGCTTTGGAAGTTATAAGTACATCCGCTGCCGCCCCATCACTTATCTGCTCCTGTTGTATTTGCTGTGGAAGGAACGATATATTCACCGCCTCCTGCCTGGTCTGCGAATAGTTACGGGCAATTTCTGTAACTACCAAACTTAAAGAATTATCTGCCATCACTGTTATAGTTGGCAGGCTGGAAGTTACAGCGTAAGAAGGTAGAGAAATCAATGTAGACAGAAGAATTGTCATACCAGCTAAAGCTGGTATCCAGTTTTTCTTTCCACTGGATGCCAGCGTAAGCTGGCATGACAAATCAAATATTTTTTTCATAGATACGTTCAAAACGGCTGATATTATCTGGGGAGAGCTGGACATTTACCACCATCATTTCATCTTCAAGCTTCTGATCAACTACTTTACCGTGGGAATGTAACCATGCAAGGGCTTTGCCATCATCCATGCGTAATTTATAAGTGGTATTGGTAAAAAACCTTTTGCCGATCTCAGCTTCTATACGCTTAAGCAAACTATCCAGCCCTTCGCCTGTTACTGCTGAAATATACAAACCACCGCCGCCATCAACCATAGTATAGGGTACTTCCAGCTTGTCTATCTTATTGCACACCTCAATAAGATTATCCGGCAAATGTTGTGCGCGGAACAGGCTTTTCAGAACATCTTCAACGTCTTTTTTCTGGGCAGCGGTATCGGGGTGGGAAATATCGCGGATATGGAGCAGGATATCGGCAGAAAGCACGTCTTCCAGAGTCGCACGGAAGGCAGCAACCAGCTCGGTAGGCAGGTCGGACACAAAACCCACAGTATCTGACAATATAACTTTTCCGCCACCGGGAAGGTGCAGCGCGCGCATGGTAGGGTCAAGGGTGGCAAATAATTTATCCATCGACAGAACATTCGCGCCGGTAAGTTTATTGAACAGCGTCGATTTACCAGCATTGGTATAACCAACCAGCGCCACCACCGGAAAGGGAACGTCACTACGGTTCTTGCGGTGCAGTTCGCGGGTGCGTTTTACCTGCTCCAGCTGCTTTTTTATTTTTGCAATCTGGTCGCGGATAAGCCTTCTATCAATTTCAATTTGTGATTCCCCGGGGCCGCCTAAGAACCCAAAACCACCGCGCTGCCTTTCCAAGTGCGTCCATGAGCGCACCAGCCTGCTTTTCTGGTAATTAAGCGCCGCCAGCTCGACCTGTAATTTACCTTCATGGGTACGCGCCCGCGCCCCGAATATTTCAAGGATAAGAGCCGTGCGGTCAATGACCTTTACCTGCCATTCCTTTTCGAGGTTGCGCTGCTGCACAGGGCTGACATGGGTGTTTATTATCACCAGCCCGGAATTGCTATGGGCAATATAGCCCTTAAGCTCCTCAACCTTGCCACTACCAAACAATGTCGCCGGTTTTGGCGCGGCAAGATTTACCACTACGGCCCCGGCAATTTCCAGATCGATAGCTTCGGCCAAACCAATCGCTTCCTCAAGACAGGAATCGGCGTCACGCGTATTGGTCCCGGGTTTTTGCTTGAAATGAGGATGGATTATAAAAGCACTGCCGCTGCTTTTTTCAGTGTGTGAATTTTCCACTATTTTCTTTGCTCAGGCACAATATTGATTTTGACCCCTAAAGCATGCAGCACAGAATTAATGGTTTCAAAACGCGGGCGCGCTCCACCACTAAGCGCTTTATACAGGCTTTCCCTGCCCAATCCTGTTTCTTTAGCTATTTGCGCCATACCCCGAGCCTTTGCTACGTCACCAAGGGCCGCAATGAACAAATCAGGATTAGTATCTTCCGCCGCCGCTGAAAGATATTCAGCAATAACTTCCTCATTATCAAGAAAATCAGCAGCATCAAATAGTTTATATTTTGTTTTCATTATTTTATGTCCTTTTTAATTTCTCTCGCCATTTTCTTAGCAATGGCAATATCCTTCTTTTGTGACGATTTATCACCCCCAGCCAAAACGAAATAAAAAGTTGTTCCAGTTCTCACATAATAAACTCTATAACCAGCACCAATATGGATACGCATTTCGTAAACACCTTCACCAACTGGCTGACAATCACCAAAATTCCCCAGACCTGCATTACGTATACGAATAACAATGCGTGCCTTAGCCTTCTCGTCAGTCAAGTAAAGTAACCATTCTTCAAAAGACTCTGAATAAACAAATGTATTCACTTCGCCCCATTGTATCCTATTGGATACTAAAATGCAATAGCTATTTGCTACCACTACGCCGGTTGCAGAACTTGAGTCCTTGCGGAAGAAGATTCTGCTACATCCTCCTCGTTAAATGCAACTTCAGCGGAAGGAACTATCGTGGCGACTGTATGCTTATATACCAACTGAAGCTGGGCACCACGGCGCAGTAATATAGAAAAATTATCAAAAGCAGTGATATTGCCCTGCAACTTTACGCCGTTGGCAAGAAAAATAGTCACAGGAATCCTTTTTTTCCTGAGTGCATTTAAGAAAACATCCTGAATATTAGGAGATTTGTCTGAAGCCATGATCATGCTGCCTTTTCTTGATTTTTTGTTCCATTACACAATTTGTTGAATCGCATTTTATAAGTATCCCCTCACCTGCTTGCTGGCAACTATTTTTCCATTCGTCATAAATTCTTCGTGATTCTCATCAATGTCAGAAATTTTATAATAATAATTGGCCATGATACCAGCGGATTGTTTCAAACCTTTTTCAGAAATATCCGCCAGCCAGTTCAAGCGTTCAAGGCGTGAGCCGTTGGACAGGTGGAAATTACACACAGGATCAAGCGGCCTGCCATTCTTTTTTGCATTAAGCAGATAATGCGCACAGAGGCGTAACAAAACCGGCTTTAATTTTGCCACTGATTCTTTTTTACGATGCCAATATGTATCCAGCAGTTTTAAAATTTCTCTGTCTTCAGCGCTGAACAGTTCGTTATCTTTACGGGCAAGTTCTGATGAAAGCCAGATACGGAAATTAGGAATAGGCGAAAGAGTGGCAAAGGTTTTTATATTTTTCATTTCACTGGAGAGAACCCCAACTACCCTCTTGATCAGGAAGTTACCAAAACTTATTCCTGCCAGCCCTTTCTGGGCATTGGATATGGAATAGAAAATAGCCGTATCGGCCCTGCCAACATCGGTTACCGGTATTTTTTCATCAAGCAACTGCTGGACGCTGCTGCTCATACCCTCGACAAGAGCAACATGTACAAAAATCAATGGCTCCAGCGGCATCTTATTATGAAAGAAAGCAAATACCCGGCGGTCGGAATCAAGGCGGTTTTTCAGGTCATCCCACGATGCCACACTATGTACGGCCTCATATTCAATCAACTTCTCCAGCAAGGATGCCGGGGACTGCCAGGTGATTTCCACCATATCCAGAAGGCCAATATCGAACCACGCAAACAATATCGACCTGAGGTCATATTCAAGACCTTTAAGGGCGATATCATGGCCAACCAACGGCAGCAGATCCTCCCGCATATTGATCAGGAATTTAAAACCATCAGGAAGATCGGTAAACTGGCGCAGTATGATACTGCGCGGAGTGATAAGGGCCGCACGCATGGCTATTTCAATATCCAACTGCTCCGCCTCGGTATCAGCCTTGCTATACAAGTTGGCAAGTGCTGCGATTTTTTTTATATCCGGCTTAAACTCCCTGGCAAGTACCTCAAGAAACTTTACCCGTCCAGCTTCATTTAGTTTTAGGTATATACGTCCCAGATCAACCGTATGTGCCCGGGCGGTTACTTCCCCACCGCGCGCTTTAAGGCATAGATTCATCTGCTCGCGTAATATTGGAATATCCTCTTTCGGAACAGAAGGGCGTATATCATTGGAAACAACATGCCTTGCCATTCCCTCAATCTCACGCCACGCCCGAAGAACACTCACAACTGTGCGGCGGCGCAAATTGGTAAGCCCAATATTGGGCAAAAAATCATGTTCATCTTTCATGGATATATATAACCGTAACGCTTGTACAGTTTCAAGTGTTGATATATCTATTCACTAAAATGGGGGAAATTATCCATGTCAATCATCTCGCTTTATTTAATCTTCAGCATGTGTGCAGTGTTTTATTATGATGCAACGCGCTTCATAATTCCCAACTGGCTGGTGGGCGGCCTATTGCTTATTTACCCAATTGCTTTTTTCATGCCACATGCACCAATTGACTGGAAGATGGATCTGGCAGCAATGCTCCTTACTTTTGCTATAGGTTATTTTGTGTTCGCGTTGCGCCTGATGGGTGGCGGCGATGTTAAATTGATAATCGTACTGGCATTATGGGTTGGCTGGAGCAAACTGGCCATGTTCGGTTTTAATTTTGCGCTGCTCGGTGGCGCACTTTCAATATTGCTTATAATTATCCGCAAAATTTTACCATACGCTATAAGTAATAAAGAAAAGCTCCCGCGCGTGTTAAGGGACAGGCAACCGGTGCCATATGGTCTGGCCATTGCCGGAGCTTTTCTTATGATGATGTTTAGCGGGGATGTTCCGGTTCTTGCCCAGTAACCTGCTTTTCGGCGACACGTAATCCCAGAATTTCGATAATCTGGTGGTTGAGTTCCGCGCCGAATATAAAAATAATGTTGCAGATATAGAAGAATACCAGCGCGGCGATAATGCCGCCCAAGCTGCCGTAAATCAAATTCACCTGATTGAAGTTGGCAAGGTAGCCGGTAAATAAATACGCCGCACCAATCCACAGCAGCACCACCAGCGCCGCGCCCGGCACCACATAAATCAGGCGCTGTTTGATGTTGGGCAGCAAATAATAGAGCGCGGAAACCGCCATAAACAGTGCCAGCAGGATAATGTAAAATATCATGTTGCCAAACTGCTGTTCGATAAGTGATGACTCCTTAATACCGATGAATTTTTCGATCTGGTGCACGATCAGAGGAAAAGTAATTGCCACCAGCATGGCCAATACCATAACCGAAGTAAAAAGCATCAGTTGCAATATGGAAAGCGAACGGCGGAACCAGTAGGCCGGCGGGGTATGCACATGGTAAGCACGGTTGAGCACAGTGCGGATGCCCTCCACGGCGGAAGATGCCGTCCAGATCGCGCCTAATATCGACACGGTGAGCAGGCCCTGCGGCGGACCGGAAATAATTTCAATTATTCGCGGTTTGATGGCAGCAGTTATGTGCGCCGGCAAGGTGGAAAGCAACGAGGTAATGAACGCGGCACCACTCTCCCCCTGCCCCAAAACGCCGACTATCGAGAACATAAAAACCAAGAACGGAAACAACGCGAGCAGACCAAGGAATGCCAGATAACCGGCATGTTCGATGCCGTCATGCACCATTACCGTGTCATAGGCGGCTTGCGAAACACATTTCCAGATTTTTTTCAGTATTTTCATATTGTACACTTCATCATACCCGCTCGGAGTCGGGGATGACATATTAAACGGGAATTTGTTGACTCATGCAATGAATTGTTCCCAGCCCCCACACCAGATCGACAGCGTGGATACCAACAATTTCCCTTTTCGGGAAAAGTCCGGCAAGAATAGCAAGCGCTTCCCTGTCCGCCGGGTCGTTAAAGGTCGGCACCAATACAAGATCATTAGCGATGAGAAAATTGGCATAGGATGCCGGCAATCTCTGCCCCTCAAATATCACCGGACGCGGCATAGGAAGCTCCACGATGGTGTATTTGGTTTTGGCAAGGCGTTTTAAATTGTCTTTGAGCAGCGCATAGTTCGCATCTTTCTTATCATGCTCCACTACGCTCACAATGGTGTTCGCATTCACGAAACGAGTGATGTCATCAACATGGCCATGCGTGTCATCCCCGACGATGCCGTTACCGAGCCAGATGACTTCGGAAATACCGAGATATTTGGCAAACACTTCTTCGTAATCCGCGCGGGTAAAACCGGGATTGCGCACTTGTTGTTTGGTATCGAGCAAACATTCCTCGGTGGTGAGCAGCGCGCCCTTGCCGTTCACATCGATGGAACCGCCCTCCAGCACCACGCGCCTGCCTTTATGAACCGGCTGCACGCGCTGCAGTTTCCACATTTCATTGAGCGCCTCCGGCACCTTATCATCAAGCTTGTGGTTGGCGTATTTCGCCCAGGCGTTGAATTTCCAATCTAATAAAATTAGATTGGAAGATGGCAGATGACTGATGACGGATGACGATTTTTTCTTGTTATCTGTAATCCGTAATCCATTATCTTTAACAACAATAGGCCCACTATCACGCATCCATATCCTATTCGTAGGAATGATATGGAAGTCGATTTTTTTTACGTCCGCACCGGAACGTTCGCACACATCCAGCGCCTGCGCTTTTTCTTTTTCATTGCGCACGATGAGGGTGACGCGCTCAACTTTAGTGAGGCAGCGGATAATTTCACCATACACCCACGGTATCGGCGCGAATTTATCCGGCCAGTCGGCCTTGTTGTGCGGCCATGCGAGAAGTGTGCTGGAATGACGCTCCCATTCGGCGGGCATAGTGTAGTGACTAGTGGCTAGTAGCTGGTGGCTAGTTAAGGACATTCTTGTCATCCGTCATCTGTCATCCGTTATCCGCTAGCCAGCGCGAAGTTATCGCACCATAAGCATCCACCCTGCGGTCGCGGAAGAACGGCCACCAGCGGCGGGTTTGCTCGATAAGGGCCGGGTCGATGGTAGCAGTGATGATCTCTTCCTTATCATGGCTGGCCTGTGCCAATATTCGGCCAAACGGATCGGCGATAAAGCTATTGCCAAAGAACTCCAGCCCATCGCCAACGGTCACTTCATGGCCGATGCGGTTCACCGCCGCCACGAACACACCATTAGCAATCGCATGGCTGCGTTGAATTGTAACCCACGCTTCCACCTGCGATTTACCATATTGTTCTTTTTCTGCCGGGTGCCAGCCGATGGCGGTAGGGTAGAACAGAACCTGCGCGCCCTGCATGGCGGTTAGGCGCGCGCCTTCGGGGTACCACTGGTCCCAGCATATAAGCGCGCCGAGCTTGCCCACGCTGGTAGCATGCGCCTTGAAACCGATATCGCCCGGTGCGAAATAATATTTTTCTTCAAACAACGGGTCATGCGGGATGTGCATCTTGCGGTATTTGCCGATGAGGGTGCCGTCTTTTTCGGTGATGGTGGCGGTGTTGTAATGCAGGCCGGGTGCGGCTTTTTCATAGATCGAACCAACGATTACCATGCCGGTCTCCTTGGCAATCTCCCCCAGTTTGTCGCTGGTCGGGCCGGGGATCGGCTCAGCAATATTGAATTTATTTATGTCCAGCTTCTGGCAAAAATAGTCTGTCAGGAACAGCTCCGGCAGGCACGCCACCTGCGCGCCGTCCTTCGCTGCCTCGCGCAACATTTTTTCAGCCTTTACAATACTTTGTACAGGATCAGGCGAACATTGCATCTGGATAAGCGCGAGCTTGAACGGTTTACTCATGATAAAATCTCCACAAAATCAGTATATTCGTGATGGTCAGATACAGTAATTTTCCAAGATATGCAATATGATAGGTTGATATGTCAGTTTTTGCTTGCTTTTTTACCTGCTTACACTTAATTCCTAGTCCCTGCATTATTTAGATAGTGTCAGAAACCTCTTGTGCTTT
>CAZUXB010000026.1:0-29904 GCA_964624555.1 uncultured Rickettsiales bacterium | reverse complement strand
CAAAAAGAAGCGTGACTTGACTCTTAAAGAGCGTGGAGTTGACTTTGAAGATGCTATAGAAGTTTTTGCTGGAGATACCTATGAAATGGAAGATACCCGCAAAGATTATGGAGAAACACGCATTATATGCTATGGTTTTCTTAAGGATAGAATGATTGTGATTGGTTATGTAGGGCGTGGGAATTTTCGGCATATTTTTACAATTAGGAAAGCAAATGAAAAAGAGCAAAAGAAAATTAGGCAGCGATTTAAAGAAAATTGATGCCCATGTTATTCAGCCGCATGAATATGATGAATTACCAGAATTGACGGATGAAATGCTCGATAGGGCAGATTTTTACATCGGCGGGAAACTGGTGAGACGTGGCCGCCCCAAAAGCGAAATTCACGCCAATAATATTTCCATCCGCCTTGATCCCAAAGTGGAAAGTTATTTCCGCGCCACTGGCAAAGGCTGGCAATCACGGATAAACTCTGTCCTGAAGGAATGGGTAGAAAAACATCCTAATGCTTAACCTATACAACACCTTAACCCGTAAAAAAGAAGCCTTCACCCCGGCGGACGCGAACAACGTAAAAATGTATGTGTGCGGGCCGACGGTGTATGACCGGCCGCATCTGGGAAATGCCCGTAGCGTGGTGGTGTATGATGTGCTGTACCGCCTGCTCATGCATGTGTACGGCGAAAAACATGTTACCTACGTGCGCAACATCACCGATGTGGATGATAAAATAAACGCCGCAGCAAAGGCCAATGGCGAACCGATTTCTGCCCTCACCAAACGCGTGGAAGGCTGGTTCCATGACGATATGGCGGCGCTGAACTGCCTGCTTCCGAACATCGAGCCACGTGCCACCGCGCATATCGATAAGATGATCGAGATCATCGAAAAGCTTATCGCAAATAAAAACGCCTATGTCACGCAAGGGCATGTATTATTCCGCGTGAATAGCTATAAGGATTACGGCCAGCTTTCCGGCCGCAAGCAGGATGAACTCATTGCCGGTGCCCGCGTCGAGGTTGAAAGCTACAAGGAAAATGCGGGCGATTTCGTGCTATGGAAGCCCGCCGAGGAGGGTGATGACCCGTCGAGCGTCTTCGCCTCTCCCTGGGGCCCTGGAAGGCCGGGATGGCACATAGAATGTTCAGCCATGAGCAGTAAATATCTCGGCGATGATTTCGACATTCATGGCGGTGGTGCCGACCTGATGTTCCCGCACCATGAAAATGAGATCGCGCAAAGCTGCTGTGCCGCACCACATTCCAAATTCGCCAAATTCTGGGTGCATAACGGGTTTTTAACTGTCAACGGCGAGAAAATGAGCAAATCGCTGGGCAATTTCACTACCGTAAAGGATGTGCTCGACAAAGGCGTCCGCGGCGAGGTGATACGCTTTGCACTGCTTTCAGCACATTATAGAAGCCCATTGGACTGGAATGAAAAATTAATCCATGACGCGAAAAAAACTTTAGATGGCTGGTATAGAGCCATTGCAAACACCCCGCAAGAAGATGCAATACCCGGTATTGTCATTGATGCATTGTTAGATGACTTAAATACATCATTAGCCATTAATAATATTCATATACACGTGGCTCCTTTTACTCCTGCTTGGTTGCGTAAAACAGGAGAACTTCTAGGTATTCTTCAACAAGATCCAGAAAAATGGTTCAAGGGTGATGGTGCTGATTCCGGGGTTCAAACTCTGATAGACGAGCGCATAGCCGCTAAGAAAAACAAGAATTGGGCGCGGGCCGATGAGATTCGCAAACAACTCGCGGCTGATGGCATAGTGCTGGAAGACAGGCCGGATGGCAGCACCGATTGGCGCCGACAATAGCCCCTCCCTAACCCTCCCCACTACGTGGAGAGGGAACTTCTTCTTTATCCTCTCTCCCGCTTGCGGGGGAGAGTTAGAGAGGGGGTATTTTAATGAATGTTCAACTCACCCTTACAATAAATAAACCCCGCCGGTTTTATGAGTTCTGCGCTCGCAACCTTCACCGAATAGAGTTTCCCATCAATCTTTTTTTCCCAGAAATCAAGGAATTTGCCGAGCACGGGATATTTGGGGGCGATGTCCATATCCTGCCACACAAAGGTTTGCAGGAGAGCCGGATAATCAGGCAGTTTATAGAGGATTTCCGCAGTGGTGAGGCGGTAATCCCTAAGCATTAAACTTAAATCAGACATGAACCCTCCATAAATACTTTTTATGAAAACCTATGTTCATTATAGCAAAATTATACATAATTTCAGCATATTAAGGAAAAATAGGGCAAATTAAATAACTGGCTTTTTCGCAGAAATCGGTTATAATGTTCATCCCACTGTCATCCTGTGGGTCACGAAGTGACAGCGCAGGATTTGCTTCTAATTACCCTGAGATCCTGCGCTATTGCTCCGCAATCCGCAGGATGACAAATTAAATCTGCTCTATCCGTATCATAAACGGCTTATCTTTCACCGATTCCAGATTCCCAATGGCTTTCACTGCCGCGAGCATTGCCGGTTCGCTGGTTTCGTGGGTAGTAAGCACCAGCTGCACATTTTCACCGGGTTCTGGCGAATGCTGCAGGAAAGACAGCATGGAAATGCCCTGTTCCTTAAGAATGCCGGTAATTTCCGCAAGCACACCCGGCTTGTCATCTACACCCAGCCGCAGATAATAGGAACAGCGCAAGCTATCCATACCCGTGAATTTCGCTTGGGAAAGCTTCTCTACCGGCAGGGTAAAGGGTTTATATTTCACGCCACGGGCAATATCGAGTATATCGGCTACCACCGAGGAACCAGTCGGCTCCGCCCCTGCCCCACGCCCCTCAAGGAAGATTTTTCCGACCGCACTGCCTTCAATCAAGACCGCATTATAAACGCCCTGCACAGTTGCCAGCATAGAAGTTTTTTTCACCATACACGGATGCACGCGCTGCTGGATACCGCCGGGAGTAGCAACCGCAACGCCCAGTAATTTTATGGCATAGCCGAGCTCATCAGCAAATTTCATATCGCGCAAGCTCACGCGGCGGATGCCTTCGCTGTAAACATTTTCTATCGCAGGTGCGCAGCCATAGGCAAGGCTGGTAAGAATTGCAAGCTTGTGGGCGGTGTCAATGCCATCGACATCAAAGCTCGGTTCCGCTTCGGCGTAACCTAAGTCCTGCGCTTCTTTCAGCACCTCATCAAAACTGCGGCTGGTCGCCCACATGCTGGTGAGGATGTAGTTACATGTGCCATTCAAGATGCCGATGACACGGGAAAATTTATTAGCCGCCAGCCCATCGCGCAAGGTTTTGATAATTGGTATACCGCCAGCCACCGCCGCTTCAAAGGCCAGCACCGCGCCACTTTTTTCGGCCAATTTGGCCAGTTCCACACCATGTTTGGCGATAAGCGCTTTGTTCGCGGTCACCACCGATTTTCCATTCTTAAGCGCAGTTTCAATCAGGGCTTTGGCCACACCATCGCTACCGCCGATAGTTTCCACAACAACATCAATTCCCGGATCGCTCGCAAATTCGATTGGATTATCCGACCATTTAAGCCCATCGGTAGAGCAACCGCGTTTTTTGTTACGGTCACGGCCCGATATAGACACCACCTGTAATTTCCGCCCGCAACGCGCCTCAAGCAAGGGCAACTCGCCCTGCAAAATGGCCAGTGTCCCGGCACCAACGGTGCCCAGCCCGGCAATGGCGATACGAAGTGGGGATGACATCTAATTTTAACTCGCTGCTGAGAATTTTATGCCTTTTTCCTTCAGGAATTCCTGAAGCTCGCCACTTTGGTACATTTCACGGACGATATCGCAGCCACCTATAAATTCGCCTTTCACATAAAGCTGAGGAATGGTCGGCCAGTTGGAGAATTGCTTGATGCCTTCGCGAATTTCGGCGTTAGCGAGCACATTCACGTCTTTATAATTGTTGATGCCAAGGCGTTCCAGCACCTGCGCCACGGTCGCCGAGAAACCGCATTGCGGCATCAGCTTGGTGCCTTTCATGAACAGCACTATATCGTTTTCTTTAATATCGTTTTCAATTTCAGCAAATACCGGATTGGTCATAACTAACTCCATAATTATTCGGGACGCAGACTATAACAGCGTTCGCTCTATATTACAACAACCCATCTGTTGGTGAGCTGGCGTGGGCGGTTTCGCGTTTACCCATACGCCCGGCAAGATACGCCCCTCTCCCCCCCTGAACCGCTAGTTTCATGGCTTTTGCCATAAGCAGGGGGGTCTGGGCAGAGGACAGGGCGGTGTTAAGCAGCACACCAGAGCAACCGAGTTCCATGGCGATACAGGCGTCTGAGGCCGTACCGATACCAGCATCGACGAGTACCGGGACTTTCAGCGTACTGGCAATGGCCTGTATATTGTGAGGGTTTAATATGCCAAGGCCGGAACCGATGGGGGCGGCCAGCGGCATCACTGCGGCGCATCCCGCATCTTCCAGTTTTTTGGCCATTATCAGGTCATCATTGGTATAGGCCATCACCTTAAAGCCTTCTCCCGTGAGTATTTTGGCAGCTTTCAGGGTTTCTTCGGTATCAGGCAGCAAGTTGGTTTTATCGCCGATGACCTCCAGCTTCACCAGTTCCCAGCCACCGAGTTCACGGGCAAGGCGCAGGGTGCGTATGGCCTCATCCGCCGTGAAACATCCGGCGCTATTAGGCAGATAGGTATATTTTGTCGGTGGTAACACCTCCATCAGGCTGCCCTGCCCCCTTTGGGACAGATCAACCCGGCGCAGGGCTACGGTGATTATCTCTGCGCCACTCGCTTCGATAACCGCTTTGGCCTGCTCCATATTGGCATAGCGACCAGTTCCCACCAGCAGGCGCGAGGTGAATGTTTTACCAGAAAGTATGAAATCGTCAGACAATTTTTTATTCTCCCTCTCCCTTGTAGGGAGAGGGTCGGGGTGAGGGTAAAATTCCAACTCACACAACCCTCACCCTAGCCCTCTCCCTACAAGGGAGAGGGAATTTTATTTTCAACCACCACCAATGAATGACACAATCTCCACCTCGTCACCCGCTTGCAGCGCTACCACCGCATATTGCGAGCGCGGCACTATTTCGCGGTTACGCTCAATGGCCACACGGCTTGATTCCAGCTCTAACAGGCTGGAAAGTTGCAAAATATTGGTTTCCTGCTCAAGGATATATGGTTTACCGTTAAGTGTGATTTGCATATGGATTATTAGATAATTAGATGATAAGTAATTTGTTAAGAAATGTATGTTATACCTTAATTATCCAATAATCAAATAATCCAATTATCTTTATGAAATCCATACTCATCGTCAATGGCCCAAACCTGAACATGCTCGGCACCCGCGAACCGGAGATTTACGGTAGCGAAACCCTTAAGGATATTGAAAAGAAATGCAAAGAATATGGGGCACAAACTAGCCTTGAAGTTGACTTCATGCAATCTAATCTGGAAGGGGAACTGGTTACTGCCATTCAAAATGCCGGAAAAACCTATAATGGTTTGCTAATAAATGCCGGGGCTTATACCCACACCTCCATCGCTATACTTGATGCTTTGCTGCCGCTTAAGATACCAGTCATTGAGGTGCATATTTCTAACATCTTCAAACGTGAACCGTTCCGCCATGAATCATATATCTCCAAGGCTGCGCGCGGTGTTATCTGTGGTTTTGGCAGTGACAGCTATATATTGGCATTACAGGCAATCTCCAACATCTTAAGCGCGAAATAATGCTAAAAATCGGACATCGTGGGGCTGCCGGGCTCGCTCCCGAAAACACCGTTGCCGCCATGAAAAAAGCCATGGAACTTGGGGTTGATGGTTTTGAATTCGACATCCGCCTTAGCAAGGACGGCATCCCGGTTGTGATACATGATGAAACGTTGGAACGCACTACCAACGGCAAAGGCCGGGTACGCGATTTCAACCTCGCTGAATTACAAAAATTCGATGCCGGTAATGGCGAGAAAATCCCAACTCTCGCCGAGGTAATAAAGCTGGTGGATAAGCGTTGCGCCCTCTTTATCGAACTAAAAGATGAGGACGCGGTAAAACCGGTGGTGGATATGGTCACCCACGCGGTAAAGCATGATGGCTGGGGTTATGAGCAGCTTTTTATTTTATCCTTCAACCACCACCAGCTGGTCGAAGCCCGAGCCATTGATGCCAATATCAAAACCTGCGCCTCAATAGTGGCCACCCCTATTACCCTCGCCCAGTTCGCTATTGACGCTGGCGCACATGCCATGGGCCCGGCACTCGACCACGCTACCCAGGAACTTATTGATGATGCCCACACCCGCGGCCTTAAAACCTTCGTATGGACGGTGAATAAGCCCGAATCCATCGCCCGCGCCAGTACCATGAAAGTAAGCGGCATCATCAGCGATTTCCCTGATAGGTTGTAAATTATCATTTGTCATACCAGCGAAAGCTGGTATCCAGCATTACTCGCGGTAGCGAGGATAAGAACCATATCGCCACAGACGCGATTTTACTGGATTCCGGCCTTCGCCGGAATGACAATCTTTATTTTAATTGGTAAAAAACATATATGACTAATGCCGATATAACCTGGGAAACACTGTTGGCCGCATACGCGACCGGCTATTTCCCGATGGCGGCGAGCAAGGATGACCCTACCCTGCACTGGATGTATCCGGAGCAACGCGGTATCCTCCCGCTGGATGATTTCCACGTACCCACCAGCCTTAAAAAATTCATCAAAAAATCGACTTTTACCCTCACCGCTGACCGCGATTTCCCCGCCGTCATCCGCGCCTGCGCAGAGATTGGTGCTGAACGTGACGACACGTGGATAAACGAACAGATAATACAGTTATATACGCAGTTATGGGAAAACGGCTTCGCCCATAGTGTCGAATGCTGGCAGGATGGCGCGCTCGTCGGCGGGTTATATGGAGTCGCCATTGGCGGCGCGTTCTTCGGTGAAAGCATGTTTTCGCGGGCCAGTAATGCCAGCAAGGTCGCCCTTGTCCATCTGGTCGACCTCCTCAATAATGCGGGCTATACATTGCTCGATGCCCAGTTCACCAACGATCATTTAAAGCAATTCGGCATTATCGAGATACCGCGTGAGGAGTATCTGGCGCGTCTGGCCGTGGCTATAAAACTCAAGCCAAAATCTTGCTTCATTTAGTAGTCATTCCCGCGAAGGCGGCAATCTCTGGGACATAGAGCGGGGAAAGAGAGATTCCTGCCTACGCAGGAATGACAAAAACAACTATCATACATCGAATAAAAATGATAAATCCCTATGGATTATGTCACTCTTATCCATAAACAATCTGAACCTTTCCTTTGGCAATTCGCAGATACTGCGCGATATTTCCTTTGCCATTGAAAAAGGCGAAATGCTGGCGGTGGTGGGCGAGTCGGGTTCCGGTAAATCGCTCACCGCCCTAAGCGTCATGGGCCTGCAACCCGCCAGCGGAGATGTTAGCGGCAGCATCGCCTTTGACGGCGAGGAGCTAAAAACTACCGCCTCCTTCAAAGCCCTTCGCGGCAAAAAAATAAGTATGATATTTCAGGAGCCGATGACGGCCCTCAACCCCCTCCATACCATCGGCAAACAGATCGGTGAAATGTTGGCAAAGGACGATAAAAATCGCATAGCAGAACTTCTCGAACAGGTCGGCCTCGCGCACTTCAAAGAGCGAATGAACGCCTACCCGCACGAACTTTCCGGCGGAGAGCGCCAGCGGGTGATGATCGCCATGGCCATCGCCAACAACCCCGACCTGCTTATTGCCGATGAGCCGACCACGGCGGTGGATGTTACCATTCAGGTTAAAATACTGAAGCTACTCAAAGAACTGCAAAAATCCATGGGCATGGCGATGATGTTTATCACCCATGACCTGACCCTCGTGCGGCGCATGGCAGACCGGGTCGCGGTGATGTATAAGGGTGAAATTGTTGAGCAAGGCCCGGTCGCAGAAATTTTTGCCAACCCCAAACATGAATATACCAAACGCCTCCTCGCCTCCGAACCGAAGGGGTTGCCCCTGCCCGTCCCGGATGGTGCAAAAGAGGTTCTAGCCTGCGCAAATCTGCGGGTTTACTTCCCCATCAAGACTGGATTACTGAAACGCACCACGGGGTATGTTAAGGCGGTGGACGACCTCTCCATTACGTTGGCGGAATCGTCCACTCTGGGCATCGTTGGCGAGTCTGGATCGGGCAAAACCACCCTCGGCTTCGCCCTGCTCCGTTTAATCAAAAGCGATGGCAAAATAGTGTTCTTAGGCAATAGGATAGATGAATTTAGGGCCAAAGCTATCCGCCCCTTGCGCTCCCAGATGCAACTGGTGTTTCAGGACCCCTATTCCAGCCTCAATCCGCGCATGCGCATCCGCCACATCATCGAGGAAGGAATGTTAATACATTACCCGCAGAAAAGCGCAGAAGAGCGCGAGAAAGATGTGGATAAGATACTCACCGATGTCGGTCTTTCGCCGGAGATAAAGGACCGTTACCCCCATGAATTCTCCGGCGGCCAGCGCCAGCGCATCTCCATCGCCCGTGCCATGATATTGCAGCCCAAGCTGGTGGTGCTCGATGAACCGACCTCAGCCCTTGATTTATCAGTACAATCCCAGATAATTGATCTCCTTAAAGCCTTCCAGAAAGAGCGCGGCCTGAGTTATATGTTCATCAGCCACGACCTGCGTGTAGTCCGCGCAATTGCGCAGGACTTAATCGTTATGCGCGCCGGTAAAATCGTCGAATCGGGTAAGACCGCAGCGATTTTTGAAAAGCCGGAGCACGAATACACCAAAACCCTCATTGACGCGGCGTATTTGAAATGACCAACCGCACCATCTTCGCCCTCGCCACCGCCCCGGCCAAGTCCGGTGTAGCCATCATCCGTATCTCCGGAAAAGGCGCGGCCCCTGCCCTTGAAAAACTCACCGGCGCTCCCTGCCCTGCCCCAAATTTTGCCAAGTATTCCGTTATCCGTCATCCCACGTCCGGCACAGTCATCGACCACGGCCTTGCCCTTTACTTCAAAGCTCCCCATAGCTTCACCGGCGAAGATGTGGTCGAGCTGCATTTGCATGGCAGCCTTGCCGTCATACGCGAGCTTCTGGACGTGCTTTCGGGTCTGGACGGCCTCACACCCGCCGAACCGGGTGAATTCACTCGCAGAGCCTTTTTAAACGGGAAATTGGATTTGACCCAGGCCGAGGGTCTGGCCGATCTCATCGATGCCGGCACCCACGCCCAGAAGACGCAGGCCATGCGCCAGATGGCTGGGGCCATGAGCGCGTTCTATAACGACATACGCGACAAAACCATCAAGTGCCTGGCGCTGCTTGAAGCCTATATCGATTTTCCGGACGAAGAAATTCCTGAGTCAGTTCTGGCCGAATGGCGGCAGACGATTATCAACCTCCAAAAAACTATCGCCGCAGCTCTGGCCGACCATCGCCGTGGCGAAGCATTGCGTGAGGGTTTATCCATCGTCATAATCGGCGCGCCTAACGCCGGCAAGTCAAGTTTGCTGAATCTGATGGCTAAGCGTGACGCAGCCATTGTTTCCCACCATGCCGGCACCACGCGCGACGTTATCGAGGTGCAGATGGACATTGCCGGTTACCCGGTGATCCTCATGGATACCGCGGGTCTGCGGGAGTCGGATAACGAAATTGAGGAGGAGGGCATAAGGCGGGCGCGGGCGCGGGCAGGGCAGGCCGACATCAAACTGGCTCTGTTCGACGCTTCCAAACTCCCGGAAATGGACGCGCACACAAAGGAACTGCTTGATGATAACAGCATCGTAATCATCTCCAAATGTGATACTTCTAAACTCCAAACTCCACACTCTACACTCCGCTTATCTACTAAGACAGGCGAGGGGGTCGACACCTTATTATCCCTAATAGAACAAAAAGTTACCGCATTTTTCGCGGGCGAGGGTGCGACGCTTGTCACCCGCGCCCGTCACCGCGCCTTGCTGAGCGAGGCGGAACTGTTACTTTCCGCGGCTCTTAGCGATAAACCACTGGAGCTTTCCTGTGAAGAACTGCGCCGGGCATCGCTGGCGATTGGTAAAATCACTGGAAAAATTGCACTGGATGATGTATTAGACGTCATCTTTAGAGATTTTTGTATTGGGAAGTGAGGGAAAATCATAGTGGCTCTGCCACTTAGATTCCCGTTATCCCGGCCCACCTTATTAAAAACAAGAATTGGCCGGGATCCAGTAATTATAAGGGCTTTATGAACTTTGACGTAATCATCATAGGCGGCGGCCACGCTGGGTCGGAAGCCGCTGCGGCCGCGGCGCGGGTAGGGGCGAAAACCGCACTTATCACCCATAAATTCGCCACCATCGGCGAGATGTCGTGCAACCCTGCGATCGGCGGAATTGCTAAGGGAACGCTGGTTCGTGAGATAGACGCGCTCGATGGCGTGATGGGCAAAGTCATCGACCGGGCGGGGATCCATTACCGAATTTTGAACGCCAGCAAAGGCCCGGCTGTCCGCGGTCCCAGGGCACAGGCCGATAGGAAATTATACCGCCAGGCGATGCAATCGGTTTTATCGGAATATGATAATCTGGAGATAATCGAAGACGCAGTTGAAGACCTTGTAATTGGCTATGGCAGCGAAGTGCAGGGGGTTGTACTGGCATCCGGAAAGACCATAAAGGCACCAAAAGTTGTACTGACTACTGGTACTTTTTTAAACGGCCTGATGCATATCGGCGAAACCAAAATACGCGCCGGACGGGTAGGGGACGCACCTTCTATAGGTCTATCCAACACTTTGAAAAGGCTTAATTTTAATGTTGGGCGCTTAAAAACCGGGACACCGGCACGGTTGGATGGAAAAACCATCAATTGGTCGATACTGGAAGAGCAGGCCGGGGATAAGCCACCAACGCCGTTTTCCTATTTAACCGAACGCGTTACGGTTCCGCAAATTTCCTGTTTTATTACCCATACCAACCCGAAAACCCACGAAATTATCCGTGCGAATCTTCACCGTGCGCCGATGTATTCCGGACAAATCGAAAGCACCGGGCCACGTTATTGTCCGTCAATTGAAGATAAAGTCGTGCGTTTTGCCGCCCGTGAAAACCACCAGATTTTCCTGGAACCAGAAGGGCTCGATGATGATACAGTTTATCCAAATGGAATCTCAACTTCACTACCGGAAGATGTCCAGCATGACATGATAAAAACCATACCCGGACTGGAGAATGTACATATCACCCGCCCCGGCTATGCCATTGAATATGATTTCGTTGACCCGCGCGAATTGAAACCGACATTGGAAACAAAAAAGGTGAGGGGACTGTATTTTGCCGGCCAGATTAACGGTACCACCGGGTATGAAGAAGCGGGCGGGCAGGGGCTGGTAGCAGGTTTAAATGCAGCTTTGTCAGCTGGTGGCTCTGAACCATTTATTATCGATAGATCAGATGCTTATATAGGTGTAATGATCGATGATCTCATCACTTACGGAACCAGTGAGCCATACCGTATGTTCACCTCACGTTCGGAATATAGACTCTCACTTAGGGCTGATAATGCCGATTTGCGTTTAACTGGAAAGGGAATTGATATAGGTTGCGTTGGTTCCACCCGTAAGATGGCTTATGAAACGAAAATTGATTTACTCAAAGATTCACGTGAAACCTTAAAACAGCTAAATATAACTCCTAATCAGGCAAAACTATCAAATATAACATTAAATCACGATGGGGTACGCCGTTCGGCTTTTGAATTATTGACTTATCCCCATATTTCTTTCTCAGATATATGTCAGCTATGGCCAGATCTGAACACAATACCAAAAGAAATAGTTGAGCAGATCGAAATTGAGGCTCTTTATGATGGTTATCTGGAAAAACAGGAGCAAGATATCGCAGTATTTAAAAAAGAAGAGGAAATGCTTATACCGTCTTGGGTTGAGTATGATCTGCTGCCATCACTTTCTACTGAAATTAGGAACAAATTGAAATTCCACAAGCCTCATAATATAGGAGCAGCAAGTCGTATCCAGGGAATGACACCGGCGGCGGTCATAACCCTTATTGGCCATATCAAAAAATCATCAAGTCATCCTGTGGACGACATAGTCGTAGCACAGGATCTGGATGTTGGGTTTAAAAGATCCCGTGCGGCCACTTCGTGACCCACGGGATGACAGCAAATGACACCTTTTGAACTACTCAATGAACACATTTATGTTTCACATGGAACTTTTGAACGTCTAAAACTCTACCATGACCTCTTACTTAAATGGCAACCAAAAATAAATCTGGTTAGTAATGACACTATAGATGACTCCTGGAGCCGCCATTTTTTGGATTCCCTTCAACTCGTAAAATATATCGATGACAAAGAAAAAATAATCGCCGATTTGGGAGCAGGGGCCGGTTTCCCGGGGATGGCACTGGCGATTATGGGCTATAAAAATATCCATCTAATCGAGAGTGACTCTAGAAAAACAGCGTTTTTAAAAGAGGTGGCGAGAATAACAGAAACTAAAATCACTATCCATAATTGCCGTATCGAAGAAGCTAAAATCGGCGATGTCGATATAGTTATTTCACGTGCCTGCGCTTCCTTAGATAAATTATTACAACTTAGCGAACATATTTTGTCAGAAAATATTTCACGTGGAACGATTTGTCTCTTCCATAAAGGAAAAAATTATAGTATTGAGAATGAAGACGCTCTGAAAAATTGGCAGTACGATCTGGCTGTAACGCCCAGTATTGCTGGGTTACAGAGCGTAATACTAAAACTTTCTAAAGTAAGAAAGAGACACCATGGTCAAGTCAGACAAAAACTCACAGAAAAATAATCTGGAACACAAATCAAGAATTTTTGCTATCGTAAATCAAAAAGGTGGGGTTGGGAAAACAACCACAACAGTCAATCTCGCAACCGCTCTCGCGGCGGTTGGTAAAAAAGTACTGGTGATAGATTTTGATCCGCAGGGTAACGCCAGCACCGGTCTTGGTATCAACCAGAATGACCGCGACATAACCTCTTACGAGTTGGTTTTGGATAACATAGAATTGGCATCTGCTATCAAAAAAAGCGCTGTTCCCGGGCTTCATATCGTTACCGCAACGATTGATTTATCAGGTGCAGAAATTGAAATGGTGAGCCTGGTAAAACGCGAATTCCGCCTTAAAAACGCCCTAACTGATAGTGGTAATGATTATGACTATATACTTATCGATTGCCCGCCGTCACTGGGGCTTCTCACCATCAACGCCTTAGTTGCCGCTGACGAAGTTCTGATACCGCTACAATGTGAATTTTACGCGCTTGAGGGGTTAAGCCATCTCGTAAAAACTGTGGAACTGGTGAAAAACAACCTTAATCCTATACTATCTATTCAGGGCATCGTACTTACAATGTATGATCGCCGTAATAAATTCACCGAACAAATTGAAAATGACGTGCGCGATTATTTTGGTGCCACCGTTTATAAATCTGTCATTCCACGCAATATCCGTATGTCGGAAGCGCCATCACACGGCAAACCAGCACTGGTTTATGATATGAATTGCGCCGGTTCCAAAGCCTATATCCAACTGGCCAGTGAATTACTCAAGCGGGAGCATATCCGCGAAAAAGAACTAGAAGTTGCGTAACGCATAACACATAAATACGGGAGGTTTTATGACTACCACAACAACTACGCGGGGACTGGGAAGAGGCCTCTCAGCTTTGATTTCCGAGAATTATACGCAAAGCCCGCCAGCATCGGTGAACGCTCCGGCAAAAGCTGGCAGCGGCATCCCTTCCGGAGTGGATTCGCTGGTGATTGAACAGCTGATACCGGGCAAATACCAACCGCGTACACAGTTCAATGAACAAGCCCTCGATGAGCTGGCAGATTCGATCCGCCGCAACGGGATAATGCAGCCAATTATTGTCCGCCCTGCAGCCCAGACCGGCCGGTTTGAGATAATCGCCGGGGAGAGAAGGTGGCGCGCAGCAAAGCTCGCCGGGCTTAACCGCGTACCGGTCATTATCCGTGAAATAACCGATAAACAGGCTCTTGAACTGGCGCTGGTGGAGAACGTACAACGTCAGGACCTTCTGCCGCTGGAAGAAGCTATCGGATACCAGCGCCTCATCGAAGAATTCGACTACACGCAGGAAGAGCTTGGCAGCATAGTTGGTAAAAGTCGTAGCCACGTTACCAATTTATTACGCCTCCTTTCGCTGCCTGACGAAATCAAAATCATGCTCGACAAAGGTGATTTGACCATGGGACACGCCCGCACATTAATCGGCCTGCCCAATGCCGTTGCAATTGCCAAACAGATCGTTGCCCGCGGGCTTTCAGTGCGCCAGGCCGAAGATATCAGCCGCGAAGTACAAGGCAACCCCAAACGCGCTAATTCACGCTCTGGCAACAATCCAAACCGGGCAGGGGACGGCCACCAACAACCTGCCAACAGGGACCCGGACATTCTGGCGCTGGAGGAAACACTTTCCGAAAATCTTGGCTTGAAAGTAGCTATCCATGACCGCGGGCAAAGCGGTGAGATAGTCTTGAGCTATAGCTCACTCAGCCAGCTTGACGAGATATTAAGAAGACTCGGCGATGGTGTTTGACAGATAATAATGTTATTTTTTATCCGTAGCACCTGCCGGAACCTCGTTTTTAACAGGGTCCGGGGTTGGTGAGGTATGCTGTATCTCTTCAAGCACCTTTTTCTTCTCCACAACCTTATCCAGCTTGTTTAAGCGTTCTGTGATAAAATAGGTCATGTATTTAAGATCCATATCCTTGATATCTTTGGCGTTGTCCTTGATGGTTTCCATTACCTTCAAAGCCGCATCGAATTCTCCGCGTTTTTCGCGCACTACTGCCGCCATCTGCTGCGCCCAGGCAGGAACGTCAGGATTTACCAATGGCTGCGAAACCTTAAGGGCAAGGTCTTTATCTTCCAGCTTGTGCATTGATAGATATATCGCCTGCACCAACCACCACCATTTCTTCCCTACATCGCGCGTAGAGTGGGTGTAGAGGTAGTCGACCACATAACGTACATCGGCGGTGTTTTGCGTCTGTGAGAAGTAATATGTGGCCATAGCGGGCACCATATTCGACCTATGGTCTAAGTCATCAAGCAAATTGAACCACTGGTAGAGTTTATTGAAATCATAATAACGCAGGGCTGTGGACCGCCCAAAAGTATCGCCAGCGTTCTGCAGGTTAAAAGTAAGGACGCGAAAATAGAACTGGTCATCACCAAAAGTCAGGGCGTGTAGCGCCTGCTTACCGGGAGGAGTAGGAACAATGCCCATATCAGGAGTAATATCCTTGGTCCTGTACCAATAGCCAATCTGCAATGAAACAAGCAGCGCCAGCGTAAGATAATAACAGAACATTTTATTGCTGTTTGCTGCTTTATTCATATCAGAACTGCTTGCGGCGGAAATCGATCATAGCGGCAACAAGCAGTATCGGTACAAATACAACCGTCTGTGCAACATATAGCTGCCAATCCTGCGCGCTGCTCAAACCATAAATCAACCAGTCACTCTTACCAAAAAAATCAAGGCGGGGAAGAATTGTAGAAATTGCCTGCAAAGTCCATTTGAGAACGATGAATTTGGGAGCGTTGAACATACCTGAATTAGAGGTAAATACGAAAAAAGCCATCATCCGAGAAAGCACATAAAAGCCCATGCAGCCAAGAACAGAAGTAACCGCACTACGCATGGTAAAGGCGGAGAAAAGGGCAAGGGCAACCACCAAACCCATCTCCAGAACAAGGCTCGCACCCCAGCCAATAAAACCAGCAAAATCAGCAACCCCGATAATGTCGATTAGGAGTAAAACAGGAACTGTAAGGAGTAAACCAACCAGGGAAAACCCCAACCAGTATGAAATTACCAGATTGGAACGGGAAATAGGGCGGGAAAGAATAACGTCAATTTCCTTGGTATCAAAAGCATTGCGGATATGGAAACAGACAAAAACAATCAACCCAACCATTAAAATAATACGGGCCGATTCAGAGGCAAAAGACAAGGTCATTTCTTTTTCTTCAATAAAAGCCGTGCTGCCAAGGGTTGCCGAAATGGCCGTAGCAACCAATATACCGATGAACAGGCCGATGAACAACCAGTCACGCAAAGCGGTGAGAAGAATATAACGTATATTAGTAAGCATGGAAAGAACCCATAGTCATATTTAAAATTGCCTAAAACTTGAGCGGGCGTGGATCCTGAATGAATTTTTCATACACTCCCTTGTCATAAGGATCAGCAGAACCGCTGCTGCCGACAATGGTTGCACGAATAAAAATGACCAATTCCTTTTTAGTATTCTTTTTATCCACAGATTTGAAAAGATTTCCAAACAACGGAACTTCACTAGCATAGGGAACACCAGAATCAGTGTTAATTATCTTATCCTCCAGCAGGCCGCCAATAACCAGTGTCTGACCGCTTTTTACCTTAACTATGGAATCAAGCTCGCGAGTTTCTATCTGCGGGAAATCGCTATGGGTGGAGGCCAAGGCAACACCAGCCGCAGAAGAAGCGCCAACAATAGAAATAGCCGTTGCCTTGGCAACTTCGTAACCAGGGTCAGAAACTGTCTTAACCAGGCGCTTTATAGTTGGACGAACGTTCATGGTTATTTCCTGAGTATCGGAATTTATCGATGGTTGCAGGTTGAGTATGATGCCAACCGGCTCCTCTTTCGGGGTGCTGGTCACATCAACCTTGGCTGGAGTAGTTATAGCCCCTGTGGAATCCTTTACCGCATCTGTCGTGGTCAATTTAACTTCAAAGAATTTCAGACTTTCAACAAAGCTAAGAACTGCCTGCTGGTTATTCACAGCATTAAGGCGTGGGCTGGAAAGGGCGCGGGTGGTACCGAATTCATCCAGCAATTTTACTGCTGCTGAAAGATCAATGCCACGGCGTAAAATATCGTTCTTTAATATGCTTAGAGTTGGAACGTCAATGGAAGTATTACTAACAGTATTTTTTGAAAAATCACCGGAGAAATTAAAGCTGGTACCGCCAAAATTAGTCCAGTTGATACCGCTCTGGTATTGATCACTCAGGTCAACTTCAACTACCTTCGCTTCGATCAACACCTGCGAAGAAGTGTTTGCAACTATCTTATCCAGGAATTGCTGTATCATTTCATGCTGTTTTGCAGTCGCAGACACAGTAAGGGTTGAGGCCTGACGGTTTACAACATAAAAAGTGCCACCAGAGCCCGAAGATGAGGATGAGGAAGCCGAAGCGGCAGGGGCAGCCGCAGCAGCCGGCGCTGGAGATGCAACCGCAGCCTGCATTGGTTTCATCGACGAAGGCGCGGCAGGTGCTTTATCTTCACCAGAAGCAGAAGAAGCAGCGGCAGAACCAGATGAAGAAGGAGCAGCGGGTGATGATGAAGCAGGAAGCGCAGCCGCAGGAGGGGCCGGCTGTGCCGAGATAGTAGTAGCAGAAGTTCTCTTTTCTGGCGTATAAGCTAATATCTGAGCAATACTGCTTTCAAACTTTGCCCAGAAATCACTATCGGCCTTAGCATTTATACTGGCAGAAGAACCGCCGCTGGAGGAACCGCCGGACGAGCTGGAAAGAGAAGCGCCGCCAACACTAATACTGCCGGTAGAAGTACGCTCGCTGTTAAGCAGGTCAAGTGAATAAAGCTTGATATACGGTGTATCCCGTTCAATACGCAACACACCATTCTTCATGCTATAGCGCAGACCAGCCATATCTGCTATGCGGTCGATAACTTCATTAAACGGCCTATCGGTAGCACGCAGGGAAACACCCCCGGTTATACTGGCATCGACATCAATATCGACCTTGGCCAGTCTGGCAACCTCAATCAATACATCTTTAAGCGGAACATCATCAGTCACCGCGAGAGAGACCAACTGCGTTTCTCCGATCTTGGGTTTTGGTGGGGCGGCAAGTATCTCGGCAAGGTCAGGTATCGGCGGCTCGACAACGTTACCAGGATTGGCGGTCGGATCAGGTTTCTTCACACTATCAACATCGCGCATGGTGCGAAAATCATCGCGGGTGAGCCCAGCCTCACGGTCAATAGGATCCATCTTGGCGGCATCGCCAGCCCAATTATCGCAACTTACAAGCAAAACTGCGCCTGATAATAAAGATATGAACCTAGTCGCTACCTGTCTCACGGCCAATCTTACCCTACATATTAGTTGTACTAAAACAATATATTTACTAGATATTACTATATCTAGTAATTGCACAATGCAACAATTCAATTCCGAATAATAAATATTATACGTTCGCAATACACCATCATACAATATTATTAATAAAAGGTTAGCGCCAAAAAATTATTTGTTCAAAATCAAAAATAAAAATATTCTGTTCGTTCAATACTGGAAAAAGAAGAACGCCAATGAAAAAATTAAAAGCATGGTTACCACCGGAAGTGATACGCATCGGGCGGCACATAACGGGATACGGAAGCTGTTTTCGCGGAGAATTTTCTACGTGGGAAGAAGCAGCGGCACAGACAAAAGGATATGACGATTCTAGCATTTTAGAAAAAGTCCTGGCCAATACCATAGCCGTGCGCGACGGCAAGGCCGAGTTCGAGCGCGATGGGGTTTTATTCTACCGGCGTGATGACCGCTACCCCATGCTTGCCGCACTCATGCGCTGCGCTGCAGAGAATGACGGTAACTTGCGGGTATTGGATTTTGGTGGCGGTCTAGGCAGTGCCTATTTCCAGCACCGGCACTGGTTCGCTGGCCTTAAATCGATCAAGTGGTGCGTGGTCGAGCAGGAACATTTTGTTGAGGCCGGCAACAAACACCTGAATGACGGAAAATTGTTCTTCACCAAGTCAATAGAGGAGGCCGGTAAAATAGGAAAGTTTGATATCATTATATTTTCCAGCGTGCTGCAATATATAAAAGATTTTTCTGTCGTAATAGGGCAGGCCATTATGTTGGAACCAGCTTATATACTTATTGATAGAACACCAGTGATAGAAGGCGACAAAGACATGATATGCGTACAGAAACAAACGAGGCGTATTGTTTCCTCCAGCTATACGGCACGCTTGTTTTCAACAATATCTTTGCTTGACGCTGTAGGACGCAGATATAAAGTGATTTCAGAATTTTCTGCGCTTGATGACCCAATGGGTGGAATAATGCGAACAGTTAATTTTAGAGGATTTATTTTTGAAAGATTAATCAAAGCGTGAGCAAAACAAATGTAGCGATTATTGTTTTAGCTTAACTTCAGCAGCAGAAATACCTGTAAAGCGTGTTTTATCAGTTTCGCCAGCATATGGCCCCTGTTTAATTTCTAACATTTCTATCTCTTCTATTACTTCAAACCCATGCCCACCAGTAGCCAGTAATATGACATCACCGGCATAGAGCATATGACTGAACAGGTAGACTTGCTTGCTATTATAAAAATCAACACGAAGCTTGCCTTTCTTAAGCACCAGAACTTCCTGCGTATAATGCACTTCACGCGGCACAGGATTATGCACGTGCGGTAGAATAACCTTCCCTGCCGGGTGATTCATATAGGCAAGTTGCTGGGAAAGTGTATCAGGGGTAAAAAAAGTTATCCCCGGCTTGTTAAAATTACCGCGCAGAATAATGGCAAGCAGTTCTCCGTTATCCTTAATTTCTTCTATCATATGCGCTTATTTGCTTTGATGTTGTGTTAAATTTTGCTATCCATCGTTTAATCTTTATAATCACTTTGTGCAAATATTAAAATGATCCCTGTATTCGAGCCATTCACCGATGAAACGGAAATAAATTATGTTACCGACGCACTGCGCAAGGGTGAGATATCGGGCAGTTTTGGCGATTACATCAAAAATTTTGAGCAGGGTTTTGCCGATTATATCGGCGTGAAGCATGGCGTGGCCGTAACCAGCGGCACCACTGCGTTGCACCTTGCCGTTGACGCGGCGGGAATAGGGGCGGGGGATGAGGTTCTGGTCAGCGCCAGCACCAACATCGCCACCGCTCTGGGAGTCATCCACAACAACGCGCTGCCGGTTCCCGTTGATTCGGAAAACGAGACGTGGAATTTGGATCTATCGCTCATCGAAAAACTCATCACGCCCAAAACCAAAGCCATCATTCCGGTGCATCTGTTCGGCCACCCAGTGGATATGGATGCGCTGATGAAGATAGCAAAAAAACATAATATTATGGTCATAGAGGACGCCGCCGAATCACACGGCGCAACGGTACGTGGGCAAATGAGCGGCAGTTTCGGCGATATGGCCTGTTTCAGCTTTTATGCCAATAAGGTCATCACCACCGGCGAAGGCGGCATGGTCATGACCAATAATGATGAGCTCGCCGAGAAGCTGCGCCTGCTTCGCAACCTCGCTTTCACCAAGCCGCGTTTCCGGCATGAGCGCGCCGGGTATAATTTCCGCATGACCGGGTATCAGGCGGCGTTCGGCCTCGCACAGTTGCACAAGATCGAAAAAATAATCGAAGCAAAACGCCGCGTGGCAAAAACCTATAATGAAAATTTGCAAAATATCGCTGGTCTTAAACTGCCGGTGGAAAAAGACTGGGCGCGCAATGTCTATTGGATGTATGCCCTGACCATCGAACCGGGATTCGGAATTTCGCGCGACGAGTTGATGGCGAAACTCGCTGAAAAAGGTATTGAGACACGCACCTTTTTCTGCCCAATGAACCAGCAACCATGCCTAGAAAAAATCCCCGGCTTCAGGAAAATAGATTGCCCGGTGGCAGATAGATTATGGCAGACCGGTTTATACCTGCCGTCAGCACCATCTCTGGATGAAAAAACCATAAAACATATTTGTGAAACCATCGCCAGTTTGAAAAGGTAGGCCTATGCGTGTCGGAGTTTTTCTCGGCGAGTTCAAACCAGATGTAGGCGGCGGCTATACTTTCGTAAATGATGTGGCGGAAGGGTTCTTTGCTGTAGCCGGGGAAAGTCACCATCAGTTTTTTCTCTTCTGCCCACCGGAAGCAATCGCTGTGCTAAAGAAACGCAATTTACCCAAGAACATTGAGCTTGTAGTTATTGCAACAAGAAATAATCTCGGCCGGCTTATCTCCAGGGCTAAACATGTATCGCCACTATTTAATTTCATATGGCGCATTCCCAGCCGCCTGGAACAGGAAGCAAAGCGCAGGAATGTACAGCTGTTGTGGTTCGTAGGCGGCAATTTTGATACACTGGATATTCCTTATATCGCCAATGTCTGGGATATACAACACCGCACCCACCCATGGTTCCCGGAAGTAAGCGCAAAGGGCGTATGGGAGTGGCGCGAGCTATTTTTGGGGAGGCATTTACGCCGGGCTGCGCGTATCATAACCGGAACCGAGGTAGGCAAAAAAGAGATAATGTCGTTTTATCAGATACCGGAAAATAATATCACCATACTACCACACCCAACGCCAGCATTCGCCCTGAAGGTATATGAGATTGACAAAGCAGCCATACTCAGGAAATTCTCCCTGGAAGATGGTTTCCTGCTCTATCCGGCACAGTTCTGGGCACACAAGAACCATATGAATATATTGTTGGCGCTGGCGCTTCTTAAGAAGCAGGGGGACAAAGTCCCGGATGTGGCTTTTGTAGGATCGGACAAGGGAAATAAGGGTTATATAGCTCAAAAGGCTGCAGAACTTGCTATTCAGGATAAGGTGCATTTCCTTGGTTTTGTCAGTACCGATGATCTCATCGGGTTATACAAATCGGCGGGCGCCATGCTTTACGCCTCTTTCTCCGGCCCGGAAAACCTGCCGCCGCTGGAGGCTTTTGCGCTTGGTTGCCCGGTCATCGCCTCGGAATTTCCCGGAGCGCGCGAACAGATGGGTGACTGCGCGGAGTATTTTGACCCTCATTCTCCGGAAGATCTGGCTGAAGTAATTAAGAATTTCCGCAGCGACAACGTAAGAATCGAAAAAGGCGTCATACGTGCCAATAAGTGGGTCGGGCAGGATTATGCGCGTGGGGTCATCATGATTATAGATGGATTTGAAGCAGAGAGGCGCTGCTGGGAGTAGCCATGAAAATCTCAGTTATCACAGTTTGTTATAACAGTGCACGGACAGTTGCCGACACGCTTAAATCAGTTGCCGCCCAGACCCACCCTGATGTTGAACATATAGTGATAGATGGCGGTTCGAAAGACGGCACACAGGAAACAATCGGCAAATATATGGCGCGGGTGACAAAATTCATTTCCGAGCCTGACAAAGGTATCTATGACGCGATGAATAAAGGCGTAGCCCTTGCTACCGGCGATGTCATAGGCATACTTAATTCTGATGATATATATGCACATAACGATGTACTAACCCGCGTAGCACAGAAAATGGCAGATGGCAGGCTGGACGCCCTGCTTGGTGATGTCGGGTTCTTCCGCGATGGTACGCCGGATAAAATAATCCGCCGTTATGATTCAGGACGCTTTTCACCGGATAAGATGGCATATGGCTGGATGCCCGCCCACCCGGCGATGTTCCTGACCAGAGATATATACAAACATACTGGCAACTACCGGACGGATTATAAAATTGCCGCCGATTTTGAGTTCATCATCCGCGCTTTTGTCGGCACTAATATCCGCTATGAACATTTGCCGGAAATACTGGTGAAGATGCGCAGCGGCGGGGTCAGCACATCTGGCTGGCACAGCAATATATTATTGAATAAAGAGATATTACGAGCATGTAAAGAAAACAGTATAGCTACTAACATCTTTAAAATATACTCTAAATATCCTGCAAAATTATTAGGGCTATTAGCAAAATGAAAATTCTTGTTACCGGCGCTACAGGTTTTATCGGCAGGGCCTTAATCGAAAATCTTAAGGGGGATAGCTCCTACCAGCTTGTCACCGCAGTACGCAGCATGGAAAACGACATGGAAAAAATCAGCCGGTGCGTTTTTATCGGCGATATAGATGGAAAAACAAGGTGGGAAAAAGCCCTGGGGGGCATAGATGTGGTCATACATGCCGCCGCAAAAACAAATTCCACCGCTGGGAAAAAGGTCGATAGTATCAACGAATTACGCGCTGTAAATACGGAGGGCACGATAAACCTGGCGAAACAAGCCGCCAGATTTGCCGTAAAGCGTTTTATTTTTATAAGCACCATAAAAGTAGGTGGCGAAACCACTACCAAAGGAAAAGCCTTCACCGCTGATGACGAACCATCGCCCAAAACACCGTACGCCATATCCAAAATGGAAGCAGAACGGGAATTACTCAAAATAGCCAAAGAAACCGGAATGGAGGTGGTCATAATCCGCCCACCGCTGGTTTATGGCAAAGGCGCAAAAGGAAATATTGAAACCATTATCAAGCTGGTGGATAGCGGCACCCCGCTGCCTTTTGCTTCGCTGAAAAATAAACGTAGCATGGTGGGTATCGATAACCTTATCGATTTTATAAAAACCTGCATCACCCATAAAGCGGCAGGCAACCAGAAATTCCTCGTCTCTGATGGGGATGACCTGTCCACTGCCGAGCTTATAAAAATGATCGCACAGGCAAAAGGAAAAAAAGCCTTCCTGATTCCCTGCCCAACCTTCATGGTGAAAATAATGCTTAAAGCAATAGGAAGAGGTGAGGTCGCCGAAAGTGTCTGCGGCAATTTGCAGGCAGATATATCTAAAACCAGAGAACTTCTCGACTGGAAGCCGCTACTTACCGCAATGGACGGGCTTTATAAGCTTCAGTGATATTCGCGGGTCCTGAGAAATTCAACATCAGGGAAATCCTTGGCGATGCGCTCTAAATGCCAGGCGTTGGGGGCAAGGTAGGTAAGCGCTCCGGAACCATCCTCAGCGGCGTTGTATTTATTCTTATCGGCGAATTCCTGAAGTTTTTCCGGTGTTTTTGCTTTCACCCAGCGCGCGTTAGTGTAAGGCACCGCTTCAAAACTTCCGCGCACGCCATATTCACTAAGTAATCTTGAAGCAATAACGTCGAACTGGAGTTGCCCCACCACGCCGATTATCCAGCTTGAGCCATCGAGCGGTTTGAATATCTGTGACGCGCCTTCTTCGGAAAGCTGTTCCAAAGCCGCTTTTAATTGCTTGGATTTAAGCGGGTCATCAAGCCGCACACGTTGGAACAGTTCGGGTGCGAAGCTCGGTATACCGCTGAATTTAAGCTGCTCGCCCTCGGTGATGGCATCGCCGATATGTAAGTTACCGTGGTTGGGAATACCCAGAATATCGCCGGCGTACGCTTCTTCAGCCAGCTCACGTTCACGCGCGAGGAACAGTACCGGATTGTTAAGGGCCACGGTTTTGCCGCTGCGCACATGCAACACTTTCATGCCACGTGTATATTTGCCGGAACAGATGCGCACGAAGGCGATGCGGTCGCGGTGGTTCTTATCCATATTGGCCTGAATTTTGAAAACGAAGCCGGTAAATTTAGGCTCGGAAGGCTCGATATTGCGCGGGCTGGCCGCCTGGATGCGCGGAGAGGGCGCATATTCGCAGAGAGCCTCCAGCAACTCGCGTACGCCAAAATTATTCACCGCGCTGCCAAAGAACACTGGGGTCAAATGCCCCTCCAGATAATGCTCGCGGTTAAAGGGCGGGTAGATGGCTTTTACCATGGCCACTTCCTCGCGGAATTTGCTCAGTTCAGTGGCGGGAATATGCTCATCGAGCGCCGGGTCTTCCGCGCCGGAGAATATCCCCTCCCTAGCCCTCCCCATTTCGTGGAGAGGGGATATTCTTGTTCCCTCTCCCGCTTGCGGGGGAGGGTTAGAGAGGGGGCCAGCCCCTGGTTCAAATAAGTATAGTGTATCAGTTACTAAATTATAGCAGCCGCGGAAGCGCTCGCCCATGCCGATCGGCCAGGTGATGGGGCAGACATCGAGGGACAGTCTTTGCTCGATTTCATCTAATAATTCAAATGGTTCTCTTGTTTCTCTATCCATCTTATTGATAAAAGTGATGACCGGGGTATCGCGCAGGCGGCACACCTCAAACAGCTTAAGTGTTTGTTCTTCAATACCTTTTGCTCCGTCCAGCACCATCACCGCGGAGTCTACAGCAGTCAGGGTGCGGTAAGTATCCTCGGAAAAGTCCTTGTGGCCGGGGGTATCGAGCAGGTTTACCGTGTTTTTGCCATATTCGAAGGTCATGACCGAAGCCGTGACCGAGATACCGCGCTGCTGCTCAATCGCCATCCAGTCTGAGCGCGCAGACTGGCCGCCTTTCTTGGCTTTCACCGCCCCCGCCAGATGGATCGCGCCACCGAAAAGCAGGAGCTTTTCAGTCAGGGTGGTTTTACCGGCATCGGGATGCGAAATGATCGCAAATGTGCGGCGGTTACTGTAAGGTTTTTCGCTCATAGAGCCGCGTCTATACAGCGAGTTTCCCTAATATTCAATAAATTAAGTTTTAATTTAGGTTTTCTGGCAGAAAATATATGCTATAATAACCTATTATGAAAAAAAACATTGCCCTGCTCATCCTCTCACTGGCGCTTTCTGCCTGCCGCCCGTCCGGCCTTATGATGATCGACCCGCAAGGGCCGCCGGAATATAAGCTCGGCTGGGAAGATGGCTGCGACAGCGGTGTTTCAGCCGAAGGTTACTGGCTGGACAAACTCGCCTACGGCTTGAAAAAGCGCCCGGAGATGGCCGCCAATGACCAGTATAAACAAGCCTGGAACGAAGGTTTTACCTACTGCCGCTTCTCTTATGCCGCATCAAAAGACACTGGTACGTTTAAAGATATCGGGTTAGGTGCAGGGTTCGAATAAAATATGAGTTCCCTGTGAAATTCCTTGATGAAGCAAAAATATACATCCGTAGCGGCGATGGCGGAGCTGGCTGCGTCAGTTTCCGGCGCGAGAAATTCATCCCCGATGGCGGCCCGGACGGCGGGAATGGCGGCGACGGCGGCAGCGTGATCGCCGAATGTGTCGGCGGGCTGAACACGCTGATCGATTTCCGCTACCAGCAGCATTTTAAAGCCAAAAAAGGCCAGAATGGCATGGGCAGCAACTGCACCGGCGCCTCGTCCGATGACCTCATCATAAAACTCCCCGTAGGCACCCAGATCATCGCCGAGGATAAGGAAACGGTGATAGCCGACCTAACCGCAGTCGGACAGAAAATAAAACTTGCCGAAGGCGGCAAGGGCGGGCTTGGCAACCAGTGCTTCAAATCCTCGACCAATCAAGCGCCGCGCATTGCCACACCCGGCGGCGAAGGGGAGGAACATTGGTTGTGGCTTAAGTTAAAACTCATGTCTGATGCTGGGTTGCTCGGCCTTCCCAATGCCGGGAAATCGACCTTCCTCGCCGCCGTTTCACGCGCTAAACCCAAAATTGCCGACTATCCATTCACCACCCTTACGCCGCAACTCGGCGTGGTCTATGTTGATCAGCGCGAATTCGTACTTGCGGATATTCCAGGACTAATCGAAGGAGCCTCTGAGGGGGTTGGACTGGGGCTTAAGTTCCTTGGCCATGTGGAGCGGGCGGGAGTGCTTTTGCACCTTATCGACGGTACGCAGGACGATGTGGTGGATGCGTACAAAACCATCCGCAAGGAACTTAAAAAATACAGCAAGGAACTCTACGCCAAGGACGAGATAATCGCGCTCAATAAATGCGACGCGCTGACCGAGGACGAAATAAAAGAAAAATCCGCCGCCCTCAAAAAAGCCAGCAAACGCAAGATATGGAATATATCGGGCGTAACCGGCGATGGCGTAAAGCCACTCCTGCGCGAGATGCTCAAGGTTATCGATAAGAGCAGGGAAGAAACCCCTCCCTAGCCCTCCCCACTGCGTGGAGAGGGAATTCTAAAGTCCTCTCCCCCGCTTGCGGGGGAGAGTTAGAGAGGGGGTTATGCAGCCTCAACCTTGCTTTTTACTTCCGTACCTTCGCGCAGGTTCAGGTAAATCAGGGTCGGGGCGGAGATAAAGATGGAAGAATAGGTTCCGATGACCACGCCAAACACCATCGCCGCGGAGAAGGCGCGGATGACCTCGCCGCCATAAACCAGCAAGGCGATGGAGGCGAGGAGGGTGGTGGAGGCGGTTAGCACCGTGCGCGAGAGCGTGTCATTGATGCTCATATTGAGCAGTTCCGAGATCGGCATTTTCTTGAAGCGGCGCATATTTTCGCGGATGCGGTCATAGATAACCACCGAATCGTTGATGGAGTAACCGACAATGGTGAGGATGGCGGCAACAGCGGTAAGGCCGAATTCAAGGCGGGTTAAAGCAAAGAAACCGATGATCATAATGCTGTCATGCACGAGGGCTAATATCGCGCCCACGCCATATTGCCACTCGAAGCGGAACCAGACATAGAGCATGATGCAGGCGAAGGCCGATAGCACGGCGTAAATGCCCGATTCGATGAGCTCGCGGCCTACGGTAGGGCCGACATAATCAATCTTGCGGTAGTCGATCTTGCTGCTTACATGCTCGGCAAGTATTGATTTTACCTTGTTCACGATAACCGACTGGTTGTCGGTATCAGAAACCTGGATGCGGATCATCACATCTTTCCCGGCCTTGATATCACCAATATTCTGCAGCGAAATCTCGCCAAAACCCTGGTTGCCGAGCACTTCGCGCAGCTTGGCGAGGTCGGCCACTTCCTCGGTGTTTATTTCCATCAGAATACCGCCGGTGAAATCAATGCCGAGGTTGAGGCCCTTGGTGACGAACAGGCCAATCGAAGCCAGAGTCAAAGCAATGGAAAATGCAAAACCGACCCAGCGCCGGCCCATGAAATTAACATTCGGTTTATGCGGAAAAATCGTAAATGACATTAGACCGCCTCCACCGCAACGACTTCGGGTATGTAGTGTTTCAGCATATTCTCGATGCCGTTTTTGAGGGTGATGGTTGAGCTTGGGCAGCCGGAGCAGGAGCCGTGCAGCTCGAGTTGCACGATGCCGTCCTCGAAGCCGCGATAGATGATGTCGCCGCCATCCTGCGCCACAGCCGGGCGCACGCGGGTGTCGATGAGCTCGCGGATCTGTTTTACAATATCGGAATCATTTTCACTGCCAGCCGCCGCTTCTTTTTTGGCCGAAAGCATCACCGGTTTTTTGGCAACAAAAAAATCCATGATGGTGGTAAGTATCGGGGCTTTCAAAATTCCCCACTCGCTGTTTTCGTCTTTGGTTACGGTAACGAAATCACTGCCTAAAAATATCGCAGTTACACCATCAATGGCGAATAATTCAACAGCCAGCGGCGAAATGGTCGCATCCTCAGCGCTGGTGAAAAAAGCGGTGCCGCTTTCGAGTACTGCTACACCGGGAATGAATTTCAGGGTCAGCGGATTGGGTGTTGCTTCAGTTTGTATGAACATAATGATTTAGTTACCGGTTGCTAGTTACTAGTTGCTAGCTATAAATAGGGCTTGGAGTTATAAAATTCAATTGCTATTGTCATTTTAAGCAAAACTTTTAAGGGGGGTATTTATGAAACACGCATTAGCCGCAAGCCTTTTTATAACATCCTGTTTGATATCATCTTTTGCGCTGGCGCAAGCGCCGGTGGCAAGCCTTACCGTCACCTCGACCAGCATCCAGAATGGCGCTGCGATCGACCCGAAATTCTCCTATTGCACCGCTGATGGCAAGGATAAGACCAAACCCGGCGGCAATATCAGCCCGCAGCTTGAATGGAGCGGTGCACCGGATACCACCAAATCATTTGCCATCGTTTCGTTCGATCCCGATGTTCCAACCGTGTTTGACGATGTGAATAAAGTCGGCAAAACCTTGGACGAAAATATGCCGCGCATGAAATTCTACCACTGGGTGACCACCGCGCTGCCAGCCAAAGCCAGCAAAATGCTTGAAGGCAACGGCAAAAGCCTAAGCGGCAGCAAGCTGATGGTCAATGATTTCGCTGGATTCTTTAAAGATAAACAACCTGCCGCCTTCCGCGGGTATGACGGCCCGTGCCCGCCGTTTAATGATCCCAAGCTGCACCATTACCATTTCCAGGTGCGGGCGCTGGACATACCGGAACTTAAGGCCCGCGATGGCTCCAACGCCAAGGATGTAATGGCCGAGATCGAAGCCCACACCGTGGCGATGGGTGAGATAGTGGGAACTTTTTCCAATTACGTGAAGTGAAGTATGAAATTCGCTACCTGCGCTAGTATATTTGCCGTGGCTTGTCTGGCATCAAGCATTGCCTCTGCGGGGGTAACAAAATTAGTCGTTACCTCATCCAGCATTCAGGGGGATAAGCCTATCCCTGAAAAATATGCCTACTGCATGCGTGACGGTAAAGGCAAGACGATGCCTGCCGCGAATACCAGCCCAGAATTAGCATGGCATGGAATTCCCACTGGCACGAAAGATATTGCTATAGTCATGTATGATGCCGATGTTCCGGTAGATCTTGCCGATGCTAACAAGGAAGGTAAGGTAATTCCTGAAAATGCACCACGCCGGATTTTTTACCACTGGGTATTGATCGGTTATCCGGTTATTCCTAGTGATATACAAGAAGGACACAATAAACGTGCCATCCCTGGGATTCCGCTTTTCAATGACTATGCCGATTTAAGCCCTGATAAACCCAAATATAATTTTGCAGGTTATGATGGCCCATGCCCACCATTTAACGACGCAAAAATACACAGCTACCATTTCGTGGTCTATGCCCTAGATGCACCAATAATCAAAGGTCAAATAAATAAACCTCAGGAAGTAGTAGAAGAGCTTGAAAAGCATGCGCTTGCCAAAGGTGAGATAGTGGGAACTTTTTCCAATTACGTGAAGTGAAACAACCCCTCCCTAGCAGTTAGGGTGAGGGAGAATTTTAGTTTATAGCTGATTAACTAATTATTTATACATATATGTTACTGCTGTTATGCACAGGA